>NZ_MJGW01000008.1:157368-447470 GCF_001865025.1 Plantibacter sp. MMLR14_011
GGCGGGAGCCGGTGCAGCAGCGGGAGCCGGAGCTGCAGCAGGCGCAGCGGCGGGAGCCGCCTCAGCAGCAGGAGCCGGCGCGGCAGCAGGTGCCGGCTCGGGCTCGGCCGCGGGGGCGGGCTCGGCCGGAGCGGGCTCGGCAGCAGCCGGTTCCGCGGCGGGCGCGGGCTCCTCGGCCGCAGCCGCACCCGAGCCATCACCGATGGTCACGAGAGCGGTGCCGACCTCGACGGTCTCGTCCTCCTGGACGAGGATCGCTTCGATGACACCCGCGACGGGCGAAGGGATCTCGGTGTCGACCTTGTCGGTCGACACTTCGAGCAGTGGCTCGTCGACCTCCACGGTGTCGCCGACATTCTTCAGCCAGCGGGTGACCGTACCCTCGGTGACACTCTCGCCGAGTGCCGGGAGGCTGACGGATTCGCTCATGACCTTGTCTCCTTTGAAACCTGTTGTGTGTTCACTAGCTTATTGGGGTGTTCGGAATGCGTCACAGCGCGTGCAGGGGCTTGCCTGCGAGCGCGAGGAATGCTTCGCCGAGCGCCTCGTTCTGCGTGGGGTGCGCGTGGATCAGCGGCGCGATGTCCTCTGGGTAGGCCTCCCAGTTGACGGCGAGCTGGCCTTCGGCGATGAGCTCACCGACGCGGGCGCCGATCATGTGCACACCGATGACGGGGCCGTCGTTGACCCGGATGACCTTGACGTTGCCACTCGTGCCGATGATCTCGCTCTTGCCGTTGCCGGCGAGGTTGAAGTCGTAGCTCGTGATGTTGTCGGCGCCGTACTGCTCGGCCGCCTTGGCCTCGCTGAGACCGACGGACGCTATCTCGGGGTCGCTGTACGTGACCTTCGGGATGTTGACGTCCTCGATGATGACGGGCTTCAGACCGGCGATCTCCTCGGCCACGAAGATGCCCTGCTGGAAGCCGCGGTGCGCGAGCTGCAGGCCGGGGACGATGTCGCCCACGGCGTAGAGGCCGGGGATGTTCGTCTCGAGACGGTCGTTGGTGATCACGAAGCCGCGGTCGATGGTGACACCGACCTCCTCGAAGCCGAGTCCGGCCGTCGACGGGCCACGGCCGACGGCGACGAGCAGCAGCTCGGCGTCGATCGTCTTGCCGTCCTCGAGCGTGATGTGCACGCCCGAGTCGTCCTGGGTGACGCCCTGGAACCGCACGCCGAGCGAGTACTCGATGCCGCGCTTGCGGAACGCGCGCTCGAGCGCCTTGCTGATCGACTCGTCCTCGTTGGGGACGAGGTGGGGGAGCGCCTCGATGATCGTGACCTCGGTCCCGAACGACTTCCAGACGCTCGCGAACTCGACGCCGATCACGCCGCCGCCGAGGACGGCGACCTTCTTCGGCACGAAGTCGAGCTGCAGCGCCTGCTCGCTCGTGATGACGCGGCCACCGATCTCGAGACCGGGGAGCGAGCGGCTGTAGGAGCCCGTCGCGAGGATCACGTTCTTGCCGGTGATGAGGTCGTCGCCGACCTGCACGCTCGTCGGGGAGACCAGACGGCCCTCACCCTCGATGGTGGTGATGCCGCGGGCCTTCACGAGGCCCTGGAGTCCCTTGTACTTCTTCGCGACGATGCCCTCGCGGTACTTCGTGACGCCCTCGATGTCGATGCCTTCGAAGGTGGACTTGACGCCGTACTTCTCCGACTCGCGCGATGCGTCCGCGACCTCGGCGGAGTGCAGCAGCGCCTTCGTCGGGATGCAACCGCGGTGGAGGCAGGTGCCGCCGACCTTGTCCTTCTCGATCATGCCGACGGTGAGGCCGAGCTGCGAAGCGCGCAACGCCGCAGCGTATCCGCCGCTTCCGCCTCCCAGGACTACCAGGTCAAAATTCTGCTCGGACACTCCGTTGCTCCTTGTGTGTGCTTCGTGGTCGATCGGAAACCGTCGTGGTGTGTTCGGCGGCGTCGAGGCGGGTCGAACCGCCCCCACCGACCTTACTACGGGTGGCTAATCTCCTCGGCCATTGCGAGGAGGGTGCGGACCGCGACGCCGGTCGGGCCCTTGGCGGTGAAGCCGTAGGGGGCGTCGCCGTTCATCGCGCTCCCGGCGATGTCCAGGTGGGCCCACGGGATTCGGGTGGTGCCGCCGTCCTCGTCGGTGCGGTCCGCGATGAACTCCTGGAGGAACGTGCCTGCGACGAGCATGCCGCCCGCGGTGGTGCCGGGCTTCGCGTTGGCGAGGTCGGCGACGTCGGAGTCGAGGACCTTGCGCAGCTCCGCGGGGAACGGCATCGGCCAGAACAGTTCGTCCGCACCGGAACCGGTCGCGATGAGGTCGGTGACGAAGGAAGCATCACCCATGACGCCCGTGTAGCGGTTGCCGAGCGCGACAACCGCCGCTCCCGTGAGGGTCGCCACGTCGATGATGGCGTCCGGGCCCTCCTCGCCTGCGGCGACGAGTCCGTCGGCGAGGACCAGCCGGCCCTCGGCGTCGGTGTTGGTGACCTCCACCGTGCGTCCACCCCGGATGGTGAGGACGTCGTTCGGCCGGATCGCCGTGCCCGACGGGAGGTTCTCGGCGAGGCAGAGCCACGCGGTCAGCCGGGTGGGCACTCCGAGACGCGCGGCCGCGGCCAGGACGGCGAGCACGGTCGCCGCGCCGGTCATGTCGTACTTCATGCCGACCATCGAGACCGGCGGCTTCAGCGAGAGGCCGCCGCTGTCGAAGGTGATGCCCTTCCCGACGAGGGCCAGGTGGCTCCGGGCCGCCTCAGGGTGGTAGCTCAGCTTGACGAGTCGCGGAGGCCGGGAGGAACCCTGCCCGACACCGAGGATGCCGCCGAAGCCGTCCTCGGCCAAGCGGGTCTCGTCCCATTCCTCGACCTCGACGTCGAGGCCGTCGACCGCTGCGCGGGCCGCGTCGGCGAAGGTCGCCGGGTAGAGCTCGTTCGGCGGCGTGTTGACCAGGTCCTTCACGAGCGCGATGGCCTCGGCGACCGCGGTGGCGTGCTCCGCGAGCCCGGCATCCGGTGCGTCCACGGTCGACGGGACGACGACGGTGACCCACCCGAGCGGTGTCGGTGCCGGCGCGGATCCGACACCGCGCGACGCGGTGTAGCGGTAGGCGCCGATGGCCGCCCCCTCGAGGACGGCTTCGGCGGCGGCGGCCGTCTCCTCCGTCAACGCGAACGCGATCGAGGCCTGGCCGTCGATCGTCCTGGTCACCGCACCTGCCGCTCGTCGGAAGGCCGCGTCGTCCGCATCCGGCCCGAGACCGACCAGCACGAGACCGGAGGCCGCACCGAACCGGTCCGGGAGGCGTCGCACCTGGTCTTCGGATCCCGTGACTCCGGAGGCGCGCAGCTCGTCTGCGAGCGGCGCGTAGACGTCGGGCGCCAGGAGCTCCGGTCCGTCGTCGCCCTTCCTCACCGCGAGGACGAGCAGCTCGGCCTCGATTCCCTCGACGGCGGCGGACAACACGGAGAGCACGGGGATCGTCATGCCTCCATCGTAGGCACGAGCGGTTCAGGACCGAGGCGGGGCCGCCGGTGTTCGCTCTCGGCGGTACGGCCGAGGCTCGGAGGGGAAGGGCGCTGCGACACCCCCGTTTAGAGTTGAACCATGCCTACGCCTGACGACCTCTACGAGGTGCACCCGGAGATCGACATCCCCGCCGGCCTCCACCTCGTCGCGGGGCTCACCGGGTTCTCCGACGCCGGCGGCGCGGTCGGGCAGTTGAACGCCTACCTCGACGACGTCCTCGACACGACGGTCATCGCCGAGTTCGACGCCGATGTCCTGCTCGACTACCGCGCCCGCCGGCCGATCATCTCGTTCGACCAGGACCACCTGACGGAGTACCGGCCGCCTCGGCTGACCCTGTCGCTGGCCCACGACGAGCTCGGGTCGCCGTTCCTGCTGCTCACCGGTTTCGAGCCCGACTTCCTCTGGGACCGCTTCGTCGCGGCCGTGCTCGAGCTCGTCGACCGCTTCCGGGTCAGCGACACGACGTGGGTGCACGCCATCCCGATGCCGGTCCCGCACACCAGGCCGATCGGCGTCACCGTCAGCGGCAACCGGTTCGACCTCATCGAGTCGCTCTCGGTCTGGCGCCCCCGCACCCAGGTGCCGTCCAACGTGCTCCACCTCCTCGAGTACCGCCTCTACGAGCGCGGCGACAGCATCGCGGCCTTCGTGCTCCTCGTTCCGCATTACCTCGCCGACACCGAGTTCCCGGCCGCGGCGATCACGGCGATCGAGAGCCTCAGTGCGGCGACCGGCCTCATCTTCCCCACGGACCGCCTCCGCGAGGACAGCCGCGACTTCCTCGCCAAGATCGACGAGCAGGTCGGGACCAACCACGAGCTCGGCCAGCTGGTCACGACGCTGGAGGAGCGGTACGACGCCTACATGGCCGACAACTCGCCGAAATCGCCGCTCACCGACATCGACGGGGCGCTCCCGACGGCCGACGAGATCGCCGCGGAGCTCGAGAAGTTCCTCGCGAGCCGGCGCCACGGCGACGAGGACCGCTCGACCACCTAAGCTGGATCGGTGGGATCTCGACGCGTCTGGTGGGTGTTCGGCGTCGGGGTGTTCGCCTACCTCATCACCGTCATGCAGCGGTCGACGCTCGGTGTGGCGGCGGTGGACGCCACCGAGCGGTTTCAGATCGACGCCGCCGCGCTCTCGACCCTCGCGGTCGCGCAGCTGATCGTGTACGCCGCCATGCAGGTCCCGGTCGGGGTGCTCATCGACCGCCTCGGGCCTCGCGTCCTGATCATCGCGGGGCTGACGGTCGTCATGGCGGGCCAGATCTGGCTGGGTCTCACGACCGAACTCGGCGGCGCGATCGTCGGCCGGATGCTGGTCGGCCTCGGCGACGCCGCGGTGTTCACCTCCGTGTTGCGGCTCGTGAACTCCTGGTTCCCCACCCGTCGGGTGCCGATCGTCTCGCAGTGGGTCGGCAACATCGGGCAGATCGGACAGGTCCTCTCGGCGGTGCCGTTCTCCTTCGTCCTGCACGCGTTCGGCTGGTCGCCGGCGTTCCTCAGTGCGGCCGGTCTCGTCCTCCTGGCACTCGTCGGGGTGTTGATCGTCGTCCGCGACCGGCCGTCCGGTTCCGACGAGGCGCCGCGCCCGGAGACCTGGGGCCACGTCGTCCGCGAGGTCCTCATCAGTCTGCGTCGGCCAGGGACGCGTCTCGGGTTCTGGTCGCACTTCGTCACCCAGTCCTCCGGCACGGTCCTCACGCTGCTCTGGGGCTTCCCCTTCATGGTCTACGCCCTCGGCTACCCGCAGCCCCTCGCCGCATCGTTGCTCATCGTGATCGTGGTCTCCGGCATGATCGCCGGGCCCGTCCTCGGGGTGCTCACCGCGCGGTTCCCGTATCGGCGGAGCAACCTCGTGCTCGGGATCGTCACGGTCATGGGCGTCGCCTGGGCTGCACTCCTCCTCTGGCCGGGCATCCCGCCGATGTGGCTCGTGATCGTCCTGTTCGTCGTGGTCGGGGTCGGGGGCCCCGGTTCACTCATCGGGTTCGACTTCGCCCGTACCTTCAACCCCATCCGCGCGCTCGGCGGGGCGAACGGCATCGTGAACGTCGGTGGGTTCCTCGCCAGCTTCGTCATGATGTTCCTCATCGGACTCATCATCGACGCGGTCAGCGGGGGATCCCGTGCCGACTACTCCATGGACAGCTTCCGGATCGCCTTCTCCGTGCAGTACCTGGTGGTCGGGTTCGGGGTGGCGATGCTGCTCGTCGCCCGGTCCCGCACCCGGAGACGCTTCGCCGAGGACGAGGGCATCGCCGTCGGTCCACTGTGGATCGCGGTCCGAGCGAGGCTCGGGCGCCGTCGCTGAGCGTTCGCTTCGTCCCCTGATCCCACCCTTGACAAACGGCCTGTGGCTCTGTGGCCTTCCTGCGCGCGCTATAATGGAACACGGACCCGTTCACCTCTCGGAATGTCGGCGGCCCTTTTCGGGTTGCACTGCACCAAGACTTGACATGGGTCCTCGTAATGTCCGAAATCACGGACGATCCGGCGATGACTGTCCATGCCGGGTCCGAACAGGAAGGTGCAGCTATGGCCACCAAGACGGCTCGCGCAGACGAAGCAGCGCCAGCAGACGAGGCCACGGAGGCTCCCGCAGCGAAGGCTCGGACCACCAAGGCCACCACGACCCGAGCGAAGGCTGCTCCCAAGAAGGCCACCCGCGCCAAGGCGGGTACGACGTCGAGCACGGAGCCCGATGAGGGCTCGGACGACGAGGACGTCGTCGTCGAGGTCGTCGCCGACGACGCCGTGGTCGACGCGCCCGCGGGCGACGCCACCGAGGCGGTCGAGGAGGAGGACGACAAGTCCGTGCCGGAGATCACCCTCCCCACCGACGCACTCGTGCTCTCCAACAGCGACGACGACGAGATCCCGGTGTACTCGGCCGCGATCACCGGCGCCACCGCCGACCCGGTCAAGGACTACCTCAAGCAGATCGGTAAGGTCGCGCTCCTCAACGCGGCCGAAGAGGTCGAACTCGCGATGCGCATCGAGGCGGGCCTCTTCGCCGAGGACAAACTCGCCCAGCTCTCCGACCTCGAGAAGCGCTCGCGGGTCGGTCGTGAGCTCCAGTGGGTCGCGAAGGACGGCGCCCGTGCCAAGAGCCACCTCCTCGGGGCGAACCTCCGACTCGTCGTGAGCCTCGCCAAGCGGTACACGGGCCGCGGCATGCAGTTCCTCGACCTCATCCAAGAGGGAAACCTCGGCCTCATCCGCGCGGTCGAGAAGTTCGACTACACCAAGGGCTTCAAGTTCTCCACCTACGCGACCTGGTGGATCCGTCAGGCCATCACGCGTGCCATGGCCGACCAGGCGCGCACCATCCGCATCCCGGTGCACATGGTCGAGGTCATCAACAAGCTCGCCCGCGTCCAGCGGCAGATGCTGCAGGACCTGGGCCGCGAGCCCACGCCCGAGGAGCTCAGCCGCGAACTCGACATGACGCCCGAGAAGGTCATCGAGGTCCAGAAGTACGGCCGCGAGCCCATCTCGCTGCACACGCCCCTCGGCGAGGACGGCGACAGCGAGTTCGGCGACCTCATCGAGGACACCGAGGCGGTCGTGCCGGCCGACGCCGTCAGCTTCACGATGCTGCAGAAGCAGCTGGAGTCGCTCCTCGACTCGCTCTCCGAGCGGGAAGCGGGCGTCATCCGGATGCGCTTCGGTCTCGGCGACGGCATGCCCAAGACGCTCGACCAGATCGGCGACACCTTCGGGGTCACCCGAGAGCGGATCCGGCAGATCGAGTCGAAGACCATGGCGAAGCTGCGTCACCCGAGCCGATCCCAGTCGCTCCGCGACTACCTCGAGTAGGAGCATGCGCTACGCCCCGGCCATCCTCGCCGGTCGTGCCGTCCGATTCCTCGCCAGGCTGCGCAAGCCGGGCGGGGGATCGGCCGTTCCCGGCCTCGTGGTCAACCGCATCGCGCCCGGGTTCCTTCCCGACACGTTGAACGCCTTCCCGCGTGGTCTCGTGATCGTGAGCGGCTCGAGCGGGAAGTCGACGACGACCAAGATGCTCGTCGGCATCCTGCGTGCCCACGGCGTGGCGGTCTTCACGAACCCGTCGACGGCGAACATCTCGCAGGGGCTCACCTCGGCCCTTCTCGAACGAGCCGACCTCCGCGGCCGGATCGACGCCGAACTCGGGGTGCTCGAGATGGACGAAGGACACGGCGCGCTCATCGCGCCGCGACTCGCGCCCGCCCACGTCATCCTGACCAACGTGTCCGTCGACCAGATCGACCGCTTCCACGACGCTGCCATGGTGGCGCGCATGCTCGACGCGATCGCTGCCCGATCGAGCACGTCGCTCGTCCTGAACGGCGATGACGCGCTCGTCGACGCCGTCGCTCCAGGCAGCGACGCGACGCGATGGCGGTACGGCGTCTCGACGGCCGTGCTCGGCGCCAGCGCACGCGGCCTCGGGTACAGCGCGACCTCGTCCGATCGGGTCGATCCCGGTTCCGGAACCGTCGTCGAAGCCCTCGACGGCGATCTGGTGTCCATCACCCACCGCGGCGAGCCCGTCCAATTCCGTCTGCCGGCCCGCGGCGTGCACTACGCCGTGGATGCGGCTGCCGCACTCTCCGGCGCCGCCGCGATCCTCGGCCCCGAGTTCCAGCTCGCCACCGCGGCTGAGTCGTTCCACGCGCTCACGCCGGTGTTCGGCCGCGGCGAGGTGACGACCGTCCGCGGTGTCGAGGTCGAATTCGTCCTCGTCCAGAACCCCGCGAGCTTCCAGCTCAACGTGGACAGCCTGGCGGCCGACACGGAGCAGATCCTGGTGGCCGTCGGAAGCGACGTCCGCGATCCCTCGTACCTCTGGCCGGTCGACACGTCGAGGCTCGGTCGTGTGGCGCTCGTGTCGGGGTCCAAGGCCTGGGAGGCCGCGCTGCAGCTGGGCTACGACGGCGTCGAGATCGACCGCGTCGAACCGGACCTCGGCACGGCGTTGGACGCGTTCCTCGCCCTCCCGGCGCCCGCGCACGGTCGGAAGACCGTGATCTTCACCGCCGACTCGATGCGCCGCACCCGCGCGCACCTCGGCCTCGCCTCGAACGATCAGGACGACGCATGACGACCGAGCCGACGATCACCATCGCCGTCCTCCTGCCCTCGAGCTGCAATGTGAACGGCGACGCCGAGAACGGTGCGGTCCTCGCTCGCCGGGCGCGCGCGCGTGGCCTCGCCGTCGAGCTCGTCCCGGTCGAATCGGTCGCCGAGCTCCCGAGCACGGTCCACGCGGTCGTCCTCGGGTCGTGCGACGACCCGTCGGCGCCACAGGTGCTCGAGGCGCTCCGGCCGTTCCGCGACGCGTTCATCGCCTGGGTGGAGGCCGGCGTGCCCGTCCTCGCGGTCGCCAACGGGTGGAAGCTCCTCACTCGTCGGCTCGAGCTGGCGCCGGGGAGCTGGGTCGAGGGCCTCGCCATCATCGAGGGCGACGCCCCGTTGCGGCGCACGCGGGCGAGTGACGACCTCGTCGTCGTGCCGAGCGGCGGCCTCGAGCTCGACGCCCCGGTACTCGTCGGGTACGAGAACCACGGGCGGGACTTCCGAGCCGGGACGGGTGTCGAGTCGATCGGCGCCGTGCAGCACGGACGAGGCAACGGCGACGGCACGGAGGGTGCGCTGGTCGGCCCCTTCGTCGGAACCCACCTGCACGGTCCCGTCCTCGCCAAGAACCCGGAGCTGGCCGATCGGCTGCTCCGTCTGGCGATCACGGTCGCCGCGGGCACCTCGATGCTCGACGAATCACCGGAACTCCACGCCCTCGACGAGATCGCCGCCAACGCCAGAGCGCAGATCGTCTCCGCACTCGCTTGAGGCCGCGGGTGAACGAGCCCGCGCTGGTCTGAGACCGCGCCTCCTCGATGACATGATGAAGGGCCCCGGATCTCGGATCCGGGGCCCTTCATCGTGATGCCGGTGGACTAGGCGCGCTGCTCGGTGAAGAGTCGCGCGGACTCGTCGTGCCAATCGGTCGCGACCTGCGTCAGCTTCTCCTGGTACTTCTTGCCGTGGTGCGCGCAGAACAGCAGCTCACCGCTGTTCATCTGCACGCGGATGTAGGCCTGTGCTCCGCACAGATCGCAACGATCGGCGGCAGTCAGTTGCTGGGCGTCGAGGTCACTCGGCGTGCTCTCGGTAGCAGTCTGTGACATGTGCTCCTCCTGACTCGGGCGGCTACGAAACTCGTAGTACTCATGAAAGCACGCGATTGTCACAACGGGGTCCCATTCCGCGCTCTTTTCGCTGTGCGCGTAGATGATTCGGATCAACCGCGCAGCCGGATGGGTCGACGGCCCGCGACAACGCGTCGTCGAGCGGGTCCGGACGTCCACGCGCCGAGTGTCTCGCTCGGCGTGTCGGCGGCGACGACTACGCTGGGAACCGTGAGCAGCGACTACTCCGCCAGGCATCTCTCCGTCCTCGAAGGCCTCGAGGCGGTGCGCAAGCGACCGGGCATGTACATCGGTTCCACCGACTCGCGTGGCCTCATGCACTGCCTCTGGGAGATCATCGACAACTCCGTCGACGAGGCACTCGGCGGGTACGGCGATCAGATCGAGATCGTCCTCCACGCCGATCAGAGCGTCGAGGTGCGCGACCACGCGCGTGGCATCCCGGTGGACATCGAACCGAAGACCGGCCTCTCCGGTGTCGAGGTCGTCTTCACCAAGCTCCACGCCGGCGGGAAGTTCGGCGGCGGTTCCTACGCCGCGTCCGGCGGCCTGCACGGCGTCGGCGCATCAGTCGTCAACGCCCTGTCCGAGCGGCTCGACGTCGAGGTCGATCGCGGCGGCAAGACCTACGCCATGTCCTTCCACCGCGGTGAGCCGGGGATCTTCGCCGACACGGGGGAGCCGACCCCGGACGCACCGTTCACGCCGTTCGAGAAGCAGAGTGAACTCCGCGTCATCGGCAAGACCAAGCGCGGCGTGACCGGTACCCGGATCCGCTACTGGGCCGACCGCCAGATCTTCACGAAGGGCGCCCAGTTCCAGGCCGAGGAGCTCCTCGGCCGCGCGCGCCAGACCGCCTTCCTCATCAAGGGGCTCGGGATCCACATCCGCGACGAGACCGTCGAGGAGCCGACCGAGGCGGTGTTCCGCTACGAGGGCGGGATCTCCGAGTTCGTCGACCACCTCGCGGGAGACACCGCACTCACGGACACCTGGCGCCTCACCGGCAGCGGGACGTTCACCGAGACCGTCCCGGTGCTGTCTCCGTCGGGCACCATGGTCGCCACCGAGGTGGAGCGCGAGGCAGAGGTCGACATCGCGCTGAGGTGGGGGACCGGGTACGAGACGGTCATGCGTAGCTTCGTCAACATCATCGCGACGCCGAAGGGCGGCACGCACCAACTCGGATTCGATCAGGGCCTGCTGAAGTTCCTCCGCGCCCAGGTGGAGCAGAACGCCCGCCGACTCAAGGTCGGCTCGGACAAGCTCGAGAAGGACGACGTCCTCGCGGGCCTCACGGCGGTGCTGACGGTGCGTCTCGCCGAGCCGCAGTTCGAGGGCCAGACGAAGGAGATCCTCGGCACGCCGGCCGTCCGCGCCATCGTGGCCAACGTCGTCACGAAGGAGCTCAAGGAGCGGTTCGCCTCGACCAAGCGCGACGACAAGGCGCAGACCGCGCTCGTGCTCGAGAAGATCGTGTCGGAGATGAAGTCCCGGATCTCCGCGCGGACGCACAAGGAGACGCAACGCCGCAAGAACGCGCTCGAGAACTCGTCGCTCCCGGCCAAGCTGGTCGACTGCCGCTCGGGCAACCTCGAGTCCAGTGAACTCTTCATCGTCGAGGGCGACTCGGCGCTGGGCACGGCGAAGCTCGCCCGAGACAGCTCCTACCAGGCGCTGCTCCCGATCCGAGGCAAGATCCTCAACGTGCAGAAGGCCTCCGTCTCCGACATGCTGTCGAACGCGGAGTGCGCGTCCATCATCCAGGTCATCGGAGCGGGCTCCGGACGATCGTTCGATCTCGACGCCGCCCGCTACGGCAAGATCATCCTCATGAGCGACGCCGACGTCGACGGCGCCCACATCCGGACGCTCCTGCTCACGCTCTTCTTCCGGTACATGCGTCCGCTGATCGAAGCGGGCCGCGTGTTCGCCGCGGTACCGCCGCTCCACCGCGTCATCGTGATGAACCCCGGGTCCAAGCCGAACGAGACGATCTACACCTACTCCGAAGCCGAACTGCACGCGGTGCTCAGCGATCTCAAGCGCACCGGCAAGAAGCACCAGGAACCGATCCAGCGCTACAAGGGCCTGGGGGAGATGGACGCCGACCAGCTGGCCACGACCACCATGGACCGCCGTCACCGGACGCTGCGGCGTGTCCGGGTCGAGGATGCGGAGTCGGCCGGACGGATCTTCGAACTCCTCATGGGCAACGACGTCGCCCCGCGTAAGGAGTTCATCGTCGACAGCTCCGACCGGCTGTCGCGGGAGAGCATCGACGTCTGATCGTCGGTCGTCCATCGGGCGCAGCACCGACGACGAAGGCCCGGATCGAGCAGTGCGCTCGATCCGGGCCTTCGTCGGTGTGCAGCTCCGATCAGGACGATTCGTCGCTCGCTACCGCGTCGTCCGTCGCCGGTGCCGCCGGTGCGGTGATCGCGCCGCCGATGAACCCGACGGGGGCATCGAGCGGCACCCCTGAGGCATCCCGCTTCGCGCCGACCTCCGGGAGCGTCCGCGGTGTCCCGTCCGTCCCGACGGCGTGTGCCGGAGCGGCGCCGACCCACGCGACGGCCAGCTGGTCCTCGCCCTTCAGGAAGCGTTGCGATCGGACACCGCCGGTGGCGCGACCCTTGGCGGGGAACTCGGAGAACTCCGACACCTTCGCGCTCCCGGTGTCCGTTCCGGCGAGGGTCAGCGAATTGGTCGCGACCGTCACGACGACGACGTCGTCGGTGGGCAGGACCGCCGTGAACGAGATGACCTTCGCACCGGCTGCCAGGTTGATGCCGGCCATGCCACCCGCGGCCCGCCCCTGCGGACGGACGGACGTCGCGGGGAAACGGAGCAGCTGTGCGTCGGAGGCGACGAAGACGAGCTCCGCGTCGTCGCCGACCTGCGTCGCCCCGACGACGTGGTCGCGCGGCTTGAGCGTGATGACCTCGAAGTCCGGCTTGTTCGGCAGGTCGCCGGGGATGACCCGCTTGACCACGCCGGTCTCGGTTCCCAGCACGATCGGCTGCTCCGAGGTCAGCGAGACGATCGCCAGCACGCGCTCATCGCGGTTCGGGAGCGAGAGGTACTCGCCCATCCGGACTCCGGCCGCGAGCTGGATGGAGGCCGCCGGCACCGCGGGGAGGTCGAGCGGGGTGAACCGGATGACGCGACCGAGACTCGTGACTGCACCGAGTTCGGTGCGGCTCGTGGTCTCGACGACGCTCAGGATCGCATCGTGCTTGCTCCGTCGACCGGGTCGTGGTGCGGGCGCGTCCTGCTCGAGGTCGACGCGGAGCGCCCGTCCGGTCGCGCTGAGGTAGACGCGGCACGGGGTGTCGGCGAGCTCGAGGACCGGGGCGCTCTTCCCCCGGCCCGTGGTCGCGACGCTCGGCTTCGCGTTCGTCAGCATGGTCCGGCGCGGTGTGCCGAACTGCTCGGCCGCCGCAGCGAGCTCTGCGGAGACCGCCGCGCGGATGAGTCGTTGGCTCCCGAGCAACCGCTCGAGTTCGGCGATCTCGGCCAACAGCTTGTCGCGCTCGGCCTCGAGCTCGATCCGCGAGAACTTGGTGAGTCGTCGGAGACGGAGTTCGAGGATGTACTCGGCCTGGAGCTGCGAGAGGTCGAAGACCTCGATGAGGCGCGCGCGGGCCTGTTCGGAGTCGTCGCTCGCGCGGATGACCTGGATGACCTCGTCGATGTCGAGGATGGCGATGAGGAGCCCCTCCACGAGGTGGAGGCGTTCCTTGCGTCTCGCCAATCGGAACCGGCTCCTGCGGGTGACCACGCTGATGCGGTGGTCGACGTACACCTGCAGCAGGTCCCGGAGGCCGAGCGTCTGCGGGCCGCCGTCGACGAGCGCGACGTTGTTGATGCTGAAGGAGTCCTCGAGTGGCGTGTAGCGGTAGAGCTGCTCCAGGACGGCCTCGGGGGAGAACCCGGTCTTGATCCCGATCACGAGGCGGAGCCCGTGGATGCGGTCCGTCAGGTCGGTGACGTCGGAGATGCCGTTGAGCTTCTTGGAGCTGACGCCGTCCTTGATCTTCTCGATGATCTTCTCCGGACCGACCAGGTAGGGCAGTTCGGTGATGACCAGACCGGTCTTCCGCGCGGTGACCGCTTCGACGGAGACCTTGGCGCGGGTCTTGAAGGAGCCGCGACCGGTGGCGTAGGCGTCCTTGATGCCGTCCAGTCCGACGATCGTGCCGCCGGAGGGCAGGTCGGGACCTGGGACGAACTCCATCAGGTCCTCGAGGGTGGCTTGGGGGTGCGCGAGGAGGTGCCGTGCGGCACCGATCACCTCGACGAGGTTGTGCGGCGCCATGTTGGTCGCCATACCGACCGCGATACCACTGGCGCCGTTCACGAGGAGGTTCGGGAACGCGGCCGGGAGGACCTCGGGCTGCATGAACTGGTTGTCGTAGTTCGGGACGAAGTCGACGACGTCCTCGTCGAGGTCGGCCGTCAGGGCGAGCGCGGCGGCGTCCAGCCGGGCCTCCGTGTACCGCGGCGCGGCGGGCCCGTCGTCGAGTGAGCCGAAGTTCCCGTGCCCGTCGATGAGCGGGACGCGGAGGGTGAAGGGCTGTGCGAGGCGGACGAGGGCGTCGTAGATCGCCGTGTCGCCGTGCGGGTGCAGCTTCCCCATCACCTCGCCGACGACGCGGGCCGACTTCACGTGGCCACGATCCGGGCGCAGGCCCATCTCGGTCATCTGGTAGAGGATGCGGCGCTGCACCGGCTTCAGGCCGTCGCGCGCATCGGGGAGGGCGCGGGCGTAGATGACCGAATAGGCGTACTCCAGGAAGGAGGTCTGCATCTCCGACGAGACATCGATGTCCTCGATGCGCTCGCCACTGGTCTCCGTCGGCGGGGTCTGCTGTTGGCGGGTCATTCCGTGTCTCTGCTGAGGGGAGTCGAGCCGGTGCTCGGCGAGGATGGCGGGGCGTGGTCGTCAGCGCGGTGTGCGAGACTGAGCCCGATGACCACCATGCTACCGACGGTCGATCCGGAGTCACGCAGCCTTGCCGGTGTCCTCCCGGATTGCCTCGCATCCCTGACGGTGGGCGGTGGATCGCTGCCCCGGGCCGACCATGCCGTCGTCGTCCTCGTCGACGGGCTCGGCGCCGCGAACCTCCGTGGAGCAGCCGCCCACGCTCGGTTCCTCGCGCCGCGCCTCGGTCCGCGCTCCACCACGACGTCGGCGTTCCCGTCGACGACCGCGGCCGGGATCGCGACGCTGACCACGGGGGCGTTGCCGGGTCGGCACGGCCTCGTCAGCTATCGCGCACGGGACGTGGCGGGCGACCGGGTCGTGAACCAGCTCAGCGGCTGGGACGCCGGCATGGTGCCCGAGACCTGGCAGCGCCTCCCGACCGTGTTCGAGCGGGCGAGAGCCGAGGGCGTCACGACGACGGTGATCGGTCAGGAGCGGTATCGCAACTCGGGCTTCACCCGGGCCGTGCTCCGAGGGGCGGACTACCGGGCAGGCCGCTCGATGGCGGACCGCCTCGACGCGGCCCGCGAGATCGCGTCCACGACCGCCGGACCCACACTCAGCTACGTGTACGTCCCCGAGCTCGACCAGGCGGCGCACGAGTACGGGTGGGAGTCGGGACGCTGGACGGCGCTCCTCGAGGAGCTCGACGGCGATCTCAAGCGGTGGTCGTCGCGACTGCCCGCGTCGACCGGCGCGCTCGTCACCGCCGATCACGGGGTGATCGACGTCGCACCCCATCAGCACGTGCTCTTCGACCAGGTGCCCGAGCTGGTCGCCGGAGTCCGCCACATCGGCGGGGAGCCGCGATGCCTGCACCTCTATCTCGACGCCGACGCGGGTCCAGCGGATCGGGAGCGCCTGGCTGAGGCCTGGCGAGCCGAGGAAGGTGGCCGCGCCTGGATCGCGACACGCGAGCAGGCGGTCGACCACGGCTGGTACGGCGAGGTCGACCCTGAGGTGCTGCCGCGCATCGGCGACGTCATCGTCGCCGCCCGCAAGCGCATCGCCTACTACGATTCACGTCCCGCCGATCAGAGCGCGAGGGGCATGATCGGACAGCACGGATCGCTCACCGACGACGAACGCCGGATACCGCTCCTCGGCCTCGGTCGTTACGAGCCCTGAAGCCCTGACCGATCAGACCGGGTCGTCGTCGGACTTCGCACCGAACACGATCTCGTCCCAGGACGGCATCGACGCTCGGCCGCGGCGCGCCTTGGCCCCGGACGGCGCGCCACCATCGGAGGATTCGGCATCGCCCGCGCGTCGCTGCTGCGCCGCCTCGAACTCACCGGTGTCGAACACCGCCAGCGGCGTCTGCTGATCCGGGACGGCGTGCGGCGCACTGGGGCGCTCGGCAGGTTCGGGTTCGCTGGGAGCGGCCTCCCGCTCGCCACGGCGCTTGCGGAGCGCCTCCAACAGGTCGGCGGTCTGGTTGTGCTGCTCGGGGCTCGACGCCTCACGGTTGATCGCGGCCTGGGTCGCAGCCTTCGAGGACGGTGCACGGCCGAAGCCCGTGTCGGCCGCGAACGGCAACGGCTCGATCGGACGCGTCTCGGCGGGCCGGTCGGCCTCGGTCTGCTGCGGCGTCGACACCCGGTCCAGGGAGAACGCGCCGCTGTCGAAGCGTGAGGTGTCGGGGGAGTCGTCGGTGTCGACCGCACGCAACCGGGGGATCAGCGCTGCCGGCAGGTCGCCCTGACGCGAGAGGGTCGTGGCTTCACTCCCGATGGGCGTGAGAGCGAGCTTCTTCGGCTCGAACGCCCAGCGGGCGTCGTGGTCGACCTGGTCGGCCGTGAAGGACAGTTTGACGATCCAGCCACCCTCGGGTTCCTTCCAGCTCGTCCACCGTTCGTCGGTCGCGCCGAGCTTCTCGAGTCGAGCCCGGATGACGTTCCCGAAGGTGGCCTCGATGTCGTCGGCCGACGTGTCGGTCGTCGGCAGGACGGCGACGCCGAGGGCGGTGCCGACGATGTGCTCGCGCTCCGCCATCACCGGACCCTCGAACCGCTGAACGTACTCCAGCGAGGCACCGGTGACCGCTGCGACGTCCTCGGCGGAGAGCCCGCTACGGATGTGCGCCTGCACTTCCCTCGGAGAGATCTTGGTGTTGCCACCGATCGGCGCACCGGCCGGCTTCGCCCGCCGCAGGTGGACGTGGAACGAATCGTCGACGATGAGGCGGTATTCCTCCTCGTTCCGATCTGCAACGATCAGAGCGCCGAGCTCCGCTCCGACTACCTTCAATTCCTGCATGATGAATGCCTCTCAGCGTGCCACGTGATTGACCCACGTTCTCACGGATCACGGGCGTATTCGGGGAATACGCCGGGCGTGCCGTCAGTTGCACGGGAAGGTTCCGCACACCCTCCCGAACACGGTTTGCAATTCATGCGGAACTGATGCAAACTGTGCCCGCCGATTTTGTTCCGACGGCATCGAGAAGTGGATAGGCATGGCAACTGATTACGACGCTCCCCGCAAGACCGACGACGATTCCGAGTCGATCGAGGCCCTGAAGGAGCGCGTTCCAGACAAGCTGTCCGGAGTCGTCGACTCCGAAGACGCTGACAACCCGGGTGACTACAACCTGGGTGGATCCGACCTCTCCGACCTCGACCTCGACGTCGTCGTGCTCCCGCCCCAGGCGGACGAGTTCACCTGCATGGAGTGTTTCCTGGTGAAGCACCGCTCGCAGCTCGACCACGAGGGCAAGTTCGGCCCGATCTGCGCGGAGTGCGCAGCCTGACAGCACCGCCGCGCGAGCGGCAGACAGAACCCCTCCGGATCACGATCCGGAGGGGTTCTGTCGTTGCGGATTCGAGCGGTGACCGGTTCGAGCGGCGGCAGCCTCAGGCGTGCGTGCGCGCGCTGGCGATCGCATCCGCGAGGGCCTGCGGGCGACGGGACGACAGCAGCCAGTACGGCGTCGGATCGGCCGGATCGACGATCTCCACCTTCACGAGGCTGTGCACCCATCCGCGGATCATGAGCCAGGCGCGTGCATCGAGCTTGGTGCGGAGCTGAGCGGTCGCGTCCGTCCCGGTGTACACCACGACCTCACCGATGAACCCGAGCGGGATCGACGCCTTCCCGACCGAGAGGCTCGACTCGGAGACCTGGATCCTCGGCGCCGTCCCGAACGCCAGCGCAAGGCATCCGCCGTACAGCACCACCGCCCCGACGATCCCCGCCGCGAGTGAAACGGGCGCGAGGACGAGCATGGTCGCCGGCACCACGAGGGCGAGGGCGATGATGACCCAGGGGCTGGGCCAGAGGGTTTCACGGTACGGCTGCATGTCTGCCTTGTCTCAGAGAACTGCACTACCCTCGATTCGTGACCGAAAGCGTTGACGTACTCATTATCGCGCCGGATCTGCCCGGCTATGCACACCCCGGCGATGCGGGTGCGGATCTCGTATCCGCCGAGCACGTCGTGCTCGAACCGGGTGAGCGCGCCCTCGTCGGCACCGGCGTCTCGATCGCCCTGCCCGACGGCCATGCCGCGTTCGTCGTCCCGCGAAGCGGCCTCGCGGCGAAACACGGCATCACCGTCGTCAACTCACCCGGCACGGTCGACGCCGGATATCGCGGCGAGATCAAGGTCACGCTCCTCAACACCGACTGTCACACCTCCTTCACCGTCGAGCCGGGCGACCGCATCGCCCAGCTCATCGTGATGCCGGTGTCCCGGGCCAACTTCATCCCGGTGGAGCGATTGCCAGGCAGCGCTCGTGGAGCCGGAGGCTTCGGTTCGACCGGCGTCGGCTCGCTCGCCGCGTCACCGGCCGCCACCGACCCAACCATCAGCACCGACGGTGCCGCGCAGACAGGAACCCTCGCATGAGCGAACTCGAAGACCTCCCCGACCTCGACCTCGACGCGGAGCTGCCCGACGACGCGAAGTCCGCACCCGAGGACCGCGAGACCGCCGGCCCGTTCGACGAGAGCGAGGCCAACCCCGTCCGCCCCTACATCGACCTCGGTGGCGTCAAGGTGCTGCCGCGGGAAGGTCTGAACCTCCGCCTCGAGGTGGAGGAGGCGACGAAGCGCGTCGTCGCGGTCGGCCTCGACTACGCCGGTTCCACCCTGCAGGTCCAGCCGTTCGCCGCCCCGCGGTCGACCGGCCTGTGGAACGAGACCCGCGCGCAGATCGCCGAGCAGATCGCCCAGCAGGGCGGCACCGTGACCGAGCGCGAAGGCGAGTTCGGCCCGGAGCTCGTCGCCGAGGTGCCGACCGGTGGTGCCGCAGGCACCGACGCGACCCACTTGGCACGCTTCATCGGCGTCGACGGTCCGCGCTGGTTCCTCCGCGGCGTCGTCGCGGGGGAGGGCGCGTCGAAGCCGGACGCCGCAGCGCTCGTGGACGACCTCTTCCGCAGCCTCGTCGTCGTCCGGGGCAACTCGCCCATGCCGCCGCGCGACCTCATCCCGCTGCGCATGCCGACTGCCACGAGCGCGTAGTCGATGACGGACGCACGGGAACCGGAGCCCCGCGGAGTCGACCCGGTCGAACGCCGTGACGCGTCGGATTCCCCTGACGCCACGGGTGACGCGGATCGGCAGCGGCTCGGTGAATCGATGTCCGCCGCGTTCGGTGCCGCCGCACGCAAGTCCGGTCTGGGCGCGATGGCCGAGGGCGACGCCCCCACCGGCAAGGCGCTGCTGCTCGCCATGGGCGGCGTGCGCGGCATCGTCGAGGCGATCCTGCCCGGACTCCTGTTCCTCGTCGTCTACACGCTGACCCTCGACCTGGTCCCGTCGATCATCGCTCCGGTCGCACTCGGGGTCCTCTTCTCCGTGGCACGCCTCGTCCAGCGGCAGCCGGTCACGCAGGCCGTCGGCGGCCTCCTCGGGATCGCACTCTCAGCAGCCCTGGCTCTGCTGTCCGGGCGCGCGGAGGACTTCTACGTCGTCGGGTTCTGGACCAACGGCGCCTACGCTGTGGCCCTCCTCGTCTCGGTGCTCGTCGGGTGGCCCGTCGTCGGGCTCGTGGCCGGCTACCTCATGGGCAGCGGCACGAGCTGGCGGTCCCACCCCGGACAACGACGCGCCATGCGGTGGCTCACGCTGGTGTGGGTGGCCATGTTCGCCGCACGACTCCTCGTGCAGCTGCCCCTCTACTTCAGTGGGAACGTCGAGCTCCTCGGGACGCTCCGGCTCCTCATGGGCATCCCGCTCTACGCGCCGCTACTCGTCCTCAGCTGGCTCGTCGTCCGCGCCGTGTTCCCGAAGGCGCCGCAGGCATCCACCGAGTGATCCGCCGAGAGCCCGGCCCGACGCGTCACCGCGTCTCGGGCCGGGCTCTCGTCATGTCGGGAGGACCTCATCCTCGATGCTAGAATTGTCTCGACATCAAGATAGATGAGCGATGCCGAGATGACACGACGCGCCCGAGCCTGTAGTTAGGCAAGCCTTGCTAGCCGCGGAGCACCCGCCAGCAGCAAGATTGGTCGGAACGCACGTGAGTGAGCACTCGCCGCCGCCAACGAAGGAGAAGACGATATGTCCACCGTGAACAGCTTCGGGGCGAAAGACACCCTGACTGTCGGGACGACCGACTACGAGATCTATCGCATCGACACGGTGGAGGGTCACGAGAAGCTGCCGTTCAGCCTCAAGGTGCTCCTCGAGAACCTGCTGCGCACCGAAGACGGTGCCAACATCACCGAGGCACACATCCGGGCTATCGGCGACTGGGTTCCGACCGCGGACCCCGACACCGAGATCCAGTTCACCCCGGCCCGTGTCGTCATGCAGGACTTCACCGGCGTGCCGTGCATCGTCGACCTCGCCACCATGCGCGAAGCGGTCGAGGCACTCGGCGGTTCCGCCGACAAGATCAACCCGCTCGCCCCGGCCGAGATGGTCATCGACCACTCGGTCATCGCCGACCTCTTCGGCAGCGAGAACGCGCTCGAGCGCAACGTCGAACTCGAGTACGAGCGCAACGGCGAGCGGTACCAGTTCCTCCGCTGGGGTCAGACGGCGTTCGACGACTTCAAGGTCGTTCCGCCGGGAACCGGCATCGTGCACCAGGTCAACATCGAGTACCTCGCTCGCGTCACCATGACGCGCGAGGTCGGCGGCGTCCTGCGCGCCTACCCCGACACCTGTGTCGGCACCGACTCGCACACGACCATGGTCAACGGCCTGGGCGTGCTCGGCTGGGGCGTCGGCGGCATCGAGGCGGAGGCCGCCATGCTCGGCCAGCCCGTCTCCATGCTCATCCCGAAGGTCGTCGGCTTCAAGCTGAACGGCTCCATCCCGACGGGCGTCACGGCGACGGACGTCGTCCTCACCATCACCCAGATGCTCCGCAAGCACGGGGTCGTCGGCAAGTTCGTCGAGTTCTACGGAGCAGGCGTCGCCGAGGTGCCGCTCGCGAACCGCGCCACCATCGGCAACATGAGCCCCGAGTTCGGCTCGACGGCCGCCATGTTCCCGATCGACGACGTCACGCTCGATTACCTGCGCCTCACCGGCCGCAGCGAGGAGCAGATCGCGCTGGTCGAGGCCTACGCCAAGACCCAGAAGCTCTGGCACGACGCGGACGTCGAGCCGGTCTTCAGCGAGTACCTCGAACTCGACCTCGCCACCGTCGTGCCGTCGATCGCCGGCCCGAAGCGCCCGCAGGACCGCATCGAGCTGAGCGACGCCAAGTCGCAGTTCGAGCGGGACCTCGTCGACTACGCCACGGTCGAGCACGACATCGTCGACCTCGTCGGCGCCGGTTCCTTCCCCGCCTCCGACCCGGCCGGCACCACGCCGCAGGACGAGGACGAGAACAACCACCACCACCACACGCACCGCAGCCACGCTCCGGCGTCCCTCTCGAAGCCGACCCAGGTCACCCTCGAGGAGAACGGGGTCGACTTCACCCTCGACCACGGCGCCGTCGCTATCGCCGCGATCACCTCGTGCACCAACACCTCGAACCCGTCGGTCATGCTGGCCGCAGGCCTCCTGGCCCGGAACGCGAGCAAGAAGGGCCTGAAGGCGAAGCCGTGGGTCAAGACCACGCTCGCTCCGGGGTCCAAGGTCGTCACCGACTACTACGCGAAGGCCGGTCTCACCGAGTACCTCGAGGACCTCGGCTTCTACACGGTCGGCTACGGCTGCACGACCTGCATCGGCAACTCCGGTCCGCTGCTCGACGAGATCTCGACCGCCGTCCAGGACAACGACCTCGCCGTCACCGCCGTCCTCTCGGGCAACCGCAACTTCGAGGGCCGGATCAACCCGGACGTCAAGATGAACTACCTGGCGAGCCCGCCGCTCGTCATCGCCTACGCCCTCGCGGGGTCGATGAACTTCGACTTCGAGGTCGACGCCCTGGGTGTCGACGCCGACGGCAACGACATCTTCCTGAAGGACATCTGGCCCGACGCGGCAGAGGTCCAGGACACGATCGACACCTCCATCAACAAGGAGATGTTCGACCACGAGTACAGCGGCGTCTTCGACGGCGACGAGCGCTGGCGTTCGCTCCAGACCCCCGAGGGCTCGACCTTCGAGTGGGACGAGGAGTCGACGTACGTGCGGAAGCCCCCGTACTTCGACGGCATGACCATGGAGACGACCCCCGTCTCCGACATCGTCGGTGCGCGCGTCCTCGCGAAGCTCGGCGACTCGGTCACGACCGACCACATCAGCCCGGCCGGCAACATCAAGGCCGACTCGCCCGCAGGCCGGTACCTCGACGAGCACGGTGTCGGTCGGAAGGACTACAACTCCTACGGCTCGCGCCGCGGCAACCACGAGGTCATGATCCGCGGCACGTTCGCGAACATCCGCCTGAAGAACCAGCTGCTCGACGGTGTGGAGGGCGGCTACACCCGCGACTTCACGCAGCCCGACGCACCGCAGTCGTTCATCTACGACGCGTCGCAGAACTACCAGGCCGAGGGCACGCCCCTCGTCATCTTCGGTGGCAAGGAGTACGGCTCCGGTTCCTCCCGCGACTGGGCGGCGAAGGGCACGAGCCTCCTCGGTGTCAAGGCGGTCATCACCGAGAGCTTCGAGCGCATCCACCGCTCGAACCTCATCGGCATGGGCGTCGTCCCGCTGCAGTTCCCGGAGGGCGAGAGCTGGGCCTCCCTCGGACTCGACGGCACGGAGATCGTGTCGATCGCCGGTCTCGAGGAGCTCAACAACGGCACCACGCCGAAGACGGTCCGCGTGAGCGCCGTCCCGAGCGAGCACTCGGCTCCCGGCAAGGAGCCGGTCGAGTTCGACGCGGTCGTCCGCATCGACACGCCCGGTGAAGCCGACTACTACCGCAACGGCGGCATCCTGCAGTACGTGCTCCGCAGCCTCGTCTGACGACGAGGCTCTACCACCAGGCCGGTCCCGACAGCAACCGTCGGGGCCGGCCTGCGGCGTTCGCCGCCCACCCCGCCCACGACGCGTACACTCGAAAGACGGGCTCCGAGCGATCGGTCGGCCCACGGTGGAGGGACGACAGCGTGACAGTGCTCGATCAGGTGAACGGACCCCGGGACCTCGACGGCCTCTCCGAGGCGGAACTCGTCGAACTCGCCGGCGACATCCGCGCCTTCCTCATCGCCAACGTCTCCAAGACCGGCGGACACCTCGGCCCGAACCTCGGCGTCGTCGAGCTCACGATCGCGATGCACCGGGTGTTCGACTCCCCGACGGATCCGATGGTGTTCGACACCGGTCACCAGTCCTACGTCCACAAACTCCTGACCGGCCGTCAGGAGTTCTCCGGGCTCCGGACCCGCGGCGGCCTCGCCGGCTACCCGCAGCGTTCCGAATCCGAGCACGACATCGTCGAGAGCTCGCACGCCTCGAGCTCGCTCAGCTGGGCGGACGGTATCTCCCGCGCCTTCCAGATGACCGGGCAGGACGAGCGCCATGTGGTGGCGGTCGTCGGCGACGGCGCGCTGACGGGCGGCATGACGTGGGAGGCGCTCAACAACATCAGCGACGACAACACCCGCCGGCTCGTCATCATCGTCAACGACAACGGCCGGTCCTACGCGCCGACCATCGGCGGTATGGCGCGGTTCCTGAGCGGCGTGAGGACCCGCCGGAGCTATCGCGACCTGCGCGAGCGCAGCCAGCGGGCCTTCAACCTCCTCGGCGGTCCGGGACGTGCGCTCTACCGGGGTGTCCGCGGAGGCGCCCACGGGTTCCTGTCCCGTCTCACGAACAACGAGGCGCTCTACTCCAACCTCGACATCAAGTACATCGGGCCGGTCGACGGACACGACATCCACGCGATGGAGGAGGCCCTGACCCAGGCGAAGCACTACGGCGCACCGGTGATCGTCCACGCGATCACCGAGAAGGGTCGTGGCTTCCAGCCGGCACGGGACGACGACGCCGATCAGTTCCACGCCGTCGGCGTGATCGACCCCGAGACCGGGGAGCCCGTCGGGGCGGCCGCCCGCCCGTCCTGGACGGCCGTGTTCAGCGAGGAGATGCTCGCGGTGGCCGAGGCCGACGACCGCGTCGTCGCCATCACCGCCGCCATGCTGCGACCGGTCGGGCTCCACGCCTTCGCCGAACGCTTCCCCGAGCGCGTGCACGATGTCGGCATCGCCGAGCAGCACGCCTTCACCTCGGCGGCCGGGCTCGCCTTCGGCGGGCTGCACCCGGTGGTGGCCGTGTACGCGACGTTCGTGAACCGCGCCTTCGACCAACTGCTCATGGACGTCGCGCTGCACCGTGCGGGAGTCACGGTCGTCCTCGACCGCGCCGGCGTGACCGGCCCCGACGGACCGAGCCACCACGGCATCTGGGACCTCGCGATCCTGCAGGTCGTCCCGGGTATCCGGATCGCTGCACCGCGTGATGGCGAGCGGCTGCGCGAGGAACTGCGTGAGGCCGTGTCTATCGACGACGCCCCGACCGTCATCCGGTTCCCGAAGGGCAGCGCCCCCGCCGAACTCCCGGCCGTCGAGCGTCTCCACGACGGTGTCGACGTCCTCCGGACGACCGAGCAGCCGGACGTCCTCATCGTCGCCGTCGGCCCGATGGCGCCCATCGCGATCGACGTGTCGGACCGACTCTCCCAGCAGGGCATCGGCGCGACCGTCGTCGACCCCCGCTGGGTGGTCCCCGTCGCCGAATCGCTCGTCGAGCTCGCCGCGGCGCACCGGCTCGTGATCACCATCGAGGACGGCATCCGCGTCGGAGGCATCGGCACCCGCATCAGGCAGACCCTCCGCGAGGCCGGCGTCGACACGGCCGTCGACGAGCTCGGCGTGCCGGACGAGTTCATCGACCACGCGTCCCGCGAGCAGATCCTCGAGGATGCGGGCCTCACGGCGCAGCAGATCGCCCGCGACGTCGTGGCACAGGTCCTCGGCAGCCGGATCCCCGTAGCCCGCCCACTGCCTGACGACCGCGTCGAGCAGGACACGTCTTCGGAGCGGAGCACGACGAGGCCGCACGGCGCCTGACCGCGGGCTGTGGCGCGCTTGACTTCGAGTGCACTCGAAGTCGTATCGTGTGGACATGACCACTCTTCACGAGGGCTACGCCATCTCCGACGTCGCCGAACGAACCGGACTGAGCGTCCACACGCTCCGGTACTACGAGCGCGCAGGGCTCATGCCACGTCCGATCGGCCGCAGCTCATCGACGCACCGCCGCTACAGCGAGGGCGACGTGTCCTGGGTCGTGTTCCTGACGAGACTCCGATCGACGGGCATGCCGATCGCGACGCTCCGCGAGTACACGGAATTGGCGCAGCGTGGCGACGACACCGCCGAGGCGAGGCTCGAGCTGCTGCTGCGGCATCGGATCTCGTTCCTGGCCCGCCTCGAGGAGATGCAGCAGTCGCTGGAGGTCATCGATCGCAAGATCGAACTCTACACAGGACAGGTGGCAACACGATGAAGCACATCACACTCGGCACAGCCGGACCAGACATCGCCCGGATCGGCCTCGGCTGCATGGGGATGTCGGCGTTCTACACCGGTGCCGCCCTCGACGATGCGGCGTCGACCGCGACGATCCACCGTGCCTTGGACCTCGGCGTCACCTTCTTCGACACCGCTGAGATGTACGGTCCCTACCTCAACGAGGAACTGCTCGGCGCTGCACTCGGATCACGCCGGGACGAGGTGACCCTCGCGACCAAGTTCGGGACGATCCGCAATTCCAGTGACGGACAGTTCGGCGCCGACGGCAGCGCCGCGAACGTGCGCCTGTCGATCGAGGGATCGCTGCGCCGGCTCGGGACCGACGTCGTGGACCTCTACTACCTCCACCGCGTGGATCCGGGCGTGCCCATCGAGGAGACGGTGGGCGCACTCTCGGAGCTCGTCACCGAGGGCAAGGTCCGGTACATCGGTCTGTCGGAGGCGGCTCCGGACACGATCCGGCGTGCACACGCCGTGCACCCGATCACGGCTCTGCAGACGGAGTACTCGCTCTGGAGCCGCGACCCCGAGGCGGAGATCCTGCCGACCGTCCGTGAGTTGGGCATCGGTTTCGTCCCGTACTCGCCGCTCGGTCGCGGGTTCCTCACCGGCACGATCCGATCGCTCGACGTGCTCGACGAAACCGACTTCCGTCGCGCCAACCCACGCTTCGCGGGGGACAACCTCGCTGCGAACATCGCGATCGTCGAAGAGGTCGACCGGATCGCCGCGTCCCTCGAAGCGACACCGGCCCAGGTGGCGCTCGCCTGGTTGCTCGCCCAGGGTGACGACATCGCACCGATCCCCGGCACGAAGCGGATCCCGTACCTCGAGGAGAACCTCGGCGCCGACGAGCTCTCCCTGTCGGCCGATGCGCTCGCTCGACTCGACGCACTCCGTCTCCCGGCCGGCGACCGGTATCCGGACATGAGCACCGTCGACCGCTGAGCTCTGGCATTCGCTGAGGGCCGGCGTCGCTCGAGGCTCAACGACGAGAGCGGGGTGCCGTCCACCGATGGTGGAGGACACCCCGCTCTCGCGACATCGCGCGGACTACGCCTGGACGCCCCGGATGGGCGGGTGGTGGAAGGTGTCGCCGAAGGCACGCTCGCTCGCACCGACACGATCCAGGTACGGCGTCGCTCCGCCGTCCTGGAAGGGCCAACCCGCACCGAGGATGAGCCCGAGGTCGATGTCCTGGGCGGCTGAGACGACGCCCTCGTCCAACATGAGCTTGATCTCCGACGCGAGCCCGTCCTCGACCCGTCGCAGGATCTCGTCCTCGCTGAGCGGGCTGTCGCCCGTGACGAGCACCTTCTGAGCCTGCTTCGTGAAGCCGGTCACCTTGCCGCCCTTGTCCTTCTCGACGACCGAGTCCAGGCCTGCGAGCCGGTGGAGGTTCTCCGACGCGAAGAACCGGTCGGGGAACTTCCCGACCATCGTGTCCTGCACGTGCGCGGCGACCTTCCAACCGACGAGGTCGATGAGCTGGAAGGGCGTCATCGGCAGGCCGATGGGCGCGAAGGCACGTTCGACCGTCAGCAGCGGGGTGCCGGCGTCCAGGGCGTGCGCCGCCTCACCCATGACCTTCGCCAGGAGTCGGTTGACGATGAAGCCGGGAGCGTCGGCGGTGAGGATGGCACTCTTCTTCAGCTTCGCCGCGGTGGCGAAGGCCGTCGCGAGCGTCTCGTCGTCCGTCTGGGGTGTGCGGACGACCTCGAGCAACGGCATGACGGCGACCGGGTTGAAGAAGTGGAAGCCGACGAGCCGCTCGGGGTGCGCGAGCTTCGCCCCGATCTCCTCGACGGAGAGCGAGGACGTGTTCGTCGCGAGGACCGCCTGCTCCGAGACGTACTGCTCGACCTCGGCGAAGACGCTCTGCTTGACGCCGACCTCTTCGAAGACGGCCTCGATGACCCAGTCGCAGTCCGCGAAGTCGGCCTTGTCCGTGGTTCCGGACAGGAGCGCCTTCAGACGGTTCGACTCGTCGGGGGAGATGCGGCCCTTCCCGCGGAGGGTGTCGATCTCGCCGTGGATCCGGGCGACGCCGGCGTCGACGTGGCCCTGGTCGAGGTCGGTGATGACCACCGGCACCTGGAGTCGCCGGAGGAAGAGCAGCGCGAATTGACTCGCCATGAGCCCGGCACCGATGATGCCGACCTTGGTGACCCGTCGGGCGAGCTGCTTGTCGGGCGCACCCGCAGGACGCTTGGCCCGCTTCTGCACGAGGTCGAACGCGTACATGCTGGCCTGGAACTGGTCGCCGACGATGAGCTCGGACAGCGCCCGGTCCTCCCGCTCGAACCCCTGCGCTTTCGTGCCGCTGCGGGCGGCCTCGAGCAGGTCGAGGGCCGCGTAGGGCGACTTCGCGACGGTGCCGATCTTGCTCTCGAGCATCTTGCGGGCGGTGCTGATGGCGAGCGGCCACTTGATCGTCCGCTCGACCTTCCCCGGCACGTTCTTGCGCTGCACGGTCACCGTGCCACCGAGCACCCCGTCGGCCCACCGCAGGGAGTCCTCGAGGAAGTTGGCGGCGGGGAACATGACGTCGGCGATGCCGTAGGCGAGCGCGTCCTGCGCCTTGAGCATCCGGTTGTTCTTGAGCGGGTTGGAGATGACGACGTTGAGCGCGTTCTCGATGCCGATCAGGTTCGGGAGCAGGTAGGCGCCGCCCCAGCCCGGGATGAGTCCGAGGAACACCTCGGGGAGCGCGATCGCGGGCGCCGAGGCGTCGACGGTCCGGTAGTTCGCGTTGAGGCCGATCTCGAGTCCGCCACCGAGCGCGAGTCCGTTGATGAAGACGAAGGTCGGTACACCGAGGTCCTCGAGCTTGCCGAAGACATGGTGGCCGAGCTGCGCGAGCTTGGTCGCGACCTCACGGGACGGGATGTCGCCGACCTTGCTCAGGTCGGCGCCGGCCGCCAGGATGAACGGCTTGCCCGTGATGGCGACGCCGTCGATCTCGCCCGATGCGGCACGGGTCCGTTGCGCCTCGAGGACGCCGTCGAGCTCGAGCAGCGTGACCGGGCCGAGCGTGTTCGGCCGGGTGTGGTCGCGTCCGTTGTCGAGGGTGATGAGCGCGATCGTGCGTCCGCTCGCCAGGCGCACGTCCTTGACGTAGGAGCGCGTCACGACCTCGTCGTCGCCGCTGATCGCGACGAGCTCCGAGAAGTCGATGGTCGTGTAGTCGGTCATCTACTTGCGTCCCTTCTTGCCGGTGAAGTACGGGTTCTCCCAGATCACGGTGCCGCCCTGGCCGAGGCCGACGCACATCGCCGTGAGGCCGTAGCGCACCTCGGGGTGCTCGGCGAACTGCGCCGCGAGCTGGATCATGAGTCGGACGCCGGAGGCTGCGAGCGGGTGCCCGACCGCGATCGCGCCACCCCACGGGTTCACCCGCGGGTCCTCGTCGTCGATGCCGAAGTGGTCGAGGAATGAGAGCACCTGGACGGCGAAGGCCTCGTTCAGTTCGAACAGCCCGATGTCCTCGATCGACAGACCGGCCTTCCGCAGCGCCTTCTCCGTGGAGGGGACGGGACCGATACCCATGATCTCGGGCTCGACGCCCGCGAACGCGAAGCTGACGAGGCGCATCTTCGGCGTGAGACCGAGCTCCTTCGCCGTCGAGGCGCTGGCGAGCAGACTCACCGTGGCGCCGTCGGTCAGCGGCGAGGCGTTGCCTGCGGTGACACGGCCGTGGGGCCGGAACGGCGTCTTCAGTCCGGCGAGCCCCTCCATCGTGGTCTCGGGCCGGAGTCCTTCGTCGCCGGTGGCGAGACCCCATCCACTGTCGCTCCGGAGCGCGACCGGGACGAGGTCGGGCTGGATCCGCCCGGCTTCGTAGGCGGCCGCGACCTTCTGCTGGCTGCGCATGCCGAAGCGGTCGGAGCGTTCCTTCGTGAGCTGCGGGAACCGGTCGTGGATGCGCTCGGCCGTCTTGCCCATGTTGAGCGCGTCCTCACTGACGAGGCGCTCGGCGAGGAACCGCGGGTTCGGGTCGGCGTCCAGCCCCATGGGGTGACGCCCCATGTGTTCGACGCCACCGGCGAGGACGAGGTCGTAGGCACCGAACGCGATGCCGCTGCCGAGCGTCGTGACCGAGGTCATCGCTCCGGCGCACATGCGGTCGATCGCGAATCCGGGGACGGACTTCGGGAGGCCGGCGAGCAGCGCGGCGGTGCGGCCGAGCGTGAGCCCCTGGTCGCCCTGCTGGGTCGTCGCCGCGATGGCGACCTCGTCGATGCGGTCGAGCGGCAGACCGGGATGACGTTCGAGCAGCCCGATGATCGCCTTGACGATCAGGTCGTCAGCCCGGGTGTTCCAGTACATGCCCTTTTCGCCGGCTCGTCCGAACGGTGTCCGGACTCCATCAACGAATACGACGTCGGCTTGTTCGGCCACGTTGCCTCCTCATTCTCGGGGTACGCCCCGATCCTAGGCGGCAGACACGGGTGGACACCCGGGTGCAGCGCTTCCTACGAAGCGTCCGGGTCAGGCTCCACCGGGGATTGGGCCGACTCGACAAAGGCGTCGGTGATCGCCCGGGCGGTCGCGTCGATCTGCCAAGGGCGTGCCTCGTGCTCGGCGAGTGCTTCGGCTACCGTCTCGACGGTGAGTGGTTCGGGCGGCGTCCAGGCCAGTCGGCGCAGCGTCTCCGGCGTGAGCAGGTTCTCCACCGGCATCGTCAGGAACTCCGCCGTCGCGAGGATCTTCGTCCGTGCCGCGGTGTACCTGGCGTGCGCGTCGGGATTCTTGTCGGACCAGCTGCGCGGCGGTGGCAGCGTATCGCTCGCCGGTCGGGCACCGGGGAGGTCCTCGGTGGTCTGGCCGGTGTGGATCGCGTTCCACCAGAGGTCGAGTTCGGTGCGGCTCGCGCGCCCACGGAAGTCCGAAAGGGCTGCGAGGTCGCGCTTCGAGCTGGGGTTGGCCTTCGCGGCCGCGGTGATCGAGGCGTCGGGGATGAGCCGCCCGGGGGCGGTGTCGCGGCGCTGCGCGAGTTCGTCACGCGCGATCCAGAGCTCGCGAGCGACGGCGAGGTTGCGTTGTCCGCGCACGGCGTGGAGTCCGGAGAGGCGGCGCCAGGGCTCGGCGCGGGGTGCCTTCGCCTCCCGGGCCAGCGTCGCCTGGAACTCCTGGCGCGCGATGTCGCTCTTCCCGGCATCCTCGATGCGGGCTGCCAGCTCCTCCGCGGCGTCGACGAGCAGCTCGACGTCGAGCGCCGCGTATTCGAGCCAGGAGGCGGGGAGCGGGCGGGTCGACCAGTCGGCGGCGGAGTGCTCCTTCGCCAGATGGATGCCCAACAGTTCCTCGACCACGGCACCCAGCCCGACACGCGGCAGCCCGAGCAGACGGGCGCCCAGTTCGGTGTCGAAGAGCTCGCTCGGGTCGACGCCCACCTCGCGGAGGCAGGCGAGGTCCTGGCTGGCCGCGTGCAGGATCGAGCGTTCACCCTGGATCAGGGCACCGAGTTCGGCCATGGAGCCGATCGCTGGCGGGTCGTAGAGGAAGACCCCGGCACCGCGACGGTAGACCTGGATCAGGTAGGCCCGCTGCGAGTATCGGTAGCCCGACGCGCGTTCGGCGTCGAGCGCGAACGGCCCGTGACCGGCGGCGAGCACCTCGAGTGAGGCGAGGTAGGCCTCGCGGGTGTCGGTGACGACCCGTGGTGCGGTCGGTGCGGGCGGCGGGACGAGCGGCGCCGATCCGGGCGCCGCGTCACTCACGGTGAGCTCGTTTGACGGACAACAGGGAGACCCCTTCGGTGGTCGGAGGCAAGCCGGCGAGCATGCACAGCAGCTCTCCCCATCCTTCCACGTGCGCCGCGACGTCGCTTTCCAGCGGTGTCCACGACGCGCGGAGCTCGATCTGTGCGCCGTCGCCCTGGCGGGCGAGCTCCCCGAAGCCACTCGAGATGATCTTCGTCGCGGTGCCGGACGCCGCCTGGTAGGAGGCGCCACGGGTGTTGAGGGCGTCCACGAGCCAGGACCAGGCGACCTCGGCCAAGAACGGGTCGAGTCCGATCTCGGTCTCCAGGGGAGCCTGGGCGAAGCAGACGACGCGGAAGCGTCCGCCCCAGGCGTCGGAACCGTCGGGGTCGTAGAGGAGGACGAACCGCCCCGTACCGAGGTCGGAGTCGGCATCGTGGCGACTCGGCGAGACGTCCGCCGCGAGGGCGATGGCGAACGGCGCGAGATTGCTCGGCGCGGGGATCTCCGTGACTCTCAGATCGGGCCGGACGGCTGCAGCGCGAACAGCGTCCACCGCTCGGGCGAACTCTTCGGGAACCTTTGCCGTCGTCGGACTCTCTACCACGACTGAAGACTAGAGTTACATCCCGATGAATGGGCAGAGGCACGCCGGGCGGAGATGCGGACCCCGGTCGCAGGCAGGCGGTCGAGGAGTGGCGGGCCCCGGCATCCGACGACGGGGTTCGGCGACGGATGCGATCGTCATCGCCGGCGGAGCCGCTGCCGCCGTCGGCGCCCTCGGACTCGCCGTCGTCGCGACCATCGCCCGCAAGGTGGTGGTCCCGGCTCGGGACCGCCCGAGCGAGGCACGCATCGTCGGCTTGGACCGTGCCGGAGGGACGATCGAACTCGTCGCGTCCCCGGACACGATCGTCCCGGGCCGCTACGGCAGCTGGGTGACGAGACGTGCCGCCTACGTGCAGCTGGGCGACATCCTCGAGGTGCGGCAGCACACGGTGGTCCGGACGCTCCTCGGCGGCGACGTCGACGCGCTCCGCGTCGGCCAGGAGGCCGAGTTCAGCGGGTGGTTCTTCCGCCGCCCGGAGGAGCTGGGTCTCGCCCACGAGGACGTGCTCGTCCCGACCCCGCTCGGGCCGGCGCCGGCGTGGGCGATCCACCCGGAGGACGGACCGTCCACCCGCTGGGCCGTCCTGGTGCACGGCCGGGGGACCACGCGATCCGAAGCGCTCCGAGCTGTGCCGAGCTTCCGTAACGCCGGGTACTCGTGCCTGCTCGTCTCCTACCGCAACGACGGCGATGCTCCGCCCGCGCTGGACTTCCGCTACGCGCTCGGCGACGAGGAGTGGCGCGACGTGGACGCCGCGATCGGTTGGGTGCGCGAACAGGGCGCCGCAGACGTCGTGCTCATGGGCTGGTCCATGGGCGGAGCGATCGTGCTCCAGGCCTCACGGCGGACGACGCACCCCGAACTCCTCCGCGCCGTCGCGCTCGATTCGCCGGTCATCGACTGGGTGGACGTCCTGCAGCACCAGGCCCGCGAGAACCGGATCCCGAGCGTCGTGGGTCGGGTCGCCCTGCTCGCCATCAGCCGCCGGTGGGGACGCCTCCTGACCGGGCAGGCGACGAGCATCGATCTCGGTCGGCTCGACTACGTCGCCAACGCCGCCGACCTCGCGCTGCCGATCCTGCTGATGCACAGTGACGACGACGGTTACGTCCCGGCGGGGCCGTCGCGGGCGCTCGCCCTCGCACGACCGGACATCGTGACGTTCGTCCCGTTCACCGTCGCCCGTCACACGAAGCTCTGGAACTACGACCCGGAGCGTTGGACCGCCGCGGTCTCGGACTGGCTCGACGAGCTCGTGCCGCTACCGCCCGGGCACTGACCGACGGGCCGACGACTCAGGCGAGTTCGCGGAGACGGCGCTTCGTCCTGCCGAGCAGCGCCGACATCCCGCGCAGTCGCAAGGGCGACACCGCCCGGGAGAGTCCGATCATCTGCGGGAAGTCGTCGGGGACGGCGAGGACCTCGTCGACGGTGAGCCCGGCGAGCCCCTGGACGAGGATGCTCGCGAATCCGCGCGTGGTCGGGGCTTCCTCGGGAGCCGTGGCGAACAGGTGCACGATGCCGTCCTCGTCGACCTCGACGAAGAAGAACACGGGCGCCTGGCACTCGAGCACCCGCTCCATGAGATCGGGGTGGTCGCGGTACCGCTCCGGGAGGTCTGGCAGCTCGTCGCTGAATTCGAGGAGCAGCTGCAGCCGTGAGCGTTCCTCGACGGCGAGGAACTCATCTCGGATCTCGGCGAGGTTCGGGGCGAGGAGGGAATCGGTCATGGTCACTCCAGTATCGCAGCCGGGAACAGCGGACCGCCCTCCCGCACCGTGAAGCCGTGCGGAAGGGCGGTGGGTGGACGGGCTCAGCGCGTCGGTGCGTCGCCAGGCTCGGCGCCCTGCACGATCGGCACGCGCACGGCGCTGCCCCATTCCGTCCAGGACCCGTCGTAGTTGCGGACGTTGTCGAACCCGAGCAGGTGCTGCAGGACGAACCACGTGTGACTCGACCGCTCGCCGATGCGGCAGTAGGCGATCACCTCGTCGCCCTCGGCGAGGCCCGCGCCGTCGCGGTAGATCGCGTCCAGCTCCTCGGCCGGCCGGAAGGTGCCGTCCTCGGCGACCGCCTTGCCCCACGGGACGCTCTGCGCACTCGGGATGTGACCGGCGCGGAGCGCACCCTCTTCGGGGTAGGCGGGCGCCGTGGTGCGTTCACCGCTGTACTCCTCGGGGGAGCGGACGTCGATGAGCGGCTTGCCGAGGTGGGCGAGCACATCGTCCTTGTAGGCGCGGAGGGCCGTGTCGTCGCGCTCCACCACGGGGTACTCGACGGCGTCGCGCTCCGTGGCGTCGCGGGTGACCGCCCGGCCGTCAGCGATCCACTTGTCGCGTCCACCGTCGAGCAGCCGGACGTCCTCGTGTCCGAAGAGGCTGAAGACCCACAGGGCGTAGGCGGCCCACCAGTTGTTCTTGTCGCCGTAGATGACGACGGTGTCGTCTCGCGAGATCCCCTTGGACCCCAGCAGCGCGGCGAAGGCGGCTCCGTCGATGTAGTCGCGCTCGACCGGGTCGTTGAGGTCGGTGTGCCAGTCGACCTTCACCGAGCCGGGGATGTGGCCGGTCTCGTAGAGGAGGACGTCCTCATCGGACTCGACGACGACGAGACCGGGTTCGCCCAGGTGCGCTTCGAGCCACTCCGCCGTGACGAGGCGCTCGGGGTGGGCGTAGGCGGTGAACTTGGTCGAGGTCGAATCGGCGTCGACGGTCATGGGTACCTCCGGTCGTGCAGCTGGCTGCGGTGTGGCTCGGGTGTCGTGCATCTAGGCTGGAAGCCTGTCCCTTCGACAGTACGCCGTCCGCGCCACCGAACCACACCGATGCGTCAGACGCCGTAACCCAGCACCCATGCAGAGCCAGAGGTTTGCCGTGACCACGCCTTCCGTCCCGACCGGATTCCGCAGCCTCGCCGACCGTGTCCCCACGGTCAGTGGCGCCGAGATCGTCGCGAGCCTGACGCCACCCCGGCAGTTCGAGCAGGCGAGCTTCGACTCGTACCGTCCGGATCCCGATTTCCCTGGCCAGGCGGCCGCGGTCGAGAAGCTCCGCGCCTTCTTCGCGCCCCAGGCCGGTGGCGGTGGCGGCTTCTTCGGACGGCGGAAGCCCAAGGTGTCGGCGGCCAAGCCGGGCATCTACCTGGACGGTGGCTTCGGCGTCGGCAAGACCCACCTCCTGGCCGCGCTCTGGCACGATGCGCCCGGTCGGAAGAAGTACTTCGGCACCTTCATCGAGTACACGGCCCTCGTCGGAGCGCTCGGCTACGCGGCGGCGGTCGCGCAGCTGACGGGCGCGACGCTCATCTGCATCGACGAGTTCGAGCTCGACGACCCGGGCGACACGATGGTCATGACCCGACTGCTCGGGGAACTCGTCGCGACCGGGACGAGGATCGCGGCGACCTCCAACACGCCGCCGAACGCCCTGGGGGAGGGCCGCTTCGCCGCAGCCGACTTCCTCCGCGAGATCCAGGCCATGAGCGCCAATTTTGAGACCCTCCGCATCGACGGCACCGACTACCGCCGTCGCAGCATCGAGGGTCATGCCGTGGTGAGCTCCGAGGAGCGGTTCGACGCCCGCACCGAGGAGGCGGCGGCCGCCGGCCGGAACGTCACGGTCGACACCTTCGACGGTCTCATCACGCACCTCGCCGCCGTCCACCCCTCACGGTTCATCGGACTCCTCGACGGCGTCGACCTGATCGCGCTCCGCGACGTCCACGAGTTGACCGACCAGGGCCAGGCGCTCCGGCTCGTCGCGTTCATCGACCGGGTGTACGACGCACAGATCCCCGTGGTCACCACCGGCACCGCCCTCGACGAGGTGTTCGGCGGCGACATGCTCAACGGTGGGTACCGCAAGAAGTACCTGCGCGCGATGTCGCGCATGATCGCCCTCACCTCGATGGATTGACCGGTCCCAGCCGGTCACGAAACACGCTGTTTACCTGGACGGCACTCGCGTAACACGTCGGAAACACGCTGACAGTCGTGCGGAAACCTCCGTTCCCCAGACTGGTCGCTGTACCGAGTCGGACGGCGAGGCCGAGCTCAGCCGGTCCTCTCCATCTCGGGCACCCGTTGCAAGACCACGATGTGTGAGGAAGATCCAATGGATACAGGCAGTATCGCTTGGGGAGTCACGGCAACCGCTCTGGTGCTGTTCATGACCCCGGGCGTCGCATTCTTCTACGGCGGCCTCGTGAAGGCGAAGAGCGTCGTCAGCATGATGATGATGAGCTTCGGCGCGCTGGGCCTCATCAGCGTGCTGTGGATCCTCTACGGCTTCAACATGTCGGCCGTCGGCAGCCCGCTGGAGTTCGCCGGCAACCCCTTCTCCGACTTCGGGATGACCGCACTCGCGAGCGGCGAGACCGCGAACACCGACCTGGTGGGGGCGACCTACGGCGCCACCTTCGCGATCATCACGATCGCGCTGATCTCCGGCGCCATCGCCGACCGCGCGAAGTTCGGCTCCTGGATGATCTTCGCCGGTCTCTTCGCGACCATCGCGTACTTCCCGATCGCCGCGTGGGTCTGGGGCGGCGGCTGGATCATGAACCTCGGAACCACGCTGTTCGGTGAGGATGCCGGTATCGGTGTCATCGACTACGCGGGTGGCACCGCGGTGCACATCAACGCCGGAGCCGCAGCACTCGCCCTCGCGCTGGTGCTCGGCAAGCGCATCGGCTTCCAGAAGGGCATCACGAAGCCGCACAACGTGCCGCTCACCCTCCTGGGTGCCGCCATCCTGTGGTTCGGCTGGTTCGGGTTCAACGCCGGCGCCGAGTGGCTGAACGAGCTCGCGAACGTCGGACTCATCGTCGTCAACACCGTCGGGGCCACCGCGGCCGCCATCATCGGTTGGATCGTCGTCGAGAAGTTCAAGGACGGCAAGGCGACCTCGGTGGGCGCCGCGTCCGGTGCCGTCGCTGGTCTCGTCGCCATCACCCCGGCCTGCGCGAACCTGACGCCTGGCTGGGCGCTGCTCCTCGGCATCGTCGCCGGCGCCGTCTGCGCCATCGCCGTCGAGCTCAAGTTCAAGCTCGGCTTCGACGACTCCCTCGACGTCGTCGGCATCCACCTCGTCGGTGGTCTCATCGGTACCCTGTACCTCGGCTTCTTCGCGACCGAGACCGGCCTCTTCGTCGGCGGCGGCATCGAGCAGCTCGCCGTCCAGGCCATCGCCGCCTTCGCCGTCCTCGTCTACTCCTTCATCGTGGCCTTCGTCATCGGCTTCGCGATCGAGAAGACCATCGGCTTCCGCGTCAAGAACGAGGACGAGATCGCCGGCGTCGACACCTCCGTGCACGGCGAAGAGGGGTACGCCCTCGTCGACTGACCTCGATCGTCACCGATTCGCCGAACGGGCGTCGTCCATCAGGACGGCGCCCGTCCGTCGTTCGCCGGGGTGGCGGCCGCGGACGGTAGGGTGACGGCGTGTCAACCTTCACCTCGATCATCCGCCGCGTCGCGAACGCACTCCTGGGCCCTTCCACCCGCGCCGCCTCCAGTGCGGTGCGGACCGCCGGCCTCGCCGCGCCACCGACCACCACCGCCGCTTCACCCGGACGCTCAGGCCGGACGGCGACCGTCGAGGTCGATCCGCGGGCGGTGGGCGCCGTGTCGATCGACTACGCCCCGGCCGTCGACGGCGATCCCGACCCAGGCGAGATCGTCTGGACCTGGGTGCCGTACGAGGAGCGCGACGGACGTGGCAAGGACCGCCCGGTGCTCATCGTGGCGCGCTCGACCGGAGGCTGGGTGCTGGCGGTGCAGCTGACGAGCAAGGATCATTCGCAGGACGGTGAGTTCGTGCCGCTCGGCACCGGCGGATGGGACAGCGCCGGCCGTCCGAGTTGGGCGAACCTCGACCGCGTCTTCCGCGTGCACCCCGACGGCATGCGACGGGAAGCGGCTCAGGTCCCGCGGGATCGCTTCGCCCGAGTCGCCACCGGGCTCCGGACGCGGTACGGGTGGCGCTGACCGAGCGGTGACCGGCCGCTCAGGCGTACCGGTCGCTCCGTCGCGGCGCTGCGTCCCACGGGACCTGCCCGTGCTCCCAGGCGTCCGCGGAGCTGGGAGTGGCCGGTGCGGCGGACCGGCGTCCACCCGGCACGGCGCGCTCCGCCTCGGCGAGCGTCGCGAACCGACCGATCAGTCGGCGGTCCTCTGACCGCGGAGCCCAGGTGACGCAGCGGAAGTAGGCCGGTGCGCCGCTCGGCGCGAAATACTTCACGAGACCGGCCGGCCGGTCGGGCACATCCCGCATCACGATCCACTCGGCCTCGCCGATGCGGATCGGCGGGGCGGCGGGCCGATCGGACATGGTTCGAACATATGTTCGAACACGCGTCGTGTCAAGTCACGCCGCGATCCATTGAGATCGACGGAACAGCGCTATCCGACGCGTTCGAGCGACTCGGCCGGAGCCGACCGCGCGATCTCGGCGACCCAGGCGTGTCGGGTCTGCGGATCCTTCCGGATCGACAGGAGCCGGTCCATGTAGGGCTCGAGCGCCGTCACCTTGTCGAGCGGCGCACCGATGACGAGCTGGAAGCCGAGCCGCAGCCAGGCGACCACCGCGCGGCCGGCGAACTCCGAGTCCGCCTTGATGAAGCCCTCGTCCAGCAGCACCGGCGCGAACCTCGGACGTGGGCGGTCCTCGTCACCGAGCTGGTAGCGCAGGGCGGCGCCGACGATGAACGCGACGAGCTCCTGGGTCTCGCCACCGCTCTTGTCGCCAAGCGAGGAGTAGACGCTGACGTCCTGCCCCGACGTGTCGTACCGTACGGCGGTGATCTCGACGTGACGGCGCACGTCGAGCACCTGGTCGCGGGTCGACTGGGCGCCGGCACCCGTGTCGCGCATCGACTCCATGAACCGGCGGAGCCGCTGGAACCGGGCCTCCAACTCGTCGTCGCCGAGGTTCGCGGTGACCTCGCTCGACAGGGCGCGCAGCTCGCGCCGGAAGGCGGAGGCCTCCTCGCGATGCACCCGGCGGAGGACGATCTTGAGACGATCGTGCGCCGGTCCGAACGGCAGGTCGCGCAGGATGTCGTTGACCGGGACCAGGCGGTCCTCGATCTCCTCGACGGCGCTGTCGAACGCGCTGCTGAGGGGGACCAGGTCCTCGCCGCTCCACTGGGACAGCCGGCGGCGCCACTCCTGGCGGCGCTCGGGGAGACCGGTGCCGAGGATGCCGTCGAGGATCGCCCGGTAGTCGCCGTAGGACTCGAGCGTCGTGCCGAGGTTGGGGTCGTGCCAGATCGACTGGTACTGCTCGAACACGTGCACCTGTGCGAGCGCGGCCTGCTCCGCCTGGCGGACGGCCGACGACAACTCGTCACCGAGCCGGGCGCGGAGCCGCTTCATCGCATCACCGAACCCACCGAGTGACGGCACGCCGCCCACCGCTGCGAGGGCGGCTTCGATCCGCTCGACGTCGGCGGGGGAGACCTCCTCCACCTCGGAGCGCTCGAAGCGGTCGATGACCGTCGTCGCCGCGTCCTGCTGATCGACGAGCACCCCGTGCTCTTCGTCGAGGCGTCTGACACGGTCCTCGGCCGGGAACCGCTCCGCGTTGGCGGCGTCGAGTTCACGTTGGGCGGCCGCCACCGAGCCCTGGAGCTCCTGCAGGACGTCACTGGCGTCGAGCAGACGCTCCAGCTCGGCCGCGGCGGCGTCACGGAGCGCTGCTGCACCGGCGACGTCGATCCGGGCCCACTCGGTGTCGAGTCGGTACCGGTGGGCGGCCCGCTCGGCCTCACGACGCGACAGCCGCTGCTGGATCCCGGCCTGTCGACCGGCGATGACCTCGAGTCGCCCGCGGATCTCGGCCGTCTCCGCCTCGATCGACGCGATCCGCGCCTCATTGGTGAAGCCGAGGATCGGTGCGCCGCCCGTGTCGCCGTGAGAGCCGCGGCGGCCGTCACGCAGCTGGCCGTTCACGGTCACGCGGCGACCTCCGCCCGAGAGCTCCGACGGTGTCTCCACACACCGCGCGTCGATCCGGTCCGAGGTGACGCGCTGCTCGATCCACGTACTGAACGGGGAGGTGCGGTACGTGACGCGGCCGGAGATGAACGCGGGGTCGCCCGCGTCCGGGGAGGACGGCTCATGCAGCGGGACACCCTCGAACTGCAGGCGGACCGGGATCCGGACGGCGTCGATCGCGCGGCCGAACGCGTCGAGGTGTTCCTCGTCGACGAGGACGGTCCTCGCGAGACCGTGGAGGGTGACCTCGATCGCGGGACGCCAGGCGGCATAGGCGGGAGCGACGTCGATGAGCTCGGCCACGAACGGCAGCTGTTCGGGATCGAGTCCGGCCGCCTCGGCGAGGGCGAGCCTCGCCCGGTGGAGTCGATCGGGGACCGCGCCGTCACGGCCGCGAAGCGACTGCAGCTCACGGCGGAGCTCGGTGTTGCGCTCCTCGAGAGGGAACGCTTCGCGATGCAGCTGGGCGCGATCGGTCTCGATGGCGTCGAGCGCGGTGTCGTCGTCGGCGAGGAAGTCCTCACTGCGGCCCAGCGCACGCCGGAACGAGGCTTCATCCTCGATCGGATCGTCGAGGACCTCGGTGCGCTCGTCGAACAGCGACCTGGCTCGTGCCACCTCGGCGTGCGTCGCCTCCGCGGCCTCACGGCGTTCCTCGGCACGCCGCAGCGCGCTCCCGCCCTGCTCCGACACCTGACGCTCGAGCTCGCGGACGCGGACACCTGCGGCAGCAGCTCGTGCCCGCGCCGCTTCCAACGTGGCCCCGGCCTCGAGCTTCTCCCGCCGGTTCCTGGAGACCGCTTCATCGAGCAATGCCTCGTGTGCGCGACTGCGCCAGACGGTGAAGGGGGTCGTGCCGTCCTCGGTGAAGCCGAGGCGCTCGAGGTCGGCCGCCGCCCGGTGCCCGTCCTCGTAGTCGCGACGCAGCTCACCGAGCCGCTCGAGCACCCGAGCCTTACGGCTCTCGGTCTCCATCGCGAGGTACGCCTCGTCGAGCGCTTCGAAGTGCGACAGCGCCCGGTCGGCCGCGTCGTACGTGCTCGGACGCTCCAGCACCATCGACTTGTACAGGCCGTCGACCGTCGGCAGGTGCTGGCCCGCCTGGATCCTGGCCAGCAGACGCATCGCCCGTCCACCGTCGCCACCGGCACCGATGCCGAGACGAGTGTGCAGCGTGTAGGACAGCTCCGCGTAGGTGTCGCGGACGACGAATCCGGGGATGCGACCCTGGAGCTCACCGGCGTCGAACCGTTTCGGCACGAACGCCTCGAGGTCCGTGAGCTCGAACGGCCCGTCGACGGTCGCCATGGTCATCGACAGGTCACCGGTGCGCAGCGCACGTCGCGGGACGAGGTAGGCGCGCACGACGGTGAAGCGACGGTCGTCGTCGTTGAGGAAGGTCACCGCCACGGCACCCCAGGTGAGCTGATCCGTGCCGCGCAGGTTGATGTCGCGCATCGCCCCGGTCTGCGGGTCCCGTGCCGAGTCGACCTTGCCGCGGAGATACGTGAGCAGGTTGCGCTGGTCGGGATTCCGCGCCCGTCCGACCGCCGCGTCGTTGGAGGCTCCGTTGAACGGCACGTCCGACGGCATCATGACCGCGAGATACGCGTCCATGAGCGAGCTCTTCCCGGTTCCGGAGGCGCCGGAGATGAGCGTCGCGCGGGAGGCGAAGTCGACCGATCGGTACCCGTCGAACCCACCCCAGTTGATGACCTGCATCCGTTCGATGCGCCACTGCTCGACGAGGTCCAGCAGGGTGTCGGTGTCCGTGGAGCGGCTCATCGGTCGTCCTCTGCTGCTTGTGGCTGGGTCTGGTCGTCGGGGGAGTTCTGCGACTCGGCCACGGTGCCGTCGGGCTCGTCGTCCGCGTCCGCGTCGGCATCGGTTCGCGGCTGTTCGGAGGCCGGATCGACCGCTGCGGTCTGCGTCTCGAGCCACTCCAGGAGTTCCTGGAGGCGCTCGAGGGGGAGGAGCGTCTCCACCACCGACGCGATCCGGTGGCGGCGGGCGTCCTTGGTCCGCAGCAGGACGCGCGCGGTCAGCAGTTTGTCGATCGCGCGCTCGACGCGTCCGTCGTCGCGGGCGCGGTCGGTGGCGTGCTCGGGCCGGAAGCTCGCGACGAAGCCGAGGAGCTCGTCGTGTTCGACGATCGCGGCCCGTGCGCCGTTGGCCAGTTCGGTCCGGAGACGCGTCCGCAGGTAGACGAGCAGGATCGTCTCCTCGCGGCTGTAGCTGGTGTCGTGCAGCAGAGTCGGGAAGGGACGCCGCCCGCTCTCCGAGCCCGCCTGGCGCTTGAAGGCGACCTCGGCCGAGCGGTCCACCTCGAGCTCCAGGAACAGCTCGTTGAGGCGGGACCGCAGCAGCGACTCGGACTCGAGGACCGTCCGCCACTCGGCAGGCTGGAGCGCGGGGCTGACGTAGCGGTGCTTCAGCAGAGCGACCAGCGCACGACGTTGAGCGGCGTCGAGGCGTCCCTCGTCCCCTTCGAAGAGGGCGAACGAGTCGTCATCCGGGTCGGCGACCGGCGCGTCGGCGGGTGTGAAGGCGTCGAGTCCGTCCGTCGTCAGGTCGTCCGACGTCGAATCGGTCGTCGCCGTCACGGTGGGATCCGTCTCGGAGGTCATGTCATTCCGTTCCGCGCCCGGCCTGGTCGGCCGGAACAGTCGTCGTGGTCGTCGTGGCTCGCGTCAGCGCTGCGACACCGGCCTCACCCAGTGGGAAGGCCGGGAGTTCGAACGCGGTGGTCGTCCCGTCCGGACGGACCGTCTCGTAGCGACGGCGTGGTGCCTGCTCGTCGTACGTGCCCAGCTGGGTCATGAGGTGGACGAGGCCGAAGAGCTCCACAGGTCGTCGGAGTTCCGGATCGAGCGCCGAGAACGCTGCATGGGCGTCCTCGGCACCGGAGGTCACCGCACCGAGGAGTCCGGCCCGGAGCTCGTCGAGGAGCGGACCACCCTGCGACCGGAGGGTGTCGAGCGACATCGCCGCGCCGTCGATCCGTTCGACGGCGGTCGCGATCGGCGGCGGTGCGACCTCGACGTCCGGATCGTAGAACCGCTCGCGCAGGTGCTCGATGTCGATGGTCTCGGGGAGGAGCGGCAGGTCGACGGTGGCGCGTGGTCCCGCGGTCCGCATCCAGATGCCGAGGCGCTGGTTCAATGCTCGCAGGGTCGAGTCGAGCTCGCGGTCCTGCACGACGTCGTGATGCACGATGTGGTCACGGAGCGTCGCGGTGAGCCGCCGACGCTGCGCGAGGACGTCGTCGATCCCCTGTCGGATGATGCCGACGGCACCCCGGAAGCCACGGAGCTCCGCGGGCCCGAGTCTGGCCGAGAACGGGTGGTCGAGGATCGTGGAGAGGTCGCGCTTGAGGTCCTGGAGCAGATCGTCGTTGCGGAGGAGCTCGAAAGCGCCCTCGAAGGCCCGACCCTCGGCTGTCGCCGTCATCAGCTCGTCGGTGCGCCGGAGGTAGTCGTCGAGGATCTCGCCGATCGGACGGGTGTCGTTCCGGAAGTCCTCGACGATCCGCCGGTGCATCGCGATGACCGACTCCTCGACCCGGCGGAAGTCGCTCGGGAGCTGACGGATGAGGTCGGCGATGTTGGCGTAGCCGTCCTGCATCCGGTCGTCGCTCGCCGCCACGACGGTGCCGCCGGCCGCGACCCGTTCGCGTTCCGCCTGGAGCTCGGCGAGCTGCGCGTCGATACGACGCAGATGCTCGTCACGGTCCGGGTCGGCCTGCAGCGCCCATCGGCGCACCGAGTCGAGGATCATGGTCAGGCGCGACTCGCTGATGAGGGCGCGGTCGTGTGCGAGGCCGTCGACGAGCGAGACCGCTTCGAGCGCGTGCGAGGTGAGCGAGTACTGTTCCTCGCCGTCGTCGGTGCTGGTCCGGACGAGCCACTGGTCGTGCACCCACTCCCGGCAGAGGGACCGTCCGCCACCGCGTTCATCGCCGCCGGCCGGGATCCGAGCACCGCGAGCCGCGAGTTCGCCGAGGTATTCCTCGACCTGCAGATGGAAGCGGTCCGCTGCGACGAACTGGACGTCGCGGCCGAACGTGGTGCGGAAGATCGCGACCACCGCCGGTGCGGTCGGGCGACTCAGGAGCCGGATCGCGGGACGCTCCAGCGCGTCCCGGACGCGGCCGAACTCTCCGTCGATCTCTCCCACTGCACTCCTCGATCGTCCGGGCACACGAACACCCCGAGGCCACCGCAGCTGCCAGATTATCAGCGCACCGCACCCGTGGTGAGCCACGCCGAGCATCGTCGGTCCCGATCAGCCCGGGTCCGGTCCGGCCGCTGTCAAGGTCCAGGGTGAGGCCGGGTGGTCCGGTTACGGTGAGGACATGGGAACAGAGCGACGCCCCCAGGTCCTGCGGGGAGACGGTTGAGCCACGCGAACGGTGACCACCGGTGATCCGGTCCGCGCTGCGGACACTCGGCTGGTGGGCGCGCGACTACGCCTACGCGCTCGTCTGGCAGCTCCGGGCGTTCGTCAGCCGCACCGATCCGCACGACTTCCTGTCCGGCGACCGGTCGCCGATCGTGGTCCTCCCGGGCGTCTACGAAACCTGGCGGTTCCTCGAGCCGCTCATCCGCCGACTCCACGACGACGGGCACCCGGTGCACGTGATCGACCCGCTCGGGCGCAACGACCGCGCGGTCCCGGTGGCGGCACGACTCGTCGCCGACTACCTCGAGGCGAACGGGCTCGGCGACGTCGTCCTCCTCGCGCACAGCAAGGGCGGGCTCGTCGGAAAGTTCGTCATGTCGCTCGGCGGCGGCGGAGCCCGGATCTCGGGGATGCTCGCCGTCGCGGCGCCGTTCGCCGGATCGCGGTACGCGAGGCTCATGCTCCTCCCGAGCCTCCGCATCTTCACCCCCGACGACCCGACGATCCTCGCGCTCTCCCGCGAGGCGACCGTCAATCCGAGGATCGTCTCCGTCTACGGGCGCTTCGATCCGCACATCCCGGGCGGCAGCCGACTCGAGGGTGCCAAGAACGTGGAACTCGACACCGGCGGTCACTTCCGGATCCTCGCCCACCCGCGGGTGTTCGCGGAGGCACAACTGCTGGCGGATGGGCGAGACGCATGACGGTCGAGACGCACGAGACCGCAGTCCACCCGCCCATGACCGTGGACGTGGTCGTTCCGGTGAAGGACGACGCCGCGCTCCTGCGCCGCTGTCTGCGCTCCCTGCGCGCGCAGCACACCGGACCCGCATCGATCATCGTCGTCGACAACGGCAGCCGCGATCGTGCCGAGGTCGCGGCCATCGCCGAGCGGTACGGCGCAGTCCTCATCGATGAGCCGATGCCCGGCATCCCCGCGGCGAACGCAGCCGGCTTCGACCACGCGACGGCGACGGTCGTCGCGAGACTCGACGCGGACTGCGTGCCGCCGCCGGACTGGTTGACCCGGATCACCGAGGCGTTCGCGACGGACCCGGAGCTGGAGGCGCTCACCGGCCCCGCCGTCTTCATCGACGGTCCCCGCCCGCTCCGAGCACCGCTCGCCGGCCTCTACCTCGGGGCGTACCGGCTCTTCGTCGGGGCCGCCCTCGCCCAGGTCCCGATCTTCGGGTCCAACTGTGCGGTCCGACGCGAGACGTGGGAGCAGATCGCCGAGACGGTGCACCGCGAGGATGCGGAACTGCACGACGATCTGGACGTGTCGACACACCTGGGTCTGCACCGACGCGTGCGCTACGACCGGTCGCTCGAGATGGGGATCTCGATGCGCCCGTTCACCGATGCCGGTTCGCTCGCCCTCCGGATGCGTCGCGGCTGGACCACCCTGCGTGTGCACTGGCCGGAGGATCTGCCCGCCGTCCGATGGCTCCAGCGCAGCACACGACTCCGCAGCACACGACTCCGCAGCGGTCCACCGGGTGCGATTCGTCGCTGACGAGTGACGCCCGGGCAGTGGCCGATGAGACGGCACTGTCCCGTCGACCGTTATGCGCCGGAGCCCGTCGCCATCGCGCTGGTGGTCGCGGTCGGCTGAACGCGGACCCAGTCCTCACCCACCCGCCGCACGGCGCCGGCCTGAGCGAACGCCTCCAGCCAACCGGTCATCGGCCAGGTTCCCCACCGGTCGGCGAACCGCGCGCCGTTCCGGAGGATGTCGTCGAAGTGCTGCCAGGGCGGGCGCTGCGTCTCGTGGTGTTGGTGGTAGGCGTGCGCGCCTCCGACCCACACGAGTGGTGTCCCCGCCGCGCTCAGGGCGAACGCGAAGTCGGTGTCCTCACCGCCGTAGCCTTCGTAGCCCTCGTCGAACCCTCCGGTCCGGGACCACGTCGACGCAGTCGTCGCGAACGACAAGGACCAGAACAGCGGGTACTCGTCCTCGGAGGCGACACGCTCCGCGCCGTCCTCCGGGTTCGGTCTCGCGGCATGTGGAGCCGTCGCCGCCGCCAACGCGTGGTGGTCGGCGACGTCCACGCCGGGCTGCAGATAGGTCACCGGTCCGCAGAGGATGGCCCCCGGATGGCGAGCTGACGCTTCGCGGTACCGGTCGAGCAGTGCGGGCCCGGGGACGCAGTCCGCGTCGAGGAACACGATGAGGTCGGCACCGCGCTCGACGGCCAGCGCGGCACCGAGGTTCCGACCTGCCGCGAGACGGAGCCCGTCGGGCCCCGGTGGGAGGTGGACCGTCAGCTCCGCGTCGAGAGCCGGTGGTGCGTCGTCGCCGATCCACACGACGAGTCGCTCCACCACGTCACCCGACGTCGGTATGAACGCCCTGACGGCCTCGAGCTGCCGTTCGAGGTGCCCGAGTCGTGGGCGCGAGCACAGGGTCACGATCGACGTCCTCATCGCCCACCCCCTGCAGGATCGCCGGCCGCGACCGCCTCGATCGCCTCAGCCGCCCGTCGGGCGGCGCCCGCCACCTGCCAACGAGACCAGTCGGGGTCGAGCTCCGCAGCCCGGTCGAGGACGGCCGGCCAGTCCGCAGCGTCGGGCCAGGACGCCCGCACGACCGCCAGCTCGTTGGCTTCAAGTGCACGGGCGGTGGACACCTGCTCGTCGAACGGGCGTTCCTGTGGGACCACGACGGCCGTGACGCCGGCCGCGGCGAGATCGGCGATCGCGTTCTGACCGGCCCACGACACCACCACCTCCGCCCGGCAGAGCGCGTCCCACGGGTCGTCGGACCAGACAGACCCGGCACCGGTGCCGAGCGAGGTCCAATCGCGACCGCTGGCGCGTACGGCTTCCTCCACGGCATCCCGTGACACCGCGGAACCCCCGGCACCGGCGAGGAGGAGCACCCCGCTGCGCCCGGCTTCCGCGGACGTCCGCTCCCGTCCCTCGAAGCGACTGATGCCGCCGGTGTACACCACCTTGTCCTGCACGGGACGCAGGTGCTCCAGCTGCAGCACACCCTGAGGCCATGGGGCGATGATCGTCGACGCCGCACGGAAGGCGAGCGCGTGCGGCTCGTCGTCGCGATGGCCCGGCTGTGCCATGACGACGGTGGGGACACCGAGCAGGCGTGCGAGGAGCACCACCTCGACGGAGACGTCCACCACCATCGCGTCCATCTGCTGCTGCGCGAGAGCGGCGGCGATGGTCGCAAGACGAGCACGGTGACCGGCATGGCCGAGTGGCGCCCAGTGCAGCAGCCCCTCTGCGGTCGGATCGCAGTCGTCCGGGGGAGACGCGCCGTCCGGCACGTCGTCATCCCGGTCGAGCACCACCCAGGAACAGTTCGAGGGGAGTCCCCCCGGAGCCGGGAACGAGCTGAAGCAGACGATGTCGGCGTCGAGGTGGGGTGCGACGGCGAGCAGACGCGTCACGTGCCCCCGTCCGTGGTGGTGCACGTACCAACCGATGCGCGGCCTCACGAGCTGAACTCGTCCACGCGACCGGAACCGAGCACCGGCGAGTCGCCGAGGAGCGCCGCGAAGTGCTCCTCGAGCCGGCCCACCCTGGCGTCGAGCGAGAACCGGGCGAGGGCGGATGCCCGGATCGAGGCGCGGAACCCTCGGTTCAGCTCCGACTGCCGGATCAACCCGTCCACGCGGTCCGCCATGGCGGCCAGGTCTCCTGGCTCGACCACCTGCATCCCGACGCTGGCCTGGGCGATCTCGGGCACACCTCCGACGGCGAAACTAACCACCGGTGTCCCGGTCATCAGCGCCTCCGGCGCGACGAGACCGAACGGCTCGGCCCACGCCGGCGTCGAGACCGCTGCCGCGCTCCGTCCGACGAGCGTGGCGAGTCGCGCCGGATCGAGCGGCCCGACATGTCGGACGTCGCGTCCCAGCAGCGGCGACAGCACGCGCTCGGCGTACACCGGATCGCCCACGCGGCCGGCGATGACGAGGCGTCGCCCCAGTCGGCGGGCGACGTCGACCGCGAGATGTGGAGCCTTCTCCGCGACGACCCGCCCGAACCACACCAGGTCGTCACCGCCCCGGCCGGCCCGCCAGGCATCCGGATCGATGCCGTTCAGGAGCACCTCGGACTCGACGCCGGCCGTCGCCCAGGTGCGCTTCGTGAACTCGCTCACCGCCAGGAACCGGCTGCCGTCGGAACCGGCCCGGCTCGCGGCAGCGGCGACGGCCTCGTCGACCGGTGTGTGCAGGGTGGTGATCATGGGGACGCCCAGCTCGGGCGCCAGTTCCACCGGCAGCGCGTCCAGGCAGTGGTTGGAGACCACGTCGTATCGCCCTGGCCGAGCGGCGATCGCTTCGAGCGCACGGCGCAATGCCGGGACGGATCGGGTCATGTGGCCCGGGGGATACCGCTCGTCGTCGGGGGAGGACCAGCGCGGCCACCGTAGTTCCGGTAGTTCGAAGACGCTGCCGCGCTCGACGAAGTCGGACCCGCGGACGCCGATGAACGTCACCTCGTGGCCTCGTGCGCGGAGCGCGGTGACCTCCGACCACACGGCGGATTCGAGACCGCCGGCGTGTGGACGACGGATGGGGAAGCGTAGCGGGGCGATGACGACGACGCGCAGTCGTGGACCGGCCGTCACGAGGCGTGCTCGGCGATGACTCGGCGGTACAGCTCGGCGTGCGCTGCTGCACCGACGGCGTCGTCGACGACGCGACGGGCGCGGCGCTCGGCGACGGTCGCGCTCCGACCGGCGGAACCGGCTCGGGTCGCGCCATCCGCTTCGAGGAGCTCGCCGACGGCACGCTCGAGTGAGGCCCCGTCCCCGAGGTCGTACGCGGAGACCGTGTCGTCGGGATGCTGCTCGAGGTACGCTCCGATCCCGGACGGGACGGCGACGGACACGCCGAGATCCCAGCAGAGTTCGAGCCAGCCGGAATGCGTGCCGTGCCGGTAGGGGAGCAGGCAGACGTCCAGGCGGCTGAGCGCGATGGCGAGTCCGAGGTCGTCGAGACGCTCGTGCTCGATGAGGAGCGCCGCTTCCGATCTGCCGACAAGCCGTCGGACGGTGTCGCGGGCCTCCGGATCGCGGACCACGTGGTGCATCCGGATCTCTGCGACGACGTCCGCTCCACGGCGGCGCAGGCGTTCGACCGCGTCGATGAGGGTGGTGACGACACCGACCGCGTCCACATTGGGGCGCAGGTCCTTCAGATGCACGCCGACCCGAAACCCGGCCGACGGCAGCACGAGCGGGACGTCGACGTCGTCCGAGAGGAGTGACGGATGAGCGATGACCATCGCCTCGCGACCCCAGCGTTCCCGGATCCCCTCGGCGGCGCCGGGGGTCAGCGTGACCAGCGCGTCGGCGCCGCGGACGAGCTCATCGAGCTGCGCCCCGTACGCCCCCTGGTGCTCGAGCTGCGGGTGCTCGAGGTCGTGCACCGTGTAGACGACCGACCAGCCGACCTCGTGCGCGGCCTCGAGGCACGCGGTCACGTGTCCGGGTGGGAACGACTCCGTGCCGAAGTGGATGTGCAGGAGATCGGCATCGCCGGCGTGGTCGCGGATCCAGCTCGGATCGAGGGCCACGGGGGGCCACCAGACGCCCGATGGCGCTCCCTCGACCGGCGGATCGTCCAGGACGTCGATCTCGGGTGAGGCGGAGACCCGGCCGACGTAGGGGTGCGCGGCCGGGATCGAGACGACACGGATCGGGCGAGACGTCGGGTCGGCGACTCGAGCGGTGGGGTGCGTCGCGGTCGGCTGCATGGCGGGATCCCCTGTACGGATGCGGGCGCGAGACGCGCGGACGGGTCGGCGCGATGCGCGCGCCGTCCTCCGAACATAGGTCCGATGACGAGAGTGCCCGCGACCCTTGACGCAGGCCCCCCACTGCACCACCATGACGCAGGTGATCGCAGCCCCACCCCGTCTCCTCATGATCGGCCCACAGCACCACGGCGTCGTCCAGTACGCGATCGACGTCGCCGACGCCGTAATCACCACGGACCCTCGCGCGGAACGCTTGGACGCCCCGACCCCGTCCCACGCCGTGCACCTGCTCGACGGCGTGGGCCGAGCACACGTCCACGTCACCGACCGCCTGTTCGGTCGATCGCCCGAGGAGGCGGCGGAAGCCGTCGAGCGCCTCGCAGACGCCACCGAGTTGACGGTCACCCTCCACGACGTCCCGCAGACCTCGGACGGCAGGATGCTGGACCGCCGCATCGCCGCCTACGCACGGTTCATCGCAGCCGCCCACGCGACGGCCGTCAACAGCAGGCACGAGCAGGCGCTCGCCGAAGAGTTCCTCGGTGTCAGTGCCTCGGTCGTTCCATACGCCATCCCGCTCGGCTCCCGGATCGCATCCGCTCCGGCGACCGTGGACGATGCGTCGCAGCGCGGAGTGTCCCGTCCGCTCACTGTCCTCATCGCCGGGTTCATCTACCCGGGAAAGGGCCACGCAGCGGCGATCCAGGCGGCATCGAGAGCGGCGGAGGATCTCCGTGCCACCGGTCACCCGATCGCCGACGTCGTCGTCCGTGCCATCGGCGCCCCCTCGGCCGGCCATGAGGATGACGTGCTCGACCTCGAGGCGGAAGCACGCGCCGCCGAGGTCTCGTTCGAGGTCACCGGATACCTCGACGATGCGGCGTTCGCCGCGCAGATCTCGCTTCCTGGCATCCCGCTCGCCGCGCACGGCCATGTCTCCGCGTCGCGCTCGATGCTCGACTGGGTCGAGGCAGGCCGCCGGCCGCTCGTCGTCGACTCGCGCTACGCGGCGGAGATGGAGCAGTTGCGGCCGGAGACGATGGTCCGCTACGACCCGTCGACGCTGCACACCGAGTTGGCCGCGGCCTGGCTGGATCCCTCCCGGACGCGCCTGCCCGCCGGTCGTAGCCTCCGCCCGGCGCTGCCGGACACCGCGAGCGCGTACCTCGACTGGTGGGGCGCGACGGCCGGTACCGGTCGGCACCGCCCGCCGACGCTCTAGCACGCTCGCAGGAGCGACGCACCACCCTGGCCTCCGGTCGCTCGACCTGGGATCTTGGGACGATGACGCACAACGCACGGGACGGGTCGACGACGGACAGCTGGCGGCCTCGCGGCACGAGCGAGCCGGTGTCCGAGCGGAGCATCGAACAGGTCGACGCCTGGTGGCGCGCCGCGAACTACCTGTCCGTCGGGCAGATCTACCTGCTCGACAACCCGCTCCTCCGCCGCCCGCTCGAAGCCGCTCATGTGAAGCGCCGGCTCCTCGGCCACTGGGGGACCGCACCGGGGTTGAATCTGACCTATGCGCATCTCAACCGCGTGATCGCGGAGCGCCACCAATCGGCGATGTTCATCGCCGGGCCCGGGCATGGCGGGCCGGCGATCCTGGCGAGTGCCTACCTGGACGGCACCTACAGCGAGATCTACCCTGACGTCGCCGAGACCGAAGCAGGGTTGACCCGGTTCTTCCGTCAGTTCAGCTTCCCCGGCGGGGTACCGAGTCACGCGGCTCCCGAGACGCCAGGCAGCATCCATGAGGGTGGCGAGCTGGGGTACGTCCTGAGCCACGCGTACGGCGCAGCCTTCGACAACCCCGATCTCCTCGTCGCGGCGGTCGTCGGCGACGGTGAAGCGGAGACCGGACCGCTCGCGACCAGCTGGCATTCCAACAAGTTCATCGACCCGGTCCAGGATGGCGTCGTCCTGCCCATCCTGCACCTGAACGGCTACAAGATCGCGAACCCGACGGTCCTGGCTCGCATCCCACGCTCCGAACTCGAGAGTCTCCTGCGTGGATACGGACACGAACCGTTCTTCGTCGAGGGCGGGTTCGACGGCGAGGATCCGATGGAGGTACACCGCAGGTTCGCCGAGGTCCTCGACGTCGTGTTCGACCGCATCGCGGCCATCAAGTCCCGGGCCGCCACCGGAGACACCGGACGGCCGGTATGGCCCATGATCGTGCTGCGCACACCGAAGGGCTGGACCTGCCCCGAGGTGATCGACGGCGTCCGGGTCGAGGGGACGTTCCACGCGCATCAGGTTCCGCTCGCCGACGCTCGGGACACCGAGGAGCACACCCGGATCCTGGAGTCCTGGATGCGGAGCTACCGGCCTGAGGAGCTCTTCGACGAACATGGCGCGGTGGTTCCGCTCGTGCGGGGACTCGCTCCGCGCGGGGAGGCCCGGATGAGCGCGACCCCGCACGCCAACGGAGGTCTGCTGCGCACGGAACTCGACCTCCCCGCGATCGACGACGCCGCCGTCGTGGTGGACGCCCCGGGTGGTCGCGACGCCGGGGCGACGGGAGTCCTGGGGTCGTGGCTCACGGAGGTGATCCGGCGTAACCCGACCACCTTCCGGATCTTCGCGCCCGACGAACTCGCCAGTAACCGACTCCAGGCGGTCTTCGAGGTGACCGAACGGCAGTGGAACGCCGAGACCGTCCCGGACGACGAGCATCTCGCCCGCGCCGGCCGGGTCATGGAGATGCTCAGCGAGCACCAGTGTCAGGGCTGGTTGGAGGGCTACCTGCTCACCGGTCGGCACGGCCTGTTCACCTGCTACGAAGCCTTCATCCACATCGTCGACTCCATGTTCAACCAGCATGCGAAGTGGCTGAACGGTTCACGTGAGTTGCCGTGGCGGCGCCCGGTGGCGAGCCTCAACTACCTCCTCACGAGTCACGTCTGGCGTCAGGACCACAACGGCTTCAGCCACCAGGACCCCGGGTTCATCGACCACGTCGTGAACAAGAAGCCCGATGTCATCCGGGTGTATCTGCCGTTCGATGCGAACACCCTCCTGGCCGTCTCGGAGCACTGCCTGCAGAGCACGGACGAGATCAACGTCATCGTCGCGGGCAAGGACCGGGAACCCGTGTGGCTCGGCGTCGACGAGGCCCGCGCGCACTGCGCCCGCGGGCTCGGCATCCTGCCCTTCGCCGGTTCAGAGCGTGCGGGGGAGCGCCCGGACCTCGTCATGGCCTGTGCCGGGGATGTCCCCACGCTCGAGACGCTGGCCGCCGTGAGTATCCTGCGCGAACGCATCCCGGAGCTGTCGGTCCGAGTCGTGAACGTGGTCGACCTCATGCGACTCATGGGTGAGGATCAGCATCCGCACGGCCTCTCCGACGCCGAGTACGACAGCGTGTTCACGACGGACCGTCCGGTCGTCTTCGCCTACCACGGGTACCCGTGGCTCATCCATCGGCTGACGTACAAGCGCCACGGGCACGATCAGCTGCATGTCCGCGGGTACCTCGAGAACGGGACCACCACGACACCGTTCGACATGGTGATGCTCAACGAGATCGACCGGTTCTCGCTCGTGTGCGACGCGATCGACCGGACGCCGGGGCTCGGCGAGCGGTTCGCGGGTCTCCGTCAGGAGATGCAGGACGCCCGGCTCCGGGCCCGAGCGCACACCAGGGAGTTCGGCGAGGACGCACCCGAGATCACCGGCTGGCGCTGGCCCGCTGTCGGTTAGGACCGCCCCGTGACGGGTCGCCCGAGCTCTCGGAGGAGCGTCGGGAACTCGTCCGCGAACTCGCGGGCGAGGGCTCCGAGAGGGCCGATCCGGTCTGCGAGCCGATCGCCGGAGGCGGCGTGCAGCACGGTACCCCAGCAGCTCGCCGCGAGCGGGGAGAGTCCGCGTGCCGCGAGCCCGGCGATCGCTCCGGCCAGGACGTCACCGCTACCCGCCGTCCCGAGGGCCGGACTCCCGCCGGGCGCGATGAAGTCCCGCTCACCGTCGGAGACCCTGCCCTGACAGGTGACGACGGCGCCGTACCGTCGCGCCAGTTCGAGCGCCGCCGTGTCCGGGTCGGCCTCGTCCACGTCGAGGAGGATCGCGGCCTCGGCCACGTTCGGGGTGAACACGAGGCGACCTTCCAGCCCCTTCGAGAAGTCGGGAGCGTGTGACAGGGCACCGAGCGCGAAGGCGTCGAGCACCACGACGGTGTCGGCGCCCAGGAGCGGGCGCAGGCTGTGGAGGAGTGCCACGGCTTCGTCCGCGTCGTCGAGGCCAGGACCGAGCAGCAGACAGTCGACGTCCAGGACGTCCTCGAGGCGGCCGACCTCGTCACCCCGGACGGCTCCGGCGCTGGTTTCGGCCAACCCGATGACGCCTGCCTCAGGGAAGGCGATCGCGAGTGGGGACGATGCTGACGCACCGACCGCGAGCGTGATCCGACCCGCGCCGACCCTGAGGACGGCCAGGCCCGCCAAGGCGACCGCCCCTGGCGTCATCCGCGCGCCACCGACGACGAGCGTCGACCCACGATCGTCCTTCGACGATCCGGGGTTGGGGAGCGGCCAGTCGGCGAGGACCTCAGGCGTGAGCATAGTGGGGTCAGCTCTGGACATCGGTCGCCCCCGAGTGCTCGGTGACCGCCACCTGCGCCTGCTGGAGGTGTGCGGTCGCATTCGCCGCGCGTGCTCTCCAGGCCCGTCCGTCGTGGACGAGGTGGGTGAAGGAGGCGTTCGGTGTCGGACGGAGTGCGGCCTCCTCCAGGACGCGACGCTCATCCCACCCCTCGCAGATGTAGCGGAAGAGCGAGATGACGGCGTCGTGACAGACCACCAGGGCCCGCGTGCGGTCGGCGTGCCGGTCCAGGTCGCCGATGAACGAGCGGAGGCGGAGGGCCACATCCGTCCACGCCTCACCTCCAGGCGGTCGGTAGTAGAACTTGCCGAGGGACCGTCGTCGAGCGGCCTCCTCCGGGAACTCCGCATCGACGCCGACCGAGGTGAAGGTGTCGAGAATCCCGAGTTCGCGATCGCGCAGCCGTTCGTCGACGACCGGCCGAAGCTCATCGGCGTCGAACGCGGCGGTCCGGAGCGCGACGACGGCCGTCTCGTGCGCTCGCCGATAGGGCGAGCTGAACACGATGTCAGGGCGGTCGGCGGGAGCGAGGGTGGCGAGTCGAGCGCCTACCGCGGCTGCCTGCTCGACACCGAGGGCCGAGAGGGGTACGTCGGCGTCACGATCGGGGACGGCGATGCGGTGGGATCCGGCACGATCGGCTTCCAACGCGGCGAGGTTCCCGGCGCTTTCACCGTGGCGGACGAGGATCAGTTCCGTGATGGCCATGCGTCCACGGTAGCCAGCACGATTCGGTGCACGGGGAGCTTGACGATCCGGCGATGATCCTCCATAGGGCGTCGCCGCCAGCCGGCCCTCGACGGTGATGACACCGCTCGATGATTGCGACAAACCGACGATGCCCGGGCCGCGACGGCGTCCTGTCGTTCGACCATGTCTTCACCCTCGGCAATCCCATCGTCGCAACCGTCGGCATGGGCGCCGATCGCCATCACCGCTTTCAGGGTGCTCTGGTTCGCCCAGCTGGGGAGCAACATCGGCACCTGGATGCAGACCGTGGGAGCCCAGTGGGTCCTGGTCGAGGCCGCCGCCGGCGCAGCGGTCATCGCCCTCGTGCAGACCGCGAGCCTCGCGCCCGCCATCCTGGTCGCCCTGCCAGCAGGCGTCCTCGCGGACTCACTCGACCGGCGACGGCTGCTCATCTGGGGATCGGCGGCGAGTGCGGTCCTCGCAGCCGCGCTCACCGTGGTGGCGGCGGTCGGCGCGCTGACGCCGTGGACGATCCTGGCCTTCACCTTCCTGCTCGGCATCACCTCCACGCTGACCTCACCCGCATGGCAGGCGATCCAGCCGGAGCTCGTGCCCCGCAACCTGATCGCGGCGTCATCGGCGCTCGGCGGTGTCACCGTGAACGGAGCCCGTGCGGTCGGTCCGGCCCTGGCCGGTGTCGTCCTATCGGCCTTCGGTGCTCCCGTCGTGTTCGGTGTCAACGCGCTGAGCTTCGTCATGGCCGTGATCGCCCTCGTCTGGTGGAAGCGACCCTCGCAGACAGGTCTCGACGACCGCGAGCCGTTCGGGGCAGCGTTGCGAGCGGGGGTCCGGTACGTCGTGTCCGCGCACCTCGTCCGCCGGATCCTGCTGCGTTCCGCACTCTTCGCGCTGCCTGCCAGTGCCCTCTGGGCGCTGCTGCCCCTCACGGCGAAGCGCCTCCACCTCGACTCGAGCGGATACGGTCTCCTGCTCGGTGCTCTCGGTGTCGGTGCCGTGCTGGGCATCTTCGCCCTGCCGCTCGCTCGCCGTCGGTTCTCCGACAACACCGTGATCGCCGGGAGTGCGGTGCTCTTCGCCGCCGGATCGCTCGCAGCGGCGTTCCTGCCCTTCGCACCGGCACTGCTGCTGCTCGTGTTCGCGGGGCTGGCCTGGATCGGCACCCTCACGGTGCTGAACGCCGCGCTGCAGCTCACCCTGCCGCAGTGGGTGCGGTCCCGTGGCGCCTCGATCTACATCCTCGTCTTCATGGGCGCGATGGCCATCGGCTCGATCGGCTGGGGCGTGGCAGCGCAGGGACTCGGCACGCCGCTCGCCTACAGCGCTTCGGCCGTCCTGCTCCTGCTGGTGGCAGCCAGTGTTCGGGTGCTGCCCCTGCTCCCCGGAACCGGAACCGTCGACCGCAGCATCTCGATGTCTTGGCCGACACCCACGTTGGTGTTCGAACCACAGCCGACCGACGGGCCGGTCCTCGTACAGATCTCCTACACGGTCCATCCGGACTCGCTCGCCGCGTTCCAGACAGCGATGGGTCGTGTCGAGTCCTCTCGCCGCCGGACCGGCGCCTCGAGATGGGCCCTGTACCGGAGTGGCGAGGAGTCCGACGTGCAGTTGGAGACCTTTATGGTGCCGTCGTGGGGCGAGTTCCGACGACAGGAGACGCAGCGTCTGACCGGCCGCGACCGCGACATCCGCGCTGCAGCGCTGGCGCACGCCGACGGTGCACCCGTCGAACGACACTTCTTCCCGAGCGATGCACGCCGGACCGAGTCTGCCAGGGCGGAACGTCCTGATCTCGCGGAGTGAGTCGCCGCCGTGGAGGTGGAACACCTCGGGGGATGGTGAATGATGTGGGCGATACCGGACTCGAACCGATGACCTCTTCCGTGTGAAGGAAGCGCGCTACCAACTGCGCCAATCGCCCGCAGGTCGTCCGCACCGGAGAGGTGCCGAACAGCCGCGAGTCACGATACTAGCCGATGGCGGGGGACGAACGCACATCCGCAACGCTGTCGACCCAGTACGCGCGCCGGTTTGAACATCGGTCCCGGTTTCGGCTAGAGTCGTTCGAGCACGCAGTGATGCGGGCAATGCGGATGTGGCGCAGTGGTAGCGCATCACCTTGCCAAGGTGAGGGTCGCGAGTTCGAATCTCGTCATCCGCTCGAGTGTCAGTAGTGTTGTTCCGGCAGGAACCCTACTCGGCAGTGTGTTCGGTCACACATGGTGGCGTGGCCGAGAGGCTAGGCAGCGGCCTGCAAAGCCGTCCACACGGGTTCGAATCCCGTCGCCACCTCACCTCAGCAACACAGTTCCACCAGCAACATCCCGGCGTCGTGTCTCACACGCCACCCGGGCGATTGGCGCAGCGGTAGCGCGCTTCCCTGACACGGAAGAGGTCACTGGTTCGATCCCAGTATCGCCCACCACAGAAAGCCCCCGGACCCCGGGGGCTTTCGTCGTTCGCGTGCACCTTGCACGCCCCGCGCCAAGCAGCCCGGTGACGCCGTATCTCCGCCTGTCGAAACGCCCGCGAGCACCCCTCGGGTCCCTGAGCCTGTCGAAGGCACCCGGAGACTCTCGCGAGTCCGGCGCCGTTCCTCCTGTCCCTGAGCCTGTCGAAGGCCACACGGAGCACTCCGCAAATCCGGCGCCCTTCTCCCGGTCCCTGAGCTTGTCGAAGGGCACACGAGCCACCTCACGAATCCGGCGCCCGTCCTCCCGGTCCCTGAGCCTGTCGAAGGGCACACGAGGACCCTTCCGCAACCGACCCTCACTCGGCATCTGGAATGTCAGTGATGCTGACGCTTTGGCCGACGCTACGGTCCCGGCGATCTTCCCGCCGGCCGAGCGCCAGGCCTTGTCCCGCCGTTCGACGTGTGCGGCCCTCGCGATGGCGACCCCGATCCCGGAGCGGACGATCCAGCGTGCGACGAACGACGCCGAGCGTCTCGTGAACGACGCACCGGCGGTGCTGGCGTCACTTGAGGCCGGGCGCATCTCGGCGAGGCACGCGCAGGTGATCACCGACCAACACCGCGACGTCCCTGCCGCCGGGCGGGCGGTGTTCCTCGAGCAGGTGCTCGTCATCGCCGAGCGCACGACGGCCGCCGGCCTCCGCACGAGTGCCCGGGTCTTGCGCGAGCGGCTCCATCCCGAGTCCATCACCGCCCGCGCGGTCCGCTCCGAGGCCGACCGTCGCGTCGAGATCGAACCCGCCGCCGACGGTATGGCTTGGGTGCACCTCTTCACCACGGCGCCGATCGCGCAGGGCATCGCCGAGCGACTCGCAGCAGCCGCCGCCGAAAGCCGCGCCGCAGGGCGACACCCGCACCTGCGCACAATTCCAGACCAATGCCCTCGCGGCCCTCGCGCTCACCGGCGTGACCCCCGACGATGTCATGTCGAGCCCGGTCCTCCCGCACCCGATCGAGGTCCAGGAACACATCAGGCCCATGGTCCACATCACGGTCCCAGCGCTCAGCATGGCTGGCATCTCCGACGCCCCGGCCATCCTGGACGGCTACGGCCCCATCGACCCCGAGACCGCAGCACGGATCGCGGTGAACGCGCCCAGGTTCACCCGGATCTTGGTCCAGCCGGAAACCGGTGCGGTCCTCTCCGTCGGCCGGCATCAGTACCGCGTCCCGGTCGACCTCCAACGGGCAGTGCGGTTGCGGGACGGCACCTGTCGGGCACCGGGCTGCGGGAGACGGGCCCGGGCGTGCGATCTCGATCATTCCGTCGCCTGGGAGGACGGAGGCACCACAGATGTCGACAGCCTGCCTGTGTCGACATCACCACCGCATGAAGCACCTCCCCGGATGGAACCTCGACCATCAGCCGGGCGGGGTCCTCGAGTGGACGACACCCGACGGCAAGCAGTATCGGACCGAGCCAGATCCCGCACCATTCTGACCCCGCCGACGAAGGCTCCTTCGTGGGCACTTCGACAGGCTCAGTGACCGGGAGAGGTGTGCCCGACCCGTCTCGGTCGCTGAGCCTGTCGAAGGGTTGCTTGTGGGCACTTCGGCAAGCTCAGTGACCAGGAACAAGCTCAGTGACCGGGGGAGGGCCGCCGGGCCGCTCCGGTCCCTGAGCCCGTCGAAGGGTGGTTCGACCCTGGACGCCGACGCGCCGGGCGACATCGATTTTCAGCCCGATTTTCCGCGGAACATCAAGGGTTGCGCCGACTCGCCCGCACCGAGGTGTCAACGAGCGCCGTCAACATCGGCTAGAGTTTCCAAGCACCCGGAAACGGGATGCAATGCGGATGTGGCGCAGTGGTAGCGCATCACCTTGCCAAGGTGAGGGTCGCGAGTTCGAATCTCGTCATCCGCTCGAGTGTCAGTGAGAACGTGCAAGCGTTCCGCTCGACAGTGTGTTTCATCACACGTGGTGGCGTGGCCGAGAGGCTAGTCAGCGGCCTGCAAAGCCGTCCACACGGGTTCGAATCCCGTCGCCACCTCGCTGGCAACACCACTCACCTGGGCGATTGGCGCAGCGGTAGCGCGCTTCCCTGACACGGAAGAGGTCACTGGTTCGATCCCAGTATCGCCCACAGGAATACGAAGGGCCCGAGCGAACAGCTCGGGCCCTTCGTCGTTGCACAGACCACCTCTTGCGCAGACCACCCGCCGCGCGCCCTTGACGTCCGCTCAGACGGCGAGGACCGCCCGCTCCCGGCGACGCAGGACCTCCGCGACGCCCCACACGATGATGCCTTGGCCCGCGGCGTACGTCGCCATGATGATCTCGTCCGCCGCCCAGATCGTCACTGCAGGCACGAAGCGGTCGAGCCCGATCAACGAGTCGGAGACCAGGAACAGCGCACCGCCCACGGCGATCGTCGGCGTCGTCATCGTCGATGACGTCGCCATGGCCCCGATCACGACGGCATACAGGACGACCGCCGGATACAGCGCCCCCATGTCCTGCTGACTGAGGAGCGCGATGCCGGCGACGAGCCACACCAGGTACACGAGCGCCCAGACCGGCGGGCGCTGCCTGGTGCGCAGATGCCGCACGAAGAGCAGGACATAGCCGGCCTGAGCGAGCATGAAGAACAGGATCCCCACGCCGAACGCGAATTCGCCCGGAACCATGAGGGCGACGTCACCCAGCCAGCTGCAGAGGATCGCGACGAGCGCCGTGACCGCAGCGGGAGACAGCCGTCGGACCGACCACACGAGCGCCAGCGCGAGGACCAGCATGATGAACGGCTTGGTGAGCAGCGACAACCATTCCTGACCGGCGGCGAGGGCGACGATGTGCACAAGCGCGACCGCGGGCAGCGCGGCGAACAGCGCCGTCGCAGCCCCGCTCCTCTGCCCAGCCGTCATCAGCGCCACCCCCGTCACGTCGTAGGCCTTCACTCTAGCGATGCGACCGAACACGAACCATGCCCGCCGACCGACGGCAGCGTCTCCCCGTCGTGGACGACGATAGGCTTGCACGGCCAAGGTTTCACCTGAGAAAGAGAGATCATCCGTGAGTGACGGGTTCGCACTGTTCACCGACCGATCCGTGGTCGCCATGCGCGTCAACGGCGAACTGAAGGACCTCGCCGCCACGGTGACGGAGACGGACACCGTCGAGCCGGTGCACCTCGACTCGCCCGACGGCCTCAACATCCTCCGGCACTCCGCAGCCCACGTGCTCGCGCAGGCCGTGCAACAGGTCGACCCGCACGCGAACCTCGGCATCGGCCCGCCGGTCACCGACGGCTTCTACTACGACTTCGACGTCGCCGCACCGTTCACGCCTGAGGCGCTCAAGGTGCTGCAGAAGACGATGGACCGCATCATCCGCCAGGGCCAGCGCTTCGTGCGACGAGTCGTCACCGAAGACGAGGCTCGTGCGGAACTCGCGGGGGAGCCCTACAAGCTCGAGCTGATCGGCCTCAAGGGTGGATCCGCAGCCGACGACGAGAACGTCGAGGTGGGCGGCGCGGAGCTGACCATCTACGACAACGTCGACCCGAAGACGGGGGAGACGGTCTGGAAGGACCTCTGCCGCGGTCCACACCTGCCGAACACGCGCATGATCGGCAACGGCTGGGCCTTGACGCGTCTCGCCGCGGCGTACTGGCGCGGGAGCGAGAAGAACCCGCAGCTGCAGCGGATCTACGGCACCGCTTGGGCGACCAAGGACGAGCTGCGCGCCTACCAGACGCGGATCGAGGAGGCGGCCAAGCGCGACCACCGCAAGCTCGGCGCCGAGCTCGACCTCTTCAGCTTCCCCGAGGAGATCGGCTCGGGTCTCGCGGTGTTCCACCCCAAGGGCGGCATCATCCGCAACGAGATCGAGAACTACATGCGCGAGCGCCTGCTCGCTTCCGGCTACGAGCTGGTGAACACCCCGCACATCACGAAGGGGCATCTGTTCGAGGTCAGCCAGCACCTGGCCTGGTACAAGGACGGCATGTTCCCGGCGATGCACCTCGACCAGGAGGTCGACGCCGACGGCCACGTCACCCGTCAGGGCCAGGACTACTACCTGAAGCCCATGAACTGCCCGATGCACAACCTGATCTACCGGGCTCGTGGGCGCAGCTACCGCGAACTGCCGCTCCGACTCGCCGAGTTCGGCACGGTCTACCGGTACGAGAAGAGCGGCACCCTCTCCGGGCTCACGCGTGTCCGTGGCCTCACGCAGGACGACGCCCACATCTACGTGACCGACGACCAGGTCAAGGACGAGGTCGGCCGCCAGCTGCAGTTCGTCCTGGAGACCCTCCGTGGCTACGGTCTCGACGACTTCTACCTGGAGCTCTCGACGAAGGACCCCGACAAGTACGTCGGCACCGACGAGGTCTGGGACGAAGCGACCGAGACCCTCCGCCAGGTGGCGGTCGAGTCCGGTCTCGAACTCGTCCTCGACCCCGCCGGCGCAGCCTTCTACGGTCCGAAGATCTCGGTCCAGGCGCGCGACGCGATCGGCCGGACGTGGCAGCTGTCCACCGTGCAGCTCGACTTCAACCTCCCCGAGTTGTTCGAGCTGGAGTACACGGCTGCTGACGGCACGCGCAAGCGTCCGGCGATGATCCACCGCGCACTCCTCGGCTCGATCGAGCGCTTCTTCGCGATCCTGCTCGAGCACTACGCGGGTGCCTTCCCGGTGTGGCTCGCCCCCGTGCAGGTCGTCGGTATCCCCGTCTCCGAGCAGTACGAGGAGTTCCTCGGCGGAGTCGTCGCCGAGCTGCGCTCGTCCGGGGTCCGTGCGGAACTCGACGCCTCCGACGATCGGATGCAGAAGAAGATCCGGAACCACACCAAGGCGAAGACCCCGCTGCAGCTGATCGTCGGCGAGGAGGACCAGGCCAACGGCGCGGTGAGCTTCCGATTCCGCGACGGCACCCAGGAGAACGGTGTCCCGGTCGCCGACGCCGTGCGCCGAATCCGCGCCGCCATCGCCGCGAAACTGCAGGTGAACACCGCAGCGGATCTGCCGGCATGACCCCGGGCACCGAGCCGGAGTCGTTCGAATCGATCGACACCTCCCACCTGGTGGGCGTCCCGGACGCGTTCCAGCGTCTCTGGACGCCCCACCGGATGGTCTACATCAAGCAGGGCCAACCATCCGACGACGGTTGTCCGTTCTGCATCGCGCCGACGCTCGACGACGAGTCAGCGCTCATCGTGCATCGGGGCGAGCACGCCTTCGTGCTGCTGAACCTCTTCCCGTACAACTCCGGGCATCTGCTCGTCTGCCCGTACCGCCACGTCGCGATGTACGACGACGCGACGACGGAGGAGGTCGCCGAGATCGGCGCTCTGACGCAGACGGCGATGCGGGTCGTCCGGTCCGTCTCGAGGAATGACGGTTTCAACCTCGGCATGAACCAGGGTGCCGTGGCCGGTGCCGGGATCGCGGCGCACCTGCACCAGCACGTCGTCCCGCGCTGGGCGACGGACGCCAACTTCTTCCCGATCATCGCCCAGACCAAGGCGCTCCCGCAGCTGCTCGGCGACGTCCGGCAGTCGATCGCGGACGCCTGGCCCACCTCGGCCTGATCCGTCGTGGGCCGGTCCAGGTGGACCGGCCCAGCCAAGTCCAATTTCCGGCCTGTGGACGGAGCACCGTCAGGCCACCCGGCGGTACGCTCGCCGTCATGACCGAGAGCAGCACGACCACTGGACAGCACGGCTCGAACCGCGTGAAGCGCGGACTCGCGGAGATGCTGAAGGGCGGCGTCATCATGGACGTCGTCACCGCCGAGCAGGCCCGTATCGCGGAGGACGCCGGAGCCGTCGCCGTGATGGCCCTCGAGCGCGTCCCGGCGGACATCCGGTCCCAGGGCGGCGTGGCTCGGATGAGCGATCCCGACCTCATCGAATCGATCATCGCCGAGGTGTCCATCCCCGTCATGGCGAAGGCTCGCATCGGCCACTTCGTCGAAGCACAGGTCCTCCAGGCGCTCGACGTCGACTACATCGACGAGTCCGAGGTCCTGAGCCCGGCCGACTACGTGAACCACATCGACAAGTGGGGCTTCGACGTCCCGTTCGTGTGCGGCGCCACCAACCTCGGAGAAGCATTGCGGCGCATCAACGAGGGTGCCGCCATGATCCGCTCGAAGGGCGAGGCCGGCACCGGCGACGTGTCCGAGGCGACGAAGCACATCCGCAAGATCCGCTCCGAGATCGCGCACCTGTCGTCGATGTCGAAGGACGAGCTGTACGTCGCGGCGAAGGACCTCCAGGCCCCATACGACCTCGTCGTCGAGATCGCCGAGACCGGCAAGCTCCCGGTCGTGTTGTTCACCGCCGGGGGTGTGGCGACGCCGGCCGACGCCGCGATGATGATGCAGCTGGGCGCCGACGGCGTGTTCGTCGGATCCGGCATCTTCAAGTCCGGCAATCCGGCTCAGCGGGCGGCGGCCGTCGTCAAGGCGACGACCTTCTTCGACGACCCTCAGGTCATCGCCGAGGTGTCCCGCGGTCTCGGTGAGGCGATGGTCGGCATCAACGTCGCCGACCTCGCCGCACCGCACCGCCTCGCCGAGCGTGGCTGGTAGCCCCGCGTCCGCCCTGAACCAGGTGACGTCGTGACCGGGGCGGCACGCGTCGGCGTCCTCGCCCTGCAAGGGGACTTCCGCGAGCATGCGGCCGTCCTCACCGGCCTCGGGGCGGACGTCAGCCTCATCAGGCGTCCCTCGGAACTGACCGGCATCGACGGACTCGTCCTGCCCGGCGGCGAGTCGAGCGTGATGGACAAGCTCGCTCGCTCCTTCGACCTCGCCGGACCGTTGCGCGAAGCGATCACCGCCGGGTTGCCCGTGTACGGCACCTGCGCCGGGCTCATCCTCCTGGCCGACCGGATCCTCGACGGGATCGCCGGCCAACAGAGTCTCGGCGGGCTCGACGTCTCGGTCCGGCGCAACGCCTTCGGGTCGCAGCTCGACTCCTTCGAGACGGACCTGTCGATCCCGGTCCTCGGCGACCCGCCCGTGCACGCCGTGTTCATCCGCGCGCCGGTGGTCGAAGCCGCCGGTCCGTCGGTGGCACCCCTCGCCTCGCTGCCCGACGGTCGGATGGTCGCCGTCGAGCAGGGGAACCTCCTCGGCACGTCCTTCCATCCCGAGGTCACGGGCGACACCCGTTTCCACGCCTACTTCCTCGACAAGGTCGAGCGATCCCGCTGAGGCGTTGGCGCCCGATCCCGTGGCCCGTCGCGGCGTGATCGCGAGTTCCGGGTCGCTGGCCTAGACTGGTCAGGTTCTTTTCACGCAGTTAGGGAGCACATGTCCGGACACTCCAAGTGGGCGACGACCAAGCACAAGAAGGCGGTCATCGACGGCCGTCGCGCGAAGTCGTTCGCCAAGCTCATCAAGAACATCGAGGTCGCGGCCAAGATGGGCGGCGCAGACCTCGCGGGCAACCCGACGCTGCAGGACGCCATCCAGAAGGCGAAGAAGACCTCGGTCCCGAACGACAACATCGACCGCGCCGTCAAGCGCGGTGCCGGCCTCACCGGTGAGGTCGTCGACTACACCACGATCATGTACGAGGGCTACGGTCCGAACGGCGTCGCCCTGCTCGTCGAGTGCCTCACCGACAACAAGAACCGTGCAGCAGCCGATGTCCGGACGCTGATGTCCCGCAACGGCGGCACGATGGCCGATCCGGGCTCCGTCGCCTACAACTTCCAGCGCAAGGGCCTCATCGTCGTCCAGGCCGAGGGGACCACGGAGGACGACGTCCTCGGCGCCGTCCTCGATGCGGGCGCAGAAGAGGTGAACACCGAGGGTGAGACCTTCGAGGTCGTCACCGAGCCGAGCGACATGGTCGCGACCCGGACCGCCCTGCAAGAGGCCGGTATCGATTACGACTCCGCCGACGTCGCCTTCGTCCCGAACCTCAAGGTCGAGATCGACGCCGACACGGCGCGCAAGATCTTCAAGCTGATCGACGCGCTCGAGGACAACGACGACGTCCAGAACATCTACAGCAACTTCGACCTCACACCCGAGGTGCAGGCCGAGCTGGAGGCCGACGACGAGTAGTCCGGCACCCGTGCCGTGCGAAGCCCGTTCGAACGGATGTACGACACTCCGCCCTCGCGGAGCGTCCGGCGCATCGCCCGCGCTTAGGGTCGGAACATGACTCTGCGCGTCCTCGGCATCGACCCCGGCCTGACCCGATGCGGGGTGGGGGTCGTCGACGTCCTGCCGGGACGGCAGGCCACGATGGTCGAGTACGGCGTCATCCGGACGGACGCGCACGCCCCACTCGAGCAGCGACTCCTCATGATCGCGCAGGGTATCGCCAAGGCGATCGAGCGAACTTCGCCGACCGCGATGGCCGTCGAGCGGGTGTTCGCGCAACACAACGTCCGGACGGTCATGGGCACCGCCCAGGCGAGTGGGCTCGCACTGCACGCTGCGGCCGCGAACGGGATCCCCGTCGGCCTGCACACCCCGAGTGAGGTCAAGGCCGCGGTGACCGGATACGGCCGGGCGGACAAGCTCCAGGTGCAGACCATGGTCGCCCGGATCCTCGGTCTCGACGAACTCCCGAAGCCCGCTGACGCCGCCGATGCGCTCGCACTTGCGATCTGCCACGCCTGGCGACCCGTCGTGTCGACGGCAGCGACACCCGTCGGCGCTCCGCCGCAGGGGAGTGGAGCACTCACTCCGGCCCAGCGTGCGTGGGCGGCGGCGGAGCGCGGCGGCGCTCCGCGCGAGGCGGCCGTCCGGGCCCGGGCAGCGCGGAGCCCTAGGCTGGAAGCATGATCTCCTCCCTCCGCGGCACCGTCCTGAGCGCGGTCGGCAACCTCGTCGTGATCGAGGTGGGCGGCGTCGGATTCGCCGTCCAGGTCACGCCGGCCCATGCACTCTCACTCCGGGTCGGCACCGAAGCGCTCCTCTCGACGACACTGACCGTGCGGGAGGACTCGCTCTCCCTGTTCGGGTTCCGATCCGCTGAGGAGCTGTCCGTGTTCGAGCTCCTGGTGAGCGTCACCGGGGTCGGGCCGAAGTCGGCGCTCGGGGTCCTGGAGGCGCTGACGCCGGAGCAGATCGCCGCAGCCATCTCCGCGGACGACGACGCCCCGTTCCGCAAGGTCTCCGGGATCGGGCCGAAGACGGCGAAGCTCATCACCGTGTCGCTCGCCGGCAAGCTCCGCGTCACCAGGACGACGCCTGAAGCTCCGGCGACCACCGTGAACGCCGCCGCGATCGCCGATCAGGTCGTCACGGCGCTCATCGGGCTCGGTTGGCCGGAGAAGACGGCGACGCAGGCGGTCGTGGAGGCCTCCGCCTCCGCGAGTGCGGACGACCTCTCGACCGTGCCGTCGCTCATCCGCCTGGCCCTCGGCAGACTCGGCCCGGCGCACGCCGGAGGCCGTACCTCGTGACGGACGCTCCAGAAGACCTCACCAATCCAGCCGCCGAGTCCGACGCGGAACTGGCGTTCGAGGGGGCGCTCCGTCCCCGGTCGCTCTCCGAGTTCGTCGGTCAGTCCAAGGCGCGAGGTCAGTTGCAACTCCTGATCACGGCCGCCGGGATGCAGAACCGCACCCCCGACCACATCCTGCTGGCCGGCCCTCCTGGACTCGGCAAGACGACCCTCGCGATGATCGTCGCGCACGAGACGGGGAAACCTCTCCGACTCACGAGCGGTCCGGCCATCCAGCACGCCGGCGACCTCGCCGCAGTCCTGTCGTCGCTGACCCCGGGCGAGGTCCTCTTCATCGACGAGATCCACCGCATGGCCCGCCCCGCGGAGGAGATGTTGTACCTCGCCATGGAGGACTTCCGCATCGACATCATGGTGGGCAAGGGTGCCGGCGCGACGAGCATCCCGCTCGAGCTGGCACCGTTCACCCTGGTCGGAGCGACCACCCGCTCCGGCCTGCTGCCGAACCCGCTCCGCGACCGCTTCGGTTTCACCGCGCACCTCGAGTTCTACGACGAGCCGGAACTGCAGCAGGTGTTGCACCGCACGGCCGACATGCTGGGGCTCGACATCGACGGTCGGGCCGTCGCCGAGATCGCCGGACGCTGTCGGGGTACGCCGCGCATCGCCAACCGACTCCTCCGCCGAGTGCGGGACTACGCACTCGTGCACGGTGGCCGCGCCGATCTGGAGACCGTGCGTGCCGCCCTCGAGCTCTACGACGTCGACGCCCTGGGTCTCGACCGACTCGACCGATCGGTCATGGAAGGCATGCTCGACCGCTTCGCCGGAGGTCCGGTCGGGCTCAGCACGCTCGCGGTCTCGGTCGGCGAGGAAGCGGAGACGATCGAGTCCGTCGTCGAGCCGTTCCTCGTCAGGATCGGCCTCATCACGCGCACGCCACGAGGCCGCGTGGCGACCCCGGCCGCGTGGCGGCACTTCGGCAGAACACCTTCTCAGCATGGCTCGACCCTCGATGGCCTATAATTTCCCTTTGGCGGTGCGTTCCCAACGTCTCCCGCCCTCAATCTCCTCTGGAAGGTTCCCATCGTGGATGCAATGACCCTCGTCCTGTTCGGCCTCGCCGGCGTCATGATCGTGTTCATGATGGTGAGCAACAACAAGCGGAAGAAGCAGGCCGCGGAGACGGAGCAGAAGCTCGTCCCCGGCGCGGAGGTGCTCACCGGCTTCGGCGTCTACGGCACCCTCATCTCGATGGACCGCGACTCCCGCAAGGCCGATGTCGAGATCGCCCCCGGCGTCATCGTCACCATCGACCCCCGCTACGCGGGTGCGGTCGTCGCCCCGACGGTCGCCGAGACCGCGGAAGAGGCTCCGGTCGTCGAGTCGATCCCCGACGACGCCTCATCGCTCGACCTCTCCAAGCCCGAATTCGGCCAGCGCGTCGAGGACACCTCGAAGCCGCAGAAGAGCGACGACTAGTCCCAACCCCTTCCCGGGCGGTGGCCGTCGTGCCACCGCCGGCAGAGAAAGCTGAGTTCCGAGTTTGGCAAAGTCGACTCCGGTCAAGAAAGCGTGGCGTTCGCTCACCTGGCTTGGCGTAATCCTCATCGGTTTGTTCGCGATCAACGCGGCCGGGGTCCTCTGGGGGAACAGCTCATGGGCGCCCAAGCTGGCCCTCGACCTCGAGGGTGGCACCCAGATCATCCTCGCGCCGAAGCTGGAGTCCGGCCAGACGGTCTCCAACGAGCAGCTGAACCAGGCCGTGGCGATCATCCGCCAGCGCGTCGACGCGTCCGGCGTCTCGGAGGCGGAGATCACGACGCAGGGTCAGAACGTCGTCGTCTCGATCCCGGGAACCCCCGACGAAGCGACACTGAACCGCATCGAGAGCTCCGCGAAGCTCGAGTTCCGTCCGGTCCTCACCTCGCAGCAGCTGACTCCCGGTCAGCCGTCCAACACCTTCATCGGTGAAGACGGCGCCTCGACCCCGTATCCGACGCCGGATCCGGGCCTCGAAAGCACGCCGACCGCGTCGCCGACCAACGCGAGCGACCTGTCGCAGGTGACGCCCGCGCTGTACGCCGCCTTCCAGGCCTACGACTGCGCCGCGAATGCGGATTCACTCGACGCCACCGCCGCTCCCGCAGCCGAGCCGCTCATCACGTGCGACGTCGACGGCACCTTCAAGTACGTCCTCGGCCCGGTCGAGGTGTCCGGAGAAGACCTCTCCGACGCGAGCGCCGGCATCAAGACGACGTCGTCGGGTGCCAGCACGGGCGAGTGGGCGGTGTACCCGGTCTTCAACGAGAAGGGCACTGCGCTCTTCGCCGACGTCACCGGTCGTCTGACCTCGCTGCAGAGCCCGCAGAACCAGTTCGCGATCGTGCTCGACGGCAACGTCATCTCCGCACCGCAGTCGCTCGCCGTCATCTCCGACGGCAAGCCGGAGATCAGCGGCTCCTTCACCGAGGAGTCCGCCAAGACCCTCGCCGATCAGCTCAAATTCGGCGCACTGCCGATCAGCTTCGTCGTGCAGAGCCAGGACACGATCTCGGCAACCCTCGGTTCGACGCAGCTGGAGAGCGGCCTCATCGCCGGTCTCATCGGGCTCATCCTGGTCGTCATCTACACGCTGTTCCAGTACCGGCTCCTCGGCACCGTGACCATCGCCTCGCTCGTCGCGGCCGCGGTGCTCACCTATGTGGTGATCCTGCTCATGTCCTGGCGTCAGGGCTTCCGGCTCTCCCTCGCCGGCATAGCGGGCCTCATCGTCGCCATCGGCTTCACCGCGGACTCGTTCATCGTGTACTTCGAACGCATCAAGGACGAACTCCGCGACGGCCGCGGCCTGGAGTCCGCCGTCGAAGCCGGCTGGAAGCGCGCCAAGCGCACCATCTACGCGGCGAAGGGTGTCAACCTGCTGTCCGCCGTGGTGCTGTACGTCCTCGCGATCGGCAACGTCCGCGGCTTCGCCCTGACCCTCGGCGTCACCACGATCATCGACGTCATCGTCGTGCTCCTGTTCACGCACCCGATGATGCAGCTCCTCGGCCAGACGAAGCTCTTCAACAGCGGCAAGCCGTTCACCGGTCTCGACCCGTCGGCGCTCGGCGCCATCTACCGTGGTCGTGCAGAGTTCCGGAAGCCCGTCTCGGTGCCCGGCGCCAAGGCCGCGTCCAGCAGCCGCGAGGCGGCCAAGCGCCAGACGATCGCCGAGCGCAAGCAGGCGGCCCTCGTCGGAGGCGGCTCCGACACCAGAGCAGACGATCTGCCGACCGATGGGAAGGACTCCTGATGGGTGCGTTCGCACGGTTCGGAAACGAGCTCTACACCGGGAAGCGCTCCTACGACTTCGTCGGCAAGCGCAAGATCTGGTACACGATCGCCATCGTGGCGGTCGTCCTCTCGGTGTTGATCCCGGTCGTCAAGGGCGGATTCAACTTCGGCATCGAGTTCCGCGGTGGTTCGCAGTTCCAGATCGCCGACGTCAAGAGCACCGATCAGACGCTGGCCGAAGACGCGGTCGCGTCCGTCGTCAGCGGCGCGACCACCCACGTGACCGTCGTGGGCGGCAACTCGGTCCGCGTGCAGACCGACCAGCTGAAGAACGACAAGGTCACCCAGCAGGTGTCGGCAGCCTTGGCCGAGGCCTACGGCGTCGAACAGTCCGACATCACGAGTTCGTTCATCGGCCCGTCATGGGGTCAGGACGTCTCCAAGCAGGCGATCGTCGGCCTCATCGTGTTCCTCGTGCTCGCGGCGATCCTCATGGCCCTGTACTTCCGCACCTGGAAGATGTCCGCGGCCGCGCTGCTCTCCCTCATGCACGACCTCATCATCACGGCCGGTGTCTACGCCGCGACGGGCTGGGAGATCACGCCGGCCGCCATGATCGGCTTCCTCACCATCCTCGGGTTCTCGCTGTACGACACCGTCGTGGTGTTCGACAAGATCCGCGAGAACACCACGCTCGACGCCGACGGCGCGGCCCGGACGTTCGGGGAGTCGGTGAACCTCGCGGTCAACCAGACCCTGGTGCGCTCGATCAACACCGGCGTGGTGGCGGCGCTCCCGGTCGCGGCGATCCTGTTCTTCGGCGCCTTCGTCCTCGGTGCCGACACGCTGCGCGACATCTCGCTCGCCCTGCTGGTCGGTATCCTCGTCGGCACGTACTCGACGATCTTCGTCGCTGCACCGCTCTACGCGAACTTCCGGCACAACGAGCCCCGCATCGCCAAGCACGACAAGCGCGTGCTGCAGGCGCGCGATCGCGCTCAGACCTCGGATGACGCCGAGGGCGAACGCACGGAAGACGCGCCGCTGGCGCGTTGACCCTGACAGCGACCGACAACCGCGTGCACGAGCGCAGGGAGGCCTGAGATGGCGGACACCACGACATCCTCGACGGCCTCCCTGCGCCGTCTCGTCCCACGGATCTTCTCGAAGGCGCAGCCGGCCGGCGCCGTCGACACCCTGATGCGGACGGTGCGGCAGCACCATCCGAAGGCCGACCTGGCGCTCATCGAGCGTGCGTACACGGTCGCCGAGCGGGCCCACTCCGGCCAGAAACGCCAGAGCGGCGAGCCGTACATCACGCACCCGGTCGCCGTCTCCCAGATCCTGGCCGACCTCGGCATCGGACCGAAGACGATCGTCGCCGCCCTCCTCCACGACACCGTCGAGGACACCGACTACTCGCTCGACCAACTCCACGCCGACTTCGGTGACGAGGTCGCCATGCTCGTCGACGGCGTCACGAAGCTCGACAAGGTCAAGTACGGCGACAGCGCACAGGCCGAGACGGTCCGGAAGATGATCGTCGCGATGTCGAAGGACATCCGTGTCCTCATCATCAAGCTCGCCGACCGGTTGCACAACGCCCGGACCTGGGGATTCGTCCCGGCGGAGAAGGCGGCGAAGAAGGCCACGGAGACCCTCGAGATCTACGCACCGCTCGCGCACCGCCTCGGGATCCAGGCGATCAAGTGGGAGCTCGAAGACCTGTCCTTCGCCGTGTTGTACCCGAAGCTCTACGCCGAGATCGAGTCGCTCGTCAAGCAGCGGACACCGCAGCGCGAGGAATACGTGCAGCACGTCATCGACGCGGTGAACGAGGATCTCAAGGCGCAGAAGATCCGCGGCAAGGTCGCCGGTCGCCCGAAGCAGTACTACTCGATCTACCAGAAGATGGTCGTCCGCGGCCGCGAGTTCGACGACATCTACGACCTCGTCGGCATCCGTGTCCTCGTGAACTCGCTGCGCGACTGCTACGCGGTCCTCGGGTCGATCCACGCACGGTGGACGCCCGTCCCAGGGCGTTTCAAGGACTACATCGCCACGCCGAAGTTCAACCTGTACCAGTCGCTGCACACCACCGTCGTCGGACCGGGCGGGAAGCCCGTCGAGATCCAGATCCGCACGAACGAGATGCACCAGCGGGCCGAGTTCGGCGTCGCCGCGCACTGGAAGTACAAGGAGCGGATGAACAGCGGGAAGGCCGCGTCCTCCGCTGAACCCGACAGCTCGATGGCCTGGCTCGCGCACATCTCCGACTGGCAGGCGGAGACGGCGGACCCGGGGGAGTTCCTCGACTCGTTGCGGTTCGAGATCGGTGCGAAGGAGGTCTACGTCTTCACCCCGAAGGGGCGTGTCGTGGGCCTGCCCGCAGGCGCGACGCCGGTCGACTTCGCCTACGCCGTCCACACGGAGGTCGGCCACCGGACGATGGGTGCCCGGGTCAACGGGCGGCTCGTGCCGCTGGAGAGTTCACTCAACACCGGCGACGTGGTGGAGGTCTTCACCTCGAAGAACCCCGACTCCGGTCCGAGCCAGGACTGGTTGAACTTCGTCAAGAGCCCTCGGGCGCGGAACAAGATCCGCCAGTGGTTCACGAAGGAGCGTCGCGACGAGGCGATCGAGCAGGGGCGCGACGCGATCGCACGGGCGATGCGCAAGCAGAACCTGCCGCTCCAGAAGCTCATGAACCAGGACTCGTTCGCCGAGGTCGCGGCGCAGCTGCGCTACGAGGACGTCACGGCACTCTATGCGGCCGTCGGCGAGGGCCACGTCTCGACGCAGTCCGTGCTCGAGAAGGTGGTCGCGCTCCTGCAGAAGGACGCCGACAGCGAGCACGCCGAGTACACCGTCCCGGTGCGTGGGAGCCGCCGTGAGCGGCTGCAGAACAGCGACTCCGGGGTCCTCGTGCTCGGTGCTCCCGACATCCTGGTCAAGCTCGCGAAGTGCTGCACCCCGGTGCCTGGTGACGAGATCGTCGGGTTCGTCACGCGGGGCTCCGGCGTCTCCGTCCACCGTTCGGACTGCCACAACGTCCAAGGCCTCCTGCAGGAGCCCGAGCGCATGATCGATGTGGAGTGGGCGCCGTCGTCGAAGAGCGTGTTCCTCGTCCAGATCCAGGTCGAGGCACTCGATCGAGCTGGACTGTTGTCGGATGTGACGCGGGTGCTGTCCGAGTATCACGTCAACATCCTGTCGGCGACGGTGAACACCTCGAGCGACCGCCTGGCCATCAGCCGCTTCGTGTTCGAGATGGGCGACACCACCCACCTCGACCGAGTGCTGAACGCGGTCCGGCGGATCGACACCGTCTACGACGTCTACCGGGTCAACGGCGGCTGAGCGGGAGCGACCAGGACGCCAGTTCGCTCCGAGTCGGCTCGAGGCCGGGAAGCATCTCCTCGGTGGCACTCGACACGACACGGACGATCCGTGTGCCGCCGAGGACCCGCGGGACGGAGCGGACCCATGCGACGACCTCCTCGGGGGTGGTGAGCCCGAGCAGGAAGTAGTTGCGGATCGTCGTCATGGCCTCCTCCGCGTCGGCCCCGGTGCGCCGTGCCAGATCCGCGACCGTGCGCGTGGGGGTCGTGACCCGCAGTGCGCCGCACCGCTCGCTGTCGTCGGCGCGGAGTGACACCTGACGCAGACGCAACCGGGGCGAACGCGCGCTTCGCCGTTCCATCGACACGAAGCCCGTGTGGACCCTCGGTGCGATGAGCGCCGCGCCGTGCAGCCAGGCGGCACTCGTCTCAGCGATGACCGCGCCGGCCAGCCCGGGCAGCTGTTCGAGGACCGCCGCGCGCAGCCGGACGGTGTCGGGTTCGTCGACACTGCAGTAGCCGTCTTCGAAGGCGAAGATCTCGCCGTCGAGCCGCGCGGCGGCGAGCTCGGCGACGGAGAGCTCGGGTGGCTGGAGGTAGGCGGGGAGGCGGCTCGTGGAGGGCGATGGATCCGTCGCGCAGCCTGGCTCGATGGGGGAGGACGTCTGGAGTGCCGTGGACATACGACGATCCTCCTGCAGCCGTCCGGCAGCAGGAGGATCGTCGACGGATCTGTGGAGAACCGCGACCGTCACGCGGTTGGTGGAGCGGATCCGCCTAGCGGATCGCCCCGAGCCACGCCTTGCGTGCATCCAGCGCCTCGATGGCCGCGGTGAGCCGGTCGGCGTCACCGGAGGCTCGTGCCGCCTCGACCTCGTCCTCGAGCTTGGCGATGGCGTCGGCGAGCTGGCTCGCGAGCCCCTCGGTGCGCGCCTTCGTCTCGGGGTTGTTGCGCTTCCAGTGCTCGTCCTCGAGCTGCTTGACGTGGGTCTCGATCTTGCGGAGACGGTCTTCGACGACGCGGACCTGCTCGCGCGGGACCTTTCCGATCTCGTCCCACCGACGCTGGATGTCGGTGAGCGCCTTGCGCGCCGAGTCCCGGTTCGTGTCGGCCAGGATCGGCTCGGCATCCGCCAACACCAGGAGCTTCAGATCCAGGTTGCCCTGGAACTCCTCGTTGTCGCGCGCGTCGATCTCGGCCTTCGCACCGTAGATCGCGTCGCCCGCGGCCTTGAACTTCGCCCAGAGCGCGTCATCCTGGCGCTTCCCGGCACGCGGGGAGGCCTTCCACTCGTCGAGCAGGCTGCGGTAGGCGGGGATGCCCTCGGCGCCCTTGGCGATGAGGGCCTCGGCGCGCTCGACGAGCTTCTGCTTGATCGCGCGTGCCTCCTTGTGGACAGAGTCGAGCTCCGTGTAGAACGCACGACGGTGCTGCTCGATCGTCGCGCGTGCCGTCCGGAACCGCTTCCAGAGGTCGTTGGCGTCGTTCTTCGCGAGACGAGGTCCGTCGTGCTGCTGGCGCTGCCACTCGGCGAAGAGTTCGTCGAGCCGCGCCGAGGTCTGCTTCCACTGCACCCGTGCCGGATCCTGCTGCGCGAGCTGCTCGGCCTCCTCGACGATCGCGAGACGCGCACGTGCCGCTTCCTCGAGGGCTGCCTTGGTCTCCTGGCTCTGCGCCTCGGTCAGCTCGCTCACGGTGCCGTCGAGCGCCGCGAGGCGGGTCAGGAGCGCCTGGAGGTTGCCGACCGCGTTGGCGGACTCGACCTGCTTGGTGATCGACTTCACGGCCTTCGCGACGTCCGTCGCCGGAGCACCGCGCTTCGCGCGCTGCTCGAGGAGCGTCACCTGTCCGGCGAGGTCCGTGAACTTGCGCTCGAAGTACGCGAGCGCCTCCTCCTTGGAACCGTCGGGGTACTGTCCGACCGCTCGTTCGCCGTCGGCCTCACGGACGTAGACGGTGCCGTCGTCGTCGACACGACCCCACGGTTCGATCTCTGGACTGGTCACGCGCATCACCCTTGCTGTGTGTTGACCGCCGTTCGTGGCGATCGTGATCGATCCACAAGCCTATTACCCCGAGTCCTGCTCGGGGCGACCGCTTGCGCCGGTCGGTTCCGTCTGGTGCAGGTTACTGCACGCGCTACTGGACCGTCACCGAGGTGATGGTGGCGGGGACCGCTGGAGCACCGTCACCGCTGCCGTCTGCGACACCGCCGGACACGACACCCGAGACGAGCTGGTCGAGACCGCTCGTGATCTGGCCGAGCACGGTGTAGCCGCCGGCGGCGTCGGACGGGATGGTCGAGTCCTGGTACACGAGGAAGAACTGCGAACCGTTGCTGTAGCCGTTCCCTCCCTGGCGCGCCATGGCGATGGTGCCGGCCGGGTAGACGTCGTCCGTCGGTGCGTTCTCGACCGGGCCGTAGCTGTACCCGGGGCCGCCGGTGCCGGTGCCGTCGGGGTCGCCGCACTGCAGGACGTAGATGCCGCTCGTCGTGAGGCGGTGGCACGTGACGCCGTCGTAGAAGCCGGACTGGGCGAGGGAGATGAAGGAGGAGACGCCCTGCGGCGCGCAGGCTCCGTCGAGGGTGAGGTTCATGACGACGTCGTTGATCGTCATCTCACCGCTCCAGTCGCGGTCCTCGGCGATCGTGCTCGCGGGGACTTCGCCGGTGTTCGCGCCGTCGGTGGCCCCGGTGACACCGCAGGCCCCGGCCTCGGCGGAGGCGGTGGGCGTCGCGACCGGGGTGCCCGGACCGCCGGCGAAGAAGAACACCTGCGCAGCCGTGGCGCCGGCGAGGACGACGACGAGCGCCGCAGCGGCGATCACGTTGTCGCGGACGCGGCGCTTGGAGCGGTGCTCGTGCACGGTGCGCCGGGCGTTGTAGGCGCGCAGCCGTGCGCGTGCTGCGCGTGCCTCTTTGTCCGGACCCTTGCTCGTTGCCACGTCGTTCCCTCCAGGTGCCGTCGGCCGAGCGGCGGCATCGCGCTGTCATCTGGCACCACGCCCGCGGCGGACTGCCCAGGAGAACCTTACGGGGAGCGCTCCGCGCGGACCAAACGGCGCACGACGGCGGCGACCCCGTTCTACAGCGGGTCCGCGTGTCGCAGGCTGCGGCTAGCCTGGTGGAATGTTCAGTCGAGGACCCGGCATCGCCGGCGCACCGGTCCCGCTCGCGGTGCGCATGCGGCCCCGCAGCCTCGAGGAGGTCGCCGGCCAGCAGCACCTGCTCCGTCCCGGCTCGCCGCTCGTTCGCCTGGCGAGCGACAACGAGGGGACGCAGGCGGCCGTGTCGGTCATCCTCTGGGGTCCTCCGGGCACCGGGAAGACGACGCTGGCGCAGGCCATCGCGCACAGCTCCGGCCGCCGGTTCGTGGAGCTCTCGGCAGTGACGGCGGGCGTCAAGGACGTCCGGCAGGTCATGGAGGAGGCGATGTCGAGCCGCGACCTCTACGGCAGCTCGACCGTCCTCTTCCTCGACGAGATCCACCGGTTCACGAAGGCCCAGCAGGACGCCCTGCTCCCCGGCGTGGAGAACGGCTGGGTCATCCTGGTCGCCGCGACGACCGAGAACCCGTCGTTCTCCGTCATCTCCCCGCTGCTGTCGCGTTCGCTGCTCCTCACGCTCGAACAGCTGAGCGACGACGACCTCGGCATCCTCATCGACCGCGCCGTGACCGACCCGCGTGGCCTGGCCGGTCGCTTCACCGTGACGCCTGAGGCCCGCGCCGCGATCATCCAGTTGTCATCCGGCGATGCCCGACGTGCCCTGACGGCGCTCGAGGCCGCCGCGATCGCCGCCGACTCCGATCTCGGCGCTCCGGTCGACCCCGATGAGCTCGATCTCGACGATGCGGGCCTCCTCGACGTCGGCGATGAGGACGACGAAGACGACGAAGACGGGGTGGACGACGACTCCGACACCGCGACGCGGGCGCCCCGCGGCCCCGTCATCACCGACGAGCTCGTCTCGCAGGCGGTCGACCGAGCCCTGCTCCGATACGACCGCAACGGCGACGAGCACTACGACGTCATCAGCGCGTTCATCAAGAGCATCCGCGGATCCGACGTCGACGCCGCGCTGCACTACCTCGCTCGGATGATCGAGGCGGGGGAGGACCCGCGCTTCATCGCCCGCCGCATCATCATCTCCGCGGCCGAGGACATCGGCATCGCCGACCCGCAGGCGCTGCCCATCGCCGTGGCGGCCGCCGACGCCGTCCAGTTCATCGGCATGCCCGAGGGTCGCATCCCGCTCGCCGAGGCCGTGGTGTACCTGGCCACCGCCGCCAAGTCGAACGCGGCCTACGTCGCCATCGACCAGGCCATCGCCGACGTCAGGGCCGGAGCCTTCGGACGTGTTCCGAAGCCGATGCGCGACGCCCACTACGCGGGCGCCAAGCGCCTCGGACACGGCAAGGGCTACCGCTACCCGCACGACCACCCGATCGGCGTCGTCGCCCAGCAGTACCTGCCCGACGAGCTGCGCGACGTCCGGTACTACCAGCCCACCGACCACGGCCACGAACGCGACATCTCGGCGCGGTTGGACAAACTCCGGAAGATCGTCCGGGGCGAGTGATCGTCTGGTCACGGCGGCCCGGCGACCGGGGCACATCGTGCTAGTATTGATCCGCCTAGAACCGGTGTGACTGCGCGGCTGCTCGATCACCGTGTTCGACGGGCGTGTTCTGTAGCCGAACAGCCCCGGCGGACCCCTCTGACTTTGTCCGGTGTGATTCCGGATCACCGACGCGTCTTCGCGCCGGTCATTCATCGTTTGAGACTTCATCGAAAGGAAACCGTGTCTACCAAGTCACGTACCCGCAGCAAGACCCGCCTCTCGCGGGCACTCGGCATCGCCCTCACCCCGAAGGCCGCCAAGTACCTCGAGAAGCGTCCCTACGCTCCCGGTGAGCACGGCCGCACCAAGCGCAAGGCCGACAGCGACTACGCCGTCCGTCTGCGCGAGAAGCAGCGTCTGCGCGCCCAGTACGGCATCCGCGAGGCTCAGCTCAAGATCGCCTTCCAGGAGGCACGTCGCACCCAGGGCCTGACGGGTGAGAACCTCGTCGAGATCCTCGAGACCCGTCTCGACGCGCTCGTCCTCCGTGCCGGCTTCGCCCGCACCACGGCTCAGGCCCGCCAGATGGTCGTGCACCGCCACATCATGGTCGACGGCCAGCTCGTCGACCGCCCGTCCTTCCGCGTGAAGCCGGGTCAGCTCATCCACGTTAAGCCGCGCTCCGAGGGCACCGAGCCTTTCCAGGTCGCCGCTGCCGGCGGTCACGTCGACGTCCTGCCGAAGGTGCCCGCGTACCTCTCGGTCGAGCTCGACAAGCTCCAGGCACGTCTCGAGCGTCGCCCGAAGCGCGCCGAGGTCCCCGTGACCTGTGAAGTGCAGCTCGTCGTCGAGTACTACGCAGCCCGCTAGAACTGCGGCCCGGCTCCGGGCACCACACGAAGAGGCATCGGCTCCGGCCGGTGCCTCTTCGTCGTCGTACGACGCCATCGGTCCACCGCGCTCGACTACGATGGATGCTTGGTACGCCCGGCGACGCCCGGGTGGTCGCACCGCAGATGAGGAGTTCCCCATGAAGAACGTGTTCTGGCTGATCGTCGGCATCGGCGCCGGCTTCGTCGTCGCCCACGAGATCAACAAGACACAGTCCGGCAAGCGGTTCTTCTCCGAGCTGGACTCACGCGTCAGGGAGTTCACCGACACCGTCGGCGACGCCTACAAGGAGCGCGAGGCGCAGCTGCGCGACACGGCGGAGACCGTCGTCGCGCGCGTCGAGGACGCCGCAGAAGACCTCACCAAGCCGTAGCGGCACGCCCGGACGGGCATCGCCGCAGCGCACGAACATCGACACGCACACCCCTGACGTACGGACACCATGGACACCGCTGACATCCGCTCCCGCTGGCTCACCTTCTTCGGCGATCGGGGGCACACCGTCGTCCCCTCCGCCTCCCTCGTCAGCGACGACCCCTCGCTCCTCTTCACGGTCGCCGGCATGGTGCCGTTCGTGCCGTACCTCACCGGTGTGGTCCCCGCGCCGTTCGACCGCGCCACGAGCGTCCAGAAGTGCATCCGCACCAACGACATCGAAGAGGTGGGCAAGACGCCCCGGCACGGCACCTTCTTCCAGATGAACGGCAACTTCTCCTTCGGCGACTACTTCAAGGAGGGGGCGATCACCTACGCGTGGGAGCTCCTGACCGGCAGTGAGTCGAGCGGCGGACTCGCCTTCGACGAGAAGGACCTCTGGGTCACCGTGTACAAGGACGACGACGAGGCGATCGACCTCTGGAAGCGCGTCGCAGGGCTCCCCGAGCACCGCATCCAGCGGCTCGATAAGGACACGAACTACTGGTCGACGGGTCAGCCAGGACCGGCCGGCCCGTGCTCGGAGATCTTCTTCGACCGCGGTCCCGCGTACGGCGCCGACGGCGGCCCGGCGACCGACGACGACCGGTACGTCGAGATCTGGAACCTCGTGTTCATGCAGTACCTGATCGAGAACGTCCGCGGCAAGGTCGACTTCGACATCGTCGGCGAACTCCCGAAGAAGAACATCGACACCGGCATGGGGCTCGAGCGGGTGGCCTTCCTCAAGCAGGGCGTCGAGAACATGTACGAGATCGACCAGGTGCGCCCGGTCCTCGATCGCGCCGCCGAGTTGAGCGGCCGTCGCTACGGCGCCGACCACGACGACGACGTCCGGATGCGCGTCATTGCCGACCACGTGCGTTCCTCGCTCATGCTCATGAGCGACGGCATCACGCCGTCGAACGAGGGACGCGGGTACATCCTCCGCCGCCTCATGCGACGGACCGTCCGTGCGATGCGTCTCCTCGGCGTCGACACCGCGACGTTCCCCGAGCTGTTCTCCGCGTCGCGCGACGCCATGAAGGCCGCCTACCCCGAGGTCGAGACCGACTTCGGCCGGATCTCGCAGAGCGCCTACGCCGAGGAGGAGACCTTCCTCCGGACACTGGCCAGCGGCACGACCATCCTCGACCTCGCGCTCGAGCAGACCAAGGGCACAGGCCGGACGGCCCTCGCCGGGGATTCCGCGTTCCTCCTGCACGACACCTACGGGTTCCCCATCGACCTGACCCTCGAGATCGCGGAGGAGGCCGGCCTCTCCGTCGACCGAGACGCGTTCGATTCGCTCATGACCGCCCAGCGCCAGCGCGCGAAGGCCGACGCGAAGGCGAAGAAGAGCGTCCTCGCCGACCTCTCGGTCTACAGCGACATCCGCGCCAAGGGCGAGACCGTGTTCACCGGCTACACCGAGCTCGAGACCGAGAGTCGCATCCTCGGCATCATCGTCGGCGGCCACCCGGTGCAGCGCGCGGTCGCCGGTGACATCGCCGAGGTGATCCTGGCGGAGACCTCGCTGTACGCCGAGTCCGGCGGGCAGGAGGCCGACCAGGGCGTCATCGTCGGACCCGGATACGAGCTCGAGGTGCTCGACGTCCAGAAGCCGGTGAAGGGTCTCATCGCGCACAAGGTGCAGGTGAGCCAGGGCGAGGTGGGCGTTGACGCACCGGCGACGACCATCGTCGACGCGAGCTACCGCCGCGGCGCGCAGCAGGCGCACTCCGGCACGCACATCATCCACGCCGCTCTGCGGCAGGTGCTGGGCGACAGCGCCCACCAGTCCGGTTCGTCGAACAAGGCCGGGTACCTGCGGCTCGACTTCACCTGGAACCAGCCGCTGTCGCCGGCGACGAAGTCGGAGATCGAGGAGATCTCCAACAACGCCATCCGCGACAACCTGCAGGTGACCACCCGCGAGATGGCGCTCGACGACGCGAAGGCACTCGGCGCCATGGCACTGTTCGGCGAGAAGTACGGCGAGACCGTCCGCGTCGTCGACATCGGCGGGCCGTGGTCGCGTGAGCTGTGTGCGGGCACCCACGTCACCTCCAGCGCCGAGATCGGGTTGATCAACCTGGTCAGCGAATCGTCCGTCGGCTCGACGAACCGTCGGGTGGAGTCGCTCGTCGGACTCGAGGCCTTCCGCGACCTCGTCGCCGAGCGTGCGCTCGTGTCACAGCTCTCCGGCAGCCTCAAGACGCCGAAGGAACAGCTGCCCGACCGCATCGCGGAACTCGTCGCGAACCTCAAGGCGGCTGAGAAGAAGATCGCCGCGTTCGAAGCCCGTGGGCTGAGCGAACGTCTCCCGGCACTGGCGCAGACCGCTCACCGCGTCGGCCCGGTGTCGCTCGTCGCCGAGCACCTGGGCGAGCTCGGGTCACCGAACGACGTCAGGACGCTCGTCACGCAGCTCCGCGAGCAGCTCGGCGCGAGCCCGGCGGTCGTCGCCCTGGGCGCGGTCGTCGGCGGGAAGCCCGCGATCGTCGTCGCGACGAACCAGGGTGCCCGCGACGCCGGACTCAAGGCAGGCGTCCTCGTCCGGGTCGCGGCCGGCGTCCTCGGCGGCAACGGCGGTGGGAAGGACGACCTCGCACAGGGTGGCGGCGTCGACGCCACCGCGCTCGGCGACGCCCTCGCGGCGATCGCCCGCGAGATCGCCTGACATGACGGACGGGTTCCGTCGCGGTGTCCGACTCGGGATCGACGTCGGGAAGGCCAGGGTCGGGGTCGCGAGAAGCGATCCCGACGGCCTGTTGGCCACGCCGGTGGAGACGGTCCCACGGGACCTGGGCGGCGACGCCGACATCCGGGCGATCGCGGTCATCGCCGAAGAACTCGGCGCCGTGGAGCTCGTCGTCGGTCTCCCGATCGCCCTGTCGGGGAAGGACACGGCGTCCACACAGGACGCCCGGGAGTTCGCCGCCCGGCTCAGGTCGATCACCGGTGTCCCGGCCCGTCTCGTCGACGAGCGGCTGACGACGGTGACCGCCCACGGCGCCTTGCGCTCCGCTGGGAAACGACAGAAGCAGACGCGCTCGATTGTCGATCAGGTGGCGGCCGTCATACTCTTGCAGTACGCCCTCGACGCCGAACGCGGTTCGGGGCGACCCCCCGGAAGCCCCGTCGACCCGTGAACAGGACGTGCCTGTGTCGAATCTGACACCTCAGAACAACCCAGCAGACGATCCGCTCGCCGACCTCTTCACGTCCGAACGGAACGCCGCGGGGGACCAGCCGGTGCCACTGTCCCGACGCGAGGCACGTCAGCGGCGGGAGGCCGCCGAAGCCGCCTCGACGCCGCCCGAGCCCGTCGATGAAGACGCCGCGAGCGACACGGCCGAACCGGCCCCGGCCGGTTCCAGATCGGTCGACGCCACGTCCGTCGACGCCCCCTCGACCGCCGCGTCGTCCGGTCACTCCAGCGTCGGCGAACCGGCCGCGAGCGCCACACCCTTGAGCGCGCCGACCTCGCGTGCACCTGAGTCGGACGACACCGACTCCTCGGTGTCCCGGGCCAGGACCATGACCATCCCCGCGTTCGAGGACCTGCTCGCTGAGGACGACACGGCGAACGACAGCGGGCCGCAGCCGATCCATCGGGGGCGCCGTCGTGCGCTGGCCGGCGGGGAACCGCCGAAGCGCCGTCGTGGTCGTCGCGGGCTCATCGCGCTCATCGTGTCCATCGTGGTCGTCGGGGGTCTCGTCGCGTGCGCCGCGGTCGTGTGGACGAGTTACGAGCCGCAGATCCGCAAGGTCCTCGGCTGGGAGGAACCGAACGACTACGAGGGTGCCGGCAGCGGCGAGGCCGTCGTCATGGTCAACGAGGGCGACATCGGCGAGGACATCGCGACGAGCCTGCACGACGCGGGGGTCACGAAGTCGTTCGACGCCTTCTACGACCTCCTCCTCGCACAGCCCACCCAGCCGGAGTTCTTCCCTGGCGCCTACAAGCTGAAGCTCAAGATGAGCGCCAAGTCCGCCCTTGCGGCCCTGACCGATGAGGCGAACCGCATGGAGGACACCTTCGTCATCCCCGAGGGCACCGCTGAGCAGGACGCCCTGCCGTCGATCGCGGAGGGCACCGGCATCCCGCTGGAGGAACTCCAGGCGGCGGCCGCCGACGTCGCGTCCTTCGGTCTCCCCGCAGAGGCGACCTCGCTCGAGGGGTTCCTCTTCCCGGCGACCTACAGCCTCCCCGACGGCGGCGATGCGCACGCCGTCCTCCAGACCCTCGTGAACCGGTCGTTCCAGGCGCTCGACGACGCCGGGGTGAAGCCCGAGGACCGCTGGAAGACCATCGTCCTGGCCTCGCTCATCCAGAAGGAGGCGGGCCTCCGCGACGACTACTACAAGGTGTCGCGGGTCTTCCTCAACCGGCTGGACCCGGCCCAGTGGGAGAGCGGTCTGCTGCAGTCCGACGCGACGGTCGCGTACGGGACGGGCAACACCCACCGGGTGTCGACCACGGACGCCGAGCGCGCCGACGCTTCGAACCCGTACAACACCTACGTCCATCCGGGCATGGTCGTGCGACCGATCTCGAACCCGGGCGACCTCGCGATCGATGCCGCGCTGCACCCGGCCGACGGCCCCTGGCTCTACTTCGTCACCTGGAACCTCGATTCCGGTGAGACGATCTTCTCCACCACCCAGGAGGAGCACGAGGCCGCGGTCGACAAGTGGCTGTCCTGGATGGACGAGCACCCCGAGTACCAGTAGCGGGAGCATGGCGCACATGCGTGGAACAGGGCCGGGTCACGGCCAGGACGGGCAGCCGCGGCTCGCCGTGCTCGGCGCGCCCATCGCCCACTCCAAGTCGCCGGCACTGCATGAGGCCGCCTACCGGGTGCTGGGGCTCGACTGGGACTACGGTCGCCACGAACTCGAGGCGGCTGAGCTCTCGGCCTTCCTCGACGACCTCGGCTCGGACTGGCGGGGGCTCTCGCTGACCATGCCACTGAAGCATCGCGCGCTCGAGCTGGCCGACGTGGCCGACCGCGCCGCAACCGAGACCGGGGCGGTCAACACGCTGCGTCTCCGACGAGCCGATGACGGATCCCGTCGGATCGAGGGGTTCAACACCGACGTCGGCGGTATCGTCCGCGCGATCGGGGCGGCCGGTGTCGACACGATCGCGTCCGCGGTCGTCCTGGGCGGGGGAGCGACGGCTTCCTCGGCGATCATGGCGGCGGCGGACCTCGGTGCCGAGCACGTCCACGTGGCGCTCCGACGACCGGCCCAGGCGCGACCACTCGAGGACCTCGCCGGCCGGCTGGGGCTGCGGTTCGCCTCAGGGCCGTTCGACGGTGAGACGCCTGACGCACCACTCGTGATCAGCACCCTTCCGGGCGGCGCCCTCACCGAACCGGGTCCGGTCCTGTCCCATGCTCCAGGCGCGCTCCTCCTCGACGTCGCGTACGACCCGTGGCCGAGCGTGCTCGCGGAGGCCTGGTCGCAGGCCGGCGGGTCGGTCCTCAGCGGGCTGTCGATGCTCGTGCACCAGGCGTTGCTCCAGGTCCGGATCTTCGTCCTCGGCGATCCGCTCCTGCCGCTCGACGACGAGACGACGGTGCTCGGGGCGATGCTCGACACGGTCCACCTCGATCACACCGGGGCGCCGGTCGCCTGGCACTGACCGCTCCGGACGCATCCGTCGCCCACCTGCACACCCGCCGGGCCGTCGACCGAAGGCGCACGATCGCGTCCCGGCTCTATGGAAGGATAGGACCATGCTTCGTTGGCTCACTGCCGGAGAGTCTCACGGCCCGGAACTCATCGCCGTCCTCGAGGGACTCCCGTCCGGCGTCCCCATCTCCATGGACGGCGTCCGCGCCGACCTCGCCCGACGGAAGCTCGGCTACGGCCGAGGATCCCGCATGAAGTTCGAGGAGGACGAGCTCAACCTGTCCGGCGGCGTCCGCCACGGCTTCTCCATGGGCAGCCCGATCGCGATCCGCATCGGCAACACCGAGTGGCCGAAGTGGGCCGAGGTCATGAGCCCCGAGCCGACCGAGATCTCCGACAAGTCGCGTGGCCGCAGCGCCGCGCTCACCCGTCCGCGTCCCGGCCACGCCGACCTGACGGGCATGCAGAAGTACGGCTTCGACGAAGCGCGTCCCGTGCTCGAACGCGCCAGCGCACGCGAGACCGCTGCGCGCGTCGCCCTCGGCGCCGTCGCGCGCTCCTTCCTCGGCGAGCTGGGCATCACCCTCGTCAGCCACACGCTGTCGATCGGCCCGGTGCGCGTCCCCGAAGACAGCCCGCTGCCGGTCCCGGCCGACGTCGACGCGCTCGACGCCGATCCGCTGCGCTGCTTCGACAAGGCGACCTCGGAGCGCATGGTCGCCGAGGTCGACGCGGCCAAGAAGGACGGCGACACCCTCGGCGGCATCGTGGAGGTCCTGGCCTACGGACTCCCACCGGGACTCGGCTCCTACGTCCACTGGGACCGCCGACTCGACGCACGCCTCGCGGCAGCGCTCATGGGCATCCAGGCCATCAAGGGTGTGGAGGTCGGCGACGGCTTCCTCACGACGACGCGTCGCGGTTCCGCGGCCCACGACGAGCTCGTCCAGGAGAGCGACGGCATCGCCCGGCAGAGCGACCGCGCCGGCGGCACCGAGGGTGGCATGACCACCGGTACCGTCCTCCGCGTCCGCGCCGGCATGAAGCCGATCGCGACCGTCCCGCACTCGCTCCGCACGGTCGACGTCGCGACGAGCGAGGCCGCCACCGCGCACCACCAGCGCTCGGACGTCTGCGCGGTCCCGGCCTCCGGTGTCGTGGCCGAGGCGATGGTGGCCCTGGTCCTCGCCGAAGCGGTGCTCGAGAAGTTCGGTGGCGACTCCGTCCCCGAGACGAAGCGCAACCTCGACGGATACCTGGCAGCGATCCCGTCGAACCTGCGCACGCGAGGCGACCACGCCTCCAGCGCCGATGCCTGAGCAGGCCGCCGATCTCCGACTCCCCGTCGTCCTCATCGGACCGATGGGATCGGGGAAGAGCCGGGTCGGCAAGCAGCTGGCGAAGCGCCTCGGTCTGCCGTTCGTCGACACCGACAACGTCGTCTCCGGCGAGCACGGCGCGATCGCGCGCATCTTCGAGCGACACGGCGAGGCCCACTTCCGCGCGCTGGAGCGGGCGGCGGTCGCCGCCGCACTCGAGCAGTCGGCGATCGTGTCGCTCGGCGGGGGAGCGGTGCTCGACGAGGACACGCAGCTTCAGCTCGCCGATGCACGCGTCGTGCTGTTGACGGTGACCGAAGAGGCCGTGCTGGCACGAGCCAACCTCGACAAGCGTCCACTCCTCCGTGACGACCCCGGCGCGTGGTCGCGCATCGCCGCCGCCCGGCGTCCCGTGTACGAACGACTCGCGGATGTCACCTTCGACACCTCGCACCGACCCATCTCAGGCATCGTCGACGAGCTCGTCGCCTGGGTGAAGGAGCCTGCATGAGCACCGAACCGACCACCCCGACCGAGCGGACCGTCATCGAGGTGACGGGATCCTCCCCGTACCCCATCACGATCGGGAGAGGGCTGGAGGACGTGCTCGTCGACGCCCTCGGGACCGGCGTGCAGCGGGTCCTCATCGTCCACCCGGCGACGCTGGGCGAGAAGGCTGCCAAACTGCGCGAGACCCTGAGCGACCGGTACCAGGTGCTGCTCGCCGAGGTGCCGGACGCCGAGGCCGGGAAACGGGTCGAGGTGGCCGCGTTCTGCTGGGGAGTCCTCGGCCAGGCGGACTTCACGCGCTCCGACGCGGTCATCGGGTTCGGCGGTGGCGCCGTCACCGACCTCGCAGGCTTCGTCGCCGCCACCTGGCTGCGCGGCGTCCGACTCGTGCAGGTCCCCACGACGGTCCTCGGCATGGTCGACGCGGCCGTGGGCGGCAAGACGGGCATCAACACCGCGGAAGGCAAGAACCTCGTCGGCGCCTTCTACGCCCCGGCAGCCGTCGTCTGCGATCTCGACACGCTCGACACCCTCCCGAAGAACGAGATCCTCGCCGGGTTCGCCGAGGTGGCCAAGGCCGGGTTCATCCGCTACGCGGAGATCCTCGATCTCATCGAGGCCGACGTCGACGCCGCGACCGACCCCGAGACACCCGCCTTCCGCCGCTGCATCGAGCTCGCGATCCGGATGAAGGCCGACGTCGTCAGCGAGGACTTCACCGAGCAGGGCCTTCGCGAGATCCTCAACTACGGGCACACGCTCGGGCACGCCATCGAGCACGCCGAGCGGTATCAGTGGCGACACGGTGCCGCGGTGGCGATCGGCATGATGTACGTCGCCGAGCTGTCCCGCCTCGCCGGCCGACTGTCGGACGAGGTCGTCGACCGCCACCGTCGCGTCCTGGAGCTCCTCAGCCTGCCGATCGCCTATCCGGTGGGCCGCTGGAACACGCTGCTCGCGACGATGCAGCGCGACAAGAAGACGCGCGGTTCGATGTTGCGGTTCATCGTGCTCGACGACCTCGCCAAGCCGACCGTCCTCCAGGGGCCCGAGACCTCGCTGCTCTTCGCCGCCTACCAGGAGATCGGCTCCTGACCGACGCCGGTGCGCTCCGCGAGCGCTCGTCCCGAACGGATACCCTCGACTCATGACCACCGTGCTCGTCCTCAACGGACCGAACCTCGGACGCCTCGGCAGCCGTGAACCCGACGTCTACGGCTCGGCCGACCTCGTTACGCTGCGCACGGTGCTCGAGGCCGACGCGGGCGACGGGACGCGGATCGACCTGCGTCAGACGGACGACGAAGGCGAGCTGATCGGCTGGCTCCACGAGGCCGTCGACTCCGGCACGTCCGTGATCCTCAACCCCGCGGCGTTCACCCACTACAGCTACGGGCTCCGTGACGCGGCGGCGATGGTCACGAAGGCTGGCCTCCTGCTCGTCGAGGTGCACCTCTCGAATCCGCACGCCCGCGAGGCCTTCCGTCACACGAGCGTGATCTCCGGTGTCGCGACCGGCGTGATCGCCGGTTTCGGCTTCGACTCGTACCGCCTCGCCCTCGACCTCGTGGTGCGCCGCAGCGCCGAGTGAGGTGCGCGGCGCCATGATCCACCGCGGGCGCGTTGGTCACGGGTCCTCGCAGCGGTTACACTCGTTCGTTGGGTCGTATCCGGCCGCACACTTTCCACGAACGGACATTCTCGCGCATGGCTTCTACCGCTGACATCAAGAACGGCATCGTCCTGAACATCGACGGGCAGCTCTGGACGGTGATCGAGTTCCAGCACGTCAAGCCGGGCAAGGGTGGCGCGTTCGTCCGCACCAAGATGAAGAACATCATGACCGGCAAGGTCGTCGACAAGACGTACAACGCCGGTACGAAGATCGACGTCGAGAACGTCGACCGCCGCGACTTCACCTACCTGTACGCGGACGGCGACTCCTTCGTCTTCATGGACAAGAGCGACTACGACCAGATCACCATCCCCGCCGTCGTCGTCGGCGACACCAAGAACTTCCTCCTCGAGAACCAGGACGTCACGGTCGCGCTCAACAACGGCAACCCGCTGTACGTCGAACTCCCTGCGTCGGTCATCCTCGAGGTCACCTACACGGAACCCGGGCTCCAGGGCGACCGCTCGACCGGTGGCACGAAGCCGGCGACCGTCGAGACCGGCTACGAGATCCAGGTCCCGCTCTTCCTCGAGACCGGCACCAAGGTCAAGGTCGACACCCGTACGGGTGACTACCTCGGTCGCGTCAACGAGTGAGCGCTCGTACCAAGGCGCGCAAGCGCGCCCTCGATCTGCTGTACCAGGCCGACGTCCGTCAGCAGACCCTCGCTGAAGTCCTGTCCGCGGAGGCGTCTCGCGCCGTCAGCGAGCCCGACCGCCAGGCCTCGTGGTTGTATGCGAGGGAGATCGTCGACGGCGTCGGTGACCACGCCGAAGAGATCGACGAGCAGATCGAGACGTACGCGCAGGGCTGGACGCTCGCGCGGATGCCCACGGTCGACCGGGCCATCCTCCGGATCGCGATCTGGGAGATCCTGTTCAACGACGAGGTGCCGCACGGCGTCGCCATCGACGAAGCGGTCGAGGCGGCCAAGACGCTGTCGACCGACGACTCGGCCGGCTTCATCAACGGCCTGCTCGGCAAGATCTCGCAGATCAACCCGCGGTGACGATGAGCGACGAGACCGGTGCAGCCCTGCCGCTGAAGCGCGTGCACCACATCGCGATCATCGCCAGCGACTACGAGCGCTCCAAGCGCTTCTACACCTCGGTGCTCGGCTGCGAGCTGCTCACCGAGGTGTACCGGGCCGAGCGCGACTCCTGGATGGGCGACCTCGCCCTGAACGGTGAGTACCTCATCGAGTTGTTCTCCTTCCCTGACCCGCCGGCGCGCGCATCCGGGCCCGAAGCGCTCGGGCTGCGGCACCTCGCCTTCGCCGTCGACGACGTCGACGCCGGCCACGCGCGGCTGGTCGAGCTGGGTGTCCGCGTCGAAGACGTCCGGATCGACCCGCACACCTCGCGCAAGATGCTGTTCTTCTTCGATCCCGACGGCCTCCCGTTGGAGCTCTACGAGGCCTGATCCGACTGCTAGGCTCGGGTGTTGACCAAGACAACCTTTAAGACCGTCCAGAGAGGCGGAGAAGGGAGTCGGCGATGAGCGCACGTACCGTGCTGCACGAAGCTGACATCGCGCGGGCGTTGACTCGGATCTCCCACGAGATCCTCGAGTCCAACCGCGGAGCAGACGACCTCGTGATCCTCGGCATCCCGACGCGCGGGGTCATCCTCGCGAAGCGGATCGCCGCCACGATCTCCTCGATCTCGGGCGCGACCATCGTCTCGGGTGCACTCGACGTCACGATGTACCGCGACGACCTGGCGAAACACCCGACCCGTGCACCGCAGCCCACGACACTGCCGCCGCAGGGGATCGACGGGCGCACGGTCGTCCTCGTCGACGACGTCCTGTACTCGGGACGCACCATCCGCGCCGCACTCGACGCGTTGACCGACCTGGGCCGCCCGCGCGTCGTGCGGCTCGCCGCGCTCGTCGACCGCGGGCACCGCGAGCTCCCGATCCGGCCCGACTTCGTGGGGAAGAACCTGCCCTCCTCGCAGGCGGAGCGCATCTTCGTCCGGCTCACCGAGTTCGACGGTGACGACTCCGTGACGATCGAGGGGAGCGGCGAATGAGGCACCTGCTGTCGACGAAGACCCTCACCCGCGACGAGGCGATCGAGATCCTCGACGTCGCGGAGGACATGGCCGAGACGCAGTTCCGTGAGGTCCGCAAGCTCCCGACCCTCCGTGGGAAGACGGTCGTCAACCTCTTCTTCGAGGACTCGACCCGCACGCGCATCTCGTTCGAGGCTGCCGCAAAACGGCTGTCCGCAGACGTCATCACCTTCAGCGCGAAGGGGTCGAGCGTCTCGAAGGGCGAGAGCCTCAAGGACACCGCACAGACCCTCGCCGCGATGCACGCCGACGCCGTCGTGATCCGACACTCCGCCTCCGGTGCGCCGCAGACCCTCGCCGACAGCGGGTGGATCGACGCAGGCATCCTGAACGCGGGGGACGGGACGCACGAGCACCCGACGCAGGCCCTCCTGGACGCGTTCACGATGCGCAAGCGCCTCCACGGCGAGCGTTCCCGCGGTCGCGCGCTCGACGGGGTGGCGGTGACGATCGTCGGCGACATCCTGCATTCCCGGGTCGCCCGCTCGAACGTCTGGCTGCTCGACACGCTCGGCGCCGAGGTGACCCTCGTCGCCCCGCCGACACTGCTTCCGGTGGACCTCGGCCCGTGGCCGGCCACCGTCCGCTACGACCTGGACGACGCGATCGCCCAGCGTCCCGACGTGCTGATGATGCTCCGGATCCAGTCCGAACGCATGCACGCCGCCTTTTTCCCGAACAGCCGGGAGTATTCCAGGCGCTGGGGGCTCGACGACGAGCGACTCGCCCGCCTCGATCCGGCTAGCATTGTCATGCACCCCGGGCCGATGAACCGCGGTCTGGAGATCTCGTCCGGGGCAGCCGACTCACCCCGGTCGACCGTCCTCGAACAGGTCGCCAACGGGGTGTCGGTCCGGATGGCCGCGTTGTACCTGCTGCTGTCCGGCGATCGAGAGGAATCCACCCGTGTCTGAGCCCACTTCGAATCACGACGCCACGCTGATCACCGGAGCGACGCTCGCCGACGGGACACGCACCGACCTCCTCCTGCGCGACGGACGGATCGCGGAACGCGGCTCCGGGCTGAGCGCCGTCGGCGCGACCGTCGTCGATGCAGGCGGCCTCCTTGCTCTCCCCGGGCTCGTCGACCTCCACACGCATCTCCGGGAACCCGGGTTCGAGCAGAGCGAGACGGTGCTCACCGGTACGCGTGCCGCAGCCGCCGGCGGCTTCACCGCGGTGTTCGCGATGGCCAACACCTCGCCGGTGGCCGACACGGCCGGGGTCGTCGAGCAGGAACAGTCGCTCGGTGAACGCGCCGGGTACGCGACGGTGCAGCCGATCGGTGCCGTGACGGTCGGCCTCGCCGGAGAGCGGCTCGCCGAACTCGGCGCCATGGCCTCCTCACGTGCCGAGGTCCGGGTCTTCTCGGACGACGGTCTCTGCGTGTCCGACCCGCTGCTCATGCGCCGCGCGCTGGAGTACGTGAAGGCCTTCGACGGCGTGATCGCCCAGCACGCGCAGGAACCCCGGCTCACCGTCGGTGCGCAGATGAACGAGGGCGCCCTCTCCGGCGAACTCGGGCTCACCGGGTGGCCGGCGGTCGCCGAGGAGTCGATCATCGCCCGCGACGTCCTCCTCGCCGAGCATGTGGGTTCCCGCCTCCACATCTGCCACGTCTCGACGGCAGGGTCCGTCGACGTCATCCGCTGGGCGAAGGCCCGAGGCATCCGCGTCACGGCCGAGGTCACGCCGCACCACCTGCTGCTCACGGAGGAGCTGGTGGCGAGCTACGACGCCCGGTACAAGGTGAACCCGCCCCTGCGACGGGCGGAGGACGTCCGGGCGCTGCGCGAGGCACTCGCGGACGGCACGATCGACATCGTCGCGACGGACCACGCACCGCACCCGGTCGAGGCCAAGGACTGCGAGTGGGACGCCGCCGCGAACGGCATGGTGGGCCTCGAGTCCGCCCTCTCCGTCGTGCACGCGTCGATGGTCGCGACCGGGCTCCTGGACTGGAACGACGTCGCCCGGGTGCTCTCGGCGACGCCGGCGAGGATCGGACGGATCACCGGGCAGGGGGCTTCGATCGAGGCCGGAGCTCCGGCGGAGGTCGTGCTCTACGACACCGCCGCCACCCGTCCGTTCGGCACGGCCGACCTTGCCGGCAAGGGCGTGAATTCGCCCTACCTCGGCCTGGAGCTGCCCGGCCGCGTCGTCGCCACCTTCCACCGTGGCTACGCGACCGTCCTGGACGGCGCCGTGCTCCCGACGGAGCAGGTCGCGGCGGCAGCACGCCGCGCCGCGCGATCCGCGGAGGTCGAGCGCTGATGGACGGGCGGATCCTCGCGGCCGTCCTCGTCGCCCTCGTCCTCCTCGGCATCCTCGCCCTCATGGCCTTCGCCTGGCGACGCCGCGTCGCGCGCGACGCCCAGGTCGGTCCCCTCGCAGAGCTCCCCGACCCGCGACCGGTCCCGTCACTGACCGTCGAGGTCCTCTACGTCGCGACGTCGAAGCACGATCAGCCGCTCGAACGGCTGGCGTTGCAGGGACTGCGCTACCGTTCCCGGGTCACGCTCGAACTGGGAGCCGCCGGAGTCGTCATCGACGTCCCGGGGGAGCGGCCGACGTTCATCCCGGCGACGAGCATCGTCGGCGTCGACCAGACCAACCTCACGATCGACCGGGTCGTCGAGCCGGGCGGGCTCATCCGCCTGAGCTGGCGTCCCGTCCCGACGGTGATCGCGGACAGCACCTTCCGCGTCCTCGAGCAGGCGGACCGCGCCCGCATCATCGACATCGTCACGAGCCTCATCCCCGCCGCGGACGCCGGACTCCGGCCGACCGGCACCTCAGACACCCTCGCCGACGTCACCTCGGCCGACGACTCCACCCCACCGCCTCACGAGAGGGCTTGACCATGACCTCCTTCACCCCACCCAGTCCAGCGGTACTCGTCCTCGAGGACGGCAACCGCTACGTCGGCCACGCCTACGGCGCGACCGGCCGCACGCTCGGCGAGGTCGTCTTCGCCACCGGCATGACCGGCTACCAGGAGACGCTGACCGACCCGTCCTACGCCGGACAGATCGTCCTGATGACCGCGCCCCACATCGGCAACACCGGCGTCAACCGCGAGGACATGGAGTCCGCCCGTGTCTGGGTCGCCGGATACGTGGTGCGCGACGCGTCGCGCGTCGTCTCCAACTTCCGAGCGGACCGCTCGCTCGACGACGAACTCGTCCAGGACGGCGTCGTGGGCATCAGCGGCATCGACACCCGCGCGGTGACGAGGCACATCCGTTCCGCCGGTTCCATGCGCGGCGGCGTGTTCTCCGGTGAGGACTTCGAGTTGTCCGGCGCCGAACAGCTCAGTCTCGTCCGCGCCGGCGCGCAGATGGCCGGTCTGAACCTGTCGAGCCAGGTCTCCACGACCGAGCAGTACACCGTGCCGGCGGTGGGGGAGCGCGTCGGTTCCGTCGCGGTCCTCGACCTCGGCGTCAAGACGTCGACGCTCAACCACCTCGCCGCTCGCGGCTTCGACGTCGTGGTGCTGCCGCAGTCGGTGACCTCGGCCGAAGTCCTCGCGCTCGAACCGTCCGCCCTGTTCTTCTCCAACGGACCCGGCGACCCGGCTGCGAGCGACGCGCACGTCGCCCTCCTGCAGGACGTGCTCCGCGCGGGCGTCCCGTACTTCGGCATCTGCTTCGGCAACCAGCTGCTCGGCCGCGCGCTCGGATTCGACACCTACAAGCTGCCGTTCGGCCACCGCGGGATCAACCAGCCGGTCCTCGACAAGGCGACCGGTCGGGTGGAGATCACCTCGCAGAACCACGGCTTCGCGGTGGACCTGCCGATCGAGGGCCGCCACGAGACGCCCGCCGGGTTCGGCCTCGCGGAGGTCAGCCACTACAGCCTGAACGACGAGGTCGTCGAGGGCATCAACTGCATCGACATCCCCGCGTTCTCGGTCCAGTACCACCCCGAGTCCGCCTCGGGTCCGCACGACGCGGTCTACCTGTTCGACCGGTTCCGCGACCTCGTGACCGGCCACGCCACCACTTCCAGCACCAAGGAGAACAACTAGTGCCCAAGCGCGACGACATCAACAGCGTCCTCGTCATCGGCTCCGGGCCGATCGTCATCGGGCAGGCCGCCGAGTTCGACTACTCGGGCACCCAGGCATGCCGCGTGCTGCGCGAGGAGGGCGTCCGCGTCATCCTCGTCAACTCGAACCCGGCGACCATCATGACCGACCCCGACTTCGCCGACGCGACCTACGTGGAGCCGATCACCTGGCAGGTCATCGAGACGATCATCGCGAAGGAGAAGCCCGACGCGATCCTGCCGACCCTCGGGGGCCAGACGGCGTTGAACGCCGCGATCCAGCTGCACGAGCACGGCATCCTCGAGAAGTACGACGTCGAGCTCATCGGCGCGAACTTCGAGGCGATCAACAAGGGCGAGGACCGCCAGATCTTCAAGCAGCTCGTGCTCGATGCGGGCGCGGACGTGGCCCGCTCGTACATCGCCCACACGGTCGAGGAGGCCGTCGGCTACGCCGAGGACCTCGGCTACCCGCTGGTCGTCCGCCCCTCGTTCACTATGGGCGGTCTCGGCTCAGGTTTCGCGTACACCGAGGCGGAACTGCGCCGGATCGTCGGTGACGGCCTCCACCAGAGCCCGACCACCGAGGTGCTCCTCGAGGAGTCGATCCTCGGCTGGAAGGAGTACGAGCTCGAGCTCATGCGCGACACGGCCGACAACACCGTCGTCGTCTGCTCGATCGAGAACGTCGACCCGGTCGGCGTGCACACCGGGGACTCCATCACGGTGGCCCCCGCCCTGACGCTGACGGACCGCGAGTACCAGAAGCTCCGCGACATCGGCATCGACATCATCCGCGCGGTCGGCGTCGACACCGGCGGCTGCAACATCCAGTTCGCGGTCGACCCGGCCGACGGCCGCATCATCGTCATCGAGATGAACCCGCGCGTCTCGCGCTCGAGTGCCCTCGCCTCGAAGGCGACCGGCTTCCCGATCGCGAAGATCGCGGCGAAGCTGGCCATCGGGTACCGACTCGACGAGATCCCGAACGACATCACGAAGGTCACGCCCGCGAGCTTCGAGCCCACGCTCGACTACGTCGTCGTGAAGGTCCCGCGCTTCGCGTTCGAGAAGTTCCCCGCCGCCGACCCGACGCTCACGACCACCATGAAGTCGGTGGGTGAGGCGATGGCGATCGGACGCAACTACGCCACCGCCCTGCAGAAGGCGCTGCGGTCGCTCGAGAAGCGCGGTTCCAGCTTCCACTGGAGCGATGAGTCCCGCAGCGTCGAAGAGCTGCTCGAGGTCATGAAGACCCCGACCGACGGCCGCATCGTCGTCGTGCAGCAGGCGCTCCGCAAGGGTGCCACCGCCGAGCAGGTCTTCGAGGCCACCAAGATCGACCCGTGGTTCATCGACCAGATCGTCCTCATCAACGACGTCGCCGACTGGATCGCCGCGGCGGACCGCCTCGACACCGAGGTGCTCCGGACCGCGAAGAACCACGGCTTCTCGGACGCGCAGATCGGTCAGCTGCGCGGGTTCGGCGAGCAGGAGGTGCGTGAGGTCCGCCACATCCTGGGTGTCCGCCCGGTCTACAAGACGGTCGACACGTGCGCCGGCGAGTTCCCGGCCCTCACCCCGTACCACTACTCGAGCTACGACACGGAGACCGAGGTGGTCGCGAGCGACCGCCGCAAGGTGGTCATCCTCGGGTCCGGCCCGAACCGCATCGGCCAGGGCATCGAGTTCGACTATTCCTGCGTGCACGCGTCCTTCGCGCTGCAGGCCGCCGGTTTCGAGACGATCATGATCAACTGCAACCCGGAGACCGTCTCGACGGACTACGACACGAGCGACCGGCTCTACTTCGAGCCGCTCACGCTCGAGGACGTCCTCGAGGTCATCCACGCCGAGAGCGAGTCGGGCGAACTCGTCGGTGTCGTCGTCCAGCTCGGCGGCCAGACGGCGCTCGGGCTCGCGAAGGGTCTGGAGGCCGCAGGCGTCCCGATCCTCGGCACCACGCCGACCGCCATCGACCTCGCCGAGGAGCGCGGCCAGTTCCAGGAGATCCTGGACGCCGCCGGCCTCGTCGCACCGAAGAACGGCACCGCGGTGGAGATCGAGGGTGCGCTGCGCGTCGCCGAGGAGATCGGCTACCCGGTCCTCGTCCGCCCGAGCTTCGTGCTCGGCGGACGCGGCATGGAGATCATCTACGACAGCGCCTCGCTCACGGACTATTTCGTGCGCATCGAGGACCAGGGCATCGTGGGCCCGGCCCAGCCGCTGCTCGTCGACCACTTCCTCGACGACGCGATCGAGATCGACGTCGACGCCCTGTTCGACGGCGAGGAGCTCTACATCGGCGGCGTCATGGAGCACATCGAGGAGGCCGGTATCCACTCGGGCGACTCGAGCTGCACCCTGCCGCCCGTCTCGCTCGGTCGCGCCGAGATCGACCGCGTGCGGAATGCGACGCTCGCGATCGCCCAGGGGATCGGCGTGCGTGGTCTCCTGAACGTCCAGTTCGCGATCGGCGCCGGCATCCTCTACGTCATCGAGGCGAACCCGCGTGCGTCCCGCACGGTGCCGTTCGTGTCGAAGGCGCTCGGCATCCCGCTGGCCAAGGCCGCTTCGCTCATCATGACCGGCGCGACGGTCGCCGAGCTCAGGGACTCGGGGCTCCTGCCCCCGGTCGACGGATCCCGCGTCCCGATCGACTCCCCGGTGTCGGTCAAGGAGGCCGTGCTGCCCTTCAAGCGCTTCCGCACGAAGGACGGCCAGATCGTCGACAGCGTGCTCGGCCCGGAGATGCGCTCCACCGGCGAGGTGATGGGCATCGACAAGGACTTCCCGCGCGCGTTCGCGAAGAGCCAGGAGGCGGCCTACGGCGGCTTGCCGTCGAGCGGAACGGTGTTCGTCTCGGTCTCCGACCGCGACAAGCGCTCGATCATCCTGCCGGTGCTGCGCCTCCAGCAGCTCGGGTTCGACATCCTCGCGACCGACGGCACGGCCGAAGTGCTGAACCGGAACGGCATCAGTGCCCGGACGGTGCGCAAGTACAGCGAGACCACGGCCGCGGGCGAGGACGACTCGATCGTCGACCTGATCAACCGCGACGAGGTCGACATGGTCATCAACACCCCGAGTGGCCGGTCGGCTCGCGCGGACGGCTACGAGATCCGCGCGGCCGCCGTCGCGGCCGACAAGCCGCTCTTCACGACGATCGCGCAGCTCACCGCCGCGGTCGGCTCCTTCGAGGCGCTCGGCGGTGGCTTCGAGGTCCGCTCCCTCCAGGAGTACGCACTCGATCGGGCTGCGCGCTCGTGACGGCTTCCTTCGGAACCCGGCTGGACGAGGTCTTCGTCCGGTCGGGCCGACTCTGCGTCGGCATCGATCCGCACCGCTTCCTGCTCGAGGCGTGGGGCCTGCCCGACACCGCCGCCGGCGCGGGGGCCTTCGGCCTCGCCGTCGTCGAAGCCGCAGCCGGTCGCGCCGGGATCGTCAAGCCGCAGGTGGCGTTCTTCGAACGGTTCGGGTCGGCCGGGTACATCGCCCTCGAAGGGGTCCTCGCAGCGGCACGCGACGCCGGGCTCCTCGTGATCGGCGACGCCAAGCGCGGCGAGATCGGGACGAGCATGGAGGGCTATGCCGAGGCGTGGCTGACCCCCGGTTCACCGCTGGAGGTCGACGCCCTCACCGTGAACCCCTATCTCGGCTTCGGCTCACTGCACCCGGCACTCGAGCTCGCCGAGCAGCACGGCAAGGGCCTGTTCGTGCTGACGGCGACCTCGAACCCAGAGGGTCGCGACGTCCAGCTCGCCGAGGACAGCACCGGCCTCACCGTCGCGGCGTCGATGCTCGACGAGATCGACCACTGGAACGCACGGCACCACCCCGGGTCGACCGGTTCGATCGGTGCGGTCATCGGTGCCACGCTCCGTCTCGAGGAGTTCGGCCTGACGGCGGTACCGCCGACGACCACGCTCCCGATCCTGGCACCCGGCTTCGGCCACCAGGGAGCCGCGGTCGCCGACCTCGGATCCATCTACGGCGACCTCGCGCCGGGCGTCATCGTCTCCGAGTCCCGGAGCATCCTCGCCGCCGGACCCTCGGGGATCGCGGACGCCGTCGAACGTTCCGTCGCAGCCGTGAGGAGCGCCCGTGGTTGACCAGGAGCAGGACCAGCCCAGCAGGAACATGCCGGAGGTCGACCGGGCCGCCGCGTCACGTGAGGCCGTTCGCAAACGTCGCGCCCGCGCGACCGTCAAGGCCTCCATCGCCTCCGGCGCCCGCACCCCGTTGGAGGTGCTCGACGCCGCGACCGCCGATCCGGACGGCATCGAGGGCGGCATCCGCATCACCGAGTACCTCCTCAGCATCCCGAGTGTCGGCGTCACCAAACTCGGGCGGATCCTCGAATCGCTCGGTATCTCCTCGGTCAAGCGCCTCGGCGGTCTCGGTCGACTGCAGCGGGATCGCCTCCGCGCCTTCATCGCAGAGCGCTACCCGGGCACGGCGCGCAGCCGACTCGTCGTGCTCGCCGGTCCGACGGCCGTCGGCAAGGGGACGGTCGCCGCGTACATCCGCGACCACTACCCGGAGGTGCACCTCTCCGTCTCGGCCACGACGCGCAAGCCGCGGCCTGGGGAGCAGCACGAGGTGAACTACTACTTCGTGACCGACGACGAGTTCGACGGCCTCATCGAGGGCGACCGCCTGCTCGAGCACGCCACGGTCCACAACGCGTACCGCTACGGCACGCCACGCGAGCCGATCGAGCGTGCGCTCGCAGCCGGCGACAGCGCGCTGCTCGAGATCGACATCCAGGGCGCCAGGCAGGTCCGGGAGGCGATGCCGGAGGCGACCCTGGTGTTCCTGCTGCCGCCGAGCTGGGACGAACTGGTCCGTCGACTCGTCGGACGGGGCACCGAGGACGAGGAGGAACGGGAGCGCCGACTGCGTACTGCGAAGGTCGAACTGGCCGCCGCGGACGAGTTCGACCACCGTGTCGTCAACGACGACGTGGCCCGCGCGGCCCAAGAGGTCGTAGACTTGATGAAGATTCACGGGGATTGACGTCCGACGCGCACCCCGCATCGATCCGATCTTCCCCGAACACAACCACACGAGGAGTGTGAACCTGCATGGCTGACAAGCTCAAGGGCATCATCGACCCGCCCATCGACTCCCTGCTCACCAAGGTCGAGTCCAAGTACGCACTCGTGATCTTCGCGTCCAAGCGCGCGCGCCAGATCAACGACTACTACGCCGACCTCCACGAGGGCAGCCTGTTCGACAACGTCGGGCCGCTGGTCGACTCGTCCGTCGAGGACAAGCCGCTCTCGATCGCGATGCACGAGATCAACGAGGACAAGCTCCAGATCAAGCCGATCGCCGAATAACGCTTCACCACGACGAATCCGCCGGGCGCCAGACGACCGGCGGATTCGTCGTGTCGGGCCCGTTCCCACCACCGCGACGCCCTGCGTCACAGGCGGACGACGTGTCCGAGGCCTCGACTAGAGTGATCAACGGTCGGGCCCCGGAACACCACGACGGCCGATCCCTCCACCATCGCATCACCACTTCCGACGGGAGACCGCATGACCGAGCTGCGCCTGTTCACCTCCGAATCCGTGACCGAGGGGCATCCCGACAAGATCTGCGACCAGATCTCGGACAGCATCCTCGACGCGCTCCTCGAGGTGGATCCGCGCAGTCGAGTCGCCGTCGAGACGCTCGTCACCACCGGGCTCGTCCATGTCGCCGGTGAGGTCTCCACGAGCGGCTACGTCGACATCCCGACGATCGTCCGCGAGCGCATCCGGTCCATCGGCTACACCTCGTCCGACATCGGATTCGACGGCGACTCCTGCGGCGTGAGCGTGTCGATCGGCTCGCAGTCCGCCGACATCGCCGCCGGAGTCGACCATGCCTTCGAGTCCCGCGAGCAGTCCAGCGTCGACGCCTACGACCTCCAGGGCGCCGGCGACCAGGGCATCATGTTCGGGTTCGCGACCACCGAGACGCCGCAGTACATGCCGCTGCCCAGCTGGATCGCGCACCGTCTCGCAGAGCGACTCGCCGAGGTACGCAAGTCCGGCCAGCTCGACTACCTGCGCCCGGACGGCAAGACCCAGGTCACCATCGGGTACGACGGCTTCCTCCCGAAGACCGTGGAGACGGTCGTGGTCTCCACGCAGCACAATCCGGGTGTCTCCACGGAGCAGCTGCGCCGCGACGTCCAGCGTCACGTCATCGAACCGGTCCTCGCGACGGTCGAGCTCGACAGCTCGAACGTGACGCACCTGATCAACCCGACCGGCATCTTCGTCGTCGGTGGCCCGATGGGCGACGCCGGGCTCACCGGACGCAAGATCATCATCGACACCTACGGCGGAGCGGCTCGACACGGCGGTGGGGCCTTCAGCGGGAAGGACCCGTCGAAGGTGGACCGCTCGGCCGCGTACGCCATGCGCTGGGTGGCGAAGAACGCGGTCGCCGCCGGATTCGCCGAACGTCTCGAGGTGCAGGTCGCCTACGCCATCGGCAAGGCAGCGCCGGTCGGACTCTACGTCGAGACCTTCGGGACGGCCCATGTGCCGGAGGCCGACATCACGCGCGCGATCCGCGACGTCTTCGACCTCCGTCCGGCCGCGATCATCGCCGACCTCGACCTGATCCGCCCCATCTACGCCGCCACGGCGGCGTACGGGCACTTCGGCCGCGAGCTCCCCGACTTCACGTGGGAGCGTCTCGACCGGGTGGAGGCGTTGCGGTCAGCAGCCGGGCTGTAGCCGTGGTCGGCGCGAGGGTCGCGAGGGTGGTGCTCGACTCCCCGTTGCCACAGCTCGACCACCTGTTCGACTACGCCATCCCCGACGAACTGGCTGACGACGCCGTGCTCGGCGCGCGCGTCTCGGTCCCGCTGCGCTCGGCGGGTCGGTCGGCGAACGGGTTCATCGTCGACCTCGCCGACTCGAGCGAGTTCGGCGGAGCGCTCAGCCCCTTGAGCTCGGTCGTCTCGTCGGTGCCGGTCCTGACCCCGAGCCTGTGGACGCTCGCACGCCGTGTCGCGGACCGCAGCGCCGGCAGCGCCATGGACGTCCTGCGTCTCGCCATCCCGCCGCGACAGGTCCGGGTCGAGAAGACCTGGACCGCCGCGACCCCGCCGGAACCTCCGTCGGTCGAGCGGCGCACCGTCCCGGGGTACGCCCCCGGCACCCTCGACCGTCTCGCGCTGGGGGAGCGGTACGCGATCAGCGCGATCCCCACCCTGACTGCGACGAGCGCGGGCGTGTGGCTCCCGGACTGGTCGTTCACGCTGGCGGCTCTCGCCGTGAACCAGCTGTCCGAGGGGAGGAGTGCGATCCTGTGCGTCCCCGACTACCGGGACGTCGAACACCTCCTGGCGGCGCTCGACGACCTCGGTGTCGGTGCCGCGGTCGCGAGGGCTGATGCGAAGCAGACCCCGGCTGCTCGCTACCGCGCCTACCTGGACGGCCTGCATCCGGTGCCCCGGATCGTCGTCGGCAACCGGTCGGCCGTCTATGCACCGGCGCACGACCTCGGACTCATCGCCCTCTGGGACGACGGCGACCCCCTCCACCAGGAGCAGCTCGCCCCCTATGTGCACGCCCGCGACGTCGCGTTGACCCGGCAGGAGATGAGCGGCTCCGCCCTCGTCTTCGCCGCGCACTCACGCAGTACCGAGGCGCAGCGACTCGTCGAACTCGGCTGGCTGCGCGAGGTCGCACCGACCCCGCCGATACGCCCGAGAGTCGTCGTGTCCCGGGCGAGCGGCGACGACGCCATGACGAGCCAGGCGAGGATACCGTCGAGCGCCTGGCGCGCAGTCGACGAGGCGCTGCATCACGGACCCGTGCTGGTCCAGGTCGCGCGGCCGGGGTACGCGCCGCACCTCGCCTGTCGACGGTGCGGGACGAGGGCCCACTGCTCGGTGTGCCACGGTCCACTCCAACTCGCCACAGCCCGTTCGCAGCCCTCCTGCCGGTGGTGCGGTCACCTCGCGGCAGGGTGGTCGTGCGAGACCTGCCACGACACCGCGTTCCGTGTCACGGCCGCCGGCACCGGCCGGACCGCCGAAGAACTGGGCCGGGCGTTCCCCCGGTACCGGGTCGTGGTGTCGGACGGCGACGCCCCCAAGTTCGACGTCGGTCCGGAGCCGGCGCTGGTGATCGCGACCCGAGGCGCGGAGCCCGTCGCAGCGGGCGGCTATGCCGCCGTCCTCCTGGTCGACGCCGACCGCATGCTGGCGCGGGAGTCACTCCGTGTCGCCGAGGACTGCCTACGGTGGTGGTCGAACGCCGCAGCCCTGGCCGCTCCACGCGCGCCGGTGCTGCTGATCGGCGTCGAGGCCCCCGTGGCGAACGCCTTCGCCCTCTGGCAGCAACCGCGGTTCGCGAGCGAGGAGCTCGCCGAGCGCCGAGAGCTCGGGTTCCCTCCCGCGGTCCGGAGCGCGACCCTCACCGGCACCCGCGACGCCGTCGACGCCGCTCTCGCCGCGCTGCCCGCCGAGTACCGGAGCCGCGTGCTCGGCCCGACCGTCGACGAGGCGGGCGACAGCGTCGCGATCCTGCGGGTCGACTACGGCCATGCCAGGGCGGTCGCCGAGCAGTTGCGGGCGACCGTCGTCGCGCAGGCGGCGAAGCGTCGACGGCCGACCCCCGGCAGGCGGGCGCCGAAAGCCCCGCCTACACTCAGAGTACGATTCGACGATCCGGAGATGCTGTCATGATCCACCCCGTCCACGAAGTCCGAACCGCATGAGGCTGGTCTTCGCCGGCACCCCCGCCGTCGCCGTCCCGACGCTCGACGCCCTCGTCTCGGCCGGGCACGAGATCGCGGCCGTCGTGACCCGACCCGACGCCCCGCTCGGCCGCAAGCGGGTCCTGACCCCGTCGCCGGTGGCAGCGGCCGCCGAACGGCTCGGGCTCCCGGTCATCCGCGCTGCACGTCTCGACGACGACGCGACGGCGCGGATCGTCGCGCTCCGTGCGGAACTCGGCGTGATCGTCGCGTACGGCGGGCTCGTCCGTGAACCCCTCCTGTCCGCGCCGGCACACGGTTGGATCAATCTACACTTCTCGTTGCTGCCGGCCTGGCGCGGCGCGGCGCCCGTCCAGCGGTCCGTGATGGCCGGGGACGCGGTCACCGGCGCGTCGGTCTTCCAGCTCGTGCCGGCTCTTGACGCCGGAGACGTCTTCGCCACCGTGGAGACGCCGATCACCGAGGGCGAGACGTCGGGGGAGCTCCTCGACCGGCTCGCCGAGCTCGGCGCGCCGCTCACTGCCGAGGTCGTCGCCGCCATCGCCGCCGGCACCGCGGTCGCGGCCCCGCAGCAGGGCGAGGTGTCCCTCGCGCCGAAGCTCGACGGCCAGGACGGCCGGATCGTCTGGGACCGCCCCGTCGCCGACGTGTGGTCGCAGATCCGCGGGGTCACCCCCGAGCCGGGCGCGTTCACCGTCCTCGACGAGGCGCGGGTGAAGGTGCACCGCGCCGTCCCCGTGTCGACCCTGCCGACGGATCCGCCGGCGCCCGGGACGATCGTGTCCGTCGACGGCCTCGTCCTGGTCGGCACGGCGGACACCCCGTTGCAACTCCTGGAGGTGCAGCCGGCGGGACGGACGGCGATGCCGGCCGCCGACTGGTGGCGCGGTGCGTCCACGGGAACCGATCGGTTGGTCACCGCGTGAGCGGCCAGCAGCCCGAGGGCCAGCGACGCCGCGACCGACGGCCCCGCGACGTGGAACCCCGTCGAGGACGCCAGCGTCCCACGCGTCCGCGTGACTCGGCGACCGTGCAGCCGGCACGCCGAGTGGCCTTCGACGTCATCCACGCCGTCAGCACCTCGGACGCCTACGCGAACCTCCTCCTGCCGCACCGGCTGGCCGAGGCGAAGTTGAGTCCGGCGGACGCCGGCCTCGCGACCGAACTGACGTACGGCACCCTCCGCCGACGCGGGTACTACGACCGGGTCATCGCGCACGCTGCCAAGCGTCCCGTGACCGAGATCGACGACGCGATCCTCGACGTCCTGCGGCTCGGAGCCCATCAGCTGCTCTCCATGCGCGTCCCAGGCCACGCCGCCGTGAACGAGTCGGTCGAGCTCGCCCGCTCCGCGGGTTCACGGTCCGCAGCCGGCTTCACCAACGGCGTCCTCCGCTCCATCTCGCGGACCGAACCCGCCGAGTGGGAGCGGATCCTGCTGGCTGAGGCCACGAACGACACCGATCGCCTGGCCGTGAGCACCGCACACCCGGCGTGGGTCGTTCGGGCCATCAGACAGGCGCTCGATCTGCAGGACCGCGGCGACGAACTCGAGGATGCGCTGGCCGCGGACAACCTCGCCCCGCAGGTGAACCTCATCGCACTCCCGGGGCTCGCCGACCGGCCCGAGGACGCCGAACCCAACCGGTTCTCGCCGTACGGCTTCCGCAGCGCCGGCGGCGACCCGGTGCAACTCGTCGGGACCGGCGGCGGGCGCCTCCGCGTCCAGGACGAGGGCTCGCAGCTCGCGGCGCTCGCGCTGACGCGGGCGGTACCGGTCCGGTCCGGCGAGCGATGGCTCGACCTCTGTGCGGGGCCTGGGGGCAAGGCGGCGCTGCTGGCCGCCGAGGCCCTCGCCGGGGAGGCACGCCTCGACGCGAACGAACTGGTCCCCGCCAGGGCCCGTCTCGTGGAGCGCGCCCTCGCAGGTGTCCCGCTCGACGTGTCGGTCTCGACCGCCGACGGCACGACACTCGCGGCAGCGCATCCCGGGACCTACGACCGCATCCTCCTCGACGCCCCGTGCACCGGGCTCGGCGCGCTGCGACGACGACCGGAGGCGCGGTGGCGGAAGACGCCGAAGGACGTCTCCGAGCTGACCCGTCTGCAGGGCTCACTGCTCGATGCCGCCATCACCGCGCTCGCTCCCGGCGGGATCGTGGCGTACGTGACGTGTTCGCCGCACGTCGGCGAGACGGCACTGATCGTGGAGAGCGCCCTGCGAGCCCATCCCGGGATGGAGCGGCTCGACACCTCCGCGGTGCTCGACCAGGTCACGACCGAACCGCTCGACGCCGCGGCACCCGGCGGCGCGGTCCAGCTCTGGCCGCACCGCCAGGGCACCGACGCCATGTACATCGCCCTCCTTCGCAAGCCTGCGGAGTCGGCCGGACCCGCTGTCGATCGATAGGCTCGAGCACATGTCCGCGCGCATCAACCCGAGCATCCTGTCCGCCGATTTCGTGAACCTCCAGGCCGACCTGGAGCGGATCGCGAGCGCCGACCTCGTCCATGTCGACGTCATGGACAACCATTTCGTCCCGAACCTCGCGTTCGGTCCGCAGATGGTCGGTCGCATCCAGGACGTGTCTCCGGTCCCGCTCGACGTCCACCTCATGATCTCGGACGTCGATCGATGGGCTCCCGGCTACGCCGAGCTCGGGGCGTACTCGGTGACGTTCCACGCCGAGGCCACCAGCGACCCCGTCGCCCTCGCCAGACGCCTGCGTTCCATCGGGGCACGCGCCGGGATCGCCGTGAAGCCCGGCACGCCCATCGAGCCGTACCTGGAACTCCTGCCGGAGTTCGACCAGGTGCTCGTCATGACGGTCGAGCCGGGGTTCGGCGGACAGGCATTCATGCCGGAGACCATGCCGAAGCTGCAGGCGCTGTCAGCCGAGGTCGCGCGCACCGGTCTCGACGTCTGGCTCCAGGTCGACGGCGGGATCTCCGCGGACACGATCGGGATCGCTGCCGCCGCCGGCGCGGACACCTTCGTCGCGGGGTCGGCGGTCTACAGCGGTTCCGATCCGGCGTCGAACATCGCGCTCCTCCGGGCCGCCGCCGAGGCGTCGACGCACACCCACTGACCCGGCGGGCCGGTCGAGCGCGTCCGCGGTGCGCACCGCCGCCCGGAACCGGTACCCTGGAGCACGTGAAAACCTTCGACGAGCTGTTCGACGAGCTGCGCCTGAAGGCCGAGACCCGGCCGGAGGGTTCCGGCACCGTCCGCGAACTGGACACGGGTGTGCACGGCATCGGGAAGAAGATCGTCGAGGAGGCCGCCGAGGTCTGGATGGCGGCCGAGTACCAGAGCGACACCGAGACGGCCGAGGAGATCTCCCAGCTGCTCTACCACGTGCAGGTGATGATGGTGGCGAAGGGGCTCACCCCCGCCGACGTCTACCGACATCTGTAGGAGCTCGTCGCGGCGCATCCGCCGCGCCTCCTGATCACCCTGTCGAGACACCGTCGCACAACACGAAAGTCACCCCATGCTGAGAGTCGCCGTGCCCAACAAGGGCTCGCTGTCCGAGACCGCCGTCGAGATGCTGCAGGAGGCCGGCTACGCGACCCGTCGCGACACCAAGGAGCTCCACGTCGTCGACGCACGGAACGACGTCGAGTTCTTCTACCTCCGTCCGCGCGACATCGCGACCTACGTCGGTTCCGGCGCCCTCGACATCGGCATCACGGGGCGCGATCTGCTCCTGGACTCGCACTCCGCCGCCACCGAACTCGCCGAGCTGGGCTTCGGCGGCTCGACGTTCCGCTTCGCCGGTCCGGCCGACGAGTTCTCCGAGCTCTCCGATCTCGCGGGGAAGACCGTCGCCACCAGTTACCCCGGCCTCGTCGGCAACTTCCTCCGCGACGCCGGTGTGGATGCCACGCTCGTCCACCTCGACGGTGCGGTCGAGTCGGCGGTCCAGCTCGGGGTCGCGGACGCGGTGGCGGACGTCGTGTCCACCGGCACGACCCTCCGGAAGGCCGGCCTCGGCATCTTCGGCCCGGTGATCCTCGACTCCACCGCCGTGCTCATCGCGTCGCCGGAGACGAAGCCCACCACGGCGACGCTCATCCGCCGCCTGCAGGGCGTGCTCGTCGCGCGGCAGTACGTGCTCGTCGACTACGACCTCCCGGTCCGGCTGCTCGAGCAGGCGACCGCCGTCGCCGGTGGCATCGAGTCGCCGACGATCTCGCCGCTCCGCGACCCAGAGTGGGTGGCGGTCCGGGTCATGATCCCCCGCGGCGACGCGAACGACGTCATGGACCGCCTCTACGAGCTCGGCGCACGCGCCATCCTCGTCACGGCCATCCACGCCGCCCGACTCTGAGTCGCCCCTCCATCATCACCCGCCCCAGTCGCCCTGCGGAGGCCTCCGTGTCACTCGCCACCCGAGTCATCCCCTGTCTCGACGTCGCCGACGGGCGCGTCGTGAAGGGCGTCAACTTCCTCGACCTCCGCGATGCCGGCGATCCGGTCGAGCTCGCGAAGCGCTATGCCGAACAGGGCGCCGATGAACTGACCTTCCTCGACGTCACGGCCACCGTCGCCGAACGCGACACCACCTACGACCTCGTCAGCCGCACCGCCGAGCAGGTCTTCATCCCGCTCACGGTCGGCGGCGGGGTCCGCTCGACCCAGGACGTCTCCCGGCTCCTGGCCAGTGGGGCGGACAAGGTCGGCGTGAACAGCGCCGCGATCGCCCGGCCGGAGTTACTGGGGGAGATCGCCGACCGCTTCGGCGCTCAGGTCCTCGTCCTGTCCCTGGACGTGAAGCGACACGTCGGCAGCGCATCCGGATGGATCGTCACGACACACGGCGGCCGACGAGAGACCGAGCTCGACGCGCTCGCCTGGGCCGCCGAGGCGATCGAACGCGGTGCGGGCGAGCTGTTGGTGAACTCGATCGACGCCGACGGCACCAAGGCCGGGTTCGACACCGAGCTCATCAGCGCCATGCGCGAGATCAGCCGGGTTCCGGTCATCGCGTCCGGGGGAGCAGGCCGCCTCGCCGACTTCCCACCCGCGATCGCCGCGGGTGCCGACGCCGTCCTCGCCGCGAGCGTCTTCCACAACGGCGAGTTGACGATCGGCCAGGTCAAACAGGAACTCGCCGACGCCGGTTGGACGGTGCGGGCATGAGCGCGGACATCACCATCCCGGTGGGCGCCGATCCGGAGACCGCGATCGGGCAGCTCACCTTCGACGCGCATGGCCTGCTGCCCGCGATCGTGCAGCAGTGGGACTCCCGCGAGGTGCTCATGCTCGGGTGGATGGACGCCGAGGCCGTCCGCCGGACGATGACCGAGGGTCGGGTCACCTACTGGTCCCGGTCACGACAGGAGTACTGGCGCAAAGGGGACACCTCCGGCCACGTGCAGTTCGTCCGGGCGCTCGCCTACGACTGCGACGGGGATACCCTGTTGGTGGAGGTCGATCAGCACGGTGCCGCCTGCCACACGGGCACGCGCAGCTGTTTCGACGGCCGGAGCCTCGACGTCGTCGCAGCACCGACGCCGACACCATGAATCGAGTTGGAGCATGACCGAGAGCACTGCAGCACCCCAGTCCGGACCGGTGGAGCCGCCGAAGCCCGACGAACCGTCCGAGGCTGACGAGCTCGAGTCCAGGGCTCTCCGCAGTCGTCAGCGCCGCCTGAAGACCCTGCTCCTCGTCACCGCCGTCCTCGCCGACGCGCTCATCCTCGCGGCGTGGACCCAGACCTGGCTCTCGATCAGCCTCGTCGGCGTCGGCCCACACTCCGGCGCGCTCGACGTGGTCGGCTCCGTCGCCGCTCCCGCTCTGTCCGCACTCGCCCTGGCCGGTCTCGCCCTCGTCGCAGCGCTGGCGATCGCCGGGCCGGTGTTCCGCATCATCCTCGGCCTGCTGGAGGCCGTGATCGGCGCCTGCGTCATGATCTCGTCGATCGCGGTGCTCGCCTCGCCGGCGACCGCGGGCGCGGCCGCCGTCACCGAGGCCACGGGCGTGGCCGGAAGTCAGTCGACCATCGACCTCGTCGCGGCGACCACGCTCACCGCGTGGCCGGCGATCACCCTGGTGCTCGGCGTCGTGCTCGGTCTCGCCGGGCTCGCGACCGTGCTCACCCACCGCCGGTGGCCCGGTCCCTCGAAGAAGTACCAGGCGGTCCGGTTCACCCAGGTGGAGACGGCCCCGAGCGCCGACCCGGTGGGCGCCTGGGACGACCTCAGCCGCGGCGACGACCCGACGCGCTGACCGCTCCGCCGACCCACGACGGCACCCCGGGCCACCTGGGAACTCGTGGCCCACGCACGGAACCGCGCACCGCTTGCCGGTACACTGGAACCCGCACTCGCACAGAAGGAGAACCATGAGCACCGACCCCTCGGACCCCGGCCACGGACACTCGCCCGCCGCCTGGACGGCCGTGATCATCATGTTGGTCGCGTTCGCCGCCGGTACGGTTTTCTTCTGGCTCGACATGCCCGTCCTCGTGTGGGCGTCGGCCGGCCTCCTCCTCCTCGGGTGGATCACGGGCGGTGTCCTCGCCAAGGCGGGGTACGGCGTCGGTGGGTCCAAGACCGTGGCGAAAGAGCACTGAACATGCTCGCCGACCTGATGGCCGGCGCGAAGGAGGACGCCCTCGGGCGCCTCGCGGGCCGTCCGGCTGCAGTCGTCGAAGCCGCTGCCGTCGAGGCCCCTCCGGCCATCGACGCCCTCGCTGCGCTCGCCCCGGCCGACCAGGTCAAGATCATCGCCGAGGTCAAGCGGTCCAGCCCGTCACGCGGCGCGTTGGCCGACATCCCCGACCCGGCGCTCCTCGCCTCGCTCTACGAGCAGGGTGGTGCCAGCGCGGTCAGTGTGCTGACCGAGGGCCGGAGGTTCGGTGGTTCGCTGCAGGACCTCGAGGCCGTCCGGGCTTCGATCCGCATCCCGGTCCTGCGGAAGGACTTCATCTCCCTGCCGTACCAGGTGTTCGAAGCCCGGGCATCCGGCGCCGACCTGGTCCTCCTGATCGTCGCCGGACTCGATCAGGCCACGCTGTCGTCGCTGCACGAGCTCGTCGTGCAGCTCGGCATGACGCCGCTGGTCGAGACCCATTCAGCCGATGAGCTGTCGAGGGCGAGCGACATCGGCGCCCGGCTCATCGGCGTCAACGCGCGGAACCTCAGCACCTTCGAACTCGACCAACACCTCTTCGGATCGTTGACCGACCGTTTCCCCGCCGACGCCGTCAAGGTGGCCGAGTCCGCCGTGCTCCGCGCCGCCGACGTCGCCGCCTACCGACGTGACGGCGCCGACGTCGTCCTGGTCGGCGAGGCGCTCGTCACCGGCGACCCCGTCGCCACCCTCGAACAGTTCCTGGGAGCCACCGCATGACCATGTCACCAGCCACCCCCGCCCACGCGGAATCGACGCACCTCCGAGACGAGGCAGGCCCGTTCTTCGGCGACTTCGGCGGACGCTACATGCCTGAGGCGCTCATCGCCGCGGTCGACGAACTCGCGACGGCCTACGAGGCCGCCAAGGCCGACGAGAGCTTCCAGGCCGAGCTCACGACGCTGCTCCGCGACTACGCCGGCCGCCCGTCGATCATCACCGAGGTGCCACGCTTCGCCGCATCGGCGGGCGGCGCGCGCATCTTCCTCAAGCGCGAGGACCTCAACCACACCGGCTCGCACAAGATCAACAACGTCCTGGGACAGGCGCTCCTCACGAAGCGCATCGGCAAGACCCGCGTCATCGCCGAGACCGGGGCCGGTCAGCACGGTGTGGCCACGGCCACCGCGGCCGCACTCTTCGGCCTCGACTGCACGATCTACATGGGCGAGGTCGACACCGAACGCCAGGCGCTCAACGTCGCCCGGATGCGACTCCTCGGCGCGACCGTCATCCCCGTGACGACCGGATCGCGGACCCTCAAGGACGCCATCAACGAGGCGTACCGCGACTGGGTCGCCTCGGTCGAGACGACGAACTACATCTTCGGCACCGCAGCGGGCCCACACCCGTTCCCCGTGATGGTGCGCGACTTCCAGAAGATCATCGGCGAAGAGGCCCGCGCACAGCTCCTCGAGTTGAACGGCTCACTCCCGGACGCGGTCGTCGCCTGCGTCGGCGGCGGCTCAAACGCGATCGGGATCTTCCACGCCTTCCTCGACGACGCGGACGTCGCGCTCTACGGGGTCGAGGCGGCCGGCGACGGCGTCGACACCCCACGGCATGCCGCGTCCATCGGCCGCGGTCGTCCGGGCGTCCTCCACGGTGCCCGCACCTTCGTCCTGCAGGACGACGACGGCCAGACCGTCGAGTCCCACTCGATCTCCGCCGGGCTCGACTACCCGGGCGTCGGACCGGAGCACGCCTGGCTCGCCGACACCGGGCGGGCGACGTACGTCCCTGCGACGGACGCCGAGGCGATGGAGGCCTTCCGGCTCCTGAGCCGCACCGAGGGCATCATCCCCGCGATCGAGTCCGCACACGCGCTTGCCGGGGCCATCGTCCTCGGCAAGGAGCTCGGCCCCGAGGCGACCATCCTGATCAACCTCTCCGGGCGCGGAGACAAGGACGTCGAGACGGCTGCGACCTACTTCGGGCTCCTCGACGAAGCCGGGCGGAACGCATGACCGCCCCGGCCACCGGTCACACGACGGTCTCACCGGTCGCTTCGGCGATCGATGCGGCCTCCGTGGACCGCCGCGGCGCCCTCATCGGATACCTCCCCGTCGGGTTCCCCGACCTCCAGACGAGCATCGACGCCGCCATCGCGCTCGCGCAGAACGGCGTCGACGTCCTCGAGCTCGGCGTGCCCTACTCGGACCCCGTCATGGACGGAGCGGTCATCCAGGCCGCGACGATGACGGCTCTCGCGGAGGGGTTCCGGTTGCGCGACGTCTTCACGGCGATCAGCGCCATCCGCGCCGCCGTGGACGTCCCGGTCCTCGTCATGACGTACTGGAATCCGGTGCTGCAGTACGGCGTCGAACGGTTCGCCTCCGACCTCGCAGCGGCCGGGGGAGCCGGGCTCATCACGCCCGACATCACCCCCGACGCCGCCGCGGACTGGCTCGACGCCAGCGAACGACACGGCCTCGACCGGGTCTTCCTCGCAGCCCCGACGTCGAGCGACGAGCGCCTGTCGCTCGTGACCGAACACTCCCGCGGCTTCGTCTACACCGTCTCCACGATGGGCATCACCGGTGCCCGGCAGGACCTCGACGCCGCTGCGAAGACCCTCGTCGGTCGGCTCCGCACGGCCGGGGCACAGCACGCGTGCGTCGGCATCGGCATCTCGACCGCGGAGCAGGTCCGCTCGGTCCTCGAGTACGCCGACGGAGCCATCGTCGGATCCGTGTTCGTCAAGGCACTCGCCGACGGCGGTGTCCCGGCGATCACCGAGGTCGCCCGTTCACTCGCGGCCGGCACCGCCCGCTGAGGGTATCCTCAGCACGTCCGCGATGCTGAAAGCCCTACACTCGATCAGAGTTCGTAACGAAAGGCGACCACTGCAGTGATTGCACCCCTCAGCATCCCGAGCCCGAACCCGGACATCGCGACCTTCAGCGTGGGCCCGTTCACGGTGCACATGTACGCGCTCTGCATCATCGCCGGGATCATCGCCGCCACCATCCTCACCTCCCGGCGGCTGACGAAGCGCGGTGCCGAGCCGGGCATCGTGCTCGACATCATCCTGTGGGCCATCCCCTTGGGGATCATCGGTGCGCGGATCTTCCACGTCCTGACCCACCCCGGCGACTACTTCTACCCGGGTGCGGACCTCCTGCGGACGCTCTACATCTGGGAGGGCGGCATCGCGATCTTCGGTTCGCTCATCGGTGGAGCGGTCGGCGCGTACATCGGCTGCCGCATGACGGGGATCCGGTTCTGGACCTTCGCCGACGCCCTCGCGCCCGGCCTGCTGCTCGCCCAGGCGTTCGGTCGCCTCGGCAACTACTTCAACCACGAGCTCTACGGGCTCCCCACGGACCTGCCCTGGGGCCTCGAGATCGAGGCCAGCAACCCCGCGTTCCCGATCGGTCTGCCCGCCGGCACGCTCTTCCACCCCACGTTCCTGTACGAGATCATCTGGAACCTGCTGGGGGTGGCCGTCATCCTCTGGATCGGACACCGCTTCAACCCGCAGTGGGGCCGCCTGTTCGGTGTCTACCTCATCTGGTACGGAGCCGGTCGCACGGTCTGGGAGACCATCCGGATCGACCCGAGCGAGTACCTCTTCGGCATCCGCGCCAACGTCTGGGCCGCGATCTTCGCGATCGTCGTCGGACTTGCGATCATCGTCATCCAGTCGCGTCGCCACACGGGTGCGGAGCCGTCGCCGTACGTCCCCGGCCGTTCCTGGGCCGGTCCGAAGGCTGCGGTAGACTACTACGACACCGACGCGGAGAACCTGGGGCTGCGCAGTGCCTCCGCCGACGACGATGCCGACGGATCAGACCGCACTGCGTCATCCACTCCGTCGTCCGAAGCCACGGTCGCCACAAGCAAGACCGGCTCTCGCTCCTAGGCTGAACGCACCCTCGTCGGCCCGGTAGATCCCGGCTCAGCAGGGGATCCATCACCCGTTTCGTCCCAGGGCCAGCGACGTCCCCCTTCTGATCCCCTTTCGTGAGGACGGTAATTCCATGGCGCATGCACCGTACGCTTCGTTCAGCTCGGTTCCGCCCAAGCAGGGCATGTACGACCCGGCGAACGAGAAGGACGCCTGTGGCCTGGCGATGGTCGCGACCCTGACGGGCGAGGCCTCGCACAGCATCATCGACGCGGCCCTCGGTTCGCTTCGCAACCTGGAGCACCGCGGCGCGATCGGTTCCGACGCCGGGACCGGCGACGGCGCGGGCATCCTCACCCAGATGCCCGACGCCTTCCTGCGCGGCGTCGCCGGATTCGAGCTGCCGCCGCTCGGTTCGTACGCCGTGGGCATCGCCTTCCTGCCCACCGACGCCTCCGAGCGCGCACAGCTCCAGACCCGCATCGCCGCGATCGCCGCCGAGGAGGAACTCACGGTCCTCGGCTGGCGCGAGGTGCCGGTCGACCCCGACGAGTTGGGGAAGCTCGCCCGTGCCGCCATGCCGGCATTCGAGCAACTGTTCGTCACCGGGTCCGGAGCCTCGACGCCGACCGGGATCGCCCTCGACCGACTCGCCTTCCGGCTCCGGAAGCGGGCGGAGCGCGAGCTCGGGGCGTACTTCATCTCCCTGTCGAGCCGCACGCTCGTCTACAAGGGCATGGTCACGACGCTCCAGCTCGAACCGTTCTACCCCGACCTGTCCGACGAGCGGTTCGCGACCAAGCTCGCCATCGTCCACTCGCGGTACTCCACCAACACGTTCCCGTCCTGGCCGCTGGCCCAGCCGCTGCGCATGATGGCGCACAACGGCGAGATCAACACGGTCGAGGGGAACCGCAACTGGATGCGCGCGCGGCAGTCGCAGCTCGAGTCCGAGCTCATCGGCGACATCCGCCCGCTGCTCCCCATCATCACGCCCGGAGCGAGCGACTCCGCCTCGTTCGACGAGGTCCTCGAGCTGCTGACGCTGACCGGACGGTCTCTCCCGCACGCCATGATGATGATGGTCCCCGAGGCCTGGGAGAAGCAGACCGGGCTGTCGCAGGAGCGACGCGACTTCTACGAGTTCAACTCCATGCAGATGGAGCCGTGGGACGGTCCGGCCGCCCTCACCTTCACGGACGGCTCACTCGTCGGCGCGACCCTGGACCGGAACGGCCTGCGTCCCGGTCGGTGGCTGGAGACGACCGACGGTCTCGTCGTCCTGGGTAGCGAGATCGGCGTCCTCGACGTCGACCCGAGCCGGGTCAAGCGCAAGGGCCGCCTGCGTCCCGGGAAGATGTTCCTCGTCGACACCGAGGCCGGGCGGATCATCGAGGACGACGAGATCAAGGACGAGCTCTCGGCTTCGGCACCCTGGGGCGACTGGCTCGACGCCGGACGCATCAACCTGAGCGACCTGCCGGAGCGCGAGCACATCGTGCACACGCCGGCGTCCGTCACCCGCCGCCAGCGGACCTTCGGGTACACCGAGGAGGAGGTGCGCATCCTCCTGCAGCCCATGGGCCAGAACGGTGCGGAGCCGCTCGGCGCGATGGGGTCGGACACCCCGATCGCGGTGCTCTCCGACCGCCCTCGGCTGCTGTTCGACTACTTCGTGCAGCAGTTCGCCCAGGTCACCAACCCGCCGCTCGACTCGATCCGCGAGGAGGTCGTCACCTCGCTGAAGCTCGGGCTCGGCCCGGAGCGCAACCTCCTCTCCTGGGGTCCGGAGCACGCCAAGCAGGTCGTCCTCGACTTCCCGGTCATCGACAACGACGAGCTCGCCAAGATCCAGCACATCGACCCGAACCCGGCGAGCCCGCTGACGACGACCGTCAAGGCGCTCTACCGCGTCGAGGACGGCTCGGCCGGACTCGAGACACGCCTGCGCGAGATGTGCGACGAGGTCGACCAGGCGATCCTCGCAGGCTCGGAGTTCATCGTCCTGAGCGACCGTGACTCGAACTCCGACCTCGCGCCGATCCCGTCGCTGCTCTCGCTCGCCGCCGTGCACCACCACCTCATCCGCGCCGAGAACCGGATGAAGGTCGGGCTCGTCGTCGAGGCCGGCGACGTGCGCGAGGTCCACCACGTCGCGCTGCTCATCGGCTACGGCGCCTCCGCCATCAACCCGTACCTGGCCATGGAGAGCTGCGAGGACCTCGTCCGCAGCGGCCTCATCCAGGGCGTCACCCGCGAGCAGGCCGTCAAGAACGTCATCAAGGCGCTCGGCAAGGGCGTGCTCAAGATCATGTCGAAGATGGGCATCTCGACGGTGTCCTCCTACGCCGGAGCACAGGCCTTCGAGGCCGTCGGCCTGAGCCAGCAGCTCGTCGACAGCTATTTCACCGGCACGGAGACGAAGCTCGGCGGTGTCGGCATCGAGGTGATCGCCGAGGAGAACGCGAAGCGTCACCGGTACGCGTACCCCGAGGACGCCGCATCGACGGCCCACGAGCGCCTGCAGTCCGGCGGTGAGTACCAGTGGCGTCGCGACGGTTCGCCGCACCTCTTCAACCCGGAGACGGTCTTCAAGCTCCAGCACGCGACCAAGACGCGCCGGTACGACATCTTCCGCGAGTACACCCACATGGTCGACTCCCAGGCGGCACAGCTCATGACGCTCCGCGGGATGTTCACCCTCCGCACCGGTGCCCGCCCGCCCGTCCCGCTCGACGAGGTCGAGTCGGTCGCCTCGATCGTGAAGCGGTTCTCGACCGGCGCGATGAGCTACGGCTCCATCTCGCGCGAGGCGCACGAGACGCTGGCGATCGCGATGAACAGCATCGGTGCCAAGTCGAACACCGGTGAGGGTGGCGAGGACGTCGACCGGCTCCTCGACCCGACGCGCCGCAGCGCGATCAAGCAGGTCGCCTCCGGCCGGTTCGGCGTGACGAGCATGTACCTCACGCACGCCGACGACATCCAGATCAAGCTCGCCCAGGGCGCGAAGCCCGGTGAGGGCGGGCAGTTGCCGCCGACGAAGGTCTACCCGTGGGTGGCGCGGACGCGGCACGCCACCGCGGGCGTCGGCCTCATCTCGCCGCCGCCGCACCACGACATCTACTCGATCGAGGACCTCAAGCAGCTCATCTTCGACCTGAAGCGTGCGAACCCGAAGGCCCGGATCCACACCAAGCTGGTCAGCCAGTCCGGCATCGGTGCGGTGGCCGCGGGCGTCGCGAAGGCGCTCTCGGACGTCATCCTCGTCTCCGGTCACGACGGCGGAACCGGCGCAAGCCCGTTGAACTCCCTGAAGCACGCGGGCACGCCCTGGGAGCTGGGTCTCGCTGAGACGCAGCAGACCCTCATGCTCAACAACATGCGCGACCGGGTCGTGGTGCAGGTCGACGGTCAGATGAAGACCGGACGCGACGTCGTCATCGGGGCCCTGCTCGGCGCCGAGGAGTTCGGCTTCGCGACGGCACCGCTCGTCGTCTCCGGGTGCGTCATGATGCGCGTGTGCCACCTCGACACCTGCCCGGTCGGCGTCGCGACGCAGAACCCGGTGCTGCGCGAGCGGTTCACCGGCAAGCCGGAGTTCGTCGTGAACTTCTTCGAGTTCATCGCCCAGGAGGTGCGCGAGTACCTCGCCGAGCTCGGGTTCCGGACGCTCGAGGAGGCGATCGGCCACAACGAACTGATCGACGCCGACCGGGCGATCGACCACTGGAAGGCGTCCGGGCTCGACCTGGCCCCGGTCCTCGTGGGTCCCGTCTTCGCCGACGACGAGCCGCGGATCAACCGCCGGCCGCAGGAGCACGAGCTCGAGAAGCACTTCGACCAGCAGCTCATCACGGCCGCCTCGGACGTGCTCGAACACGGTGGCCACTTCTCGGTCGACCTGCCCATCCGCAACACGGAGCGGGCGGTCGGCACCATGCTCGGCCACGAGGTCACCAGGCGGCACGGCGAGAACGGGCTCCCGGCAGGGAGCATCGACATCACCCTGCGCGGCTCGGCCGGGCAGTCCTTCGGCGCGTTCCTCCCCGGCGGCATCGCGCTGCGGCTCATCGGCGACTCGAACGACTACGTCGGCAAGGGCCTGTCCGGCGGACAGATCGTCGTCCGGCCATCCGAGCGCGCAGCCTTCGCGCCCGAGGAGAACGTGATCGCCGGCAACGTCATCGGGTACGGCGCGACCCAGGGCACCATGTTCCTGAGCGGGATCGTCGGCGAGCGGTTCCTGGTGCGCAACTCCGGCGCCACGGCGGTCGTCGAAGGCGTCGGTGACCACGCGCTCGAGTACATGACGGGTGGTCTCGCCGTCATCCTGGGTCAGACCGGCCGGAACCTCGGTGCGGGCATGTCCGGCGGCACGGCCTACGTGTTCGACCTCGAACGCGACCAGGTCAACCGCGACTCCCTCGCCTCGGGGGAGCTCACCCTGTCCGAACTCGACAGTGCCGACGCCGAGATCGTCCGCGACCTCCTCGAACGGCACGTCGTGGAGACCGGTTCTCCGCTGGCCGGCCGGCTGCTCGCCGACATCGAAGACTCACTCGCCCGGTTCGTCAAGGTCCTCCCGCGTGACTACGCGGCGGTCCTGGCGACCCGACAGACCGCACTCGACGAGGGGCTCGACCCCGACGGCGACATCGTATGGAACCGAATCCTGGAGGTGACCGGTGGCTGATCCCAAGGGATTCCTGAAGGTACCGGAGCGCGAGCTCCCGAAGCGCCGGCCCGTGCCGGTCCGCATCATGGACTGGAAAGAGGTCTACGAGCAGAGCGACCCCGCGACCGTCCGCAAGCAGGCTGGTCGCTGCATGGACTGCGGCATCCCGTTCTGCCATCAGGGCTGCCCGCTGGGCAACCTCATCCCGGAGTGGAACGACCTGATGTGGCGAGGCGAGGGACGCTCGGCCATCGAGCGGCTGCACGCCACGAACAACTTCCCGGAGTTCACAGGCCGTCTCTGCCCGGCGCCGTGCGAGAGTTCGTGCGTGCTGGGCATCAACCAGCCCGCCGTGACCATCAAGCAGGTCGAGGTGTCGATCATCGACCAGGCGTTCGCCAACGGTTGGGTCGAGTCCCACCCGCCGGAGCGGCTGACCGGCAAGACGGTCGCCGTCGTCGGTTCCGGTCCGGCCGGTCTCGCCGCAGCCCAGCAGCTGACGCGTGCCGGGCACACGGTCGCGGTCTACGAGCGCGACGACCGCATCGGTGGTCTGCTGCGCTACGGCATCCCCGACTTCAAGATGGAGAAGAAGCACCTCGACATCCGGCTGAAGCAGATGCAGGACGAGGGCACCCGGTTCCGCGCCGGCGTGAACATCGGGGTCGACATCAGCTGGGACGAGCTCCGCGCCCGCTACGACGCCGTCGTCATCGCCACCGGCGCGATGGTGCCGCGCGACCTGCCGATCCCCGGTCGTGACCTCTCCGGGGTCCACTTCGCGATGGAGTACCTCGTGCAGGCGAACCGCGTCGGCGCCGGCGACACGGTCGCCGACCAGATCACGGCGGAGGACAAGCACGTGGTCGTCCTCGGCGGCGGCGACACCGGTGCCGACTGCATCGGCACGGCGCACCGTCAGGGTGCCGCCTCCGTCACGAATCTCGCCATCGGCACGCAGCCGGCGGGGGAGCGGCCCGAGCACCAGCCGTGGCCCATGATGCCGACGCTCTTCGAGGTCGCGAGCGCACACGAGGAGGGCGGCAACCGCGAGTACCTGGTGTCGACCGTCGAGTTCCTCGCCAACGAGGCCGGCGAGGTGCGGGCGATCCGCGTCGCCGAGACGGAGTTCATCGACGGCCGTCGCGTGCCGAAGAGTGGCACCGAGCGGGAGATCCCGGCCGACCTCGTCCTGCTCGCACTCGGATTCACGGGCCCGGAGGACGAGACCCTCGAGTCGCAGTTCCAGCTCCCCTTCACCGGGCGTGGCAACGTGGCGCGGGAGCACGATTACCAGACCAACCAGCCCGGCGTGTTCGTCGCGGGTGACGCCGGTCGTGGCCAGTCCCTCATCGTGTGGGCGATCGCCGAGGGCCGCGCTGCGGCGGCGGCCGTCGACCAGTACCTCGAGGGCGAGACCCAGCTTCCCTTCCCGGTCCGTCCCACGGACCAGCCCATCTCCCTCTAGGCTTTCAAGCGGACGACAAGCGTCGGACGCATCATGCCGAGCAGTGAGTACCGAAGCGCCTCGCGCGCAGAAATCATGGAGAACACACACACATGAGACGAGCCAAGATCGTCGCAACGCTGGGGCCTGCAGTCTCCAGCTATGAGAACATCCGGGCCATCATCGATGCGGGGGTCGATGTCACCCGGATGAACCTGAGCCACGGCAGCTACGACGTGCACGAGGCCATCTACGCCAACGTGCGCAAGGCCACCGAGGACTCCGGCCGTGCCGTCGCCGTCCTGGTCGACCTGCAGGGCCCGAAGATCCGCCTCGGCAAGTTCGAGGGCGGCCCGTACGACCTCGCCGTCGGCGACATCTTCAAGATCACGACCGAGGACATCCTCGGCACCAAGGAGATCTCCTCGACGACGTTCAAGGGCCTGCCCCAGGACGTCAAGCCGGGCGACTTCCTCCTGATCGACGACGGCAAGGTCAAGGTCGAGGTCGTTGAAGCGGACGACACCGTCGTGACCACGCGCGTCATCGTCGCCGGCCCCGTGTCGAACAACAAGGGCATCAACCTCCCCGGCGTCGCCGTCAACGTCCCCGCGCTCAGCGAGAAGGACGAAGCGGACCTCCGCTGGGGACTGCGTCTCGGCGCCGACCTCATCGCCCTGTCGTTCGTGCGCGACGCAGCCGACATCGACCGTGTCCACGAGATCATGGCGGAGGAGGGCCGCAAGGTCCCCGTGATCGCCAAGATCGAGAAGCCGCAGGCCGTCGAGAACCTCGAGGGCATCGTCGAGGCGTTCGACGCGATCATGGTCGCCCGTGGCGACCTCGGTGTCGAGCTCCCGCTCGAGGCCGTCCCGATCGTGCAGAAGCGTGCGGTGGAGCTCGCTCGCCGCATGGCGAAGCCGGTCATCGTCGCGACGCAGATGCTCGAGTCGATGATCTCCAGCCCCATCCCGACCCGCGCGGAGACCTCCGATGTCGCGAACGCGGTGCTCGACGGTGCTGACGCGGTCATGCTCAGTGGCGAGACGAGTGTCGGCGCCTACCCGGTGATCACGGTCCAGACCATGGCCCGGATCGTCGAGTCGACCGAGATCCACGGTCTCGACCGCGTTCCGCCGCTCGGCACGAAGCCGCGCACCCAGGCCGGAGCGATCACGTTGGCGGCCGTCGAGGTGGCGGACTTCGTCGAGGCGAAGTTCCTCTGCGTCTTCACGGAGTCGGGGGAGTCGGTCCGCCGCATGGCCCGTCTCCGCAACCGGATCCCGATCCTGGCGTTCACGCCCGACCCGGCCATCCGTCGTCGGATGGCGCTGAACTGGGGCGTCGAGTCCTTCGTCGTCGAGCGCGTGACGCACACCGACCAGATGGTCGCCCAGGTGGACGAGGTCCTCGTCGCCACGGGCAAGGCCGCCGTCGGTGAGCCGGTCATCATCATCTCCGGTTCCCCTCCCGGCATCCCCGGGACGACGAACGACATCCGCGTCCACAAGGTGGGCGACGTCCTCTAGTCGTCGACAGCAGCGAAGGCCGTGGTCCTCCCGTACGGGGACCACGGCCTTCGTCGTCCGCCGGGTGTGCGGTGGCACCGCGATTCCGGACGCCGTGGGTCTAGCCTGATGCCCATGAACCGTTCCGTCCTCGTCGACGACACCCTCCGCAGCGCAGTGGGCCTGGAGCCGGGAGGCGTCGACCGTGAGGCGACCGGTGCGGCGGGACTCCTGGCCTCCCGATTCGCCGTCCTGGAGCTCGCCGCGGTCGCCGTCGGCGCCGTGGAGGATGCCGCCGACCGACTCCGCATCGCCCTCGGATACGAGCCGATGCACACGGCTCTCGACCTCGAGCGGATCGCCGCGGCCTACCAGAGCGACCGCCTGTTGCGGATCGACGGAGCAGCCGTGGACGCGTTCGCGCCACTGTCCGGCTTCTTCGCCGCGGCAGACGGCTGGGTGCGCACGCACGCGAACTACCCGCACCATCGCCGCCGCCTGAGCGCCATGCTCGGGATCGGCGACGAGGCCACCCGCGCAGAGCTCGCCTCGGCGATCGCCTCCCGCTCGGCCCTCGACCTGGAATCGGAGGCCGCCGGGGTCGGCGCACTGCTCGTCGCCGTCCGGAGCGCTGCCGAATGGTCGTCCACACCGCAGGCCTCGGTCGGTGACGGACCGCTCGTCAGGCGCCACGGTGGCTCCAGCGGCTCGAGGATCGCCTCGTGGGTGCGGCCCACGCGCCGGCAACCCTTGCGCGGCCTCCGCGTCCTCGACCTGACGCGGGTGATCGCCGGTCCCGTGTCCACGAGGACCCTCGCGCTCCTCGGTGCGGACGTCCTGCGCGTGGATCCACCGCAGGTCCCCGAGATCCCCTGGCAGCACACCGACAGCGGCCAGGGGAAGCGGACGGCGACCCTCGACGCGTCGACACCGCGCGGCCTCGCGACACTGCAGACGCTGAGCGACGAGGCCGACATCCTGGTGACGGGGTACCGGCCACACGCCCTCGAGCGCCTCGGTCTGCGAGGTCGCGACGGTCTGGTCACCGGCTCCGTCGACGCCTGGGGTACGACGAGCCCATGGGGTGATCGACGCGGGTTCGACAGCCTGGTCCAGGCCGCGACGGGCATCGCACTGGTCGAGGACGATGACGGCGTCCCGGGTGCCCTGCCGGCGCAGGCGCTCGACCACAGCGCGGGATACCTGCTGGCGGCGGCGATCGTCGACGACGTGGCGAGGGTCGTCGGTGGCGGTGATGCCGGCCGGTCGTCGGTGTCGCTCGCGCGTGTCAGTGCTGCGCTCCAGCGACTCTCGCGAACCGAGGATCCTCAGCCGTCCGACCTCCCGGGAGCGCGGTGCCTGGTCACCCACGGTGCGGTGACGACGGCCCGCCCCGCGCTCAGCGCCTTCGACGACCACGCGTCCCCGGCGGCCGTCCTGGGGAGCGCCGAACCGCAGTGGACCCCGCGCAGCTGATCCCGGCACACTCCGCACCGGGAGATGACCGCCGTCCGGTCGCTCGCCTACCCTGGAGACATGCGCCTCATCCTCATCAGACACGGTCAGACCTCGTCCAACGTCGCCGGCCTGCTCGACACCGCGATCCCCGGGGCCGTCCTCACCGAACTCGGCGAGACGCAGGCGGCCGCCCTCCCCAAAGCGCTCGTGGGGGAGCGGATCGACGCCGTCTACGCCTCCACCGCGGTGCGGGCGCAACAGACCGCCGCACCTGTCGCCGACGTCAGCGGGCTTCCCGTGATCGTCCGTGACGGACTCCGGGAGATCAGCGCCGGCGACAACGAGATGCTCGGGTCGCCCGAGGCCGTCCAGGTCTACATCGACACCATCGTGGCGTGGGCGATGGGCGACCTCGACACCCGGATGCCGGGCGGCGAGAACGGCCATGAGGTGTTCGCGCGTTTCGACGCCGTGATCGAGGAGCTCGAGGGCTCCGGACTGGAGAGCGTGGTGGTCGTGAGCCACGGAGCGATGCTCCGGTCCTGGCTCGGGCTGCGCGGGGCGAACGTCGACGGACACTTCATCGGCACGCACCCCATCACGAACACGGGCGTCATCATCGTCGACGGGGACACGACGACCGGTTGGCGGGTCGACACCTGGACGGGCGACGCCGTCGGCGGACCGGAGCTGACGACGGAGGCCGACGGTCCGGCCGCCGCCGTCGAGCGCGGCTTCTGATCAGTTCGCGTCGTCCGCCGAGGTCGCGCCGTCGGTGAGGAACGGTCCGGGCTCCTCGCCGGGCTGACCAGGCAGTGAACCGACGAGACGGTCGAGCTCGGCCGCGTCGACGTCGATGCCCTGGTCGCTGAGACGGTCCGCCAGCGCTGCCCGGACGTCGAGGTCCGGGGTGAGGGACCGGTCTGCTGCGACCTGCACGAGGATGCCCTGGAGCCGGTCGTCGGTGCTGGCGTCGTGGACGTCCTGGCGCGGGTCGGTGTGCTCTGCGGTCATGGTGTCGGGTCCCATCGTGTCGGCAGGTCGAGTGCACCCGGTGGGCCATCAGCTCGTTCCTGGTACCGGTGGTGGGACTCGAACCCACACGTCTTTCGACAAAGCATTTTGAGTGCTCCGCGTCTGCCATTCCGCCACACCGGCGCGTCCGCCGCACGGCGAACAGCAACCTGCATCAGAGTACCGTAGGATTTGAGGGTGACCGAGCAAGAGACCCCTCCCGCAGCCCCACGGCGCGTCGTCGTCGCTGAGGACGAATCCCTCATCCGCCTCGACATCGTCGAGATCCTCCGCGACAACGGTTTCGAGGTCGTCGGCGAGGCCGGCGACGGCGAGACCGCTGTCGCCCTCGCGACGGAACTCCGTCCGGATCTCGTGATCATGGACGTCAAGATGCCTCAGCTCGACGGCATCTCCGCGGCCGAGCGCATCGGTAAGGCGCACATCGCCCCGGTGGTCCTCCTCACGGCCTTCAGCCAGAAGGAGCTCGTCGAGCGGGCGAGCGAGGCAGGCGCCCTCGCCTACGTCGTGAAGCCGTTCACGCCGAACGACCTCCTTCCCGCGATCGAGATCGCCCTCTCGCGCTACCAGCAGATCATCACCCTCGAGGCCGAGGTCGCCGACATGGTCGAGCGCTTCGAGACCCGCAAGCTCGTCGACCGGGCGAAGGGCCTGCTCAACGAGAAGATGGGCCTCACCGAGCCCGAGGCGTTCCGCTGGATCCAGAAGGCCTCCATGGACCGTCGCCTCACCATGCACGATGTCGCGCAGGCCATCATCGAGCAGCTCAGCGCCAAGAAGTAGCGCTCCTCCCTCGTCGCAAGAGCGGCCCGTCCCCTCGGGGGCGGGCCGCTCTGCTGTGTCCGGTGCGGGGTTCGTCAGCGGGTCGGTGCGTCCTTGATGAGGTTCGTGATGCGGATCGTGGAGCACCGTCGTCCCTGCTCGTCGGTGACGGCGATCTCGTGCACCGTGAGCGAGCGACCGAGGTGGATCGGGGTGCAGACACCCGTCACGACGCCCTCGGTGGCGGACCTGGTGTGCGTCGCGTTGATGTCGATGCCGACCGCGAGTTTGCCCGGGCCCGCGAAGAGGTTGGCGGCCATCGAGCCGAGGGACTCGCCGAGCACGACGTACGCCCCACCGTGCAGCAGCATTGCGGGTTGGGTGTTGCCCTCGACGGGCATGGTGGCGACGGATCGCTGCACCGTGAACTCGGTGAACTCGATGCCCATCTTGGCGGCGAGTGCGCCGCTGCCCCTCGTCCGCAAGAACTCGAGTGCGTCGTCGGTCTCGTTCGTCATGTCCACCTTCGGATCGGGCCTGAGCCGTGTCGGCACCGGCTTGTAGGCTGGGCGCGTGTCGGAATCAGAAAAGCCTACCCTCCTCGTCGTCGACGGCCACTCGCTCGCATTCCGGGCGTTCTACGCCCTGCCGGTCGACAGCTTCCAAACCCGCGACGGTCAGCACACGAACGCCATCCACGGCTTCATCTCCATGCTGATCAGCCTGCTCAAGAACGAGAACCCGAGCCACATCGCCGTGGCGTTCGACATCTCGCGCCGTTCCTTCCGCACCCGCGAGTACCCCGAGTACAAGGGCACGCGCGGTGAGACCCCGGTGGAGTTCAAGGGGCAGGTGCCGCTGCTCGAAGAGGCGCTCAAGGCGATGAACATCACGACGATCAGCAAAGAGGACTACGAGGCCGACGACATCCTCGCCACCCTCGCCAAGCAGGGCGCCGAGGAGGGCTTCCGGGTCCTCGTCGTCTCCGGCGACCGCGACACCATCCAGCTCGTCACCGACGACGTCACCCTGCTGTACCCGTCGAGCCAGGGCGTCTCCGCGCTCACCCGGTACGACGGAGCCAAGGTCTTCGAGCGCTACGGCATCCGGCCGGAGCAGTACCCGGAGATCGCGGCGCTCGTCGGTGAGACGAGCGACAACCTCCCGGGCATCCCGAAGGTCGGCGAGAAGACCGCCGTGAAGTGGCTCAACCAGTTCGGCTCCCTCGAACAGATCCTCGAGCGCGCCGACGAGATCACCGGCAAGGTGGGGGAGAGCCTCCGCGAGCACAAGGAGAACGCGGTCCGCAACCGCCGACTCAACCGGCTCCTCACCGACGTCGAACTGTCCGTCGGACCGAAGGACCTCGAACGCCGACCGATCGACGCGGACGCGGTGGCGGCCGTCTTCGGGCGGCTCGAGTTCCGCACGCTGCTCGATCGGGTCCTCAAACTCGACGGACTCGAGGCCAACACGGATGTGTCCGCACCGCAGGCGGGCGGCGTGGTCATGCCACCGCAGAAGGAGCTGCTCGACGAAGAGCTCGAGGCGTGGATCACCCGTGCCGTCGCCGCACATCCCGCCGGGATCGGCCTCCACCTGGACCTCGACGGAGGCCTCCCGGTCGCAGCCGGCCTCGCGACCCCCACGGAGATCGTCTCGCTCGCCTGGCGTCCCGGTGAGGCCGACTACGCGCCGCTCGAGGCGTGGTTGGCGAGCGACGCCCCGAAGATCATGCACGACGCCAAGCCGCAGCTCCAGGCGGTCACGCGCGCCGGCCTGACGGTCGGCGGTCTCGGCTACGACACCGCGGTCGCCGGCTGGCTCCTGCGTCCGAGCGGCGGCGACAAGACGATCGCCGACCTCATCACGCGCTATCTCGACGAGACGATGCCCGTCGCCGACCCGAACCAGCTCGTCCCCGAGACCGACCCCGTGGGGGTCGGTGGCACCGCCTGGTACGCCCTCCGGGTCGCCGAGGCCACTCGCACGGCGCTCGACGCCGGGTCGCTCGGCGTGCTGCTCGACATGGAACTGCCGGTCCTCCAGGTGCTGGCCCACATGGAGCTCACCGGGGTGACGGTCGACCACGACATCCTGAGCGGCCTGTCCGAGCAGCTCGGGAACCGGGCTGCGGAGCTCGCGAGCAACGCGTATGCGGAGATCGGCCGCGAGGTCAACCTCGGATCACCGAAGCAGCTGCAGGAGGTCCTCTTCGACCAGCTCGCCATGCCGAAGACACGCGCCAACAAGACGGGCTTCTCGACCGACGCCGGCGCCCTGGCCGATCTCCAGGAGAAGAGCCCGCACCCGTTCCTCGGGCTCCTCCTCGAGCACCGCGATGCGACGAAGCTCCGCCAGATCGTGGAGACGCTCGACAAGGCGATCACGCCCGACGGCCGCATCCACACGACGTACGTCCAGATCGGGACCAGCACCGGTCGGATCTCCTCGACCGACCCGAACCTGCAGAACATCCCCGTGCGCACCGAGGAGGGACGCCGCATCCGCGCCGCCTTCCAAGCCGGCTCCGGGTACGAGACCCTGCTGACCGCCGACTACTCGCAGATCGAGATGCGGATCATGGCGCACCTCTCCGGCGATGCCGGCCTCATCGAGGCGTTCAAGTCCGGCGAGGACCTCCACCGTTTCGTCGGCGCGCGCATCTTCGGCGTCGCCGCCGAGGATGTGACCCCCGCGATGCGCAACAAGGTCAAAGCGATGTCGTACGGACTCGCCTACGGCTTGAGTGCGTTCGGGCTCTCGAAGCAGCTGCGGATCTCGAGCGCTGAGGCGAAGCAGCTCATGGTCGACTACTTCGAGCGCTTCGGTGCGGTCCGCGACTACCTGCGCAACGTCGTCGAGCAGGCCAAACTCGACGGCTACACCGAGACGATCTTCGGTCGTCGCAGGCTCTTCCCCGAGCTCTCGAGCCCCAACCGACTGGTCAGGGAGAACGCCGAACGCCAGGCGCTGAACGCCCCGATCCAGGGTTCGGCCGCCGACATCATGAAACGCGCCATGATCGGCATCGAGTCCGAGCTGCGCTCCGAATCCCTCAGCTCGCAGATGATGCTGCAGGTGCACGACGAACTGATCTTCGAGGTCGCCGAGGGGGAGTGGGACGCCCTGGAGCGCATCGTCCGAGCACAGATGGCCGGTGCCGCCGAACTGTCGGTACCGCTGGAGGTCCAGATCGGCCGCGGTCACGACTGGGACGCCGCAGCCCACTGAGCGCGCCCTGCGGGTCCGCACCCGGGCGGCGGACGGGTGCGGACTAGGCTCGTCGTCATGTCCCACGAAGAACTTCGTCAGAGCACACCGATCGACGCCATCGCCGAGAGCTGGGTGGAGACCCTCGTCCAGCTGAAGCCGGAGGTCGGCACCTACATCGGCCGCACGGACGTCGGCGGACGGTACGGCGACTACTCGCCGGCCGGGCACGAGGCGTACGTCGAAGCCGCGTCGCGCACGCTTCGCGAGCTGCGGTCCGCCGCACCGGTCGACGCCGTCGACCGCGTCACCCAGACCGACCTCTCGGCGGAACTGGAGCTCGACCTCGCCTCGTCGGAGGCCGGTCTCCAGTACCGCGACCTCAACGTGATCGCGTCGCCGTCGCAGGAACTGCGCGACGTCTTCGACCTGATGCCGACCGCGACGGTCGAGGACTGGAGCACCATCCGGACCCGCCTCGGCGCGTTGCCGGACGCGGTCGACGGGTACATCGAGACCCTGCGCGAGGGCATCGCCCGTGGGATCACCCCGGCACGCCGCCAGGTGGCCGAGGTGCACGAGCAGGTCCTCCGCACCGGCGCCGACGACGGATTCTTCATCGGCTTCGCCGCCAACGCCGGACCGGCGGACGGTCAGCTCCCGGCGTCCCTCGCCGCCGAACTCTCGACGGGTGCCGGCGCCGCAGCCGTCGCCTACAACCGTCTGGCGGACTTCCTCGCGCACGAACTGCTGCCTGCTGCGACCCAGGAGGACGCCATCGGCCGCGAGCTCTACGCGCTGCAGTCCCGCCGCTTCCTCGGCGCGACGGTCGACCTCGACGAGAGCTACGAGTGGGGCATCGAGGAACTGGCGCGCATGGTGTCGGAGCAGGAGGCGATCGCGAACGAGATCCTCCCCGGCGCGTCCGTCGAGGAGGCGGTCGCATTCCTCGAACAGGATCCGGTGCGCAAGCTGCACGGCACCGACGCGCTCCAGCGGTGGATGCAGGAGACGAGTGACCGTGCGGTCGAGGAGCTGGGGCGCACGCACTTCGACATCCCGCAGGAGATCCGCGCGCTCGAGTGCATGATCGCGCCGACGCAGGAGGGCGGGATCTACTACACCGGCCCGACGGACGACTTCTCACGCCCTGGCCGCATGTGGTGGTCCGTCCCCGCCGGCGTCACCGAGTTCGACACGTGGCGCGAGCTCACGACCGTCTACCACGAGGGTGTGCCAGGACATCACCTGCAGATCGGGCAGGCCGTCGTCAACCGGAAGACGCTCAACCTCTGGCGCCGACAGCTCGCCGGCACCTCCGGCCACGCCGAGGGATGGGCGCTCTACGCCGAGCGCCTGATGGAACAGCTCGGATACCTCGACGACCCGGCGGACCGCCTGGGCATGCTCGACGGTCAGCGGATGCGCGCGGCCCGCGTCGTCCTCGACATCGGCGTACACCTCGGCAAGCCGCTTCCGGACGGCAGCGGGACCTGGACCGCCGAGTACGCCTTCGACTTCATGGGTCGCAACGTCAACATGTCGCCGGAGTTCGTCTGGTTCGAGGTCAACCGGTACCTCGGTTGGCCCGGCCAGGCGCCCTCGTACAAGATCGGCCAGCGCATCTGGGAACAGCTCCGCGACGACGCGGCCCGCCGCGCCGGAGACGCCTTCGACATCAAGGACTTCCACCGTCGGGCACTGGACCTCGGTGGCGTCGGGCTCGACACGCTGCGGACGGCGATGCTCGGATGACGGCTGAACGGATCGTCGTCGCCGGCGCGTCCGGGTTCATCGGGCGTCGTCTGGTCGAGTCGTTCCGGGCCGACGGCGCCACCGTCTCCGTCATCGGGCGTGGTGCCGCCGACGCGCGATGGGGTGACCACGCGGGCATCGCCCGGCTGGTCGACGGCGCGGACCTCCTGGTCAACCTCGCCGGGAAGAGTGTGAACTGTCGCTACACCCCGTCGAACCGCGCCGAGATCCTCCGATCCCGCGTGAACACGACGACGGAGCTGGCGCGGGCGGTGCGTGCAGCCGTTTCGCCTCCGCCGCTCTGGATCAATGCGTCGACCGCCACGATCTACCGCCATGCCGACGACCGCCCGATGACGGAGGCCGACGGTGAGATCGGTTCCGGGTTCTCCGTCGACGTCGCGACCGCCTGGGAGCAGGCGTTCTTCGCGGACGAGCTGCCCGGGACACGACGGGTCGCCCTCCGCATCGCGATCGTCCTGGGGGACGGCGGAGCACTCACCCCGCTCAGGTGGTTGGCGCGTCTCGGCCTCGGCGGACCCCAACTGGACGGTCACTGGCCCACTTCCCGATCGCGTCGTGCCGCCGGCACGGATCACCGGTTCGGGACGCCGGGCGGGCGGCAGCGGTTCAGCTGGATCCACCTGGACGACGTCATCGGGATCGTCCGGTTCCTCCGTGGCCATCCCGAACTCGACGGCGTCGTCAACGTGACGTCACCGAACCCCACCGACAACCGCGGATTCATGCGGACCGTGCGGTACGTGCTCGGGATGCCGGTCGGCCTCCCCGCACCCCGCTGGTTGCTGGAGATCGGGATGTCCGTCCTGCGGACCGAGAGCGAGCTGGTCCTGAAGAGTCGCTGGGCGATGCCGGAGCGGTTGCTGCAGGCGGGCTACCGGTTCGAGCACCCGACGCTCGATCCAGCGCTGCGGGACATCCTCTCCCACCGCGGCTTGCCTGCACACCCGGAAAATCGCTAGACTGGACTGTCACAATTGTGACGTCCTATCCGCCTGCCCGTCTCGCAGAGCGACACCGATCCCCGGATCGGTTCACACAACAGCATCGCTTCGATCAACGTCCGTGGTCATCCACGGGTCCGGAGCCGTGCGCGAGGCCGGCCTGAATCATTGTCCACCTGGAGCAATTACTACATGACAAGCGCAACGACCGCCCCCAAGCAGGTCGCAATCAACGACATCGGATCTGCTGAGGACTTCCTCGCAGCGGTCGAAAAGACTCTGAAGTTCTTCAACGACGGCGACCTCATCGAGGGCACCGTCGTGAAGATCGACCGCGACGAGGTCCTCCTCGACGTCGGCTACAAGACCGAGGGTGTCATCCCCTCGCGTGAACTCTCCATCAAGCACGACGTCGACCCCTCCGAGGTCGTCAACGTCGGCGACACGATCGAGGCTCTCGTTCTCCAGAAGGAGGACAAGGAAGGCCGTCTGATCCTGTCGAAGAAGCGCGCGCAGTACGAGCGTGCTTGGGGCGACGTGGAGAAGATCAAGGAATCCGACGGCGTCGTCACCGGTTCGGTCATCGAGGTCGTCAAGGGCGGCCTCATCGTCGACATCGGCCTCCGTGGCTTCCTCCCGGCTTCGCTCATCGAGCTGCGCCGCGTCCGCGACCTCACGCCGTACCTCGGCCAGGAGATCGAGGCGAAGATCCTCGAGCTCGACAAGAACCGCAACAACGTGGTCCTGTCGCGCCGTGCGCTCCTCGAGCAGACGCAGTCCGAGAGCCGCACCACCTTCCTCAACAACCTCCAGAAGGGACAGGTCCGCAAGGGCGTCGTCTCCTCGATCGTCAACTTCGGCGCGTTCGTCGACCTCGGCGGCGTCGACGGTCTGGTCCACGTCTCCGAGCTCAGCTGGAAGCACATCGAGCACGCCAGCGAGGTCGTCGAGGTCGGTCAGGAAGTCACCGTCGAGATCCTCGAGGTCGACCTGGACCGCGAGCGCGTCTCGCTGTCGCTCAAGGCGACCCAGGAGGACCCGTGGCAGGTCTTCGCCCGCACCCACGCCATCGGCCAGGTTGCACCGGGTAAGGTCACCAAGCTCGTCCCGTTCGGTGCGTTCGTCCGCGTCGCAGACGGCATCGAGGGCCTCGTGCACATTTCGGAGCTCTCCGGCAAGCACGTCGAGCTCGCCGAGCAGGTCGTGTCGGTCGGCGAAGAGGTCTTCGTGAAGGTCATCGACATCGACCTCGAGCGTCGCCGTATCTCGCTGAGCCTCAAGCAGGCCAACGAGGGTGTCGACCCCGAGGGCACCGAGTTCGACCCGGCCCTCTACGGCATGCTCACGGAGTACGACGAGCTCGGGAACTACAAGTACCCCGAGGGCTTCGACGCCGAGACGCAGGAGTGGAAGGAAGGCTTCGACGCCGAGCGCGAGAAGTGGGAGCAGGACTACGCTGCCGCCCAGGCTCGTTGGGAAGCGCACAAGAAGCAGGTCGCTGCCGCAGCCGTCGAAGAGGCCAACCAGGCTTCCTCCTCGACCGTGTCCTCGTCGGCCGGTTCCTCGTTCTCGAGCGACTCCGCCGGCGGCGGCACGCTCGCTGACGACGAGTCCCTCGCGGCCCTCCGCGAGAAGCTCTCGAGCAACTAGTCCCATCAGCACCGACCAGCGTCGGTGTCCAGCAGGGGGTCGCCTTCGGGCGGCCCCCTGCTGCGTTGTGCGAGGGGCGCTCGTCGAAGGCGCTGCACGCTCCGCGGGTACGCTGGCTGACATGTACCTCATCGGCCTCACCGGCGGGATCGCCTCCGGCAAATCGACCATCGCGGCCCGGCTCGCTGAACACGGCGCCGTCGTCATCGACGCGGACGTCCTCTCACGAGAGGCCGTCGAGCCGGGGACCCCGGGACTGGCCGCCATCGCGGAGCGCTTCGGTGCCGACGTGATCGGGCCCGACGGAGCACTCGACCGCGCGGCGCTCGGCTCGATCGTCTTCGCCGACGACCAGGCGCGGGCCGACCTCAACGCCATCGTGCACCCGGAGGTCAAACGGCGTTCACAGGCCCGGATCGCCGAAGCCTCGAACGACCCCGGTGCCGTCGTCGTCTACGACGTCCCGCTGCTCGTCGAGACCGGCCGCGCCGACGAGTTCGACCTCGTGGTCGTCGCCGCAGCTCCGGAGGGGGAGCGCGCCCGTCGGCTCGTCGACCTCCGCGGGCTCGACCGGGGCGAGGCGGAACGACGCATCGCGGCCCAAGCGACCGAGGAGCAGCGCGCAGCCGTCGCCGACGTGGTGATCGACACTTCCGGCTCGCTCGAGCACACCCTCAGCCAGGTCGACGCGGTCTGGCACCGCGCCGCCGCGATGGCCGTACCGGCGCCCGACCGCCAGGACGGCGTCTGAGCGCGCCGCCCCGCTCCGCTGTGGGCGAAGCGGGGCGGCGGTGTCGGTGGTCCTCCGTAGACTCGGAGCATGGAACCAACACGCGCCGTCCGCCCCTTCGAGGTGATCAGCGAGTACGAGCCGAGCGGCGATCAGCCCGCCGCCATCGAGCAGCTGTCCGGGCGCATCAACGCCGGCGAGACCGATGTCGTCCTCCTGGGTGCCACCGGTACCGGTAAGTCCGCGACGACCGCCTGGCTCATCGAAGCCGTCCAGCGCCCGACGCTCGTCCTGGCGCACAACAAGACCCTCGCGGCCCAGCTGGCGAACGAGTTCCGCGAACTCATGCCGAACAACGCGGTCGAGTACTTCGTCTCCTACTACGACTACTACCAGCCCGAGGCGTACGTCCCACAGACCGACACCTTCATCGAGAAGGACTCGTCCATCAACGCCGAGGTCGAGCGGCTGCGGCACTCGACCACCAACTCGCTGCTGAGCCGTCGCGACGTCATCGTCGTGTCGACCGTGTCGTGCATCTACGGTCTCGGTGCGGCGGAGGAGTACCTGGAGGCGATGGCGGCGCTGCAGGTCGGGCAGAACATCGGGCGCGACCGCCTCATCCGCAAGTTCGTCGGCATGCAGTACAACCGCAACGACGTCGACTTCTCGCGCGGCAACTTCCGTGTGCGCGGCGACACCATCGAGATCATCCCGGTCTACGAGGAGCTCGCGATCCGCATCGAGTTCTTCGGCGACGAGATCGAGGCCCTCTACGCCCTGCACCCGCTCACCGGCGACGTCGTGAAGAGGCTCGACGCGGTGTCGGTGTTCCCGGCCTCCCACTACGCCGCCAGCCCGCAGACGATCCAGCGCGCCATCGGCACCATCCAGGAAGAACTGGCGGAGCGGCTCCAGTCGCTCGAACGCGAGGGCAAGCTCCTCGAGGCGCAGCGACTCCGCATGCGCACCACGTTCGACCTCGAGATGATGCAGCAGATCGGCTTCTGCTCCGGCATCGAGAACTACTCGCGCCACATCGACGGCCGCTCGGCCGGCGAGGCACCGAACTGCCTCCTCGACTACTTCCCAGACGACTTCCTCACCGTCATCGACGAGTCGCATGTCACCGTTCCGCAGATCGGCGCGATGTTCGAGGGCGACGCCTCCCGCAAGCGCACCCTGGTCGAGCACGGGTTCCGACTCCCGAGCGCGATGGACAACCGCCCGCTCCGGTGGGACGAATTCAAGAACCGCGTCGGCCAGACGGTGTACCTCTCGGCGACGCCGGGCAAGTACGAGATGGGCATCGCGGACGGCATCGTCGAGCAGATCATCCGCCCGACCGGCCTCGTCGACCCGGCGATCATCGTGAAGCCCTCCAACGGCCAGATCGACGACCTCCTCGAGGAGATCCGGGTCCGCGCCGAACGCGACGAGCGCGTCCTCGTGACCACCCTCACCAAGAAGATGGCGGAGGAGCTCACCGACTTCCTGACGGAGGCCGGCGTGCGCGTCCGCTACCTGCACTCCGACGTCGACACCCTCCGGCGGGTCGAGCTGCTGAGCGAACTCCGGCAGGGCGTCTACGACGTCCTCATCGGCATCAACCTGCTGCGCGAGGGGCTCGACCTCCCGGAGGTCTCGCTCGTGGCGATCCTCGACGCCGACAAGGAGGGCTTCCTCCGCTCGTCGACCTCGCTCATCCAGACCATCGGTCGTGCCGCCCGCAACGTATCCGGCGAAGTCCACATGTACGCCGACGTCCTGACCGACTCGATGAAGCGCGCGATCGAGGAGACGGACCGTCGCCGGGAGAAGCAGATCGCCTACAACGAGGAGCGCGGCATCGATCCGCAGCCGTTGCGCAAGCGCATCGCCGACATCACCGAGGCGCTCGCCCGAGAAGGTGCGGACACCGCGGCGTTGCTCGCCGGACGCGACAACGGCAAGAAGAAGAGTCCGACGCCGAACCTGCGTCGGGAGGGCATCGCCGCCGAGGGCGCGAACGACCTGGAGTCGATCATCGCCGACCTCAACGCCCAGATGCTGGCCGCCGCGGCCGAACTCAAGTTCGAACTCGCCGGCCGCCTCCGCGACGAGGTCTCCGAACTCAAGCAGGAACTCCGACAGATGGCCAAGGCCGGGCACATCTAGTCCGCCGCTTCGCTGAGAGCGCAGTACCACCGACACCGCTCGGGAGTCCGGTGTCGGTGGTGCTGCGTAGACTCGAAGGGTGTCAATTGCCAAGGTAGATCACCACTCCACGCTCAGCGTCCGCGGTGCCCGCGTCCACAATCTTCAGAACGTCGACCTCGAGATCCCACGCGACTCGCTCGTCGTCTTCACGGGTCTTTCGGGCTCGGGGAAGTCCTCGCTCGCCTTCGACACGATCTTCGCCGAGGGCCAGCGACGCTACGTCGAGTCGCTCTCGGCGTACGCCCGCCAGTTCCTCGGTCAGGTCGACCGCCCGGACGTCGACTTCATCGAGGGCCTGAGCCCTGCGGTCTCGATCGACCAGAAGTCCACGAACCGCAACCCGCGGTCGACCGTCGGGACGATCACCGAGGTCTACGACTACATGCGGCTGCTCTGGGCGCGCATCGGGGTCCCGCACTGCCCGGTCTGCGGCGAGGTCATCCAACGCCAGACGGTGCAGCAGATCGCCGACCAGCTGATGGAGCTCGAGGAGCGACGCCGGTACCAGATCGTCGCCCCCGTCGTGAGCCAGAAGAAGGGCGAGTTCGTCGACCTCTTCAAGGAGCTCTCGGCCAAGGGCTTCGCACGCGCCATCGTCGACGGCGAGGCGATCCAGCTGGCGGAGCCGCCGACGCTCAAGAAGCAGGTCAAGCACGACATCGCGGTCGTCGTCGACCGCCTCGTCGCCGGGCCCGAGATCCTCGGCCGCCTGACGGACTCCCTCGAGACGGCACTGCAGCTCACCGACGGCCTCGTGACGATCAACTTCGTCGACGAGGAGGGCGACGAAGCCTGGCGCACCTTCTCCGAGAAGCTCTCCTGCCCGAACAACCACCCGCTGCAGCTGACCGAGATCGAGCCGCGGACGTTCTCGTTCAACGCCCCGTTCGGTGCCTGCCCGGAGTGCTCCGGCCTCGGCACGCGCATGTCGGTCGACGCGGAGCTGCTCCTCGGCGACGAGGAACTCAGCATCAACGAGGGCGTCATCGTGCCCTGGACCACGCAGGGCAAGGGGCTCTACCAGTACTACGAGAAGCTGCTCGACGGGCTGGCCCGCGACCTCGACTTCTCGCTCGACACCCCCTGGCGCGACCTGCCCTCCAAGGTCCAGGAGGCGGTACTCCGCGGCGACAACTTCAAGGTCAAGGTCAAGTGGAAGAACCGCTTCGGCCGTGAGATGAGCTACTCCTCGGGCTTCGAGGGCGTCATCCCCTACATCGAGCGGCAGTACCTCCAGGCCGACACCGACAGCCAACGGGTGCGGTGGTCGGAGTACCTGCGCGAAGTCCCGTGCCAGGTCTGCGGCGGTCGTCGCCTGAAGCCCGAGGTGCTCTCGGTCCTGATCCACGATCACAGCATCGCGGAGGTCGCCGAGCTGAGCCTCTCCGACGCCCGGAAGTTCATGGACCGCCTCGAACTGAGCGACCGCGAGGCCCACATCGCGGCGCAGGTGCTCCGTGAGATCAAGGTGCGTCTCGACTTCCTCATCCAGGTCGGGCTCAACTACCTCGACCTGGCCAGGACCGCCGGCTCCCTCTCGGGTGGTGAGGCGCAGCGCATCCGCCTCGCGACGCAGATCGGCTCGGGCCTCACCGGCGTGCTCTACGTCCTCGACGAACCGAGCATCGGCCTGCACCAGCGCGACAACCGCCGACTCATCGAGACCCTCGTCGCCCTCCGCGACCTCGGCAACACGCTGATCGTCGTCGAGCACGACGAGGACACCATCCGCACCGCCGACTGGATCGTCGACATCGGTCCCGGCGCGGGCGTCAACGGCGGCCGTGTCGTGCACTCCGGATCGTACGAGGCGCTCGAGGCCAACACCGAGTCCCTCACCGGTGACTACCTCTCCGGCCGCAAGGCCATCGAGATCCCGGCGAAGCGTCGCCCGATCGACACGAAGCGTCAGATCCAGGTGATCGGAGCGCAGGCGAACAACCTGAAGAAGGTCAGCGCGGACTTCCCGCTCGGAGTCCTCACTGCCGTCACCGGCGTGAGCGGCTCCGGGAAGTCCTCGCTGGTCAACGACGTCCTGTACCGGGTCCTGGCGAACAAGCTGAACGGCGCGCGCAAGCTGCCCGGCAAGCACACCAGGGTCACGGGTCTGGAGCACCTCGACAAGGTGGTCCACGTCGACCAGGCGCCCATCGGCCGCACCCCTCGCTCGAACCCCGCCACGTACACCGGCGTCTTCGACAAGATCCGCAACCTCTTCGCGGAGACGCAGGAGGCCAAGGTCCGCGGCTACCTCGCCGGGCGGTTCAGCTTCAACGTCAAGGGCGGCCGCTGTGAGGCCTGCTCGGGCGACGGCACGATCAAGATCGAGATGAACTTCCTGCCCGACGTCTACGTCGCCTGCGAGGTGTGCGGGGGAGCGCGGTACAACCGCGACACCCTGACCATCCACTACAAGGGCAAGAACATCGCCGAGGTGCTCGACATGCCGATCGCCGAGGCTGCCGACTTCTTCGAGCCGATCTCCTCGATCCACCGGTTCCTCAAGACGCTCGTCGAGGTCGGCCTGGGCTATGTCCGTCTCGGCCAGAGCGCCACGACCCTGTCCGGCGGCGAAGCCCAACGCGTCAAGCTCGCGACGGAGCTGCAGCGGCGGAGCAACGGGCGCAGCGTCTACGTCCTCGACGAGCCGACCACGGGTCTGCACTTCGAAGACGTCCGGAAGCTGCTGCTCGTCCTCGGCGGGCTCGTCGACAAGGGCAACACGGTCATCGTGATCGAGCACAACCTCGACGTCATCAAGTCCGCCGACTGGCTCATCGACATGGGCCCCGAGGGTGGAGCCGGTGGCGGGACGGTCCTCGCCACGGGAACACCCGAGCACCTCGCGACGGTCCCCGGCAGCCACACGGGCTTCTTCCTGAACGAACTGTTCGAGGCAGAGGCCGGCGGCAGCCGCAAGGCGGGCTGACGTGGCGGCCGTCCGCGGCGGAAGTGGTCTGGCGTACCGGCCGAAGGCGGGGGAGATCCCCACCATGCCCGGCGTGTACCGCTTCAGCGACGACTCGGGCCGGGTGCTCTACGTCGGCAAGGCGATGAACCTCCGGGCGAGGCTCAGCAACTACTTCGCGCCCCTGCACACCCTCCACGAGCGCACGCGCCGCATGGTGACGACCGCGACCGGGGTCACCTGGACGACGGTCGGCAGCGACGTCGAGGCGCTGCAGCTCGAGTACACGTGGATCAAGGAGTACGACCCGCCGTTCAACGTGAAGTTCCGCGACGACAAGTCGTACCCATATCTCGCGGTCACCCTCGGTGACGAGGCACCGCGCGTCATGGTCACCCGGAACACCCGGATCCCGGGGGCCAAGTACTTCGGCCCGTACCCGAAGATCTGGGCCGTCCACGACACGGTCGACCTCATGATCAAGGTCTTCCCGATCCGCACCTGCTCCGACTCGGCGTACAAGCGGGCCATGGCCTCGGGGAAGCCCTGTTTCCCCGGGCAGATCGGGCGGTGCGGAGGGCCGTGCTCCGGCAAGGTCACCATCGAGGAACACCGCGCGATCGTCGACGACTTCGTCTCGTTCATGGTCGGCAACGACCGCCGGTTCACGACGCGCATCACCGCCGACATGAAGGCCGCCGCGGCCCGCCAGGACTACGAGTCCGCGGCCGTCTACCGGGATCAGCTCCAGGCGCTCGACCAGGTGCTCGCGAAGAGCGCGGTCGTTCTGCGCGACGCCGTGGACGCCGACCTGTTCGGCATCGACCACGACGAGCTCGCCGCGTCGGTGCAGCAGTTCATCGTCCGTGGCGGCCGCATCCGCGGTGTGCGGTCGTGGACCGTCGACAAGGAGCTCGACATGTCGACCGCCGAGCTCGTCGACAGCGTCGTCCAACGGGTGTACGCCGCCGCGAGCGGGACCGAGGTCCCGAGAGAGGTGCTCGTTCCGGAACTGCCGGACGACGCCGAGAGCCTCGAGGACTGGCTGGCCGAACGCCGCGGCTCGAAGGTCGCCCTCCGCGTCGCCCAGCGCGGCGAGAAGGCGACGCTCATGGAGACCGCGGTCGTCAACGCCAAGCAGGCCCTCATGCTCTACAAGACCCGGCGCAGCTCCGACTTCGTGGCCAGGACGCAGGCGCTCGAGGACATCCGCGATGCGCTCGGGATGCCCGAGGCGCCGCTGCGGATCGAGTGCTTCGACGTGTCGCACCTGAGCGGTACCAACATCGTCGCGTCGATGGTGGTCTTCGAGGACGGGCTGTCCCGGAAAGACGAGTACCGCCGCTTCGGCGTCGCCGAGTCCACCGACGACACCGACTCGATCTACCAGGTCGTCTCCCGGCGACTCGCGCACCTCACGTCGTCCGAGCCCGTCGAGACGGTCGACGAGACCACGGGGGAACGCAAGCGCCGGAAGTTCACCTATCCGCCGCAGCTCCTCATCGTCGACGGCGGGCAACCGCAGGTCGCCGCCGCCGCGCGTGCGCTGGAGGAGTCCGGCCTGACCGGGATCACCCTGTGCGGACTGGCGAAGCGACTGGAGGAGATCTGGTTGCCCGAGGACCCGTATCCGGTGATCCTGCCGCGGGGGAGCGAAGCGCTGTTCCTCCTCCAGCGGGTCCGCGACGAGGCGCACCGGTTCGCCATCAGCTTCCAGCGCCAGAAGCGGAAGCGCGACATCTCGACCGTCCTCGGCGAGATCCCCGGGCTCGGTCCGGCGAAGGTCCGCGAGCTGCTCAAACACTTCGGATCCGTCGCCCGCTTGAAGACCGCGACGCCGGCCGAGATCACCGAGGTCAAGGGCATCGGCGACAAACTGGCGGCCACGGTGCACGAGGCGTTGACCTCCGGCTCCGCACAGCCCTCGCAGGCCTCGCGGAATGGGTAGGCTGGGACTTCAGACCTTCGAGGAAAGCGTGTCGATGACCCCGGGCCAGCCGCAGCACCAGCAGGAAGTCCTCATCGTCACGGGGATGTCCGGCGCCGGACGCTCCACCGTCGCGAACGCGCTCGAGGATCTCGGCTGGTACGTCGTCGACAACCTGCCCCCGCAGATGCTCCGTCCCCTCGTCGACCTCGCCGAGCGCGCCGGATCACGTCTGCCGCGGATCGCCGCGGTGGTCGACGTCCGGGGCCGCGACTTCTTCAGCGAGTTGCAGGAGATCGTGCCGGCGCTCCGGGGCGGGACGCACCTCCGCATGATCTTCCTGGAGGCGACCGACGCGGCGCTCGTCCGCCGGTTCGAAGCCGTCCGCAGGCCGCACCCGCTGCAGGGCGAGGGCACGATCCTCGACGGCATCGTGGCGGAGCGTCACCGACTGAGCGAGATCCGTGAGTCGAGTGACGTCATCATCGACACGAGCGACCTCAACATCCACCAGCTCGCCACGACCACGCGTGAGCTCTTCGCCGGCGCGGAGACACCGGGTGTCCAGGTCACCGTGCTGAGCTTCGGGTTCAAGTACGGCCTGCCGCCTGATGCGGACCTCGTCGCCGACATGCGGTTCCTCCCGAACCCGTTCTGGGTTCCGGAGCTGCGTGCGTTGAGCGGTCAGGACCCCGAGGTCAGCGAGTACGTGCTCTCGCAGACCGGAGCCGCCGAGTTCCTCGAGAGCTATGCCCACGCCCTCGAGCCCGTCCTCGCGGGGTACCAGCGTGAGAACAAGCGTCACGTCACCATCGCCGTCGGCTGCACGGGGGGCAAGCACCGCTCGGTCGCGGTCGCCCTCGAGCTCGCCGACCGACTGCGGAACCAGTCCGGCGTCGCCGTGCACGTCCGGCACCGAGACCTCGGGCGCGAATGACGCCCACGGGCCCGACGCAGCCGCGGCGGAGCCCGAACGGTCCGAGGCACTACGCCTCCGGATCGCGAACATGCAGGATCGACGCCGCACTCCGACGGCGCGATCACGACAGATAGGAACCACCGTGGCCCTCACCGCCGACGTCAAGAACGAACTGGCGCTCGTCCGCGAGACCCGCAACTCGGTCCGAGCGGCCGAGCTCGCGTCCCTGCTCCGCTTCTCCGGCGGACTCCACACGATCTCCGGACGCGTGGCGATCGAAGCCGAACTCGACAGTCCGACCCTCGCCCAGCGGGTGCGTCGCGACATCGGCGAGCTCTACGGGATCCGCAGCGAGATCCTGGTGCAGAACCCCGGCAGCTCGGGCAAACCGAGCCTGTTCGTGGTGCGCGTCATCGAGGGAGGCGAGACCCTCGCCCGACAGACCGGACTCCTCGACGCACGACGGCGTGCGGTCCGCGGGCTGCCGAACCGGCTGACCACCGGGTCGCGCGACGAACTCGCCGCCGTCTGGCGGGGGGCGTTCCTCGCCACCGGGTCCCTCACCGACCCCGGCCGATCTGCGTCGCTCGACGTCGTGTGCCCCGGTAACGAGTCCGCGATGGCGCTCGTCGGTGCCGCCGGCCGCATCGGTGTCTCCGCGAAGGCGCGGGAGGTCCGCGGCATCCACCGGGTCGTCATCCGCGAGGGCGACGCGATCAGCGGCATGCTGTCGCTCATGGGTGCCACCGGCACCGTCACCTCCTGGGAGGAGATGCGGCAGCGCAAGGAGGTCCGGGCGACCGCGAACCGTCTCGTCAACTTCGACGACGCCAACCTTCGCCGCTCCGCGCAGGCGGCCGTGGCGGCCTGCGCGCGCGTCGAGCGCGCCCTCGAGATCCTGGGCGACGAGGTCCCCGACCACCTGCAGTACGCCGGTGCCCTGCGCCTCGACCACCGTGAGGCCAGCCTCGACGAACTGGGCCACTTCGCCGACCCTCCGATGACGAAGGACGCCATCGCCGGCCGCATCCGACGCCTGCTCGCCATGGCGGACAAGCACGCGAGCGATCTCGGCATCCCGGGCACGGACGCCAACCTCCCGGCGGATTACGAGGACTGAACCAGCTCGTGAATCCTCGCCGACCCGCCATCGTCGCGGTTCGTCATGCTGGGAACAAGCCCCGACCCCCGACGGTTGCCGCTCACTAGACTGGGTGATGACGCTCAGAGCCGTGTGCAGACAGCGCACGGGACAACACGAGGAGATCACGAAGAATGGCTGTTTACTCACTGCCCGAATTGCCGTACGACTACAGTGCGCTCGAGCCGCACATCAGTGCGACCATCACCGAGCTCCACCACGACAAGCACCACGCCACCTACGTGGCCGGTGCGAACACGGCCCTCGAGAAGCTCGCTGAGGCCCGCGACGCCAACGACTTCACGAACGTCAACAAGCTCGAGAAGGACCTCGCGTTCAACCTCGGCGGTCACGTCAACCACACCATCTGGTGGAACAACCTCTCCCCGGACGGCGGCGACAAGCCGACCGGCGAGCTCGAGTCGGCCGTCGACGAGTACTTCGGCAGCTTCGACAAGTTCCAGGCGCACTTCACCGCCGCGGCGCTCGGCGTGCAGGGATCCGGATGGGCCGCGCTCACCTGGGACACCCTCGGTCAGCGCATCAACATCCAGCAGTTCTTCGACCAGCAGGGCAACTTCCCGGCCGGTACCGTCCCGCTGCTGCTGCTCGACGTCTGGGAGCACGCCTACTACCTCGACTACAAGAACGTCCGCGCCGACTACGTCAAGGCGTTCTGGAACATCGTCAACTGGGCCGACGTCCAGGCACGCTTCGAGGTCGCGCGCAAGCAGACCAACGGCCTGCTGGTACTGTCGTAGTTGACCGGTCCGTCCCGGTCCCACGGGCCGGGACGGACCACCTTCCTCCTCACTCGGGGAGGGCGCTCACTCCGAGCAGACCGTACAATCGCGCCGTCTGGCGCCTCAGTATCAGGAGTCATCTGTGTCCGTCAAGATCGGCATCAACGGCTTCGGCCGCATCGGCCGCAACTTCTTCCGCGCCGCCCTCGCCAAGGGCAGCGACCTCGAGATCGTCGCTGTCAACGACCTCACCGACAACAAGGCGCTCGCCCACCTCCTGAAGTACGACTCCATCACGGGTCGTCTGGACGCCACGGTCGAGCTCGACGGCGACAAGATCATCGTCAACGGCAAGCCCATCATCGTGCTCGCGGAGCGCGACCCCGCCGACCTCCCCTGGGGCGAGCTCGGCGTCGACATCGTCATCGAGTCGACCGGTCGCTTCACGAAGTCCGACGACGCCCGCAAGCACATCACCGCCGGCGCCAAGAAGGTCCTCGTGTCGGCTCCCGCCACGGGCAGCGACGTCGCCACGATCGTCCTCGGCGTCAACGAGGGCACCTACGACGCCGCGACGCACGACATCATCTCGAACGCGTCCTGCACGACGAACTGCCTCGCGCCGCTCGCCAAGGTCCTGCTCGACAACTTCGGCATCGAGCGTGGCCTCATGACCACGGTCCACGCCTACACCGCCGACCAGAACCTGCAGGACGGCCCGCACAGCGACCTCCGTCGTGCACGCGCCGCCGCCGTCAACATCATCCCGACCTCCACCGGTGCAGCCAAGGCACTCGGCCTGGTCATCCCGGAGCTCGTCGGCAAGCTCGACGGCTACGCCCTGCGCGTCCCGGTCCCGACCGGTTCGATCACCGATCTCACGGTCGAGCTGACCAACCCGGCCACGGTCGAGGAGATCAACGCCGCGTACAAGGCCGCCGCCGAGGGCCCCCTCAAGGGCATCCTGAAGTACACCGAGGACCCGATCGTCTCGAGCGACATCGTGACCGACCCGCACTCCTCGATCTTCGACGCCGGCCTCACCAAGGTCATCGGCTCGCAGGTCAAGGTCGCCTCGTGGTACGACAACGAGTGGGGCTACTCGAACCGCCTCGTCGACCTCACCGAGTACGTCGCGGACCGCCTCTAACCAACCGGCTGTCTGCCGCACTCCTCACCCGAGCAGCCAGACACCGTATGGTCCGAACGGGCGTCCTGAATCATCTTCAGGGCGCCCGTTCGGCTTCGTCGGTGGTCGTGGCTCAGCGCAGAGAAAGACCCTCCTCATGACCCTTCGCACCCTCGACTCGCTGGGCGACCTCAGCGGTCGCCGAGCCGTCGTCCGCCTCGACCTCAACGTCCCGCTGAAGGACGGCGTCATCACCGACGACGGCCGCATCCGCGCGGCACTCCCCACCCTCAACGCGCTCATCAACCAGGGTGCGCGTGTCGTCATCGTCTCGCACCTCGGCCGGCCCGACGGTACACCCGACGCGAAGTACAGCCTTGCGCCCGTCGCGCAGCGGTTGTCCGAACTCCTCGGCAAGCCCGTGACCTTCGCCGCCGACACCGTCGGCAGTGCCGCGACCGACGCCGTCGCCGCACAGACCGACGGCGACGTCGTGCTGCTCGAGAACCTGCGCTTCAACTCCGCCGAGACCAGCAAGGACGCCGGCGAACGCGAGGCGTTCGCCGCCAAGCTCGCCGCGTTCGGCGACGTCGTCGTCTCCGACGGCTTCGGTGTCGTCCACCGGAAGCAGGCGAGCGTGTACGAGCTCGCCAAGCTGCTCCCGAGCGCTGCCGGACTGCTCATCGCCGCCGAGCTCGAGGTCCTCGACCGTCTCACCGAGACCCCGGAGCGCCCCTACACGGTCGTCCTCGGCGGCTCGAAGGTGTCCGACAAACTGGGCGTCATCGGCCATCTGCTGCCGCGCGTCGACTCGCTGCTCATCGGCGGTGGCATGCTGTTCACCTTCCTCGCCGCCCAGGGGCACGCCGTCGGTTCGAGCCTGCTCGAAGCGGACCAGATCGAGACCGTCCGCGGGTACCTCGCGAAGGCCGACGAGCTCGGCGTGACGATCGTCCTGCCGACCGACGTCGTCGTCGCCTCGGCGTTCGGCGCCGACGCCGAGCACGTCGTGCGCCCGGCCGACGCCATCGAGGACACCCCGTTCGGTGCCGCAGGGCTCGGACTCGACATCGGACCGGACACGGCTGCAGCGTTCGCCGAGATCGTCGCCGCGTCCAAGACGGTGTTCTGGAACGGCCCGATGGGCGTGTTCGAACTCGCGCCCTTCGCCGCCGGTACGCGCGCGGTCGCTGAAGCACTCACCCGCACGGACGGCCTGAGCGTCGTCGGTGGCGGTGACTCGGCCGCAGCGGTTCGTGCGCTCGGCTTCGATGATGACCAGTTCGGTCACATCTCAACTGGTGGCGGCGCCAGCCTCGAGTTCCTCGAGGGCAAGCGTCTGCCTGGACTGGAGGTCCTCGGATGGCAGCAGTAACCCCCGGGCGCACGCGTGTGCCCCTGATCGCCGGCAACTGGAAGCTCAACCTGGACCACCTCCAGGCGATCGCGCTCGTCCAGAAGCTCGATTGGACGCTCAAGGACGGCAAGCACGACTACGCCGACGCCGAGGTGGCCATCTTCCCGCCGTTCACGGACCTCCGCTCGGTCCAGACGATCGTCGCCGCCGACAAGCTCAAGCTGGCCTACGGCGCGCAGGACCTGTCGCAGCACGACGCTGGCGCCTACACCGGTGAGATCTCCGGAGCGTTCCTCGCGAAGCTCGACTGCCGCTACGTGCTCGTCGGACACTCCGAGCGCCGCACCCTGCACAACGAGACCGACGAGGTCGTCCAGGCGAAGGCGGCCGCAGCCGTGCGACACGGCCTCGTCCCCGTCATCTGCATCGGTGAGACCGCCGAAGACCTCGAGGAACACGGCCCGTCGGCCGTCCCCGTGGCGCAGCTCAAGGCTGCCATCGACGGACTCGCATCGGACGCGGACATCGTCGTCGCCTACGAGCCGGTGTGGGCCATCGGTTCCGGTCAGGCGGCGACGCCCGACCAGGCGCAGCAGGTCGCAGCCGCTCTCCGCAGCACGCTCGCCGAGGTCCTCGGCGATGAGGCGGCGCAGCGCACGCGGATCCTCTACGGCGGTTCGGTGAAGGCCTCGAACATCGCCGGCTTCATGCGCGAACCCGACGTCGACGGTGCCCTCGTCGGCGGTGCGAGCCTGCTCGCCGACGAGTTCGCCGGGATCGCCCGCTTCTCGCAGCACGTCGGACTCTGACCGACCTGCTGCACCAGCAGTACCGACACGGCTCGGCCCGCGGCACCAGCCGCGGGCCGAGCCGTGTCCGCTGAACCGTCGAGGTATACTGGACGGCGGTTCAGCCCCTCTGAACGCGAATGCGAAAGGTCTCACGTGGAGATTCTCCAGGTCATCCTGCAGGTGCTGCTCGGCATCACCAGCCTCCTGCTCACCTTCCTGATCCTGCTGCACAAGGGCCGCGGCGGCGGTCTGTCCGACATGTTCGGCGGCGGCTCCTCCAGCAACCTCGGTTCGTCAGGGGTCGCCGAGCGCAACCTCAACCGCTTCACCGTCATCCTCGGCCTGACCTGGGGCGCCTGCATCGTCGTGATCGGGCTCCTGACGAAGTTCGCCGCCGCCTAGACCGGCCGCGAAGCCCCGATCCCGGGGACGCAACTCGACGCACCACACCCGAACCACTCTCGACAGTACGAGAAAGAGGAAACACCATGGCATCAGGCGGAAGCGCTATCAGGGGATCACGCGTCGGCGCCGGTCCCATGGGCGAGCAGGACCACGGCTACCACGCGGACCGCATCGCCATCTCCTACTGGGACGCCCTCGGCAACGAGACGGTCCGCCACTTCGCGGCGAACGTCCCCGACGAGGAGATCCCCGAGACGATCGACTGCCCGACGTCCGGTCTGCCGGCCGGTCGCGACAAGGCGAACCCGCCGGAGGTCGCGAAGCTCGAGCCGTACAAGACCCACCTCGCCTACGTGAAGGAACGGCGCACGGAGGAAGAAGCCGAGCAGCTGCTCGAAGAAGCACTCCAGCAGCTCCGTGCACGCCGCGGTACGGCAGCGAAGTAACCAGGACCACAAATGCGGAAAGGCCGTTCCCCTCGGGGAACGGCCTTTCTGCATGCTGGCACCGGCTCGGCGGCCGGCCTCTGCTAGTACTCCGGCAGGATCAACGAATCTGGGACCTCGGCGGCAGCATCCTGGTCGACGAAGAACACCGTCCGTTTGCGTCCCTTGGCCCCGGCGGCGGGGACCTCGTTGTAGCTGGCACCCGCGAGGGCGAGGCCGAGTGCCGACGCCTTGTCGGTGCCGGCGAGGACGAGCCAGACCCGCACGGAGGAGTTGATGGCCGGCCGCGTCAGGCTGAGTCGTTCCGACGGCGGCTTGGGGGAGTTCCGCACCGGGACCACCGAGGTGTCGGTGACCGAGACCTCGGCCCGCTCCGGGAAGAGCGACGCGACGTGACCGTCGGGACCGACACCCAGGAACGTGATGTCGAACCGGGGGTGGTCCTCGCCGGGTCGCGCGAACCGACGGAGCTCGTCCGCGTACCGCACCGCAGCGGCGTCGAGGTCGATGCCGTCCTCCGGCGCCGGGTATCCGTGCACGTGTTCGGCGACGAGGCCACGCTCCGGAAGCGCCAGCAGAGCTTCCAGCAAGGCCTCCCGTGCCTGCAACTCGTTCCGATCGGCGTCGTCCCGAGCGACCCAGCGCTCGTCTCCCCACCAGAGGTGCACCCGGGACCAGTCCACCCGGTCGCGGTCCTTCGACGCCGCCACGGCGGCGAGCGTCCCCGTGCCGACCGTCCCGCCGGTCAGGACGACGTGGACCGTCTCCTGCGACTCGAGCAGTTCACGGGTTCGGGACAGGAACCGCTTGGCGACCGAGGTCGTCAGCTGGTCGCGGTCCTGATAGACGAGGACGCGTCGCTCGGTCGGCATCAGCTGGTCCGAGCGCGGAGCGTGACCGGCTCGCCGAGGCCGGGGAGGCCCACGGTGATGACCTGTCCGTACAAGACGTCCGGGTCGAGCGTGCGGAGTTCCTCGGCGAGGCAGTCGCGCAGACTGCGACGGGGGAGCGAGAGGTCGTGCGTCGGCTGTCCGGGCTGGATCAGCGTCGCGATGTCGGGAACGGGTCGCTCGAGGACGACGTTGCCGGACGCCCGCGTGAGGCGGACACCGTGGATGCCGCTCGACCCGTGGGCCATGCTGAGCTCGTGGGTCACGTCGACCTGCAACTGCAACTGGAGCCAGGCGGCGAGCAGCTCGGTCGACGGGGAGTCCGATGCTCCGGACACCTCGATCGCCGTGACGGGCTCGTACGGCGGCTGGTCGAGCACCGCCGCGAGCTGGGCACGCCAGAGCGTGAGCCTGGTCCATGCGAAGTCCGTGTCTCCGGGGGCGTAGTTCGCCGCGCGACCGCGGAGCGCGGCGTGGGTGTCCGCCGCCGCGGACGCGTCGGTGATACGACGCTGGGCGATGCGGCCGATCGGTGACGTCGAGACGCGTTCGGGTGCCTCACCGGGCCACCAGGCGACGACGGGTGCGTCGGGCAGGAGCAGACCGGTCACGAGGCTCTCCTCGTTCTCGGCCACCGCACCGTAGGCGCGGAGGATGACCACCTCGCTCGCTCCGGCGTCGCCGCCGACGCGGATCTGGGCATCGAGCCGGTCGCCGATGGAGGACTGCTGGTCGTCGTGCTCCGTGGAGAGGACGATGACCCGCATGGGGTGCTCGCGGGAGGCCTCGTTGGCGGCCTCGATGGCTTCCTCCTCGGCTCCGAGCCGCGTCGAGATCACCAGGGTGAGCACGCGACCCAGGGCGACGGCGCCGCCGTCCTCGCGGATGGTCACGAGCGCCTTCGAGAGCTTGCTCGTAGTCGTGTCTGGCAGGTCTACGATCATGGTCGTCTCCAGGTGCGTCCGTCGCGGTTCATGAGGTCGTCGGCCGAGGAGGGGCCCCAGGTGCCGGGAGCGTACTGCTCGAGCGGCGTGTCCTGAGCGGCCCAGTACTCCTCGATCGGGTCGAGGATCTTCCAGGAGAGCTCGACCTCCTCGTGACGGGGGAAGAGGGGCGGGTCGCCCAGCAGGACGTCGAGGATGAGACGTTCGTACGCCTCGGGACTCGCCTCGGTGAAGGCGTGGCCGTAGCCGAAGTCCATGGTGACGTCGCGGACCTGGGTGCCGGCACCCGGGACCTTCGAACCGAAGCGGATGGTGACACCCTCGTCGGGCTGGACGCGGATGACCAAGGCGTTCTGGCCGAGCGCCGAGGTCTGGCTCTCCGCGAACAGGTACTGCGGAGCACGCTTGAAGACGACCGCGATCTCGGTGACGCGGCGTCCGAGGCGCTTCCCGGCACGCAGGTAGAACGGCACGCCGGCCCACCGACGCGTGTTGATGTCGAGCCGCATGGCCGCGTAGGTCTCGGTCGTCGACTCCGGGTTCATCCCGTCCTCGTCGAGGAAGCCCAGCACGTGCTCGCCACCCTGCCAACCACCGGCGTACTGCCCACGGGCCGTCGCGGCCCCGAGGTCGTCGGGGAGGCGGACGGCAGCGAGGACCTTCTCCTTCTCAGCGCGCAGGTCTGCCGCGTTGAAGGAGATCGGCTCCTCCATCGCCGTGAGGGCGAGGAGCTGCAGCAGGTGGTTCTGGATGACGTCGCGCGCCGCTCCGATGCCGTCGTAGTACCCGGCACGACCCCCGACGCCGATGTCCTCGGCCATGGTGATCTGCACGTGGTCGACGTAATTGGCGTTCCAGATGGGCTCGTACAGCTGGTTCGCGAACCGGAGCGCCAGGATGTTCTGGACGGTCTCCTTGCCGAGGTAGTGGTCGATCCGGAAGATCGAGTCCGACGGGAAGACCGACTGCACGATGTCGTTCAGCTCGCGAGCCGTCTTGAGGTCGCTGCCGAACGGCTTCTCGATGACCACCCGGCGCCACTGACCGTCAGCGGGTTCCGCGAGTCCCGAGCGACGGAGCTGCTCGGTGACCTGCGGGAAGGCCTTCGGCGGGATCGAGAGGTAGAACGCGTGGTTGCCCATCGTCCCGCGATCCGCATCGAGCTCCTCGATGGTCTCCTTCAGCTTCTCGAACGCCGCGTCGTCACCGAATTCACCGGGGACGAACCGGATGCCCTGGGCGAGCTGGTTCCAGACGTCCTCTCGGAACTCGGTCCGGGCGTACTGCTTGACGGATTCGTGGACGACCTCCATGAAGTCCTGGTCCTCCCAGTCCCGTCGGGCGAACCCGACGAGTGAGAAGCCAGGGGGCAGGAGGCCCCGGTTCGCCAGGTCGTACACGGCCGGCATCAGCTTCTTGCGGGACAGGTCGCCTGTCACGCCGAAGATGATGAGGCCGCTCGGACCGGCGATCCGATTGAGGCGTCGGTCGGTGTCCACCCGCAGCGGGTTGGACTCCGGGGTGATTTCCACCGGGGACATGAAGCTCCTTGTGCAGTGACGCGCTAGTCGTTGACGGCGTCGAAGAGGGTGACGATGTTCTGGTCCGGCGACGTGAGGGTCAGCGTGAGGACCGGACGACCGTGCTCGGCGAGGACGCGGGCGTCGCCGCCCGCCTGGGCCTCGATGAGCTGGCCGAAGGTGAACGGGCGCTCGGGGATCTCCAGGTCGACGGGGGCCGTCTCGGTGATCTGCAGGAACACGCCGTTCGCGGGGCCGCCCTTGTGGTACTGACCCGTCGAGTGCAGGAAGCGGGGACCCCACCCGAAGGTCGTGGGTCGTGCCGCCTTCGCCGCGACGAGGTCTCGGATGCTCTCGAGCTGCGGGGAGGCGAGACGGTCGACGTAGCCCTGGATCGCGACGTAGCCGTCGGAGGGCAGCTGCGCGAGCAGTGCCTCGACGGCGCCGGACAGGGTGGTCACGCCGTCGAGCAGACCGGCCGAGCCTCGGACCTCGACACCGTCGGCGACGAAGGCGGGTGCCTCGGGCTCCGGACGGTTGTCGAGCAGACCACGGGTGGCGACCTTCGCAGACTCGACGTCCGGCTGGTCGAACGGGTCGATGCCGATGAGGCGCCCGGCGACGACGGTCGCGTACTCCCACACCAGCATCATCGCGCCGAGGCTGCCGCTGACGAGGATCTCGCCCTCGTGGCGGTCGTGACGCAGCAGGTGGAACTCGTGGGCGTCGTCGACGATGCGGACGATCTGGAGGTCGGCCGGCTTCGACTCGAGCTCGGGAGCGAGCGGGTTGAGCACGACAGGCAGCAGACCGCGACCGGACTTGCCGGTCGATTCGGCGATGAGCTGTTCGGCCCAGTCCGGGAATCCGACGATGTGCGTCCCGTCGGTGATGAGACCGACCTTGTCGCGCAGCGGAACGGTGCCGCCGATCGCCGCGCCCAGGATGAGTCCCGGGTTCGAAGCGTCGTCGATCGCGAGTTCACCGAGTACCGCGTCGGCCTCGTCGAGCAGCGCGCCGATGTCGACACCGGCCAGACCGGACGGCACGAGACCGAAGGCGGTGAGCGCACTGTAGCGACCGCCGACGTTGGGGTCGGCGTTGAAGACCCGGTAGCCGGCCTCGTTCGCCGCCGCATCGAGCGGGGAGCCCGGGTCGGTGACGATGACGATGCGGCCGGCGGGGTCGATCCCCGCAGCCGTGAACGCGGCCTCGTAGGCACGGCGCTGGCTGTCGGTCTCGACCGTGGAGCCGGACTTCGAGGAGACGACGAGCACCGAGGTCTCGAGGCGGTCCGCCAGGGCCGCGAGGACCTGACCGGGAGCGGTCGAGTCGAGGACGGTGAGGTTGCCGCCCAGCGTGTTCGTGATGACCTCGGGTGCGAGCGAGGAACCGCCCATGCCCGCGAGCACGATGTGGTCGATGCCCTCGTCGTTGAACTGCTCACGGAGCGCGAGGATCGGCTCGACCAGCGGGCGGGAGATGGAGACCGCCTGGACCCAGCCGAGGCGCTTGGACGCCTCGGCCTCGGCCGCAGGACCCCACAGCGTGGGGTCCTGGTCCGTGATGCGCGACGCGACGAGGTCGCTGACGAGCGTGGGGACCACCGATGCGACAGCGGCTTCCGCCGCGCCGCTCACGCGGATCTTGAAGCTCACTTGGAGGCCTCCAGAGCCGTCTTCACGGTCTCGAGCAGCTCGTCCCAGGACACGATGAACTTCTCGACGCCCTCACGCTCGAGCAGCGCCGTCACCTCGTCGTAGGACACGCCGAGTGCGGCGATGGCGTCGAGGACCTCGTTCGCAGCCGTGTAGGAACCGGTGACGGTGTCGCCGGTGATGACGCCGTGGTCGAAGGTCGCCTCGAGGGTCTTCTCCGGCATGGTGTTGACCACGCCGTCGGCGACGAGCTCGGTCACGTAGAGCGTGTCGGGGAGGTCGGCGGACTTGACACCCGTCGACGCCCAGAGCGGACGCTGCTTGTTGGCGCCGGCCTCGAGGAGCGCGGTGGCACGCTCGCTCGCGAACTCCTGCTCGAAGACCTGGTAGGCGAGCTGGGCGTTCGCGACGCCGGCCTTGCTCTTCAGTGCGGTCGCCTCGGGGCTGCCGATCGCGTCGAGACGCTTGTCGATCTCGGTGTCGACCCGCGACACGAAGAACGAGGCGACCGAGTGGATCGTCGAGAGGTCGTGGCCCGCGGCCTTCGCCTGCTCGAGACCGGTGAGGAACGCGTTGATGACCTCGCGGTAGCGGGTGAGGCTGAAGATCAACGTGACGTTGACGCTGATGCCGGCGCCGATGACGGCGGTGATGGCCTCGAGGCCCTCGACCGTCGCGGGGATCTTGATCATCGCGTTGGGCTGGTTGACCTTGGCCCAGAGCTGCTTGGCCTGCTCGATCGTCGCGGCGGCGTCGTGCGCGAAGCCCGGCTCGACCTCGATCGACACGCGGCCGTCGTACCCGTTCGAGGAGTCGTAGACGCCACGGAAGATCTTCGATGCAGCAGCCACGTCGTCGGTGGTGATCTCGAAGACCGCCTCGGTGACGTCCTTGCCGTCGGCGGCGAGCTGGGCGACCTGCTCGGCGTAGACGTCGCCGTTGCTGAGCGCGGACGCGAAGATCGTCGGGTTCGTCGTGACACCGACGACGTTGCGGTCGGCGATGAGCTGCTCCAGCCCACCGGACTGGATGCGTCCGCGGGAGAGGTCGTCGAGCCAGATGCTGACGCCGGCGGCGGACAGCTGGGCGGTTGGGGTTTCAGTCATGTTCTTCTGTCTCCTTCGCCCGGGCTACTTGCCGAGCGTCTCGTGTGCTGCGGAGACGACTGCCTCCGTGGTGATGCCGAACTCGCGGAACAGCGTCTTGTAGTCGGCGGACGCACCGAAGTGCTCGATCGACACGGTCCGGCCGGCGTCGCCGACGATGCTCTTCCAGGTCAGCCCGAGACCCGCTTCGACGGAGACGCGTGCGGTGACGGCCTTCGGGAGGACGGACTCGCGGTACTCGGCGGACTGCTCCTCGAACCACTCCAGTGCGGGCACCGAGACGACGCGGGCGTTGACGCCCTCGCCGCGCAGGACCTCGCGGGCCTCGACGGCGAGCTGGAGCTCGGAGCCCGTCGCGATGAGGATGACGTCCGGCGTTCCACCCGGCGCCTCGGCGAGGATGTACGCACCCTTGGCGACGTTCGACGCTGCAGCGAAGGTCTCGCCGGTGGCGTCGCCCGTGCCGCGCTCGAACACCGGGATGTTCTGACGGGTCAGCGCGATGCCGGTCGGGCCGCCGCGACGCTTGAGGATCTCGAGCCAGGCATAGGCCACCTCGTTCGCGTCACCCGGTCGCACGACGGCGAGGTTCGGGATGGCACGGAGCGAGGCGAGCTGCTCGATCGGCTGGTGGGTGGGGCCGTCCTCACCGAGGGCGACGGAGTCGTGGGTCCATACGAAGATGGACGGCACGTTCATGAGCGCGGCGAGACGGACGGCCGGACGCATGTAGTCGCTGAAGATGAGGAAGGTGCCACCGAACGCGCGGGTCGGGCCGTGCAGGACGATGCCGTTGAGGATCGCGGCCATGGCGTGCTCGCGGATGCCGAAGTGCAGGACGCGACCGTAGGGGTTCCCGGTCCACTCGTGGGTGGAGTGCTCGCTCGGGATGAACGACGCACCGCCCTCGATCGTCGTGTTGTTCGACTCGGCGAGGTCGGCCGAACCGCCCCACAGCTCGGGGATGACCGGGCCGAGCGCGTTGAGCACCTTGCCGGATGCGGCGCGGGTCGAGACGTCCTTGCCGGCCTCGAACACGGGCAGCGCCGACTCGACACCCTCGGGGAGTTCGCCGGCCTCGAGACGCTCGAGCAGCGCAGCGCGCTCCGGGTTGGCCGCGGCCCAGGCGTCGAACGTCTGCTGCCACTCGGCACGTGCCTCGGCACCGCGGTCGATCGCCTTGCGGGTGTGCTCGATGACCTCGTCGGCGACGAAGAAGTTCTGCTCGGGGTCGAAGCCGAGCACCTCCTTGACGGCCGCGAGCTCCTCGGCGCCCAGCGCCGAACCGTGGATCTTGCCGGAGTTCTGCTTCTTGGGAGCCGGCCATCCGATGATGGTCTTCAGGATGATGAGCGACGGCTTGTCGGTCTCGGCCTTCGCCGCCTCGATCGCGTCGTTGAGCGCATGGACGTCCTCGACGTACTCGCCGGTCTTCTTCCAGTCGACGACCTGGACGTGCCAGTGGTAGGCCTCGTAGCGGGCCTTGACGTCCTCGGTGAAGGCGATGTTGGTGTCGTCCTCGATCGAGATCTGGTTGGAGTCGTAGATCGCGATGAGGTTGCCGAGCTGCTGGTGACCGGCGAGCGAGGAGGCCTCGCTCGTGACGCCTTCCTGCAGGTCGCCGTCGCCGGCGATGACGTAGACGAAGTGGTCGAACGGGCTCGTGCCGGCCTCGGCCTCGGGGTCGAACAGGCCACGCTCGAAGCGGGACGCGTACGCGAAGCCCACGGCGGAGGCGAGCCCCTGGCCGAGCGGACCGGTGGTGATCTCGACGCCGTCGGTGTGGCCGTACTCCGGGTGACCAGGCGTGAGCGAGCCCCAGGTGCGGAGCGCCTCGAGGTCGGAGAGTTCCAGACCGTAGCCGCCCAGGTAGAGCTGGACGTACTGGGTCAGCGAGCTGTGCCCGACCGACAGGACGAAGCGGTCGCGTCCGAGCCAGTCCTGGTCCTTCGGATCGCGTCGCATGACCTTCTGGAACAGCAGGTAGGCGGCGGGGGCGAGACTCATCGCCGTTCCCGGGTGGCCGTTGCCGACCTTCTCCACCGCGTCGGCGGCGAGGATGCGCGCCGTGTCGACTGCTTTGCTGTCAATGCTTTCCCACTGCAGATCTGCCACTGAATACTGACCCTTCTCATCGGAACAGGAGGCCGACGAGCGGTCGAGCCTTCTTCTGTGCGTTCGCGGCCCACGTCGTCTTCGGCGTCCGAGCACACGACACCGCTCTTCGAACTGGGTGAAGGGGGGCGCACGCGTGCACAGTGGCTGGCGAGCACTTCCCAGCATAGCGAACCCCTGCAGCCGAGGGTCGATGTTCGACGAGCGCGAACACGCGACGTCACGGATCGTCGCAGAGCTTGCAGTACGGGCGTCACCCGGTGAGGGACCGCGCGTCTGCGCACCGTGAGTAGGGAGCCGTCCGCGCGTGTCGTAGAATCGTCTGCGGACCGCGCACCGGGCGAGCAGTGCGTGGTGAACCGAACGTTAGAGGAGCAATGGACGTCGCTGTAGCAGAACGTGTGTCGAGCCCCAAGCTCGGTTTCCGACGCAAGGCGAAGGCGTACATCGCCCTCACCAAGCCGCGGGTCATGGAACTGCTGCTCGTGACGACGATCCCCGTCATGATCCTCGCGAAGGGCGGTCTGCCCGACTGGTGGCTCGTCATCGCGACCGTCATCGGCGGGTCGTTGAGCGCCGGCTCCGCGGCGGCGTTCAACTGCTACATCGACCGCGACATCGACGCAGTCATGGACCGCACGAAGAAGCGCCCCCTCGTGACCGGCGAGCTCACGCCGCGCGAGGCACTCGTGTTCGCGTGGACGCTCGGCGTCGTCTCGACGGTCTGGCTGCTCGCCACCACCAACTGGCTCGCGGCCGCACTGTCCGTCGGCGCGATCCTCTTCTACGTCTTCGTGTACACGCTGTGGCTGAAGCGACGCACCCAGCAGAACATCATCTGGGGTGGCATCGCGGGCTGCTTCCCCGTCGTCATCGGCTGGGCCGCCGTCACCGGTTCGCTCTCATGGGCACCGATCATCCTCTTCGCGGTCGTGTTCCTCTGGACGCCGCCCCACTACTGGCCGCTGTCCATGAAGTACCGCAGTGACTACCAGGCCGTCGGCGTGCCGATGCTCGCCGTCGTCCGCGGTCGCGCGCAGGTCGGCCTCCAGGTCATCCTGTACGCGTGGGCGACGGTCGTCTGCTCGCTCCTGCTCATCCCGGTGGCCGACATGGGGCTGCTGTACAGCGCCGTCGCCCTCCTGTCCGGCGGCTGGTTCGTCTACGAGACCCACCGCCTCTACAACCTCGCGATCCGCCACGAGCACGTCTCGCCGATGCGCGTCTTCCACGGGTCGATCACCTACCTGACCCTCCTGTTCCTCGCCGTCGGCATCGACCCGCTGCTCCCGTTCTGACCCGGTGGCTGACGCAGCGGAACGCGGCCGGCTGATCGCTGCGACGGGGGAGAGCCCCGACATCGTCTTCGACCGGTTCGTCTCCTGGGCCGAGGCCGGCGGACTCAGCCTGTACCCGGCGCAGGAGGAGGCGCTCATCGGCATCGTCGACGGCGCCAACGTCATCCTCTCCACCCCGACGGGCACCGGCAAGAGCCTCGTCGCCGCCGGCGCACACTTCGCGGCGCTGAGCTCCGGTCGCCGCAGCTACTACACGGCCCCGATCAAGGCGCTCGTCAGCGAGAAGTTCTTCGCACTCGTCGAGATGTTCGGCGCGGAGAACGTCGGGATGGTCACCGGGGACTCCTCGGTGAACGCCGACGCGCCGATCGTCTGCTGCACCGCGGAGATCGTCGCCAACCTGGCGCTCCGGCACGGCGAAGACGCCGGCATCGACCAGGTCGTGATGGACGAGTTCCACTTCTACGCCGACCCCGATCGCGGGTGGGCGTGGCAGGTGCCGCTCCTCACCCTCCCGGACACGCAGTTCATCCTCATGTCCGCGACCCTCGGCGACGTCGGCGACCTCGCGCGCGACCTCGAGCGCCGGACCGGCCGTGAGACCGCCATCGTGACCGGCGTCGAACGACCGGTGCCGCTCCATTTCTCCTACGCGACCACACCGATCCACGAGACCGTGGAAGACCTCCTCCACACGGGACAGGCTCCGATCTACATCGTCCACTTCGCGCAGGCGGCGGCGCTCGAGCGGGCACAGGCGTTGACCAGCCTCAAGGTCGTCACCCGCGAGCAACGCGACGAGATCGCCGACGCCATCGGCGACTTCCGGTTCAGCACCGCGTTCGGCACGACGCTGTCCCGGCTCGTCCGCAGCGGGATCGGCGTGCACCACGCCGGCATGCTGCCGAAGTACCGACGCCTCGTGGAGCAGCTGGCCCAACGTGGTCTCCTCCGCGTCATCTGCGGGACGGACACCCTCGGCGTCGGGATCAACGTCCCGATCCGCACGGTCCTGTTCACGGCGCTCACGAAGTACGACGGCACGAAGATGCGCCAGGTGAACGCCCGGGAGTTCCACCAGATCGCCGGTCGTGCGGGTCGGGCCGGCTACGACACTGCGGGCACCGTCGTCGTCCAGGCCCCCGAGCACGAGACCGAGAACCTCAAGCTCATCGAGAAGGCCGGCGACGACCCGAAGAAGCGCCGGAAGATCATCCGGAAGAAGGCGCCGGAGGGGTTCGTGTCCTGGGGGGAGCCGAGCTTCCAGCGTCTCGTCGCGGCCGAGCCTGAGACACTGACCAGCCACATGCAGCTCACCCACGCGATGATGCTCAGCGTCATCGCACGCGGCGGTGACAGCTTCGGCACCATCCGCTCCCTCGTCTTCGACAACCACGAGCCTCGGGCGAGACGCTTCGCCCTGGCCAGGCGCGCGCTCGAGATCTACCGCACCCTCCGCACGGCAGGCGTCATCACCCAGACGATCGACCCCGAGACGGGTGAGGTCGTCATCGGCCTCACGGTCGAGCTGCAGCCGAACTTCGCGCTCAACGCTCCGCTGTCGCCCTTCGCCCTCGCCGCGTTCGAGCTCTTGGACCCCGCGGAGCCCGGCTTCGCCCTCGACGTCATCTCGGTCGTCGAGTCGACGCTCGACGATCCGCGCCAGATCGTCATGGCCCAGCAGCACCTCGCCAGGGGCGAGGCCGTGCAGGCGATGAAGGCCGAGGGGATCGAATACGACCAGCGCATGGAGCTCCTCGAGGCGGTCACCCACCCGAGACCGCTGGCGGAACTCCTCGAGGCGGCGTTCACGAGCTACACCGCCGCGCAGCCGTGGGCACTCGACCTCGAGCTCCGCCCGAAGGCGGTCGTCCGCGACTTCATCGAGCGCGCACTGAACTTCAGCGAGTTCGTCTCGTTCTACAGTCTCTCGAGGTCCGAGGGACTCGTCCTGCGATACCTCTCCGACGCCTTCCGGGCGATCCGGCAGAGCGTGCCGGACGAATTCAAGGACGAGGAGCTCCAGGACCTCATCGAGTGGCTCGGAGAACTCGTCCGACAGGTCGACTCGAGTCTGCTCGACGAGTGGGAGGAACTGTCCCACCCGGACCCCGAACGCCATGCGGAGACGAGTCGGTCACTCCCACCCACGCCACGGAGCGTCCTCGCCAACCGCCGGGCGTTCACCGTCCTCGTCCGGAACGAACTCTTCCGCCGGGTCCAGCTCGCGTCGCTGGAGCACTACGACGCGCTCGGCGAGCTCGACGCGTCGGCTGGATTCGACGCAGACACCTGGGCGGACGCCATGGATCCGTACTTCGAGGAGCACGGTGAACTCCCGACTGGTGCTGCAGCACGGAGCCCGGCGCTGCTGGTCGTCGACGACGAGGACGAGCGCCCCGTCGGCGACACGGGCGGTGTCTGGCGGGTGCGTCAGGTGTTCGCCGATCCGGCCGGCGACCATGACTGGGGGATCAGCGCGGTCATCGACCTCGACGCCTCCGACGAGACCGGGACCGCGGTCGTCCGCGTGACCGCGGTCGGGATGCTCTGAGTCGTCAGCAGGTGCAGTGAGCCGTCAGCAGGCCCGCTGACCAGTCAGCAGGAGCGAAGCTGAGCCATCAGCGGGAGACGCTGAGGGATGCCGACTCCTCGACGCGTGACGCGGTCCGGACCGGGATCCGCTGCTGCAGCACGACCCAGGTCATCGCGGCGACGAGCAACCCGGCGAGCACCATGTGCAGCCCCACGAGCACCTCGGGGAGTCCGAGGCGGGCCTGGGTGAGCCCCACGACGATCTGCACCACTTCGACCGCCAGCAGGGTGGAGACCGCGATGCGCACCCCGCGCGACCCGCGACGGGCGCCGAGCGCGATCACGCCGACGAGCAGCACGATGGTGCCGGCGAGCGTCGCGTAGGCGGGCCAGCTGTGGAGATGCTGGAGGAACTCGGGGTCGAACCCGTTGCGCGGCGCCGGCACCTCCTTCGAGTTGTCGCCGGCGTGCGGGCCCGAGCCCGTCGTCAGGATGCCGAACACGACGGTGACGGCGACGAAGAGGCTCGTCAGGTGGACGACGCCGAGGTACCAGCCGGGCATGACCTTCACCGCACCGCGAGGGCCGCGGTAGACCCGATGGACGAGCATCGTCGCGAGGGCGACCAGGACGATCGAGATGACGAAGTGCAGCCCGACCACGTACGGGTTCAGCCCGGTGAGGACGGTGATGCCGCCGAGGACCGCCTGCGCGGGGATCGACAGGCCCTGGAGCAGGGTCAGTCGGAAGAGGTCGGGGCGCTGCCGACGCATGCGGATCACCGCGAGGAACGCGGCGATCACGATGGCCGCGAGGACGAAGGTCAGGAGTCGGTTGCCGAACTCGATGAACCCGTGGATGCCCATCTCCGGCGTGTTGACGAAGGAGTCGTCCGTGCAGCGCGGCCACGTCGGGCATCCGAGCCCGGAGGCCGTCAGGCGGACGGCGCCCCCGGTCCCGATGAGGACGAGCTGGAAGGCGAAGGAGAGCCAGGCGACGACACGCACGCGCTTGTCGATCGTCGTCGGCAACCACTGCCAGAACCGGGTGGCACGCAGCCGGTCGGGAAGGGACGGTGCCGGCGTCGGTCGACCGGCGGTCTTGGAGTCGTGTGACACGGGTCGATCCTTCGGTTCGCGGTGGCCACGGCTGCGGTATCCACCGTCCTCACCCACAACCCACAGGAAGCTGTAGGATTATGAGGTTCACGGTGCGCGCGAGAAGCGCCATGGTTCATGAACATTGTAGGTTCGCGAAGAAGCCGCCCGCACATCCCCTCCCCAATCCGCTCCGATCAGGCGCGTGCCATGGGAGGGAATGACGACCTCCAGCCGGTGGTTGTCTCCAGGGAGGAAAGAGGGACACATGTCAGACATCCTGATCGATCGCCCGGAGCTCGCCGGACTCGGCCAATACGAGTTCGGATGGCACGACGGCGACGTCGCCGGCGCTTCAGCGCGCCGCGGCATCTCCACGGAGGTCGTTGCCGACATCTCCGCACTGAAGAGCGAACCGGACTGGATGCTGCAGCGCCGCCTCAAGGCCCTGCAGCTGTTCGAGCGCAAGCCCATGCCGACGTGGGGCGCCGACCTCTCCGAGATCGACTTCGAGAACATCAAGTACTTCGTCCGGTCCACCGAGAAGCAGGCTCAGACCTGGGAGGACCTGCCGGACGACATCAAGAACACCTACGAGAAGCTCGGCATCCCCGAGGCGGAGCGCCAGCGCCTCGTCTCCGGCGTCGCCGCGCAGTACGAGTCCGAGGTGGTCTACCACCAGATCAACGAGGAGCTCGAGGCGCAGGGTGTCATCTTCATGGACACCGACACCGCGTTGCGCGAGCACCCCGAGTTCTTCGAGGAGTACTTCGGCACGGTCATCCCGTCCGGCGACAACAAGTTCGCCGCGCTGAACACCGCCGTATGGTCGGGTGGCTCCTTCGTCTACGTGCCGCCCGGCGTCCACGTCGAGATCCCGCTGCAGGCCTACTTCCGGATCAACACCGAGAACATGGGTCAGTTCGAGCGCACGCTGATCATCGCCGACGAGGGCAGCTACGTGCACTACATCGAGGGTTGCACCGCGCCGATCTACAAGTCGGACTCGCTGCACTCCGCGGTCGTCGAGATCATCGTCAAGAAGAACGCCCGCGTCCGCTACACGACGATCCAGAACTGGTCGAACAACGTCTACAACCTGGTCACGAAGCGCGCCACGGCCGCCGAGGGAGCGACCATGGAGTGGATCGACGGCAACATCGGATCCAAGGTCACGATGAAGTACCCGTCCATCTACCTCATGGGCGAGCACGCCAAGGGCGAGACACTGTCCGTCGCCTTCGCCGGTCCCGGCCAGCACCAGGACGCCGGCGCGAAGATGATCCACATGGCTCCGTACACGCAGTCGTCCATCGTCTCCAAGTCGATCGCCCGAGGCGGCGGACGCGCGGGCTACCGCGGCGAGGTCCGGGTGGACGCCAACGCCCATCACTCGGCCAACACCGTGCGCTGCGACGCGCTCCTGGTCGACACCATCTCCCGGAGCGACACGTACCCGGCGATCGACATCCGTGTGGACGACGTCCAGCTCGGACACGAGGCGACGGTGTCCAAGGTCAGCGAGGAGCAGCTCTTCTACCTCATGAGCCGCGGCATGCCGGAGGACGAGGCCATGGCGATGATCGTCCGCGGCTTCATCGAGCCGATCGCACGCGAACTGCCTATGGAGTACGCACTCGAACTCAACAAGCTCATCGAGATGGGCATGGAAGGATCCGTCGGTTAATGACGACTGCAGCACCGACTCAGACCGAAGGACAGCACGGCATCACGGCTCACAGCGACGGCGCAGGACGCGTCATCCCGGTGCAGACCCGTTCGGAGCGCTTCAGCTCCTATGATGTCGCCGACTTCCCAGCGGTGACGGGACGCGAGGCGGTCTGGAAGCTCAGCCCGGTCGCGCAGTTCACCGACCTCACCGCGGGGGAGCTCGACGGCTCTCCCACCCCGATCACGCACGACAACGTCGACGGATTCAGCGTCGAGTGGATCAGTCGCGACGACGCGCGCGTCGGCTCCGCCGGCGTGCCGGAGGAGCGCGCCTCCGCGAACGCCTGGTCGAGCTTCGACCAGGCACTGGCGATCTCGGTCACGGGTGAGGAGTCCAAGACCCTGCGCCTCGAGCGGAGCGGACTCGGCGACGGCGCCCGCGCTGCGCACACCGTCATCACCGCCGCGCCGTTCAGCCGCGGCCTCGTCATCATCGAGAACGCGGGCGACGCCCGCCTCACCGAGAACGTCGAGATCGTCGTCGGCGAGCAGGCCGACGTGACCGTCGTGACCGTGCAGTGGTGGGACGACGACGCCGTGCACCTCGCCAGCCACTTCGCGTCCATCGGTCGTGACGCCCACCTCAAGCACGTCGTGGTGTCGCTCGGCGGCAAGGTCGTCCGGGTGAACCCGACCCTGCACCTCGCCGGTCAGGGCTCGGACCTCGACTCGCTCGGCGTGTACTTCTCCGACGCGGGTCAGCACCTCGAGCAGCAGGTCTACATGCACCACGACGCACCGAACACCCGCGGGCGCGTGACCTACAAGGGCGCACTGCAGGGCGAGGGTGCGCGGTCCGTGTGGATCGGCGACGTCCTCATCAGCAACCGTGCCATCGGCACCGACAGCTACGAGCAGAACCGCAACCTGGTCCTCTCCGACGGCACCCGTGCCGACTCCGTGCCGAACCTCGAGATCGAGACCGGCGACATCGCCGGTGCCGGTCACGCGAGCGCGACCGGACGCTTCGACGACGAGCAGCTCTTCTACCTGCAGGCTCGAGGCATCCCTGAGGACGAGGCACGACGACTCGTCGTCCGCGGCTTCCTCGTGGAGATCATCCAGCAGATCGGTGACACCGAGCTGCAGGAGCGCCTCTCGGCAGCCATCGAGGCCGAATTGCTCGGCGCTGACGGACAGGGCACCGGCGGAGCGCAGCACTGATGGCGACGAAGGTGTGCTCGTTCGACGAGCTCGCCGTCAACCAGGCCAAGCGGGTCGTGGTGGACGGCGTGCCGATCGCCCTCGTGCGCGACGCGTCGGACGAACTGTTCGCGATCGGCGACGTCTGCACCCACGGCGACATCTCGCTGTCCGAAGGCTTCGTCGAGGACGGCAACCTCGAATGCTGGGCACACGGCTCACAGTTCTCGCTCACGACGGGCAAGCCGCTCACCCTTCCGGCCTACGAGCCGGTCCCCGTCTACACCGTCGAGCTCATCGACGGCGACATCTACATCGACCCGACCGCAACGAAAGAGATCTAGCACCATGTCAGTCCTCGAAATCCGCGACCTGCACGTCAGCGTCGAAACCGAGCAGGGCACCAAGCCGATCCTGCGTGGCGTCGACCTCACCATCCGGACGGGCGAGACGCACGCCATCATGGGTCCGAACGGTTCGGGCAAGTCCACGCTCGCGTACACGATCGCCGGCCACCCGAAGTACACCGTCGACAGCGGATCCATCACGCTGGACGGCGAGGACGTCCTCGCGATGAGCGTCGACGAGCGCGCCCGTGCCGGACTCTTCCTCGCGATGCAGTACCCCGTCGAGATCCCCGGAGTCACGGTCACGAACTTCCTCCGCACGGCGAAGACCGCCGTCGACGGCGAGGCGCCCGCGATCCGCGGCTGGATCAAGGACGTCCGCGAGTCGATGAAGAACCTGCGCATGGAGCCTGCCTTCGCGGAACGCAACGTCAACGAGGGCTTCTCCGGTGGCGAGAAGAAGCGTCACGAGATCCTCCAGCTCGAGCTGCTGAAGCCGCAGTTCGCAGTCCTCGACGAGACCGACTCCGGCCTCGACGTCGACGCCCTCAAGATCGTGTCCGAGGGCGTCAACCGCGCCAAGGAGAACACGGGCCTCGGTGTCCTGCTCATCACGCACTACACGCGCATCCTCCGCTACATCAAGCCGGACTTCGTGCACGTCTTCGTCGCCGGCAAAATCGCTGAGCAGGGCGGTCCCGAGCTCGCCGACCGCCTCGAGAACGAAGGCTACGACCGTTTCCTCGTGGACGCCGTCGTCGCCCCGGAAGGTGCCTGAAGCCGCGCCAGCGGTCTAAGATAACGACATGGTAACAACGCTCAGTCCGCAACGATTCGACGAGGTCGAAGAGGCGCTCAAGGACGTCATGGACCCCGAGCTCGGGGTGAACGTGGTCGACCTCGGTCTCATCTACGACCTGGGTTGGGATGACGAGAACGACGCGCTCATCATCCACATGACCCTGACCTCCGCCGGATGTCCGCTCACGGACGTCCTCGAGGAGCAGACGGGTCAAGCGCTCGACGGCATCGTCGACGCCTTCCGCATCAACTGGGTGTGGATGCCGCCGTGGGGCCCGGAGCGCATCACGGACGACGGGCGCGACATGATGCGTGCCCTCGGCTTCTCGATCTGATCGAACCTCCACGACGACGGACGGCTGCAATGCAGCCGTCCGTCGTCCTGTTCCCGGCGGCGTCGTCCGGCTGATCCCGGATAGGGTCGAGGCATGACCGAGATCGTGTCCGCAGACCCCATCGACGTCCTGCGCAGCCGGACGAGCGAGAAGTGGTCCGAGTACCCCGACGACGTCCTGCCCATGTTCGTCGCCGAGATGGACGTCCCCCTGGCACCCGTGATCCGCGATGCCCTGCACGCGGCGATCGACCGCGGTGACGCCGGGTATGTCGCGAGCCGCACACGGCTCCCACAGGCGTTCGCCGACTTCGCAGCGCGACGCTGGGGATGGGACGTGGATCCCGGCTCCGTGTTCACCACCGCCGACGTCAGCATGGGCATCGTCGAGATCATGCGTCGCGTCATCTCGCCCGGCGAGGGCGTCGTGATCACCTCGCCGGTCTACCCGCCGTTCTTCGACCTCGTCACCGAGGCCGGGGGAGTCGTGGTGGACGTCCCCTTGCTCGGGTCCAGCCGCGCCGACGATCCCGCCGGAGGCTGGCGGCTCGACCTGGACGGTGTCGAAGCCGCGTTCCGCGACGGCGCGAAGGCCTTCCTGCTCTGCAACCCGCACAACCCGATCGGTCGGCCGCACACGATCGACGAACTGCGCTCGGTCGCCGCACTGGCAGCGCGCTACGGGGTCACGGTCGTGAGTGATGAGATCCACGCTCCGCTCACCCAACCGGGCGAGCGGTTCGTCCCCTATCTCAGCGTGTCCGACGAGGCCGCCGAACACGGGTACGCCGTGCTGTCGGCGAGCAAGGCCTGGAACCTCGCCGGCCTGAAGTGCGCGGTGATGGTCACCGCCGCACCCGGACCGCGGAGCGTGGTCGCGGGGATGCCGGTCGAGGTGTTCTGGCGGACGGGCCAGTTCGGTGTGCTGGCTTCGGTCGCCGCCTTCGAGGCGGGAGAGCCCTGGTTGGACGGGCTCCTCGCGTTGATCGACGGCAACCGGCGGCTGCTCGGTGAGCTGCTGGGTGCCGAGCTGCCCGAGGTCGGCTACCGACCGCCCGCCGCCGGGTACCTCGCTTGGCTGGACTGCATCGGGCTCGGTTGGACGGAGCCCCCGGCGCGGCGCATCCTGCGCGAAGCACGCGTGGCCCTGCAGGAGGGAGCCCCGTTCGGGCCCGGAGGCGTCGGCCACGCACGGCTCAACCTGGCCTGCTCGCCCGAGCTCCTCACCGAGGCGGTCGGACGGATCTCCGCCCTGCGTTGACGGACGTCCGGCCGCGCCGGGACCCTGCCGGAACGGCCGCGGTGCTGAGCATCGGATTCACGATTTATACTGGGAGGCTGACCCCCACCCTCCGCGTTGTCGAAACGCACCCGAAGAAATGGACTATGCCTGTGCTGAGTGTGCACGACCTCGAGATCCGCGTGGGGGCACGCGTGCTCATGGAGCACGTGAACTTCCGCGTGTCCGCCGGCGACAAGATCGGCCTCGTCGGCCGTAACGGTGCCGGGAAGACGACCCTGACCAAGACGCTGGCGGGGGAGACCCTCCCGACGAACGGCAAGATCGATCGCGGTGGCGAGATCGGGTACCTGCCGCAGGACCCACGCTCCGGCAACCCGGAGGACCTCGCCCGCACCCGCATCCTCGATGCGCGTGGTCTCGGCCAGCTCGCACTCGGCATGCACGAGTCGAGCATGGCCATGGCGAGCGACGACCCGAAGGTGGCGGAAGCCGCCATGAAGAAGTACGGCAACCTCACCGACCGGTTCAACGCGCTCGGCGGGTACGCCGCGGAGGCCGAGGCGGCCTCGATCGCGTCGAACCTGAACCTGCCCGATCGCATCCTCGATCAGCAGCTGAAGACGCTGTCGGGCGGACAGCGCCGCCGCATCGAACTCGCGCGCATCCTCTTCTCCGACGCCGAGACGCTCATCCTCGACGAGCCGACCAACCACCTCGACGCCGACTCCGTCGTCTGGCTGCGTGAGTTCCTCAAGCAGTACAAGGGCGGGTTCATCGTGATCTCGCACGACATCGAGCTCGTCGGCGAGACCGTCAACCGGGTCTTCTACCTCGATGCGAACCGCACCGTCATCGACATCTACAACATGAACTGGAAGAACTACCAGCGTCAGCGCGAGGCCGACGAGGAGCGCCGGAAGAAGGAGCGCACCAACGTCGAGAAGAAGGCGACGGCGCTCCAGCTCCAGGCGGCCAAGTTCGGTGCGAAGGCCAGCAAGGCGGCCGCAGCCCACCAGATGGTGGCTCGCGCCGAACGGATGCTCTCCGGGCTCGAGGAGGTCCGCGCGCAAGACCGCGTGGCCAAGCTGCGGTTCCCGACCCCGGCGCCCTGTGGCCGGACGCCGCTCATGGCGAGCAACCTGTCGAAGAGCTACGGCTCGCTCGAGATCTTCACGGCCGTCGACCTCGCGATCGACCGTGGCTCGAAGGTCGTCATCCTCGGATTCAACGGTGCGGGCAAGACGACCCTCCTGCGGATCCTCGCCGGAGTGGACCAGCCCGACACCGGCCAGCTCGAGCCCGGGCACGGCCTGCGGATCGGCTACTACGCGCAGGAGCACGAGACGATCGACGTGAAGCGCAGCGTGCTCGAGAACATGGTCTCCTCGTCGCCGAACATCACCGAGATGGAAGCGCGCAAGGTCCTCGGCTCGTTCCTGTTCACCGGCGACGACTCCAACAAGCTCGCGGGCGTGCTGTCAGGCGGCGAGAAGACGAGACTCGCTCTCGCGATGATCGTCGTCTCGGGCGCGAACATGCTCCTCCTGGACGAACCGACCAACAACCTCGACCCGGCCAGCCGTCTGGAGATCCTCGACGCGCTCGCCCACTACGAGGGTGCCGTCGTGCTCGTGAGTCACGATGAGGGCGCCGTCGAGGCGCTCAACCCCGAGCGGGTGCTCATCCTGCCCGACGGCGTCGAGGACCACTGGAACAAGGACTACCAGGACCTCGTCAGCCTGGCCTAGCGCCAGCGGGCCAGCGCGCTGGGTCCGTGAGCATCACCGGCCGGGTACGCCCCGTCCGTCGACGGCTCGTCGCACTCGCGTCAGCGACTCGCTTCGAGGATCTCATCCTCGATGTCGGCGTCGGACCGTGCCTTCGCGGCGAGCCGTTCGGCGCGTGCAGCCGCACGCCGCTGCTCCTTCGGGTCGTCGGAATTCAGGATGCGGTACTCCTGACGGATGGCATAGGCGAGGAAGATGAAGCCCATCAGCGCGAAGACCACCCATTGCAGCGCGTACGAGAGGTGCATCCCCTCGTTCGGCTCGGGCTTGATCGGACCGAGCGGCGCCGCTTCGGCCGGCGCCGGGCTCTCCGAGAGGAGCATGCCGTACGCACCGGAGTAGAGCGTCTCGCCGCGGAGCTCGGCGATCTGCGGGAGGTTGATCGTGGCCACCTGTCCGTCGGCGGCCCCGCGGCCCGGGAGCGTCGGTTCGCCGGGTCGGATGCGGACGACGACCGAGACCTCTCCGCTCGGAGGCGCCGGGACCGACTCGGGTGCTTCGAGTGAATCGTTCGCGGCGACCCAGCCACGGTCGACGATGAACACGTCTCCGTCGGCGAGTCGGAGCGGCGTGAGGACGTTGAAGCCGGCCTGGTTGTTCCTGGGACGGTTCCGCACCAGCAGCTGCTCGTCAGGCAGGTAGGTGCCACTCATCGACACCGGGTGCCATTCGTCGGCCACGCTGAACGAGTCGAGCGACGGCAGCGCTTCGTCGAGCGGGATCGGGGTCGCGTCCCAGTTGGTCTCGATGCGCTGGACCTCCTCCTCCTTCTCGCTCGCCCGAGCGAGCTGCCAGTTGGAGAGCAGGACGCACACGATCGCGAACACGATCGCAACGCCGAGGTAGCCGAGCCAACGGCGGCTGAAGGCGAACCGCCAACCCGCGCTCATGAGCCGACCGCCGATGTCAACGGACGCCGCTCGAGGGGGAAGGAGCGGGCTTCGAGGAAGGCCTCCAGGAAGTCGACGTGTTCGTCGCAGGCGGTCCAGACCTTCACGCGGTCCTCCGCGTGGATCTTCGGATTGCGCCACTCGATCCGCCAGCTCGCCGCCGCGCGGCAGCCGGCCCGTGAGCAGATCACGCCGTCGGGCTCGGCACCGAACCCGATCATGCCTGGTCGGTGGGACGAGGCGGAACCGAGTCGTCGACGATGATCGGCCGCTGGGACACGACGACACCGGTGGGGCGCTCGATGGCCCCCTGCGACGGCAGCGATCCGGCGTTCGCGATGATGACGGCGACGTACGGCAGGAAGATGGCACCGGCCGCGACCGCGAACATCCAACCGCCCTGGACGAACGGGAGCGCAGCGAGGCAAAGCAACCGGACACCCATGGTGATCGAGTACTTGATGAACCGCTGCCGGCGCTCCTGTTCGGGAGCCGGTGGGAGGGAGGTGATGCTCTGCTGCTTCATGCCACGACCAGCCTACGCGCTCGGCGGGTGGGCGAAGCCCCCAAATCACCGGGAGAACCGGAGGACCCCCATATGCTGGTACGGGTCCGCGGCCGGAACGCCGTGCGCCCCGACGGCCGCCGCACGAGTCGGCCGGTATCGCCGCAGGAGAGGAATCGACCATGACCGCACCACGCACCGTACTCGTCACCGGAGGCAACCGGGGGATCGGCTTCGCCATCGCCGAGGAGTTCGTCGCGCAGGGTCACCGCGTCGCCGTCACCGCTCGATCCGGCGAGGGCCCAGCGGGCACGTTGACGGTCCGCGCGGACGTCACCGATGCAGCCTCCGTCGACGCGGCGTTCAGCGAGATCGAGTCGGAGCTCGGGCCGGTCGAGGTGCTCGTCGCGAATGCGGGCATCACGAAGGACACCCTGCTCATGAGGATGAGCGAGGACGACTTCGACCAGGTGGTCGACACGAACCTCGGCGGCTCCTTCCGCGTCGTCAAGCGCGCGTCCAAGGGCATGCTCAAGGCACGCTTCGGACGCATCGTGCTCATCTCCAGCGTCGTGGGCCTCTACGGGTCGGCCGGCCAGGTCAACTACGCGGCCTCGAAGAGCGGCCTCATCGGCATGGCGCGATCCATCACGCGCGAGCTCGGCGCGCGCGGGATCACGGCGAACGTGATCGCCCCGGGGTTCATCGAGACCGACATGACCGCCGAACTGCCCGCCGAGACCCAGGCCGAGTACAAGAAGAGCATCCCGGCAGCGCGTTTCGCGAGTGCGAACGAGGTCGCGAAGGTCGTCACGTGGATCGCCGGTGACGACGCGGGCTACATCTCCGGCGCCGTGATCCCGGTCGACGGCGGCCTCGGCATGGGTCACTGACCCGGGCAGCACCGCACCGAGCAGAACCCGACCTCGGGCGCTGACCCCCGACGCGCGGATCAGAGCCCGAGGAGCGGGAGGACGCCGGCGAGGTCGACCCGCCCGGCGACGACGTCGGCATGGCGGCGGACGATCGGCTTCGCGTTGAACGCGACCGAGAGCCCGGCGACGGCCATCATCTCGAGGTCGTTGGCTCCGTCGCCGATCGCGATCGTCCGTGCCAACGGCACGCCGTCCGCGTCGGCCCACTCCTGCAGTGCGGCCGCCTTCGCCGCCGCGTCGATGATGGGACCGCTGAGGCCTCCCGTCAACCGACCGTCGGCCGTCTCGAGGCGGTTCGCCCGCACATGGTCGAGGCCGAGTGCCTCGGCGAGCGGGTCGAGCAGTTCATGGAACCCGCCGGACACGACACCGATCCGTGACCCGTGCGCATGCAGCCGGCCGATCAGCGTCTCCAGGCCGGTCGTCGTCCGGATCCGTTCGGCGATCACCGGGATCCGGTCGACGGGCAGGCCCGCGAGCGTCGCGACCCGGGCCCGGAGGCTGTCGGCGAAGTCGAGGTCACCGCGCATGGCACGCTCGGTGATGGCGGCGACCTCGGGGAGGCTGCCGACCTCCTCGGCGAGGAGCTCGATCACCTCGTTCTCGATGAGCGTCGAGTCGGCGTCGAGGACCGCGAGGAACCGGACGCCTCGTCCGGCCTGTGGGGGGAGTGCTGCTTCTGGATCCGCCACTGCCGAACGCTCGGTACTCATGGAACGACGCGTACTCCCTTGCCAACCACGGTGAGACCGGATTCGGTGACGGTGAAGCCGCGAGCGCGGTCACGGTCGTGGTCGACACCGACGCTCGCGCCGGAGGTGACCACCACATCCTTGTCCAGGATAGCCCGCTTGACGACGGCGTCCGGTTCGATGTGGACCTTGTCGAACACGACCGAGTCGGAGACGTGGGCGCCGGATTCCACGAGCGCCCATGGCCCGAGGACACTGCGCTCGATGTGGGCACCGGACAGCAGCGAACCGAGGGAGACGATCGAGTCGATGGTCTGGCCGAGGTTGCCCTTCGCGTCCCGCACGAACTTCGCCGGCGGCGAGTTCAGCTGAGAACTGAAGATCGGCCAGTCCCGGTTGTACAGGTTGAAGATCGGGAGGGTCGAGATGAGGTCCTGGTGGGCTTCGTAGAACGACTCGATCGTCCCCACGTCGCGCCAGTAGTAGCGATCGCGATCCGTCGATCCGGGTACATCGTTCCGCTGGAGGTCGTAGACGCCCGCCTCGCCGCGATCGACGAAGTACGGGACGATGTCGCCACCCATGTCGTGGTTCGAGCTCGTCACCTCGCCGTCGTCGATGACCGCCTGCATGAGGGCGTCGGCGTCGAAGACGTAGTTGCCCATCGAGGCGAGCACTTCACCGGGGGAGTCGGGCAGGCCCGGCGCGTCGAGCGGCTTCTCGAGGAAGCGGGCGATGGTCGTCGGGTCGTCCGCGTCGACGTCGATGACGCCGAACTGGTCGGCGAGGGAGATGGGCTGACGGATCGCGGCGACCGTCGCCTTCTTGCCCGAGGCGATGTGCGCCTCGATCATCTGCGCGAAGTCCATGCGGTAGACGTGGTCGGCGCCGACGACCACGACGATGTCGGGCTTCTCGTCGCGGATCAGGTTGAGGCTCTGCAGGATCGCGTCGGCGGATCCGCTGAACCAGCGCTTCCCGAGACGCTGCTGCGCCGGCACGGACGCGACATAGGAGTCGAGCAGGCCGGACAACCGCCAGGTCTGCGAGACGTGGCGGTCGAGGCTGTGGGACTTGTACTGGGTGAGGACGACGATCTGGGTGAGTCCGGAGTTGATGAGGTTCGACAGCGCGAAATCGATCAGACGGTACTGCCCGCCGAACGGTACGGCCGGTTTCGCGCGGTCTGCGGTCAGCGGCATCAACCGCTTCCCTTCCCCACCAGCGAGGACGATTCCGAAGATCTTCTTTGAGGCGGCCATGGCTTCACAATAGATGCCGGACGAGACCTGTACTAGCGTCTAGACATGCGAGTTGATCTTGTGACAAAGGAGTACCCGCCGGAGATCTACGGCGGCGCAGGCGTCCACGTGTCGGAGCTGGTGAAATCCCTCCGTAGCGACATCGACGTGACCGTGCGCTGCTTCGGCGCTCCACGCGACGAGGCCGACACCGTCGCCTACGGTGTCCCGGCCGAGCTCCAGGGGGCGAACGGCGCCCTCACGACACTCGGGACGGACCTCCTGATCGCCCAGGACGTCGCCGGAGCCGACCTCGTGCACTCGCACACCTGGTACGCGAACGGTGCCGGTCACCTCGCGTCGCTGCTGCACGGCATCCCGCACGTCGTGACCGCGCACAGTCTGGAGCCGCTCCGCCCGTGGAAGGCCGAGCAGCTCGGCGGCGGGTACCGCGTGTCCAGTTGGATCGAGCAGTCCGCCTACGAAGGCGCCGCGGCCGTCGTGGCGGTCAGCGACGGCATGCGCCGCGACATCCTGCGGTCGTACCCGAGCCTCGACCCGGCCAAGGTGCAGGTCATCTACAACGGCATCGACCTGACCGACTGGCAGCCACGCGTGGACGACGAGCTGCTGCGGTCGCTCGGCATCGACCCGTCCCGTCCCTCCGTCGTCTTCGTCGGTCGGATCACCCGTCAGAAGGGGCTGCCGTACCTGCTCCGCGCGGCCCGCCTGCTGCCGCCCGACGTGCAGCTCATCCTGTGCGCCGGCGCTCCCGACACCCCCGAGATCCTCACCGAGGTCAAGGGGCTCGTCGAGGAGCTGCAGCGCGAGCGCACCGGGGTCGTGTGGATCGAACGGCTGCTCCCGCGTCACGAGCTGTGCACCGTCCTCACCGCCGCCACGACCTTCGTGTGCCCGTCGATCTACGAGCCGCTCGGCATCGTCAACCTCGAGGCGATGGCCTGCGGTGCCGCCGTGGTCGGGACGGGGACCGGCGGCATCCCTGAGGTCGTGCAGGACGGTGTGACCGGGAGGATCGTCCCCCTCGCGCAGGCGTCCGACGGCACCGGCACCCCACTCGACCCGGAGCGTTTCGTCGCCGACCTCGCCGCCACCCTCACCGAGGTCGTCCAGGATCCCGCCCAGGCGAGGGCCTACGGGGCCGCTGGTCGCCGACGCGCGGAGTCCGACTTCAGCTGGTCGCGCATCGCCACCCAGACGGCGGAGCTGTACCGCAGCCTGGTCTGAACCACCAGCGGACACCTCGGAGGACGGCGACGCGGGACGAGTCTTGGCGGATAGGCTAGGACCATGCCGAGCGTGTTGCAGTTCTCCGATGTGTCCGTCGTCCGCAATCTCAACCCCATCCTCGATGGCGTCGACTGGACGGTGACGGGCGACCAGCGATGGATCGTCCTCGGCCCGAACGGCGCAGGCAAGACGACGCTCCTGCAGCTCGCGGCGACGCTCATCCACCCCTCGAAGGGCACGGTCTCCGTGCTCGACGAGACGCTCGGCCGGGTCGACGTCTTCGAGCTGCGACCGCGCATCGGCTTCGCGTCCTCCGCCCTCGCGAAGCGGGTGCCGCCGGAGGAGACCGTCCTGGACGTCGTGCTCACGGCGGCCTACTCGGTCACCGGCCGCTGGGTCGAGCAGTACGAGGACATCGATGTGAAGCGGGCCTCGCGGGTCCTCGCCGAATGGAAGCTCGACCACCTCGCCGACCGCCGTTTCGGCACGCTCAGCGACGGCGAGCAGAAGCGCGTGCAGATCGCGCGGGCCATCATGACCGACCCCGAACTCCTCCTGCTCGACGAGCCGGCCGCGAGCCTCGACCTCGGCACGCGCGAGGAGCTCGTCGAGCTGCTCGGCGGCTACGCGAGCGCCGACGACTCACCGGCGATCATCATGGTGACCCACCACGTCGAGGAGATCCCCGTCGGCTTCACGCACGTCCTGCTCGTTCGCGACGGCGGCGTCGTCGCCGCCGGACCGATCGCCGAGACCCTCACGGCCGAGCACCTCAGTGAGACCTTCGACCTCCCGATCGAGCTGACCGAGGAGGACGGACGCTTCCACGCCCGCTCCGCCCGCGCCGGACGCTCGGCCGTCGCCCCCTCCTGACGGCCGTACCTCGGCGGGTCGACCTCGGCAGGCGAGCAGACGCGCGCCGAGTCTGGTAAAGTCGACCTTTGGCTCGCGGAGCCAAGAGCTTTCTGCCTCGTGCCTGGAGTTCCGAGCGCGGGTACTACCCACACCATCCACTCAACAAGGACTGCTGATGAAATCTGACATCCACCCCACGTACGAAGCCGTCGTCTTCCGCGACCTCGCCTCCGGCGCGACGTTCCTCACGCGCTCGACGGTCTCGTCGGGCAAGACGATCGACCTCGACGGCGTCACCTACCCGGTGATCGACGTGGAGATCTCGTCCGAGTCGCACCCGTTCTACACGGGCAAGCAGCGCATCATGGACTCCGCCGGTCGCGTCGAGAAGTTCAACCAGCGCTTCAAGGGCTTCGGCAAGTAGTCCTTCCGCTGTCATACACGAACGCCCCGATCCTCGGATCGGGGCGTTCGTCGTCGTGGGGAGTCCGTGCGACTCAGATACCGATGGGCAGCTGGTCCGCTGGGACGATGACCGGCGTCTCGGGTCGAGCGGCAGGGCGTCCGGTGCGAATGGGCCAAGCGCCGTCGGCGACGAATTCGGGGTCGCGCACGCGGCGCATGTAGGACTGGAAGCTCTCCGCCTGCTCGAGCGACCAGGTCCGCTGAGCCTCGTGCAGCTCGTCCACGCTCGTCGGCAACGCGTCGGCGTAGCGTCGGCCGATGGCCTGAGCGACGCGTCCGGCGGCGACGGCGTCCACGCCCGCGTCGTGCGCACCCTCCAGTGGAACGCCGTGCAGGGCGGCGACGACCTCGAGCGTCCGCTTGCCGCGGCGGAACGTGTCGAGCCGTCGGTCGAGGATCAGCGGGTCGACGACGGGGGACGGGGCGGTGATCGAGGTCACCCCGTGTCGCTCCGCCTCGAAGTGCAGGAGAGAGAAGTCGTAGGGCGCGTTGTAGGCGACCACCGGGGTCCGTGCGGCGAACAGTTCGGTGAGGACGGACACGATCTCTCCGACGACGGCCGGTGCCGGACGCCCCTCCGCCCGGGCACGCTCCGTCGTGACGCCGTGGATCTCGGCGGCGCGAGCGGGGATCTCGACCCCGGGGTCGGCCATCCACGACCACGAGCGTTCGACCGAACCGTCCGCGGCGATGACACCGACGAAGGCGGTCACGATGCGACTCGTCTCCACCTCGATGCCGGTCGTCTCGAGATCGAAGACCGCCAGGCGGTCCGTCCAGTGGGGGTTCGCGTCGACCGTGTTCACGCCTTCACCCTATGACGCACCTCCGACAGAGGCCTGTGCCACGCCGGGACGGCACGCTCCGCGTCGTCGCGTGAACGCGGAGCCGGACTGCCTAGACTGAGTGGATGCCCGTCGAATCACCGTACGCCGACCAGCTCGACCGCATCCCCGTCCGGGAGCGCTCGCTCATCGTGGACGGGGCCGAGACCCGGTTCTGGGACTACGGCGACCGAGAGGCGTCGACGACGATCGTCATGGTGCACGGGTTCCGCGGCGACCACCACGGCCTCGAACCGGTCGTCGCGCAGCTCTCCGGATTCCGGATCATCGCTCCGGACCTCCCCGGCTTCGGCAGCTCCGCACCCTTCCCTGACGCCACCCACTCCGTCGAGGGGTACGCAGCCTGGCTGGGACGGTTCATCGAGGAGCTGCACCTGACCGGCCGGGTCGTCCTGCTCGGGCACTCGTTCGGCTCGATCGTGTCGAGCGCCGCCGTCGCCGGGGGACTCCGACCGGATGATCTCATCCTCGTGAACCCGATCGCCGCCCCGGCGCTCCAGGGCCCTCGAGGTGTCCTGACGAGGCTCGCGGTCTTCTACTACTGGTCGTCCGCGAAGCTCCCGAAACGCCTGGGCTTCGCCTTCCTCCGGAACAAGGGTGTCGTCCGCATCATGAGCGTCGCGATGGCGAAGACGAAGGACCCGACGCTCCGTCGGTGGATCCACGCGCAGCACGACCAGTACTTCAGCGCCTTCGCCGACCGGGAGGTCGTCCTCGAGTCGTTCACCGCCTCGGTCAGCCACGACGTCAGCGAGTACGCCGACCGCATCCCCAGCCGCACGCTGCTCATCGCCGCCGAGCGCGACGACATCACGCCCGTGGCCGCGCAGTACGCGCTCGCGAAGCGGTTCGCCGACGCGCAGCTGCACGTCATCCCGGGCGTCGGACACCTCATCCACTACGAGGAGCCGCACGACGCGGCGCAACGCCTCACCGCGTTCCTCGCGGACGACCACACCGACGTCTGAGGCGTCAGGCGTCGGTCGCCTCCTGCGAGACGACGCTCGTGAACGCGGACGGGACCAGGCGAGCGGCGATCCCGGTGAGCGTCTCACTGGCACCCGCGTCGAGCTTCACGTCCGCACGGCCGTCCGCCTTCGTGACGCCACGGTTGATGACGACGATCGGCAACCGCTTCCGGCGGGCGAGTTCGAGGAGCCGGATGCCCGAGTTGACCACGAGCGACGACCCGGCGATCACGAGTGCGTCGGCGCCGCGCACGAGTGCCGCCGCCTCGGCGTACTTCTCCGTGGGGATGAACTCGCCGAAGAAGACCACGTCCGGCTTCAACATGCCACCGCAGACCGTGCACACGGGGACGACGATCTCGTCCACGCGCCCGACCTCGGCATCGCCGTCCGGGTTGATCGTCACGTCCGTCTCGGTGTCGAGCCAGGGGTTCAGCGACGTCATGCGCTCCGCGATGCTCGACCTGGCGTAGCTCTGCCCACAGGAGAGACAGCTGACGCGGTCCATCGACCCGTGCAGGTCGACGACGCGGCGCGATCCGGCCCTGACGTGGAGGCCGTCGACGTTCTGCGTGATGACGCCGTCGGCGATGCCGGCCTCCTCGAGGAGCGCGATCGCCCGGTGGCCGGCGTTCGGTCGAGCGCCGTCGAACCGCTTCCACCCGAGGTGGCTGCCGGCCCAGTAGCGTTTGCGCGCGGCGTCGTCGTTGGACAGGAACTGGTCGACCGTCATGGGGGTCCGCACCGGAGCGCCCTGGCCCCGATAGTCGGGGATGCCGGAGTCCGTGCTGACGCCGGCCCCGGTGAGGAAGGCGACGCGTCGGTCCGCGAGCAGCTCGATCGCCCGTTCGAGCCCGGCCTCGGCCGTCTCGTCAGCGGGATCCCCTGCTGCGATCAGCGTGCTCATGCCTGCTCCGTCCATCCGTCCGCGATGATCGGAGTGCTCCGGGCCATCGCTTCCCCTGAGTCTAAACGGCCTCGTTTTCGATCGTGTTCCCACTCTGGCAAGGTGGAGGTCGAACATCGCGTCGAGAGGACGTCTCCCATGCAGGTCATCCGGATCACCGATCTCGACGACGGACGACTCGACGACTACGCGCGGCTGACGGACGTCGCCCTCCGCCGGGTGTCCGAACCCGCGGGTGGCCTGTACATCGCCGAGTCCACGAAGGTCATGGAACGTGCGCTGCGCGCCGGGCACCGACCGCGATCGGTCCTGCTGCAGGAGAAGTGGCTCGACGACGTCTCGCCACTCCTCGAGGACCACGACGTCCCGGTCTTCGTCGGCGAGCCCGCACTCCTGGAGCAGCTGACGGGCTTCCACCTGCACCGGGGAGCGCTCGCGGCGATGCACCGCCCACCGCTCGCCGACCCCGCCGAACTCCTCGCCGACGCCCGCCGGGTGGTCATCCTCGAAGACATCGTCGACCACACCAACGTCGGCGCCATCTTCCGCTCCGTCGCCGGCCTCGGTGCCGACGCGGTCCTGATCACCCCGCGCTGCGCCGACCCGCTGTACCGTCGAAGCGTCCGCGTCAGCATGGGCACGGTCCTGCAGGTGCCGTGGACCCGCCTGCCGGAATGGGATGTCGCATCCGACGTCCTGCGGGATGCCGGCTTCGAGACGGCCGCCCTCGCTCTGGCCGACGACGCCGTGGACCTCGACACCTATGCTCGGACCGCCCCGGAACGGCTCGCCATCGTGCTCGGCGCTGAAGGTGACGGTCTGAGCGCCTCGGCCCTCGCCGCCGCCGACACGATCGTAACCATCCCGATGCTCCACGGCGTCGACTCGCTGAACGTCGCGTCGGCCAGTGCCGTCGCCCTCTGGGAGCTCCGGGTCCGCTGACCACGGTCCAACGCTGCTCGAAGACCACCGGCACGGCGGCAGGTCGCGACAGGGGACGCGCAGGAGCGCCGGGTAGCATGACCGGGTGCCACTCACGAGACGACAGATCTATCGCCGCCGCCGTCTCGCCGTCTTCGGCGTCCTCGCCCTCCTGATCGGGCTGTTCGGGTACAGCGCAGGCGCGCTGCTCCGACCGGTCCCGGCCGCGGCTGCGACACTCGAAGCCGGCGACGCCCTCACGACCTCGCTCGTCCAGCAGACCACACCGGTCGCCTGGCCCGGATTCGGGCGGGGCGCCCTCGGTGCCGTCGGGTTCGACGGCGTCCTGAGTTCGAGTGGCGAACAGACGCCGTTCCCCATCGCGAGCATCACGAAGACGATCACCTCCCTCGTCGTGCTGGAGGCCAAGCCGCTCGCCGCGGGCGACCAGGGGCCGTCCATCACGCTGACCGACGCCGACGTCGGGTTCTACTACGACACCATCGCGGAGAACGGTTCAGCGGCACCCGTCGTCGCCGGGTCGGTGTTCACCCAGCGGCAGATGCTCGAAGCGCTCCTCCTCCCGTCGGCGAACAACTACAGCATCTCGCTCGCCGTCTGGGCCTTCGGTTCGGTCGACGCGTACCTCGACGCGGCGCGCGCCTGGCTCGACGCACACGGGCTGACCGGCACGACCGTCACGAACACGAGCGGCCTGGGCGAGACGAATGTCAGCACCCCGAGCGACCTCGTGACCATCGGTAAGCTCGTGCTCGCCGACCCGGTACTCTCGTCGATCGTCAAGGAGCCCACGGCGGTACTGCCCGCCATCGGCGAGGTCGAGAACACGAACGCCCTCCTCGGTCAGTACGGGGTGACCGGCATGAAGACGGGGACCGACGACGCCTCGGGCGCCTGCCTGCTGTTCTCCGCGGACCTCCAGGTGGAGGGGCGGACGGTGACCGTCGTCGGCGTCATCCTCGGTGCCGACGACCACACCGTGCTCAACGAGGCAGTGGTCTCCCTGTTGCAGAGCGTGCCGGCCGGATTCCACCAGGTCCAGCTCGCCACCGCCGGGCAATCGGTCGGCTCCTACTCGACCGCGTGGGACGAGGCGGCGAAGGTCGTCGTGGCGTCCGACGCCTCAGTGCTGGTCTGGCAGGACACCCCGATCACCGTCGAGAGCCGCGCCAGAGCCATCGAGGCGGGTGCCGCCGGTTCGACGGTCGGGAAGCTCAGCTACACCGTGGGTGCCGGCGCGGAGGGCGGTGCGGCGACGATCGACGTCCCGCTGGCTCTCGACGCGGACATCGCCCCGGTCACGCCCTGGTGGCGCCTGACCAACCCGTGACCGCGCCAGACGCCGGAGCCCGGGTGATCGGCCGGACGGTCAGACGTCGAGTTCCTGGTCCTGGGCTGCAACCGTCAGGAACGGACCGGCGATCGGTCGCTTGGCGGTGATGTGGTCGCCGGACGACTGGTGCCGCACCCGGCGGAGCACCCAGGGCACGAGGTACTCCCGCGCCCAGGCGAGGTCCTCGGTCCGGGCCTGACGCCAACGCCGCACGGGGAGCGGCTCCGGCTGCAGCGGCTTGAGGTCGTTCTCCACGTTCAGCGCGTGGAGGACGAGACGGGCGACCTCGTGATGGCCGAGCGCGTTCAGATGCAGCCGGTCCGGGGCCCACATCCGCGGATCCTGGATCGCCTGGAGCGACCACTGATCCGCGATGATGCAGTCGTGTCGGGCAGCGATGGCCCGCAGGTTCTCGTTGTAGATCGCGACCTTGCCGCGGATGCTGCGGAACACGGGGGAGAAGCCGACGTCTACGCCGGTGAACAGCACGACCGTCGCTCCGTCGCTCCGGAGCCGGATGATCGCCTGCTCGAGTCGTCTGGCGATGTCATCGGGGTCGGTGCCGGGCCGGATCACGTCGTTGCCGCCCGCGGAGATCGTGATGAGGTCCGGGTGCAGCTCCAGGGCCGGCTCCACCTGGTCGTCGAGGATCTGCTGTGCGAGCTTGCCGCGCACCGCGAGGTTGGCGTAGGCGAAGTCCGAGTTCTGCGCGGCCAACACCTCGGCGACCCGATCGGCCCACCCGCGGTGCCCGCCCGGCGCACCCGGCTCGGGATCGCCGATCCCCTCGGTGAACGAGTCGCCGATGGCGACGTACCGCGACCAGGGATGGTGCTGTTCGGTCATGGGTGGTTCCTCCTGCTGTGCATCCGGAACCTCCAGCGTACGCCCGCCCCTCGGCTGGCGGATCAGTCGCGAGTCGGACATCCGGACGGCTGTCGAGGCCGCACGCGATGGTCGGCGGTGTCGGTTCGGCCGGGTACAGTGGTCTCCAGTGAACGCGGAAATCTCTTCGACCCAGCACCTGGGCGGGTCCGCAGCCGAACACCTCTCACCGGCCTTCCCGGAACGCGCAGCGTGGGGCACGGCGAGCAAGCTTCGAGCCTGGCAGGCCGAGGCGCTCGAGCAGTACTTCACCACCGAACCCCGTGACTTCCTCGCGGCGGCGACACCGGGCGCAGGCAAGACGACGTTCGCGCTGCGGCTCGCCTCCGAACTCCTCCATCGCGGCACGATCGACCGCATCACGGTCGTCGCCCCGACCGACCACCTGAAGCGTCAGTGGGCCGAGGCCGCGAGCCGGGTCGGCATCCGCCTCGACCCGAACTTCGCGAACCGCGACCAGGTCTTCGGCCGCCACTACCACGGCGTCGCCGTCACCTATGCCCAGGTCGCGGCGAACCCGCCCGTCCATCAGCGCACGACCGATTCGGGTCGCACCCTCGTCATCCTCGACGAGGTCCACCACGGCGGCGACGCCTTGAGCTGGGGCGACGGCATCCACGAGGCGTTCTCGCGGGCGACCCGCCGGCTGTCCCTGACCGGGACCCCGTTCCGGTCAGACACGGCGCCGATCCCGTTCGTGGTCTACCAGCCTGATCACCAGGGCATCCGGACCTCCGTCACCGACTACAACTACGGATACGGTCGCGCGCTCCAGGACGGGGTCGTCCGTCCGGTGCTCTTCATGGTCTACGCCGGCCACATGCGCTGGCGGACCAAGGCCGGCGACGAGATGGAGGCCCGCCTCGGCGAGGGCAACACGAAGGACATCACCTCCGCTGCCTGGCGGACCGCACTCGACCCGCAGGGCGACTGGATCCCAGCGGTCCTGAAGTCCGCCGACCTCCGGCTGTCCGAGGTCCGTCAGGCGGTCCCGGACGCCGGCGGACTCGTGATCGCCACCGACCAGACGACCGCGCGCGCCTACGCGGCCATCTTGCACGAGCTGACGGGGGAGCAGCCCACCGTCGTCCTCTCCGACGAGAAGGAGGCCAGCGACCGGATCGCCGACTTCTCGGGGAACACCAAGCGCTGGATGGTCGCGGTCCGCATGGTGTCGGAAGGCGTGGACGTCCCACGACTCGCCGTCGGCGTCTACGCGACGTCGTCCGCCACGCCACTGTTCTTCGCGCAGGCGATCGGGCGATTCGTCCGGGCCAGACGACGCGGCGAGATCGCGAGCATCTTCCTCCCGAACGTGCCGAACCTGATGGCCCTCGCGGAGAAACTCGAGCTCGAACGCGATCACGCACTCGACCGCCCGAGCGACCCGGACGCGGAGGGCGACCTCTTCAATCCGGAGGACGCGATGATGGCGGCCGCGGAGCGCGAGGACAAGGCTTCCGATTCACTCCTCGAGGAGTTCACCTGGCAGGCCGTCTCCTCGGACGCGCACTTCGACCGGGTCGTGTTCGACGGCGACGAGTTCGGCGAGCTCGCCCAGCCCGGCACCGAGGAGGAGTTCGACTTCATCGGGTTCCCCGGGCTCCTCGAACCTGAACAGGTGCACGAGTTGCTCGTGCAACGCCAGAGCCGGCAGGCCAAGCGCGGGGCGTTCGTCGACAAGAACGCAGCCTCGCCGAGTCCGCAGGCGGACATCCCCGCTCCGCTCTACCGCACGCTCAAGGAACAGCGCCAGGTGCTCAACACCCTGGTCGGTCTCTACGCGAAGCACACGAAGGAGCCGCACGGACTCGTGCACGCCGAACTGCGACGCGTCTGCGGCGGACCCGCGGTGGCACAGGCGAGCGTGACCCAGCTACAGGCCCGCATCGATCTGCTCCGTCGGCGCCTCGGCCACGGGCACTGAGGACGGCACCGCTCCTCACGCGCGTCCTCCTGCCCTTCGACAGGCTCAGGGACCGGCGTGTTCCGGGCGGGACTCTCCCGGTCACTGAGCTTGTCGAAGTGCCCACCAGGGACCACCAGCTCGGTCGACCCTTCGACAGGCTCAGGGTCCGGCGGAGGAGGCCCGGTACCGGCGGAGCAGGGTCCAGGACCGGCGAAGGTGTGCGGGATCTCGCTCGAAGCGACGATGATCTCGGGTGTCGGCGTGTCGTGGAGTGCGGCGGGAAAACAAGAACGGCCGGAGCTTTCGCTCCGGCCGTTCGCCGTCTCAACACGGTGTGCGCGAAGGGGGACTTGAACCCCCACGCCCGTAAGGGCACTAGCACCTCAAGCTAGCGCGTCTGCCATTTCCGCCACCCGCGCGTGTTGTGATCGTGTCCGGCTTTCGCTGGGCACGAGAAGAAACTCTAGCACGGATTTCGACAGCCGTTCACCACCTCGTACCGCCGGAGGATCTGCTCGACGCCCTCCGGCCGTGCGGCGGCCGCGCAGAACGGGGGAGAGGTGCAGCGGTCAGGGCCGACGGGTACCGTGGAGCCATGACCTCCGGCTCAGACGCATCCGACCTCACACTCGACGAGACCACGCGGATCGCGCAGGACCTCATCCGCATGGACACGACGAACTACGGCGAGGGCCGCTCCAACGGCGAGACGGAGGCCGCCGAATACGTCGAGGCGTACCTCCGCGACCTCGGTCTGGAGCCGGAGCTGATCGACGCCGCTCCGGGCCGGACCAGCGTGGTCGCACGGGTCGCCGGCGCGAACCCCGAGAAGCCGGCGCTCGTCGTGCACGGGCACCTCGACGTGGTGCCCGCCGATCCTGCGAACTGGTCGGTGGACCCCTTCGGCGGCGAGATCAAGGACGGCCTGCTGTGGGGACGCGGGGCCGTCGACATGAAGAACATGGACGCGATGATCCTCGCGTCACTCCGCGAGATCCTCGGCAGCGGCCGTCGGCCGGAACGCGACCTCGTGATCGCGATGTTCTCGGACGAGGAGAACGGCGGCGTGTTCGGCTCCTACCACCTCGTGACCGAACGACCGGAGCTCTTCGCCGGCGCGACCGAGGCGATCAGCGAGGTCGGCGGGTACTCGATCACCTTCGGCGGACGCCGCTCCTACCTCCTCCAGACCTCGGAGAAGGCCCTCGTCTGGATCAAACTGGTCGCGACCGGACGGGCGGCCCACGGATCCCGCTACGTGCAGGACAACGCCGTCACCCGCCTCGCGGAAGCGGTGGCGGCCATCGGACGCACCGAGTGGCCCGTCCGACTCACCGACACCACCGAGCAGCTGCTCCGTGAGATCGCCTCCATCCTCGGCACCACGCCCGAACGGCTCGGCCCGGACGAGCTCGCCCTCGCGACGGGTACGGCCTCCGGCTTCATCCAGGCCTCGCTCCGCACGACGAGCAACCCGACCCTGCTGCAGGCCGGATACAAGCACAACGTGATCCCCGATCGCGCCGAGGCGCTCGTCGACATCCGCACCCTGCCCGGCGAGGAGGACGCCGTGCTCGCGCGCGTCGCGGAGATCGTCGGTGAGGACATCGAGATTGTCGTCATGCACCGCGACATCGGCCTCGAGACACCGTTCTCGGGTCCGCTCGTCGACGCGGTCGTCGAGACCCTCGGGCGCCATGACCCCGGCGCCCCGGTGCTCCCGTACATGCTCTCCGGCGGTACCGACAACAAGGCGCTCTCGCTCCTCGGCATCACCGGGTACGGCTTCGCTCCGCTGCGCCTGCCGGAACGCCTGGACTTCCCCGCGATGTTCCACGGAGTCGACGAGCGCGTGCCGCTCGACGCGCTAGGGTTTGGCAAGCAGGTCCTCACGGACCTCCTCCTCGACTACTGACTTCCCACGGTCCGTCTCCGCGCCCTCCGAGCCGCGAGACGCTCCAGGAGCCGCCCCGCCGACGACTGCCGGATCCGGCCGAACACCAGCCATCCGGCTGCAGAAAGGTGCCCTGTGGACCTCATCAACGCCATCATCCTCGGACTCGTCCAGGGACTCACCGAGTTCCTCCCGATCTCGTCGAGCGCACACCTGCGCATCCTCGGCGAGTTCCTCCCCGGAGCGAAGGACCCTGGCGCGGCGTTCACGGCGATCACCCAGATCGGTACCGAGGCCGCCGTCGTGGTGTTCTTCTGGCGCGACATCGTCCGCATCATCTCGTCCTGGTGCAAAGCCCTCGTCGGCAAGATCCCGAGGGATGACGCCGACGCCCGCATGGGGTGGCTGATCATCATCGGCAGCCTCCCCATCGTCGTGCTCGGCCTGTTGTTCCAGGACGAGATCGAGACGACCTTCCGGTCGCTGTGGATCGTCGCGATCATGCTCATCGTGTTCGGCATCCTGCTCGGTGTCGCCGACGCGGTCGGTGCGAAGAAGCGACGTCTGAAGAGCCTGACCTACCGCGACGGCGCGATCTTCGGAGGCGCCCAGGCCCTCGCTCTCATCCCCGGTGTCTCCCGCTCCGGCGGCACGATCACCGCCGGGCTGTTCATGGGCTATGAGCGCCGTGCTGCGGCGCGGTACGCCTTCCTGCTCGCGATCCCCGCGGTGTTCGGCAGCGGCTTCTACCAGGTCTTCAAGAGCATCGGCGAGCCGAGCCCGTACGGACCGGTCGAGACGCTCGTCGCCACCGTCATCGCGTTCGTCGTCGGCCTCGCGGTCATCGCCTTCTTCATGAGTTACATCTCGAAGCGCAGCTTCCTGCCCTTCGTCGTCTACCGCATCGTGCTCGGCGTCGTCCTGCTGGTGCTGCTCGGCACGGGCGTGATCAACGCGTGAGGGCCTGGTCCGCCCCGGTCGTCCCGAAGCTGCCCGGCTCCGGCGCGGCCCCGTGTCTCTGGGACACCCCGAGCGCCGGGCTCATCGAAGCCTCCGCCGAACGCACGGCGCGGTTGTACGTCTGCGGCATCACGCCATACGACGCGACCCACCTCGGCCACGCGTCGAGCTACCTCGCCTACGACACCCTGCAGCGCGTCTGGCTGGACGCCGGCTACGAGGTGCACTACGCCCAGAACGTCACCGATGTGGACGACCCGTTGCTCGAGCGGGCCACCGCGACCGGCGTCGACTGGGTCGAACTCGCAGCGAGCCAGGTCGAACTCTTCCGGAGCGACATGGAGCGCCTCAGCATCCTTCCCCCCGAGGACTACGTCGCGGTCACCGAGGTCATCGGGCCGATCGCCGACGCCGTGGCGCTGCTCGTCGAACGCGGGGTCGCCTACACGGTCGACACCCCGGACAGTGCCGCCGGGGACGACGTCTACTTCGACGTGCGCGCCGCGGCCGACGACGTCTGGCACCTCGGCGCGGAGAGCGGGCTCGACGAGGCGACGATGGCCGCGTTCTTCGCCGAGCGCGGGGGAGACCCCGACCGCGCCGGGAAACGCGACGCCTTCGATCCACTGCTCTGGCGGGCGGCGCGCGACGGCGAGCCGAGCTGGGAGTCGCCCGTCGGCCGAGGGCGTCCCGGTTGGCACATCGAGTGCTCGGTCATCGCCCTCCAGCATCTCGGATCGGACTTCACGGTCCAGGGCGGCGGCTCCGACCTCGTCTTCCCACACCACGACCTGAGCGCCGGGCACGCCGCGGCGCTGTCCGGTCGTCCACTCGCCAAGGTCTTCAGCCACGCCGGCATGGTCGCCTACGAGGGCACGAAGATGTCGAAGTCCCTCGGCAACCTCGTCCTCGTCTCACGCCTGGCCGCCGACGGAGCAGACCCCTCCGCCATCCGACTCGCGATCCTCGCGAACCACTACCGCAGCGACTGGGAGTGGCACGACGAGCACCTCGTCCTGTCCGATCGTCGGCTCAGGACCTGGCGTTCGGCCTTCGCGACGGACGCCGCGAGTGGAGCGTCCGCCGTCGAGCTGCTGCAGGCGATGCGGGTCCGACTGGCGGACGACCTCGACACCCCGGGTGCCATCGCACTCGTCGACGCCGCAGCGACGACCGGCGTCGACGACGCCGACCTCGCGCGGTCGGCCGTCGACGCGCTCCTCGGCGTGCGCTGAGCAGGACGGCGACTCACCGGAGTCACCCCACCGCGATGGGACCGGGCTACTCGCGGTCCTTCCGCCAGGGCTCGTCGCCCCTGCCCTCGTCCCGACGGAGGTACCGCTCGAACTCCTTGGCGATGGCCTCGCCGCTCGCCTCGGGCGACTCGACGGTGTCGCGCGCCTGCTCCAGCTGCTGGATGTAGGCGGCCATGTCCTCGTCTTCGGCGGCGAGCGTGTCGATCCCGCTCTGCCACTCACCGGACTCCTCGACGAGGGCTCCGCGGGGGATGACGACGTCGATGAGTTCCTCGAGCTTGTCGATCAGCGCCAACACGGCTTTCGGGGAGGGCGCGCTGTGCACGTAGTGGGGGACCGAGGCCCAGACCGACAGACTCTGGACGCCCTGCCGCTCGGCGGCGTCGGCCAGCACGCTGAGGATGCCGACCGGTCCTTCGTAGGTGCTGCGTTCGAGCTGCAGCGCCTGCCGCAGCTCAGCGTTCTCGCTCGAGGCGAAGACCGAGATCGGTCGCGTGTGCGGGACGTCGGCGAGCATCGCACCGAGCATCACCATGCCGGTGATGCGCTGCTCGGTGATCACGGCGAGGATCTCGTCGACGAACGCCTTCCATCCGCGCGACGGCTCGGCACCGAGCAGCACGTAGACGTTGTCACCGCCGCCCTCGCTGACGCGGAGCGCGGCGTCCTCCGCCAAGGGGGTCGCGGGCTTCGCCGCCTCGGGGTCGGGCCCCGAGATCGTGGTACCGGGCCAGGTCAGGGACCGTTTGCCGTCCTCGTCGACGCCGACCGTCGGCCGGTTGAACTGGTAGTCGTAGTAGGGCTCCGGGTCGATCTCGAGCAGCGGGCGGAGGGCGAGCGAGTCGCGAAGCACGCGCACCGCGCCGCTCGCCGCCTCGCCGGCGTCGTTCCAACCCTCGAACGCCACGACGAGCAGGCGACCGCCCAGCGGCTCCTTGGTGTCTTCCGTCACGTCTCACTCCTCGGTGCACGGGGACCTTCCGCGACCATCCATCCAGGATAGGCGCTTCAGCACCCGGTAGCATGGCACCCCGTGACCACTCTCCTCCCTGCCGCAGTCCTCTGGGACATGGACGGCACCGTCGTCGACACCGAGCCCTACTGGATGGAGGCCGAGACCGAGCTGGTCGCGGCCCACGGCGGCACCTGGACCCATGAGGACGGCCTCCTGCTCGTCGGGAACGGCCTCTGGGACTCCGCCGCCGTCCTCCAGGGCCGCGGCGTCGCGCTGGACGCGGACACGATCGTCACCCATCTCACGGACCACGTCCGGCGCCTCATCCAGGAACGCGGCGTCCCGTTCCGTCCCGGTGCCCAGGAGCTGCTCCACGAGCTCCGGGAGGCCGGCGTGCCGACCGCGCTGGTCACCATGTCGATCCGGTCCATGGCCGAGGACATCGCAGGCGGCATCCCGTTCGACGCATTCGACCTCATCGTCGCCGGCGACGAGGTCGAGCAGCCCAAGCCCCATCCTGACCCCTACCTCAGGGCCGCAGCGGCACTCGGCGTCGACCCGCGCGAGTGCATCGCGATCGAGGACTCCGCCACCGGTCTCGCGTCCGCGCTCGCGGCGGGGACCATCGCCGTGTCCGTCCCGCACATCGTGCCGATCCCCGAGGGACCGCACCACACCACCTGGGACACCCTCGCCGGGCGCTCCGTCGCCGACCTCGCCGAGCTTCGCTCGGCCGCGAGCGGCACCACCCACCACCCCGAGACAGAGGCAGCACAGCGATGAGCGCGAACCACCAGCCGGCGAACAGCGGCCCCTTCCGCGAGGGCGACCGCGTGCAGCTGACCGGACCGAAGGGGCGGAAGAACACCATCACGCTGGAGGCCGGCAAGGTCTTCCACACGCACCGCGGGATGATCGAGCACACCTCGATCATCGGCCTGCCGGACGGCAGCGTCGTCGCCAACACCGAGGGCATCGAGCACCTCGCGCTCCGGCCGCTGCTGGTCGACTTCGTGATGTCGATGCCTCGCGGTGCCGCCATCATCTACCCGAAGGACGCGGCCGAGATCATCGGACAGGCGGACATCTTCCCCGGCGCGACGGTCGTCGAGGCCGGTGTCGGTTCCGGCGCGCTCTCCCTCTGGCTCCTCCGGGCCATCGGGCCGTCTGGCAGACTGGCCTCCTTCGAGCGTCGGGACGAGTTCGCCGACGTCGCGCGAGGCAACGTCGCGACCTTCTTCGGTTACGACCCGCAGAACTGGTCGGTCACGGTCGGCGACCTCCAGGAGACCCTGCCCGAGACGATGCCCGCCGAGTCCGTCGACCGCGTGGTGCTCGACATGCTCGCACCGTGGGAGTGCCTCGACGCCGCGTGGGAGGCGCTGAAGCCCGGCGGAGTGATCCTCTGCTACGTCGCCACGGTCACCCAGCTGTCGCGCGTCGCCGAGGCGATCCGAGGGACGGGCGGCTTCACGAACCCGCAGTCGAACGAGACGATGATGCGCGGGTGGCACGTCGAGGGGCTCGCCGTCCGACCGGACCACCGGATGATCGGGCACACGGGCTTCCTCATCACCGCACGGAAGCTCGCGCCCGGCACGGTCCTGCCCGAGCTCAAGCGACGCGCCTCGAAGAGCGACTTCAGCGCCGAGGACGTCGAGCTGTGGACGCCGGGCGCCCTCGGGGAACGTTCCGCGAGTGCGAAGATCCTGCGGAAGCGCGCCAGGAGCGCCGGGGCGAGCGCCGAGCTCTCCCGGGCACGGGGCCTCGACGGTGACAGCGCGGGGCCGGACGAGTCGATCGAACCGTCCGCCGCTGAGCCGGCTCTCGGCGACGATCGTTGACCCCGGTTCACGTCGACTAAACTGTGCGACGGCGACCTGCCGTCCCACCCGTACCACCGAAACGAGGATCCGTGCGCACTGCACCAGCTCTCATCGCCGCAGCAGGCCTCCTGCTCGTCTCCCTCACCGGGTGCACCGCGCCGGGCTCGGCCTCCTGCGACACCGCGGCGTCCGCCGGCGACGCGACGAAGCTCATCAGCGTGTCCGGTGACTTCGGATCCACCCCGAAGGTGAATCTCCCGACGCCGCTGTACACGAAGACGACGGAGCGCCAGGTCGTCATCCAGGGCGACGGTCAGCAGGTCTCGGCCGACGGCACCGTCAACCTCAACCTGATGCTCCTCAACGGACGCACCGGAGACGTCCTGCAGCAGACGGACTTCAACGGGCCCGCGAGCACCCTCATCGCCCTGTCCGGAAGCCTCCCCGGCTTCGCGAAGGCGTTCGCCTGCACGACGGTCGGATCCCGTGTCGTCGCGGCGATCTCACCCGAGGACGCCTTCGGCCCGAGCGGTGGCAGCGAGGCGAACGGCATCAAGAAGGACGACGCGATCATCCTCGTCGCCGACATCCAGGGTGCGGCGCTGCCCAAGGCCGACGGCGCCGAGCGCCCGATCCCGTCGGGGTTCCCGTCCGTCGTGACCGCTCCGAGCGGCCAGCCCGGTATCACCATCCCGGCGGCCCCCGCCCCGACCGAGACGAAGCACACCCTGTCCCGCGTCGGCGACGGTGCCACGGTCAAGGCCGGCGACCAGGTCATCGTCAACTACACCGGTGTGCTGTGGGATCAGAAGAGCGTCTTCGACAGCAGCTGGGAGAAGGGTCAGCCCCTCGTCTTCCAGGCCGACGGTGGTCAGATGATCAAGGCCTTCAACGACGCGGTCGTCGGCCAGCAGGTCGGCTCGCAGATCATCCTCGTGGTGGCGCCGAAGGACGGCTACGGCGAGCAGGGGTCGGGCAGCGTCCCGGCCGGCGCGACGCTCGTGTTCGTCATCGACGTGCTCGGCACCCAGCGCGCGGCACAGTAACCGACACGCCTCGGAGACGGCCCGTCCAACGCCCGCGTCGCGGGTGGGGGACGGGCCGTCCGTCGGTAGACTGGACCGGTGTCCTCAGCCAGCGAGTCCCCGAAGCCGGTCCCGGTGGAGGAGCGACTCTTCAGCCTCGTGCTCGCGCTCCTCGCCACGCAGACCGGCCTGACGAAGAACGAGATCCTGTCGACCGTCCAGGGGTACCGCCAGCAGTATTCGAGTGGCGGCGGCAACGCCAGCCTCGAGCGACAGTTCGAGCGCGACAAGGACAACATCCGCGAACTCGGCGTCCCGCTCGAGACGATCGAACAGCCGGGTGAACCCGGCAACAACCAGTCGATGCGCTATCGGATCCCGAAGGGCGCCTACGAGCTTCCCACCGACGTCCGGTTCACCCCGGCGGAGCTGTCACTGCTGTCGCTCGCCGCCACGGTGTGGCGTGAGGGGTCGCTCTCCGGCCAGTCGCAGCGCGCGATGACGAAGTTGCGGTCGCTCGGCATCGAGCCCGACGAACCGATCATCGGATACGCGCCGAGACTCCGCACCCGGGAGGCCTCGTTCGAACCGCTCGACGCGGCGCTCGAACGTCGGTCCGTGGTCGCCTTCCCCTACCTGAAGCCCGGCGAGGCGCGGCCACGCGTCCGCACCGTCGCACCGTTGGCGCTCGTCCAGCACGAGGGTCGTTGGCACCTCTACGCCACCGACCGGACGGTGGACGAGCCCCGGACGTTCCTCCTGTCGCGGATCGTCGGTCCGGTCAAGCCGACGGGGGAGTCGTTCCCCGCCGAGGACCGCGACCACGCCGCCGACGCGATCGACGGCCTGCGCCGCGTGTCCTCGTCGCAGCGTGCCCTCGTCCGTGTCCGGCCCGGGACCGACGCCGCGGCCCGCCTCGGCAACCGCTACGGCGTCAGCGACACGGAGCGCACGGAACTCACCATCCCGTACCTCGACCACCACATCCTCGCCGACGAGCTCGCCGGCTTCGGCCCGGAGGTCGTCGTCCTCGACCCTCCGGCACTCGTCGAGGCCGTGGCGTCCAGACTCGAGCTGGTCGTCGCCCGCCACCGCGCGACCGACGACGCACCCCACCCCGAGGAGACCGCCCGTGGCTAAGCGACCGGCGGCGCCCCGCGCCCAGGACAAGCTGATCTTCCTCCTCTCGCTCGTGCCGTACCTCATCGACCGCGAGCGGGTCACGGTCGACGAGGCCGCGCGGCACTTCGGCTTGTCCCCGCGCCAGATCCGCGAAGCGGTCGAGCTCTTGACGGTGTCCGGCGTGCCGGGCGACACCCGGCAGTACCTCGCCGGCGACCTCTTCGACATCGACTGGGGCAGCTTCGAGGAGGACGACGAGATCGTCCTCACCCACCGGGTCGCGCTCGACGACAGTCCTCGCTTCTCAGCCCGCGAGGCCTCGGCCCTCATCGCCGGTCTGCAGTCGCTCCAGCGCCTCCCCGAGTTCGTCGACAGCGACGTCATCGGGGGCGTGATGGCGAAACTCGCCCGCGGGGCGTCGTCGGCTCCGGGCCAGCTCGCGGTCACCGAGTCCTACTCCGCGCAGGCGGTCGGCATCATCCGGTCGGCCCTGGCCGCCGGCCACAGCGTCGCGTTCGACTACGTCGACGCGAGCGGGGCGACCGAGGCGAGACTGGTGGACCCACTGCGTCTCGAATCCCAGGACCAGGACTGGTACCTCTACGGGTGGTGCCACCTGCGCGAGGCGACGCGTCGCTTCCGGCTCGATCGGATGACCGAGCTGCGCGAGACCGATGCCGAGGTCGTGTTCCGCGAAGCGGACGTCGTCGTCCCGACCGCGTTGTTCGAGCCGAGCGACTCCGATCGCAACGTCACCGTGCTCGTCCGACGCTCGGTCCTCCCGCTCATCGACGACTACGTGGTCGCCGTCGACAGCGCGCCAGGTGGCCCCGCAGGCCGCGAAGACGCCGATGTCGAGGTCACCGCGACCCTGCGCCTCGCTCACCATCACGGCCTCAAACGACTGGTCGCCGCGCACCCCGGGCTCATCACGGTGCTCGGGCCGGCGGACGCGCGCGACGCGGTCGCCGATTGGGCGGCCGCCGGTCTCGCGCAGTACCGCACGACATCCGGTAGCTGACTCCCGAGACTCCAGGCGGTCGAACGGGAGATGCAGGGTAGAGTGAGTGGACCTCGACCTCGAAGATCAGGAACGAAGACTATGTTCGGCAACGCATTCACCGGGTGGCACCTCGTCATCATCCTCCTCATCGTCCTGCTGCTGTTCGGAGCACCGAAGCTCCCGGGTCTCGCCCGCAGCGTCGGTCAGTCGATGCGGATCTTCAAGAGCGAGGTCAAGAGCATGCGCGACGACGAGCCCGCCTCGCCCGACGCGACGGGCACGGTTCCGCCCGCGAGTGCGGCACCCGCCGACCAGACCCCGGCCGCGACGGCCCCGCAGAAGCCGACCGACCCGCCGGTCAAGCCGTAACCCTGAGGACCACCCGAGCCCGATGACGCCAGCACCTGGCCCCCGACGAGTGCGCCTCAAACACGCTGCTCAGGAACGGACGATGTCGCCGTGGCCCTGACCGAGAAGCGTCCCAAGAAACAGAACCGCGAAGGGCGGATGTCGCTCGGCGAGCACCTCGTCGAGTTGCGGAAGCGTCTGTTCTACTCCGCCATCGGCATCATCGTCGGCATGGTCGCGGGCTTCATCGCCTCCGAGTGGATCATCGAGGCGATGAGCGCCCCCATCCTCGTCATAGCCGACGATCGCGGGCAGGCGTTCCTGAACTTCACCAACGTCACGAGCGCGTTCGACCTGCGCATGAAGATCGCCCTCACCGCCGGCGTGGTCCTGTCCAGCCCGGTGTGGCTCTACCAGATCTGGGCCTTCCTCGTGCCCGGCCTGACGCGCAAGGAGCTGAAATACGCGATCGGGTTCTTCGCGACCGCGGTGCCGTTGTTCCTGGCGGGCTGCTACGCGGGCTGGTTCGTGTTGCCGCACATCGTCGAGCTCATGCTCGGCTTCACCCCGACGGCGGCGGCCAACTTCCTCGACGCCACCACCTATTACGACTTCGTCCTGAAGCTGGTGCTCGCGGTCGGTGTCGCCTTCGTGCTGCCGGTGTTCCTCGTCCTGTTGAACTTCGTCGGTGTGCTCTCCGCAGCGGCGATCATCAAGGCGTGGCGGGTCGCGATCCTCGTCATCGTGCTCTTCACGGCCATCGCCACGCCCGCCGCCGACATCGTGTCGATGTTCGTCCTCGCGATCCCGATGGTCCTGTTGTACTTCGCGGCGTACGGCGTCGCCGTCCTCCACGACCGCAGTGCGGCCAAGCGGCAGCGACGCATCGACGCCGAACTCGGTAGCGCGGGGCTCGCATGAGCGACACCGCTTCGCCTGCCGAACGGTATCGGGCAGCGGCGGTCCGGAACGCGACACCGAGGCTCCAGGAGTTCCGCGCGAGGCAGCGTTTCGACCTCGACGCGTTCCAACTCGAAGCGTGCGAGCGGATCGAGAACGGCAGCAGCGTCCTCGTCGCCGCACCGACGGGGGCCGGAAAGACCATCGTCGCCGAGTTCGCGATCGCCCTCGCCATGCACGGCGACCGCGGCAAGGTCTTCTACACCACGCCGATGAAGGCGCTCAGCAACCAGAAGTTCCAGGAACTCACCGCCGAGTACGGGTCCGAGCACGTCGGCCTGCTCACGGGCGACACGAACGTGAACGGCAACGCCCGCATCGTCGTCATGACGACCGAGGTCCTCCGCAACATGCTGTACGCGGACTCCGACGCGCTGACCGATCTCGCCTTCGTCATCATGGACGAGGTGCACTACCTGGCGGACCGGTTCCGCGGAGCGGTGTGGGAGGAGGTCATCATCCACCTCCCGCAGGCCGTCCGGATGGTGTCGCTGAGCGCGACCGTGTCGAACGCCGAGGAGTTCGGTGACTGGCTGCAGGCCGTCCGCGGTGACACCGCCGTGATCGTGTCCGAGGAGCGCCCGGTGCCGCTCACCCAGCACGTGCTGATGCGGAACAAGCTCATCGACCTGTTCGCCGCGCCGAGCCTCGCCGACACCCACCAGGTCAACCCGGAGCTCGTCCGTATGGCGCAGTTCGGTGGCCGTGCACCGAACAGTCGTCAGTACAAGGACATCAGCCGCTACAACCAGCGCCGAGCCCCGCATCGGGCCGAGAAGCTCGACCGCGGGCATTTCGTCCAGATGCTCGACGACCACCTCCTGCTCCCGGCGATCTTCTTCGTCTTCAGCCGCGTCGGGTGCGACCAGGCGGTGAAGCAGGTCCTCCGTTCCGGCATCAGGCTGACCGAGGCGCACGAACGCGACGAGATCCGTCAGATCGTCGACGAGCACTGTCGGACCCTGCTCGACGAGGACCTCGCCGTCCTCGGCTATTGGGAGTGGCTCGATGGTCTGGAGCGGGGCGTCGCCGCCCACCACGCCGGTCTCCTGCCGGCGTTCAAGGAGGTCGTCGAGGAGCTCTTCCGGCGGAAGCTCGTGAAGGTCGTCTTCGCGACCGAGACCCTCGCGCTCGGCATCAACATGCCGGCCAGGACGGTCGTCCTCGAGAAGCTCGAGAAGTTCAACGGTGAGGCACGCGTCCCGATCACCCCGGGGGAGTACACCCAGATCACCGGGCGCGCCGGACGCCGTGGCATCGACGTCGAGGGCCACGCCGTGATCCAGTGGACCGAGGGGCTGCACCCGCAGTCCGTCGCCTCGCTGGCCTCCCGACGCACCTACCCGCTCAACTCCAGCTTCCGCCCGACCTACAACATGGCGGTCAACCTGATCGACCAGTTCGGCCGTCAACGCACCCGTCAGATCCTCGAGTCGTCCTTCGCACAGTTCCAGGCGGACCGAGCCGTCGTCGGGATCGCCCGGAAGGTGCGCGAGCAGGAGTCCTCGCTCGCCGGCTACGAGAAGTCCATGTCGTGCCACCTCGGGAACTTCGTCGAGTACGCGGGAATCCGGCGCGAGCTCACGGACCTCGAACGCAAAGGCGAGCCGAACGGCTCGCGCGCGTCGAAGGACCGTCGCCAACGCAAGCTCGCCGAACTCCGCAAGCGCATGCGGGCTCACGCCTGCCACGTCTGCCCGCACCGCGAGGACCACGCTCGCTGGGCGGAACGATGGTTCAAGCTCAAGAAGCAGACCGACCAGCTGCGACAGCAGATCCAGACGCGGACGGGCGCGGTCGCGCGCGTGTTCGACCGGGTCGTCGACGTGCTGCTCGAGTACGAGTACCTGGCACGCGACGAGCACGGCGCGGTCGTCGTCGCGGCTCCCGGACGCACCTTGAAGCGCATCTACGGAGAACGGGACCTCCTCGTGGCGGAATGCCTGCGCACCGGTGCGTGGAACGACCTCGACGCCGCATCCCTCGCCGCGATGGCCGCCGCGATCGTGTACGAACCACGGCGCGAGGAGCAGAACACCCCGGAACGCTTCCTGCCCCGCGGCCCGTTCCGGTCCGCACTCGAACGGACGCAGGACCTTTGGAGTCGGCTCGACGACAGCGAACGGGAGCACCGCCTCCCGGGGAGCAACCCGATCTCGACCGGACTCTCGCTCGCCATGCACCAGTGGGCCAAGGGCGCGAACCTCGACACGGTGCTCATCGAGGCGGAACTCGCCGCCGGGGACTTCGTGCGGTGGTGCAAGCAGACCATCGACCTGCTCGATCAGCTCCGCGTCGTCGACGGACCGGTGGGCCGTCATTCGCGCGAGGCGCTCGACTCGATCCGACGCGGCATCGTCGCGTACAGCTCGCTGTGAGGTCCCCGCACCGTCGGAGCCGCCGGCTCCGACCGATCGACGCGCTGGTCGATCGTCGTCCACCGCTCCCGCTCTGGCTCGCGGCCGTCGTGGCCATCGCCGCCGGGCCGGTCCTCGACGCCGGCTTCCCGGACCGCGGGGTCTGGCCCCTGACGTTCGTCGGCATCGCCCTCGTCCTCCTCACCCTCATGGGACGCAGCGTCGGCGGTGCGCTCCTGATCGGCTTCCTGGCGGGGGAGTCGTTCTACCTGATCCACATCGAGTGGGCGACCGCCTACCTGGGTCCCGTCCCCTGGGCGGCGCTGTCGACACTCGAGGCCATCTTCTTCGCGCTCGGAGCCGTGCTCATCACCCTGGCGTACCGCTGGGTACCGCGCGCCTTCCCAGGCGTCGGGGGACGGGTCTGGTTGACCGCCGCGGTGGTCGCCGCCCTGTGGACCGCGCGCGAGACGCTCGTGAGCACCTGGCCCTACGGCGGATTCCCGTGGGCGAGGATGGCGCTCAGCCAGTCCGAGAGCCCGTTCGCCCCGCTCGTCGCCTGGGTCGGGTTCTCGGGGCTGTCGTTCCTCATGGTGCTGCTCGTGGCACTCGCCCTGCAGCTCGCCGCGACCGCGGAGCTCCCGACGGTCAGCCGGGTCGGGACCGCGGTCCTGGCGGTCATCGCGGTACTCGTGGTGCCGGCATGGCCGACGGCGACGACCGGCAGCATGCGGGTGGCTGCCATCCAGGGCAACGGCCCCGCCGGCTACTTCGATGCCGCAGCACCCGGCACCGTCATGCAGACCCAGATCGACGAGACGCTGCCGGTGCTCGATGCGGACGTCGACGTCGTGGTCTGGCCCGAGGGCAGCGCAGACCTCGACCCGCAGCGGGTTCCCCAATCGGCTGCAGCCCTCGACGCGTTGAGCCGCCGCATGGACGCACCGTTCGTCGTCGGTGCGATCTCTCAGCGCGGCGATCGCTACTACAACTCGTCGCTCCTCTGGGACGCCTCGGACGGCGTCCGCGACGTCTACGACAAGAAGCACCCGGTCCCGTTCGGCGAATACGTCCCGGACCGGACGTTCTGGGAGCCGTTCGCACCCGACCTCATCGGCCTCATCCAGCGCGAGTACACCCCGGGTACGAAGGACAACGTCTTCGACATCGACGGGGTGCTCGCAGGGATCAGCATCTGCTTCGACATCGCCGACGACCGGCTCACCCGAGACGCGGTGGCGGGTGGCGCGCGCATCGTGTTCGCCCAGACCAACAACGCGGACTTCGGGCAGACGGACGAGAATCAACAGCAGCTGGCCATCGCTCGACTCCGGGCGATCGAGTCGGCACGATCGGTCGTGAACATCTCGACCGTGGGGACCAGTCAGATCATCGGCCCAGACGGATCGACGATCGACAGCATCCCGGCCTTCCGCCCCGGATCGATGGTCTCCGAGGTGCCGCTCGCGGACACGGTCACGCCGTCGATGGCCTTCGGTCACCAGCTCGAGATGTTCATCGGTGGCATGGGACTCGCCTCGCTGGTCCTCGCCGGGTTCGCCGCCAGGCCTCGGCGCATCTCGAACCGTCCCCGGACATGACGATCGGCTGATCCGATATCGGATCAGCCGATCGAGGGGAGGCCTGTCAGGGGCTCGGTGTCACGCGCTCTTCTGCTGGCCGCGCCGGGCCCGGAGATATGAGAGGCGCTCTTCGAGCAGCTCCTCGAGCTCGTCGCGCGAGCGGCGCTCGAGCAGCATGTCCCAGTGGCTGCGGGGCGTCTTCACGTCACCGCGGTCGACGACGACGGGCTTCGAGTCGACGAGGAGGACGGCCTCCGCACCGCAGTGCCGGCACTCCCACAGTTCGGGGACTTCCGCGTCGGCGGCGAAGGTCATCGTGGTCTCGCGCTCGCAACTCTGACACCGGTAGATGTGGTTGCTCCGCGCCGAGAATATGACGCCCTCTTCCGTTTGTAGACTCTGGGCGCCCAGGCGCATTCCGCGCAAACTGCGATCTGCCATTGTGTGGTCTCCTCTCGCTCGGCATCCACAGTTATAAACCCACAAGCTGGGTAAACTGTTCCGTTCACCCATCTAGCTATCAGCTCATGCCCAGCTGGAGCCACGCCGGATGCGGAGAGCTGAGCCGTCAGCGTGAGCGGACCACGTCGAGCGCGAGATCACAGCGGTCGGTGACGAGGCCGTCGACGCCGAGATCCAGTAGGCGTCGCATGTCGGCGGGGTCGTTGACCGTCCACACGTGCACCTCGACGCCGAGGGCGTGCATCTGTGCAAGGAGGCGCTTCGTGACGACGGGCACGCCGCGGAACCGTTCGGGCACCTGGAGCGCCTGGACACCGGCGAGCGACCGGCGGAGCGCTCCGCGGAGCCCGAGGGCGGCTGCGGGGAGGACGCGGAGCAGGATCCGGGCCGACGCGGATGATGCCACGGAGTCGGCACCGGCCTCCAGCCCCACGGCCCGCACGATCGCGGAACGTCTGCCTTCATCGAAGGAGGTGACGAGCACCCGATCGGCGGCGTCGGCACCGATGATGGCGGCAGCCGCCGGTGCAGCCGCGGCCGCGGCCTTGATGTCGAGGTTGAAGCGTGCTCCGGGGAACTCGGCCAGCGCCTCCGACAACGTCGGGATGCGATCGCCGCCGAGGTCGATCCGCTGGAGATCCGCGAGTTCGAGGTCGACGATCGGTCTCGGATCGCCCGTGATGCGGCGCAGGGACGGGTCGTGGAAGAGGACGGCGTGTCCGTCGCGCGTGCAGTGCGCATCGGTCTCGACGTACTCGGCGCCGGCGGCCAGGGCACGACGGAAGGACGACAGCGTGTTCTCGGGAACCCCCGGCCCGGCCAGCCCTCGATGGGCGAGGACCCGAGGGCGGGCCGGACGGAAGTAGGGGAGGACCGCTGTCGTCACCGCGTGCTCAGCCCTCGGACTGGACGGGGGTCGTCGGTGCTGGAGGCGTCTGGGGTGACGCGGCCGGCGCTGCGGCGAAGGAGGGCGCCTGCGCAGCTGCGGCCGCCGCCCGTGCCGTGGCCGCAGGGTCGCGGGTGTTGCCCGGCCCGAAGGCGGAGCCGATGCCCTTGAGCGCCTCGGTCAGTTCGCTCGGGATGACCCAGAGCTTGTTCGCCTGGCCTTCCGCGAGCTTCGGGAGCATCTGCAGGTACTGGTAGCCCAGGAGCTTCTCGTCGGGGTCGCCGTCGTGGATGGCCTTGAACACCGTCTGGATGGCGGACGCCTCACCCTGTGCACGGAGCACAGCCGCCTGGGCATCACCCTCGGCGCGGAGGATCTCCGCCTGTCGCGCACCCTCCGCCGTCAGGATGGCCGACTGCTTGGTTCCCTCGGCGGTGAGGATGAGGGCTCGACGGTCGCGCTCTGCCCGCATCTGCTTCTCCATGGAGTCCTGGATGGAGAGCGGCGGGTCGATCGCCTTGAGCTCGACGCGTCCGACGCGGATGCCCCACTTGCCGGTCGCCTCGTCGAGCACGATGCGGAGCTTGCTGTTGATCTCGTCGCGGCTCGTCAGCGCCTCCTCGAGGTTCAGCCCACCGACGACGTTTCGAAGCGTCGTCGTGGTCAGCTGCTCGACGGCACCCAGGTAGTTCGCGATCTCGTACGTCGCGGCTCGGGCGTCGGTCACCTGGAAGTAGACGACCGTGTCGATCGAGACGACGAGGTTGTCCTCGGTGATCACCGGCTGCGGCGGGAAGGAGACGACGGTCTCGCGCAGATCGATGAGCGGCCGCAACCGGTCGATGAAGGGGATGAGCAGGTTCAGCCCCGGCAAGAGGGTCTTGTGGTACTTGCCGAGCCGCTCGACCACACCGGCGCTCGCCTGCGGGATGATGCGGATGGATCGGAACAGCACCACCAGTACGAAGACGACGACGATGGCCGCGATCGCCCAACCGATGATCGCTCCTGATGAGATGTCGTTCACGACTACTCCTTCTGCTCGCCCAGCGGTGCCGGGTGGGTCGGGACGGGGACGACGACGGCGGTGGCGCCGTCGACGACGGACAGGACGATGCGCGTGCCGGGCTCGAGAGACGACGCGGGGGAGTCGTGCGGGGTCCTGGCGGTCCAGACCTCGCCGTTGCCGAGCTTCACCTGGCCACCGTGCGGGGTGACCGTCGAGAGCACGAGCCCCGGCATGCCGAGGAGCGCATCGACGTTGCTCTTCGCCGGGTCAGCACCGCGTTGCAGCGCTCGGAGCAGCGGCGGCCTGACGGCCAACAGGAGCAGGAGGGCGGCAGCGGCTGCGATGAGCAGCTGGAGCCACCACGGAGCGCCGAGGAGGCCGGAGAGCAGCCCGACGGTGCCGCCGAGCGCGAGCATGAGGAAGGTGAACTCGAGCGACAGGATCTCGATGATGACGAACACGAGGATCAGGACCAACCAGGCGATCCAGGCGTACTCGGTGATGACGTCCATGGTGCGGATTCCTCCCGGATCGGCTCTCGCGTCTGCCGCCTCGCAGTCCGGGGGAGCGCGAGACGGTGCGCCGGTCGGGTTCAACGCTATCAGCTGGGCGGACCATCGAACCGGATCCGTCTGCCGGTTGTTGGTAAGGTCGTTGGCTGGAACCAGCCGCCGATGAGCGGCCCCAGATCTGAAGGAGCCCTCACGTGACGAACCCCCTGGCCGCCGGATCCCTCTCCGGGAAGAACGTCCTCGTGACGGGCTCGTCCCGCGGCATCGGTGCCGACACCATCCGGTACTTCGCCGGTGCCGGCGCCAACGTCGTGATCAACTACCGGAACAAGGAGGCGCGCGCCGTCAAGCTCGCCGACGAGGTGCGAGCCCTCGGTGTGCAGGCCCTGGTGGTCGGGGCCGACCTCACCGACCCCGCCTCGGTCGCCGCGATGTTCGCGACGACGAAGGCCGAATTCGGCGACCTCGACGTCCTGGTGCTGAACGCCTCCGGAGGGATGGAGAGCGGCATGGCCGAGGACTACGCGATGCAGCTCAACCGGGACGCACAGGTGAGCGTCGTCGAACACGCGCTCCCGCTGCTCCGCCCCGGCTCGCGGATCGTGTTCGTCACGAGCCACCAGGCGCACTTCATCCGGACCACGCCGACGATGCCCGAGTACGTGCCGGTCGCGACCTCCAAGCGCGCGGGCGAGGACGCGCTCCGCGCCAAGCAGGACCAGTTCGACGCCGCCGGCGTCGAGTTCGTGGTCGTCTCGGGCGACATGATCGAGGGGACCATCACCGCGACCCTCCTCGAACGCGCCAACCCCGGTGCGATCAGCTCCCGCAAGGAGTCGGCCGGTCGCCTCTACAACGTGGGCGAGTTCGCGGCCGAGGTCGCCTCGGCCGCCGTGGACCCGATCCCCGAGGACCACACCCGCTACGTGGGGGACACGAGCGACTTCGTCGCCGAGTAGGCGACGATCCCGACACGACGAACGCCCGGTCCCTCGAGGGCCGGGCGTTCGTCGTCCTGCCACCCGGGGTCAGCCGGCGAGACCGGCCCGCTTCACCTGCTTGCCGAAGGTGATCGCCTGGATGATCTCGACGACGCCGGCCGCGATGAGGAAGAACGCGGTGACGAGCAGGAGGGTCACGGCGGCGAGCAGCGGGTTCGCGAGGACGAACACGCCGGCGACGACGCTGATGACGCCGTAGAGGACGGTGATCCACCGCGACACGTCCGGTGCCGAGTCGAACAGCGAGGCCACGCCCTCGACGATCCAGGAGACGCCGATCACGAAGACGAGTGCGCCGATGCCGAGCAGCGGATCGATGAAGATGTAGACACCGGCCGCCAGCAACAGCACTCCGAACACGATCGTGAGGACCCGCCAGAGTCCGCCGTGCTCCCGGGCGACGACGCCACGAGTGATGCGGGCGATCCCGGCGATCAGGAAGTAGACGGCGAAGATCCACGCGACGGCGACCAGTGAGGCCTTCGGCGCGACCAGCAGGAAGACACCCAAGAGGATCGTGAGGATCCCGCCGACGGCGAAGGCCCATCGGACACCGGAGATCTGGCTCGCGGTCAGCTTGGCGGAGTTCAGCGTGTAGGTGGTGGTGGATGGGTCGGACATGGTCGGCTCCTGACGGTGGACAGTGCGGTGCTCCCGAGCGGACCGGGTGCGTTCCACCAGTGTGACGCATTCACACAGGTGTTTCACAGCATGACCTTCCATGTCGAGCGGATCCACTGTCGATCGAGGCGAGACGCCGGCCGATGACGACGGATACGCTGATCGCCATGACCGAGACGCCGATGCACACCAGGGCCGCCGACAGCCACGACGTCATCCGGGTCAGGGGTGCCCGCGAGCACAATCTGCGCGACGTCGACGTCGACCTCCCCAAGCGCCGCCTCACCGTGTTCACGGGCGTGTCCGGCTCGGGGAAGAGCTCCCTCGTCTTCGGGACGATCGCCGCCGAGTCACAGCGGATGATCAACGAGACCTATAGCGCGTTCGTCCAGGGCTTCATGCCGTCGCAGGCGCGGCCCGATGTCGACGTGCTCGAGGGACTCACCACGGCGATCATCGTCGACCAGGAGCGGATGGGCGCGAACTCGCGTTCGACGGTGGGCACGGCGACCGACGCGAACACCATGCTGCGCATCCTCTTCAGTCGGATCGGAGACCCGTCCATCGGCTCTCCGCAGGCCTTCTCCTTCAACGTCGCCTCGATCAGCGGAGCCGGAGCGGTGACCATCGAGCGCGGGGGCCAGAGCACGAAGGAACGGCGGAGCTTCTCGATCACCGGCGGCATGTGCCCGCGGTGTGAGGGGATGGGGACGGTGAACGACATCGACCGCTCCCAGCTCTACGACGCCACGAAGTCGCTCAACCAGGGCGCGCTCACGATCCCCGGGTACACAGCAGACGGCTGGGGCGTACGGATCTTCACGGGATCCGGATTCCTCGACGCGGACAAGCCCATCCAGGACTACACGGAGCGGGAGCTCCACGACTTCCTCCACAAGGAGCCGGTGAAGGTCAAGGTCGGCGACATCAACATGACCTACGAGGGCCTGATCCCGAAGGTGCAGAAGTCGTTCCTCTCGAAGGACCGTGAGGCGATGCAGCCGCACATCCGCGCATTCGTTGACCGTGCCGTCACCTTCACCACGTGTCCGGCGTGCGACGGGACCCGACTGAGCGAGGCCGCACGGAGTTCGCGCATCGCCGGTCGGAACATCGCCGAACTGTGCGCGATGCAGATCAGCGACCTCGCGGCGTGGACCCGGGCGCTCGACGAACCGTCGGTGCGCCCACTCCTGACGGTCCTCCAGGAGACGCTCGACTCCTTCGTCGCCATCGGGCTGGGGTACCTGTCACTCGACCGCACGACGGGCACCCTCTCCGGTGGGGAGGCGCAGCGCACGAAGATGATCCGCCACCTGGGGTCGTCGCTCACCGACGTGACCTACGTGTTCGACGAGCCGACCGTCGGACTGCACCCGCATGACATCCAGCGGATGAACGAACTGCTCCTGCGGCTCCGCGACAAGGGGAACACCGTCCTCGTCGTGGAACACAAGCCGGAGACGATCACGATCGCCGACCACGTCGTCGACCTCGGTCCCGGAGCCGGGACCGGCGGGGGACAGGTGACGTTCCAGGGGACGGTGGACGGCCTCCGAGCGAGCGACACGCTCACCGGACGCCACTTCGACGACCGCGCCACGCTCAAGCCGGCGCTGCGTCGGCCGACCGGTGTCATCGAGATCCGCGGCGCCGACCGGCACAACCTGCAGGGCGTCGACGTCGACGTGCCGCTCGGCGTCCTCGTGGTCGTCACGGGTGTCGCCGGCTCGGGCAAGAGCTCCCTCATCCACGGTTCGGTCGCCGGGCGACCCGGTGTGGTGACAGTCGACCAGAGCCCGATCCGCGGCTCGCGTCGCAGCAACCCGGCGACGTACACGGGTCTGCTCGAGCCCATCCGCAAGGCGTTCGCGAAGGCCAACGGGGTCAAGCCGGCGTTGTTCAGCTCGAACTCGGCGGGAGCCTGCCCGAACTGCAACGGTGCAGGTGTCGTCTTCACCGATCTCGGCGTCATGGCGAGCGTCTCGACCGTCTGCGAGGTGTGCGAGGGTCGCCGGTTCGATGCTTCCGTTCTGGAATATCAGTTGGGGGAGCGGGACATCAGCGAGGTGCTCGCGATGTCGGTGACGGAGGCCGGGGCCTTCTTCGCCGACGGGCCGGCCCGGACGCCCGCAGCGCACGTCATCCTGGCGCGACTCGCCGACGTCGGGCTCGGCTACGTCAGCCTCGGACAGCCGTTGACGACCCTGTCAGGAGGCGAACGACAACGACTCAAACTGGCGACGCAGATGGCCGATTCGGGCGAGGTCTACATCCTGGACGAGCCGACGACGGGCCTGCACCTCGCCGACGTGGAGAACCTACTCGGGCTCCTGGACCGACTGGTGGACTCCGGCAAGTCGGTCATCGTCATCGAGCATCATCAGGCGGTCATGGCGCATGCGGACTGGATCGTCGACCTCGGACCCGGCGCAGGTCATGACGGCGGACGCCTGGTGTTCAGCGGGACGCCCGCAGAGCTCGTCGCCGATCGCTCGACACTGACCGGAGAACATCTCGCTCGGTACATCGGCTCCTGACGCGCCCCGGTCGTCGCCGCGATCCTCAGGTCGGAGATGTAGGCCGACGCGACCCGATCCGACCCCGCTCGCAGCGGGCTTGAAAGAGCTGATAATGCACATTATGTCAACTCAGCTTCATCCGGCATGCCAAGCCGCCCGTTCCGGAGGTCCTGCCCCAGGGTCGTCACCGCGTGGATCCGATCGTGCAGGTGCGACTCGGCGAAGATGCTGTCGACGTGCATATCCACCGCGGGGGCGATAGTTGGAAGCGCCGGACATCACGCGATCCGACAGCCCGACGACGATGCACCCGTACACCTCGAGCTCACGCGGGCAGGGCGGGTCCGGCAGGTGGACTGTCCCGCCTGCTCCCCCATGATCGCCCGGCCGTCCACAGGACGGCGGAGTGCTCGATGAGAACCACCGGCGCTCCACACTCCGAGCTGCGCGCAACAATCGATCGGAACAGAAATCGCCTCTGATCTGGTCCGAATTCATAGAGCGCGTGCGCTAGAGTAGGCGCTCTAGGAATATGGGAGCAGACATGCCGAGGATCGTCGACCCACAGCGGTTCACCGCGCGCCAGACCGCGATCCTCGCTGCGGCCTACCGCTGTTTCGCGGCCGAGGGATATGAGACCACGTCGACGGCGGACATCTGCCGGGCGGCGGACATCTCCTCGGGGACCCTGTTCCACTACTTCCCCACCAAGCTCGACATCCTGGTCACCCTGTTGCGGGTGAGCGCCGCCTGGACCGAGGAGCAACTCCACCTCGCCGCACGGGCCGGGCCTGGGCGACCCGCCTTGGCCACCTACCTCGGCACACTCGACCGCCAGCGGGCTGCCGACCAGACGGCCGGTTTCGCTCGCGCGGTCCAGGGCATGGCGCACGTCCACGACGTGGCGGCCGTCCTCGACGTCGAGCGGGACATGGTCGACCGCTTCCTGCTCGACCACATCACCGAGGCGGTTCGCACCACCGCAGCCCGCTCCGACGCCACACCGGAGCAACTCGTCCGATGGGTGCGCTGGCTCATCGACGGCAGTGCTCTCCACGAGACGTCGGCGTCGCGCGAAACCGGTGTCAGTGTCGCCGTCCGGTCGTTGCTCCTCCTCGGATGACGGCTCAGGCCAGCGGGGTCGTCAGGCCGACGGAGCAGGTCGATCGGGGTCCTGGTCCCAGAGCGGCATCCCGAACTCGTTGACCGGGACGGCGGACTGCGCCGGGTCCGGAAGCCGCTCCCCCGTCGGGCAGGTCATGAAGTGATCGTGCCCGGAGGAACGGTCGAAGGTGTGCTCGGCGAGCGGATGGCCACAGACCGTGCACTGGCGGTCTTCGGTGTCCGACGTCTTCGTCTGCTCGTTCATGCGGGTCATGCTACGCCGACCGTCGGCGTCGACCACCCCGTTGCGCACGGGGCGCCGACCTGCTTCCGCCCCGAGCGCGACCCGTCAGACCTCTCCGAAGCCGGATTCGATGAGCGACGCCAGTGCCCCGATGGCATCCTCCGCATCCGGACCGTCCGCCTGCAGCTCCACGACCGCCCCTTTGACAAGGCCCAGTGACATGATCCCGAGCAGGCTCTTGGCGTCCTTCCCGTTCACGACCACCTTGGACGCGAACGTGCTCGCCAGCTTCACGAACTCCGCAGCGGGTCGAGCGTGGAGCCCGTCCTTGTTCCGCAGGGTCACGGAGGCTGCGGCGTGGGGCGCCGTCGGGTCGTCGGACCCACCCGCCCGAGTCGCCTCGTCGGCGCCGTGCCGGGCAGGGTCACCGCCGGCTGCCGACCGCGCGGCGTCCACGACCTCGTCGAGCGTCGCGCCGGTCTGCGCGGCCACGGCTGCGGCGACCCCGCCTTCGACGAGCGGGGCGTCGACGATGCGTACCCGGCCTCGGACGTCGTCGTCGAGGAAGTCGAGTGCCGTCTCAGCGGTCAGGATCGCCGACCCCAGATCGCACAGCACCACCACCCCGTCCCCGGAGTCCACCGCGCCGATCCCGGCGGAAACGAGCTCGAAGCTCGTGCCGATCCCTCCGTCATCGGTACCACCGGCCGCGGCGAGGGCCGCGTCGGGCGCCATCTGCCGGGCCAGGGCGATGAGCCCCTCCGCGATCAGCGCGCTGTGCGAGACGAAGACGAGGCCGACGGCTCCCCCGCTCATGCAGCGCCCTCCTCAGCGGCCGCCGCCGCAGCTTGCAGGAGATAGGAGGTGGACTGCGCCCCAGGGTCGCGATGCCCGACGGCCCGTTCACCGAGGTAGCTGGCGCGACCCTTGCGGGCGACGAGCGGCTCGGTCGCCGCGGCGCCACCCCACGCGGCGTCTGCAGCGGCAGCCAGCACCCGTGCCGGCGACTCCCCCGCTGCCGCCGCAGCGGATGCAGCGTCGACGGCGGGCGTCCACGCGTCGACCATGGTCTTGTCGCCGACCTCGGCCTTGCCACGGAGCACGATCCCGTCGCGCGCCGCCGTCAGCAGGGCGACGACGGCATCGGCGTCGAGATCCTCCTGACCGGCCACGGCGATCGACGCCTTGAGCAGCGCGGTGCCGTACAGCGGGCCGCTCGCTCCTCCGACGGTCGAGATGAGCGTCGTCGCGGCGAGCTTGAGGATGTCGGCGGGTGTCGCATCGTCAGGCTGCTCGTCGAGCTTCGGCAGGATCGCGGAGAACCCGCGGTCCAGGTTCTCGCCGTGGTCGCCGTCCCCGATGTCACGGTCGAGCGTGATCAGCTCCACGCGATGCTCCGCGACGACCGCCGCACTCCCCCGCATCCAGGCGATCGCCCAGGCTCCGTCCAATCCCATCCGTCTACCGCCCCCACCGGAGCGCCGCGGTCTGCACCGGGGCGTCCCACAATTCGATCAGTTCATCGTCGAGTTTCAGGAGGGTGATCGACACACCCTGCATCTCGAGGCTGGTCGTGTAGTTCCCCACGAGCGACCGTGCCACCTCGATCCCGCGCTCCGTGAGCGCCTCGGCCACACGGCGGAAGACGATGAGCAGCTCGACCTGCGGCGTCCCGCCCATCCCGTTCACCAGGACGAGGGCACGCTCGTCGGGTGCGTACGGAAGGTCCTCGAGGATGGCGGCGAGCAGCCGGTCGACGATCCGGTCGGCGGGCTCCAGGGGGATGCGTTCACGGCCGGGCTCACCGTGGATACCGATCCCGATCTCGATCTCGTCGTCGGCCAGGGTGAAACTCGGCTCGCCCGCGTGCGGGACGACGCACGGGGTGAGTGCAACGCCCATCGTGCGGGTGCGCTCGTTGACCTTGGTCGCGAGGTCGGCGACCTCGTCGAGGCCTCCCCCGGCCTCGGCACGAGCCCCGGCGAGCTTCTCCACGAGGACGGTGCCGGCGACACCCCGACGTCCCGCCGTGTAGAGCGAATCCTTCACCGCGACGTCGTCGTCGACGATGACCGAGCGCACCTCGATGCCCTCGGCCAGCGCGAGATCGGCCGCGGTCTCGAAGTTGAGCACGTCACCCGTGTAGTTCTTGACGATGTGCAGGACGCCGGCACCACCGTCCACCGCCTTCGTGGCGGCGAGGATGGGGTCCGGAGTGGGCGAGGTGAACACCGGGCCGGGCACGGCGGCGTCGAGCATCCCGAATCCGACGAACCCGCCGTGGAGGGGCTCGTGCCCGCTGCCGCCGCCGCTCACGATCCCCACCTTCCCGGCGACCGGGGCATCGGCTCGGGCGATGAACACCGGGTCGAGCGACACGGTGACGAGGTCGGGGTGCGCGGCGCCGAATCCGGCCACCGCCTCGACGACGACGTCTTTGGGATCATTGATGAGCTTCTTCATTGAATCCTCCTGCAAGATCGGTTCGGGTCCGCCGACCGGGTATGCCGGCATCGGGTCTCAACCTACGCGCTGCGGCCCACCGCCGGTAGGGCCAGAGGACCCGGCCACGGCGCGGATCAGCGCGAGCCGAGCGTACGGGTGGCGTCCACCCAGGCGTCGAGTGTCGTGGTCGCCGCACCCGAGTCGATGACGGCCGCGGCGGACACGAGCCCTGCGGCGAACCGCTCGAGGATCGGCCGCTGCGCCTGCATCGGATCCTCCGACAGCTCGAACGCCACGATCCCCGCCGCGGCGTTCAGCAGGACGATGTCGCGGACGGGACCCTCCTCGCCGGCGAGCGTGGCGCGCACGACACCGGCGTTGTGCTGGGCGTCACCGCCGATGAGATCGTCGATCGACGCACGGCGGATGCCGAGTTCCCGGGGATCCAGGTCGTGCTCGGTGACGGCTCCGCGGGTGATCTCCCAGAGGTGGCTGTGTCCAGTCGTCGTCAGCTCGTCGAGTCCGTCGTCGCCCCGGAAGACGAGGGCGGTCGCCCCACGCGTCTGGAACACGCCCACGAACAGCGGGATGCGGTCGGCGTGCGCGACGCCGACCGCCGACGCCTCCGGGCGGGCCGGGTTGACGAGCGGACCGAGGAAGTTGAAGACCGTCGGCACGCCGAGCTCCGCACGGACCGCCCCTGCGTGGCCGAAACCGGGGTGGAACGCCGCCGCGTACGCGAAGGTGATGCCCGTCGACGCCAGCACCTCCCCCACCAGGTCCGTCGGCAGGGCGAGGTCGACGCCGAGCGCCGAGAGCACGTCGCTCGATCCCGAGGCGGAGCTCGCCGCGCGGTTGCCGTGCTTGATCACGGGGATGCCCGTCGCGGCCGCGACGATGGACGCGGTCGTCGAGATGTTGACCGTGCCGAAGCGGTCGCCGCCGGTGCCGACGATGTCGAGGGCCCGGGACGGGGCGACGAGGGGCTTCGCGTGGTCGAGGATCGCATCGCGGAACCCGACGATCTCGTCGACCGTCTCCCCCTTGCGGCGCAACGCGATCAGGAAGCCGGCCAGTTGAGCGTCCGTCACCTGGCCGGTCATGATCCGTTCCATCGCCCACGTCGACTCCGACACACTGAGATCGGTTCCGGCGAGCAGGTCGCCGATGAGCGTCGGCCAGGTCGTGAGAGGCATGTCGACGATCTTACAAGCGCGACTCGCCGACGCCTCGAGCGGCCAGTGGAGGCGAAGATCACATGAATCCCGCAGCAGAACCGAAGATCCCGGTCAGGAAATAAGGCTACCCTTACTGATCCGACCGTGCTCGCCGCCGCCGAAATGCGAAAAACCGCTCCGGCTTTCGGCCATAATGGAGGGGTGACGAGCACCTCAATCAACCTTGCGCCGAGCGCGCCCCGGATCAACCGACCGAACACGGTCGCGGTTGGAACGATCGTCTGGCTGGGCAGCGAGGTCATGTTCTTCGCCGGCCTCTTCGCGATCTACTTCACGCTGCGATCGATGGCTCCCGAACTGTGGGCGGCCGAGGCCGGTCGCCTGAACGTCCCGTACTCGACGATCAACACGATCATCCTCGTGTCCTCGTCGTTCACGTGCCAGTTCGGCGTCTTCGCAGCGGAGCGCATGCAGCCCCGCATGACCGGCTGGAGCCCGCGCAAGTGGGGCATGGTCGAGTGGTTCTTCCTCACCTACGCCCTGGGTGCCGTGTTCGTCGCCGGCCAGATCCTCGAGTACGCGACGCTCGTCAGCGAGGGCATCTCCCTCAGCTCGAACGCGTACGGCTCGGCGTTCTACCTCACGACCGGCTTCCACGGCCTGCACGTGACCGGCGGCCTCATCGCCTTCCTCCTCGTGATCGGCCGTGCCTACGCCGTCAAACGATTCGGCCACAAGGAGGCGACGAGCGCCATCGTCGTCTCGTACTACTGGCACTTCGTCGACGTCGTGTGGATCGGCCTCTACTTCGTCATCTACATCCTGCGCTGACCCGGAATGACTGCCTCCATGAAGACTGACCCCACCCAGACGACGACCACCAAGGCGTCCAAGAAGGCCGCCCGTGCCACGCGCAAGAGCGGCCGCCGCAGCCCGTTCGCCTCGGCGGCACTGCTCGCGATCGGCCTCCTCGTGACCGGAGGCGCCTACGCAGCCGTCAGCGTCAGCACGGCCAGCGCCGAGCCCGTCGCCGCCGCCAAGTCGCAGGCCTCCGTCGACGAGGGCGAGAAGCTCTTCTCCGCGAACTGCGCCACCTGCCACGGCCTCGACATGCAGGGCACGACCGCCGGACCGAGCCTCCTCGGCGTCGGTGCCGCCGCCGTCGACTTCCAGGTCGGCACCGGCCGGATGCCGCTGCAGAACCAGGGCCCGCAGGCCCCGGAGAAGCCCGTGCAGTTCACCGAGGAGCAGATCTCCTCCCTCGCGGCCTACGTCGCCTCGGTCGCACCCGGCCCGGAGATCCCCGAGGAGCAGTACCTCGACGGCGAGGGCGACGCCTCCAACGGCGCCCAGCTGTTCCGCATCAACTGCGCGATGTGCCACAACGTCGCAGCCGCCGGTGGCGCCCTGACCGAGGGCAAGTACGCTCCCTCGCTCGTCGGCGTCAGCGCCGCCCACATCTACGAGGCCATGATCACCGGCCCGCAGAACATGCCCGTCTTCAACGACATGAACCTCTCCCCCGAGGACAAGCGCGACATCATCACCGCGCTCAAGTTCATGGAGAAGAACCCGTCACCGGGCGGCAACGACCTCGGCTCGCTCGGCCCCGTCTCCGAGGGCCTGTTCCTCTGGATCTTCGGCCTCGGCTCGATCGTGGCCCTCACCGTCTGGATCACCGCGAAGTCGAACTGACCGACGCGGATCGACAACACGTAAGAAGGAGCACCATGGCTCACGACAACTCGAGCGGCTCGGGTCACCCAGCCGCCGACTCGTCTGCCGAACCGTCCGCCCACGGGCAGGAGCTGCAGGTCGCGACCGGTACCGGGGTCATCTCCCGCGATGCCGTCGTCGACCCCGGCCTGCCTCCCCACCGGAAGCGCGTCACGGACCTCGACCCCAAGAAGGACAAGCGGGCCGAGCGCGCCGTCTACACCCTCTTCTACCTGTCGATCGCCGGCAGCGTCTGGGCGGTCGCCGCCTACATGGCGTTCCCGATCGAGCCCGAGGACATCGCCTCGGTCCGTCTGAACAACCTGTTCATCGGTCTCGGCATGGCGTTGGCCCTGCTCGCGATCGGTATCGGTGCCGTGCACTGGGGCAAGGCCCTCATGCACGACGAGGAAGGCATCGACTACCGTCACAAGGTCGGCGGCAACCAGGTCAGCCGCGATCGCGCGGTGGAGATCATGCACCAGGCGAACGTCGAGTCCGGCATCGGTCGACGCGCGCTCATCCGCAACAGCCTCATCGGTTCCCTCATCGTCTTCCCGCTCCCGGGCATCGCGTTGTTCCGCGGTCTCGCGCCGTACGACGAAGACCCCGTCGAGCTCATGCAGCACACGATGTGGAAGGAAGGCACGCGCCTCGCCCGTGACCCTTCCGGAACGCCCATCAAGGCGTCCGACGTGACGCTCGGCAGCGCGTTCCACGTGATCCCCGAGAACCTCCACGAGGCCGACCACGTCCTCAACGAGAAGGCGAAGGCGATCGTGCTGCTCATGCGGCTGAAGCCCGAAGACCTCGTCGAGGAGGAGTCCAAGAAGGACTGGTCCTACGACGGCATCGTCGCCTACTCCAAGGTGTGCACGCACGTCGGTTGCCCTGTCGCGCTCTACGAGCAGCAGACGCACCACCTCCTCTGCCCCTGCCACCAGTCGCAGTTCGACGTCACGAACCACTGCGCGGTCATCTTCGGACCGGCCGCCCGGCCGCTTCCGCAGCTGCCGATCACCGTCGACGACGAGGGTTACCTCGTCGCGCGGAGCGACTTCCACGAACCTGTCGGCCCGAGCTTCTGGGAGCGTCATTGAGCACCTCGACCGCAACACGCGCCCCTGAGCAGGCCAAGGCCGCTCCGGCGAAGAGCTCCGGTGGATTCACCGGCGCTGCAGCGAACTACCTCGAAGAGCGGACGTCCATCTCGGTCGCCGTGAAGGAGTTCGGCCGCAAGATCTTCCCCGACCACTGGTCGTTCCTCCTCGGCGAGGTCGCGCTCTACAGCTTCGTCATCATCCTGCTGTCGGGCTCCTTCCTCACCTTCTTCTTCCAGGCATCGATGGCGGAGGTCCACTACGACGGGTCCTTCGTCCCGCTAAAGAACATCGAGATGTCCGTCGCCATGGCGTCGACGCTCGACATCTCCTTCGACATCCGCGGCGGCCTCCTGATGCGTCAGGTGCACCACTGGGCTGCCCTGCTGTTCGTGGCATCCATCGGCCTGCACATGCTGCGCATCTTCTTCACCGGTGCGTTCCGCAAGCCGCGTGAGCTGAACTGGGTGATCGGTTTCGTCCTGTTCATCCTCGCCATGGCCGAGGGCTTCACCGGATACTCGCTGCCCGACGACCTGCTCTCCGGTAACGGTCTGAGGATCATCGACGGCATGGTGAAGGGTCTGCCCATCATCGGTACGTGGACGACCTTCCTGCTGTTCGGTGGAGAGTTCCCGGGCACCGACATCGTCGGCCGCCTCTACACGCTCCACATCCTGCTCCTGCCGGCGCTGGTGCTGCTCTTCATCGCCCTGCACCTGGTGTTCGTCGTCGTGCACAAGCACACGCAGTTCCCGGGCGCCGGTCGCACCGAGCAGAACGTGGTCGGATTCCCCGTCCTCCCCGTCTACGCGGCGAAGGCCGGTGGCTTCTTCTTCATCGTCTTCGGTGTCGTGATGCTCATCGCCTCGCTGTTCACGATCAACCCGATCTGGAACTACGGGCCATACGACCCCTCCCCGGTCTCGGCAGGTACGCAGCCTGACTGGTACATCGGGTTCGCCGACGGCGCGCTCCGGCTGGTTCCGCCACACCTCGAGTTCGTCCTCTGGGATCACACGTTCTCGTTCAACATCATCCTTCCCGTCCTCGTCCTGGGTCTGTTCATCGTCACGGTGTTCATCTACCCGTTCGTCGAGGCGTGGATCACGGGTGACAAGCGCGAGCACCACATCCTCGACCGTCCGCGCAACGCGCCGACCCGCACCGCGATCGGTGCTGCCGGTGTCACCTTCTACGCCGCCCTCTGGGCTGCTGCGAGCTCGGACATCATCGCCACCCACTTCAAGGTGACGATGGAGGGTGTGATCCACACGCTGCAGGCGATCCTCATCCTCGGACCGTTCATCGCCTACTTCATCGCGAAGCGCACCTGCCTGGCGCTGCAGAAGAAGGATCGCGAGATCCTCCTCCACGGCTACGAGACCGGGCGCATCGTCCGCCTCCCCGGTGGCGAGTTCATCGAGGTCCACGAGCCCGTCGACGAGTACGAGCGCTGGCGCCTCGCGAGCTACGACGACCACAAGCCGTTGATGATCCGTCCGAACGCCAAGGGCAAGATCACCGGTGTCCAGAAGGCTCGCGCCGCGATGTCCCGCTGGTTCTTCGAGGATCGGATCGCTCCCGTCACGAACACGGAGATCGAACGTTCCCACGGCGACCACCACTAGGCGGATGCCACTGGAAAGCCCCGCAGTCCTCACGGACTGCGGGGCTTTCGTCGTTCTGCGGCGGGGATCGTGGAACTGTGCTGCGACACGACGCGGCGACAATGGAGGTCCGTGCGATCCCGCTCCCCCGCTCTCCGGGCGCGGAAGGCCGCTGCGGGCGACATGAGCCCGTCGACAAGCTTCGGAGACCTGTGGATCGCTCACCGCGGTCCACCGCCCTTCCTGCGCGACCGCAGACGATGTGAGCCTGTCGACCGGCTTCGGATCCGACGTTCTCGTCCCAGGCTGATCGGGACCGTACAGAGGAGCCACCGGACGACGCCTGCCCGTCGACGGGCTCAGGGACCGGGGAACGGCCTACGCCAGGTCTGTTCGCACGCACGCTGAGTCCGCTGAGGGCGGCGTGTGCCTCTCGACAGCCTTCGGGGCCGGGCGGGCGCGCTCCCCCGGCCTACGAGGCGTGAGGAGGCGTCACCTGAATACGGCTGCCACCGTGAAGTCTCGACGAACCGAAGGGTGACGCTCATGACCTTCAGGGGCGGTCCCCACACCTTGCCAGCTGCTTGTTCTCCACGTCTAGGCGCGCACCAGAACACGAAAGAGCCCCCGAGCGGTGGCTCGGGGGCTCTTCGATGACAGCTTGGGGGTCAGCCCAGCGGGAGGATCTTCTTGTAGAACTCCGCCGTCACGTTGTAGCCGAGACGACGGTAGAAGTCGCCAGCTCGAGAGGTGGACATCGTCAGCTGGCGCGCACCGCGCTCGACGGCATAGTGCTCGTTCGCCTCGACGAGGGCCGATCCGATGCCGTCGCCGCGGGCGGTCTCGTCGACGACGAGCTCCTGCAGGTGAGCGGTCAGGCCGGCCGCGTGCAGCAGCCGCGACACCGTCATCAGGGTGTATCCGACAACACGGTTCGCTTCGTCGACCGCGACGTACAGCACGTTGGTCTCGTCTTCACGAGGGCGCATGACGTTGTTGTACGCGGCCATGAAGTCGTCCGCCGCAGGCGGGATGGACCCGGTGATCAGCTGGCCGGCCAGCGCGAAGACGGCTGAACGGTCGTCGGGCTGACCGCGACGGATGCTGAACGAGGCGACCATCAGCGTGCGAAGTATCCGCGGTAGTACTCGTAGTTCCAACCGACGACCGCGATGACAACTAGCGGGATGCCGATGATCGCGATCCAGAACCCGACCGCTAGACCGAGTACGAGCAGACCACACGCACCGGCGAGGATGATGGGCCACCAGCTCCACGGGCTGAAGTGCCCGATCTCCGGGTCGCCGTCGTCGATGTTCGCCGTCAGCGTGTCCTCGGGGAGCTCGGCGCCCTGGCTCTTGTGCACCCGGCTGAGATAAAAGCCGAGGAAGGCGCTCAGGATCGCGGCGAGAGCCAGGGTGACCGTGCCGACCCATTCGACCCGGCCGTGCAGCGGGTCGACGAGCGACCACACCGTGTAAACCGCGCAGAGGAGGGCGCAGAACACCGTCAGGATCGTGAAGAGGATGATATTGGCGCGCATGGCGGCTACTTCACCTTTCCGGCGTCGATGTCGAGCGTGGGTGCGTCAGGTGCGTCCTTCGCGGGACCGACGCCGACCGGGATACCGACCTCGGGGTGGTGGAGGTCGAAGGCCGGGCGCTCCGAGCGGATGCGCGGGATGGAGACGAAGTTGTGACGCGGCGGGGGCGAGCTGGTCGCCCACTCGAGCGATCCACCGTACCCCCACGGGTCGTCCTCGGTGACTCGAGGAGCCTTCCGGATCGTGATGTACACGTTCAGGAAGAAGGGCAGCAGCGAGATGGCGAGGATGAACGAGCCCACGGTCGACAGCTGGTTCATCCAGGTGAAGCCGTCCTCAGGCGAGTACGTCGCGTAGCGGCGCGGGAACCCGATGACGCCCAGCCAGTGCTGGATGAGGAACGTCGTGTGGAAGCCGATGAAGAGCAGCCAGAAGTGCCAGTAGCCGAGCTTCTCGTTGAGCATCTTGCCCGTCCACTTCGGCCACCAGAAGTAGAAGCCGGCGAACATGGCGAACACGACCGTGCCGAACACGACGTAGTGGAAGTGCGCCACGACGAAGTAGGAGTCGGAGACGTGGAAGTCGAGCGGCGGCGAAGCGAGGATGACACCGGTGAGTCCACCGAAGACGAAGGTGATCAGGAAGCCGATCGACCAGAGCATCGGGGTCTCGAAGGTGACCGAACCGCGCCACATCGTGCCCAGCCAGTTGAAGATCTTCACGCCGGTCGGAACCGCGATGAGCATCGTCATCAGGGCGAAGAACGGCAGGAGCACCGATCCGGTGACGTACATGTGGTGTGCCCACACCGTCACGGAGAGGGCCGCGATCGCGATCGTCGCGTAGATCAGGGTCTTGTAGCCGAAGATCGGCTTGCGGCTGAACACCGGGAAGATCTCGGAGACGATGCCGAAGAACGGCAGCGCGATGATGTAGACCTCGGGGTGCCCGAAGAACCAGAACAGGTGCTGCCACAGGATGACGCCGCCGTTGGCCGCGTCGTAGATGTGGGCGTCGAACACGCGGTCCGCGGCAAGGCCGAAGAGGGCCGCTGCGAGCACCGGGAACGCCATCAGGACGAGGATGGACGTCACGAGGACGTTCCACGTGAAGATCGGCATGCGGAACATCGTCATGCCGGGGGCGCGCATCGTGATGATCGTGGTGATGAAGTTGACGCCACCGAGGATGGTGCCGAAGCCGCTGAGCGCCAGTCCGAGGACCCAGAGATTGCCTCCGAGCCCTGGCGAGAACGTCGTACTCGACAGTGGCGCATAGGCGAACCAGCCGAAGGCGGCGGCACCCTGCGGGGTGAGGAAGCCACCGACGGCGATGAGGCTACCGAAGGCGTAGAGCCAGAACGCGAAGGCGTTCAGTCGCGGGAAGGCGACGTCCGGTGCGCCGATCTGCAGCGGCATGAGCGCGTTCGCGAACCCTGCGAAGAGCGGCGTCGCGAACATGAGGAGCATGATCGTGCCGTGCATCGTGAAGAGCTGGTTGTACTGCTCCTTGGTCTCCACGATCGTGCCGCCGGGCTCGAAGAGCTGGGCGCGGATGATGAGCGCCATCACGCCGCCGAGGCAGAAGAAGATGAACGAGGCGATCAGGTACATGTACCCGATGGTCTTGTGGTCGGTGGAGGTGATCCACTTGACCAGGATGTTGCCCTTGCGCTCGACCGAGGTGCGTCCGACGACGCTCGCCTGGCCTGCGGGAAGCGTGGTGGAGGTCATTCCCCGTCTCCGTGCTCTTCGAGACCTGCCGGCGCCTTGGTGCCGGGGAGGTTGCTGTTGCGGTCGTATGCCGTGCCGTAGTCGCCGATGTTGCCCGACTCGGCCAGGTCTTCGAGGTGCTTGTCGTACTCGGCCTGCGAGACGACCTTCACGTTGAAGAGCATGAGCGAGTGGTACTCGCCACAGAGCTCGGCGCACTTGCCGGCGTACGTGCCCTCGCGCTCAGGGGTGAAGGACATGTAGTTCGTCTTGCCCGGGATCATGTCCTTCTTGTAGAGGAAGTCGATGACCCAGAAGGAGTGGATGACGTCGCGCGACTGCAGCGCGATCTTCACCGTCTTGCCGACGGGCAGGTAGAGCGTCGGGAGTGCGTCCTGGTCGATGACGCCACCGGGCTTCTCATCGGCCTGCACGCCTGCGGTCCAGACGTCCTGGCCGTTGACGGCCTCGTCGTACACGAAGTCCCACGCCCACTGCTTGGCGAAGACCTCGATGGCCACGTCGGGATCCTCGTACTGGGTCTCGATCGCGTTCTGGTCGCGTGCCGTGAAGGCAAAGAAGCCGAGCACCAGGATGAGCGGGACGATCGTGTAGAAGATCTCGATCGGCATGTTGTACCGCAGCTGGACCGGGAGACCGGTCTGCCCCTTGCGGCGTCGGTACACGATGACGGCCCAGATGATGAGCCCCCACGTGATGACGCCGACTGCGAGCAGCACCAGCCATGCCGTCACCCACAGGCCCGCGATGCGGTCCGTGTGGTTCGTGACGGGAGATTCGCCCTCGACGAATCCCGGCAGGTAACCATGCAGTTCCGCCTGCGTACAACCCGCCAGGACTATGGCGAGTGTGGCTGCGACCGGAATGGCAGCCCATCTGAGACGACGAGTCGAGCGCACCTCTGAAACCTTTCGAATACACACCTGTGGATCGCCCCCCAGTCTAGTGGGGATGGGCGGTGAACGCCGGACCATTCGCGTCCGCGGTGCGGGATCGTGACCGGAATGACGAAGGGGAAACCACCCGGGACCGGGCAATTTCCCCTTCAGGAAGAATCTGGCTCAGTGGAAGCTGTCGCCGCAGGCGCAGCTGCCCTCGGCGTTGGGGTTGTCGATGGTGAACCCCTGCTTCTGGATGGTGTCCTCGAAGTCGATCTTGGCGCCGTCGAGGTAGGGGACGCTCATCTTGTCGACGATGACCTCGACGCCGTCGAAGTCGACCGTGGCGTCGCCGTCGAGCATGCGCTCGTCGAAGTACAGCTGGTAGATGAGGCCCGAGCATCCTCCCGGCTGCACGGCCACGCGGAGACGGAGGTCGTCGCGACCCTCCTGCTCGAGGAGGCTCTTGACCTTCTGCGCCGCCGTGTCGGACAGGCCGACGCCGTGAGCCGCGTCGATCTTGGTCTCGGTCAGGATGGTGTCGCTCATGATGCTCCTCGCGAGGTCTGGCGGCGCCGGGTCGACGCCTGTGTGAGATTCTACCGCCTGCCGCGACGGACGCACCCCTGGAAGTGCGGCGGCGCGTCCGTCGCGTCTACGCGTCCGAGGACGGACGGGGTGCGGCCGCCAGGCGAGCGAGGAGCACCGCCTCCGTGAGGATCGCCTTCTGGAAGACGCCGAGGTGCAGCGACTCGTTCGGGCTGTGGGCGCGCGAGTGCGGGTCCTCGACACCGGTGACGAGGATCTGGGCGTCCGGGAAGACTCGGACGAGGTCGGCGATGAACGGGATCGATCCGCCGACGCCCGTCTCCACGGGCTCGACCTCCCAGGCGTCGGCCATGGCGCGCTTCGCCTCGGCGACGGCCCAACCGCTCGTGTCCACGAGGAACGGGCTCCCCTGGTCGACCTCGTCGATCGTCAGCTGCGCGCCGAACGGGCTGTTGGCGAGGAGGTGGGCCTCGAGTGCACGGTAGGCCTCGGCCGGATCCTGCCCGGGGGCGATCCGCGCACTGATGCGAACCGACACTTCCGGGATGAGCGTGTTCGAGGCGTTGGCCACCGACGGTGCGTCGATGCCCGTGACGGTGATCGCGGGCTGCGACCAGATCCGGCTGAGGATCGAGCCGCGTCCGATCGGCGTGACCCCCTCGGACAGACCTGACTCGGCGCGGAGCTGCGCCTCGTCGAACTCCGGGGTGACGGCGTCGTGCGAGGTGAGTCCGGCGACCGCCACTGAACCGTCCGCGTCCCACAGTGTCGCGAGCAGGGTGACCGCGGCCAGCATCGCGTCCGGCACCGCTCCCCCGAGCATCCCGGAGTGGGAGGCGTGGTCGAGGGTCTTCACGCGCAGCCGGAACGTGACGTTGCCGCGCAGACCGATCGTCAGCGCCGGCGTCCGCTCGTCCCAGTTGTCGCTGTCGGCGACGACGATCACGTCCGCAGCGAGGGTGTCGCGGTGCTCCTCCAGGAAGGAACCGAAGGACCGCGAGCCGAACTCCTCCTCGCCCTCGATGAACAGCACGATACCGAGGTCGAGGTCGGAACCGAGGACCTCGGTGACGGCTCGGATCGCGGCGATGTGGGACATGACGCCGGCCTTGTCGTCAGCCGCGCCCCGTCCGTAGATGCGGCCGTCGCGGACGGTCGGCTCGAACGGCGGCGAGTCCCACTTGTCGTCGCTTCCAGGGGGCTGGACGTCGTGGTGCGCGTAGAGCAGCACGGTCGGTCGGCCGTTCCGCGGTTCTCGTCGGGCCAGCACGGCGGGCTGCCCGAGCTCCGCTCCGCCGTCGATGGCGGACCGCCGCACCGAGACCTCGTCGAAGACACCGAGACCGCGTGCGAGCTCCGCGACCGCCTCGGCACTCCGCGCCACCTCGGCCGCGTCGAACGCCGACCACGACACCGAGGGTATGCGGACGAGCGCCGACAGATCGGCGATCGACGACGGCAACGCACCGGCGACGGATTCGCGCAGCCGATCGAGGACTTCCTGGTCGTTGCGTGGGTCTTGGGTCGATTCCGTCGTGGTACCTGTCGTCATGCGAGTAATCTTAAGGGAATCCCCGAATCAAGGACGTTCCATCGTGGCCAAACAGCAGAGCACCCCGGCATCAGAGCCGATCGTCGAGACCGCAGCGCAGACGGCTGAGCGCCTCGCCCGCGGCGCCAAGGAGGCGAAGGGTCGACCGACCCCGTCCCGGGCGGAACGCGAGGCGCAGAACAAGCGTCCACTCGTCCCCTCCGACCGCAAGGAGGCCTCGAAGGCGGCGAAGGCGCAGCAGGCCGAGGCACGGAGGCGGGCGCAGGCCGGCATGGCCGCCGGCGACGACAAGTTCCTCCCGGCACGCGAGCGCGGCCCGCAGAAGAAGTTCGTCCGCGACTACGTCGACGCCCGGTTCAACATCGGTGAGTTCATGATCCCGGTGATGTTCCTCGTGATCATCCTCACCTTCATGCCGGTGCCCGAGATCCAGGTCTACGGCATGCTCACCCTCTGGGTGTTCTTCATCATCGCGATCGCCGACTGCTTCTTCCTCGGCTTCCGCGTCCGGAAGGCGCTGCGGGCGAAGTTCGGGCAGGACGAGCGGGGCGTGCGCTGGTACGCCGCCATGCGCGCGCTGCAGCTGCGCCCGCTCCGCCTGCCCAAGCCGCAGGTCAAGCGCGGCCAGTTCCCCAACAAGTAGTCCCACGAAACCGAACGCCCGCCGGTCCCAGACCGGCGGGCGTTCGTCGTCGACAGCGCGTGGTACCGCTCAGCGGCCGGTTCGAGCCAGTCGGTCGAGTCCGCGGTTGATGTGCCTCGCCCAGAGCGGCCCGCGGTACAGGAACGCCGTGTACCCCTGCACCAGCGTGGCTCCCGCGGCCAGACGCTCCTGGACGTCTTCGGCGGTGTCGACGCCTCCGACCGAGATGACGCACATCTCCGGGGGCACGATGGCCCGGATGCGCCGCAGGACGACGAGCGAGCGGGCGGCCAGCGGTGCTCCGGACAGTCCGCCGGCCCCGGCCGCCTCGACGATGGCGGGATCGGTGGTCAGTCCGTCGCGCGAGATGGTCGTGTTCGTCGCGATGACGCCGTCCAGGCCGAGTTCCACGACCAGCTCTGCGATGCGGTCGACCTCCGCATCGCTGAGGTCGGGCGCGATCTTGACGAGCAACGGCGTCGAACCGGCGGCGGCGCGGACGGCCTCGAGCAGCGGCGCGAGCTGGTCGAGCTCCTGGAGGCCGCGGAGCCCAGGGGTGTTCGGTGAGCTGACGTTGACCACGAGGTAGTCGGCCACGGGCGCGAGGAGCGTCGCGCTCCGGACGTAGTCGGCCGTGGCGTCGGCGACGTCCACGACACGGCTCTTGCCGATGTTCACGCCAAGGACGGGTCGGCGGCTCACCCGCGCGGTCCGTTCGAGCCGACGCCTGGCCTGGTCGGCTCCCCCGTTGTTGAAGCCCATGCGGTTGACGACCGCCCGATCGGCGATGAGTCGGAACAGTCGGGGCTTGGGATTACCTGGCTGCGGGATCGCCGTGATCGTGCCCACCTCGACATGGCCGAACCCGAGCAGTCCGAGACCGAGGACCCCCTTGCCGTCCTTGTCGAAGCCGGCGGCGACACCGAACGGGGTCTCGAACCGCAGCCCCAGCGTCTCCACCGACTGGTCGAGTCGCGGCAGCGTCCAGCGCCTGATGGCGGGGCCGAGGCCGGTCGCGGGAAGCGCTCGGATGACGTCGAAGGCCAGGTGGTGTGCGCGTTCGGGATCGAGCTTGGACAGCACGTGCGAGAACAGGAAGCGGTACACGGCTCAGAGCTCCTCGGACGGCACGGGGGCGGCACCGGAAGCGTGCTCGACGCGCAGCAGCGCGATCGCGGACTCGAAGTCGTCGAGCGATTCGAAGGCCTGGTAGACACTGGCGAAGCGGAGGTATGCGACCTCGTCCAGCTCCCGCAACGGTGCGAGGATCGCCAGACCGATGTCGTTCGCGTCGATCTGCGACGCGCCGGTGGCGCGGATGGACTCCTCCACCCGCTGAGCCAGGACGGCGAGGTCCGAGTCCGTCACCGGGCGGCCTTGGCAGGCCTTGCGGACACCGCTCACGACCTTCTCCCGGCTGAAGGGCTCAACCACGCCGGAACGTTTGATCACGCCGAGACTCGAGGTCTCCATGGTGCTGAAGCGCCTCCCGCACTCGGGGCACTGCCGACGTCGGCGGATGGCGAGTCCGTCGTCGCTGGTGCGGGAGTCGATCACCCGGGAGTCCGGGTGGCGGCAGAACGGGCAGTACATCAGCGGGCTCCCTCGGGGGCGGTGGGGGCGGTGGTGTCGTCGGCCGCACGGATTTCGGCGTCAACGAGCCCGAAGCGGGCCGTCACCGCCTCGCCGTGCGCCGGCAGGTCCTCCGAGCCCGAGAGGGCCACGATGTGGGCCGAGACCTGGCGGAGCGCCGGTTCGTCGTACCGGACGACCTGCTGCGGCCGGAGGAAGGTGAAGGCTCCGAGGCCCGAGGAGAACCGCGCCTGGCCGCCCGTGGGGAGGACGTGGTTCGACCCGGCCAGATAGTCTCCGAGGCTCACCGGGGTGTGATCACCGAGGAAGATCGCGCCGGCGTTCGTGATGGCGCCGAGAAGCGACTCCGGGTCGCGCGTCTGCACCTCGAGGTGCTCCGGCCCGTACGCGTTGCTGAACGCCACGGCCGCCTCCAGGTCGTCGACGAGCACGATCGCCGACTGCGGTCCGCCCAGGGCCTCGACGACGCGCGATCCGTGACGCGTGCCTGCGGCGTACCGCTGCAGCCACTCCTCCACCGCGGTCGCGAGCGTCGCGCTGTCGGTGACGAGCAGCGATGCCGCCGCCTCGTCGTGTTCCGCCTGGCTCACGAGGTCGGCCGCGACGAGCCGGGCATCGGCGCCGGCGTCCGCGATGACCAGGATCTCGGTGGTCCCGGCCTCGGCATCGATCCCCACCTGCCCCTTCACGAGGCGCTTGGCGGCCGCCACGAAGATGTTGCCCGGGCCGGTCACGACGTCGACAGGATCGAGGGCGAGGTCGGGTACTCCGTAGGCGAACGCACCGATCGCTCCGGCACCACCCATGGCGTAGACCTCGGTCACCCCGAGCAGCCCGGCGGCGCCGAGGATCGTCGGGTGGACGCGCCCGCCGAACTCGCGCTGCGGGGGCGAAGCGAGCGCCACGGAACCGACGCCGGCCTCCTGGGCCGGCACGACGTTCATGACCACACTCGAGGGGTAGACGGCCTTCCCGCCCGGGACGTAGAGGCCGACGCGACCGACCGGGGCCCAGCGCTGCACGACGGTCGCGCCGTCGCCGAGTTCGGTCGTACGCTCCGGCGGGACCTGCGCTCTCGTGGCGGTCCGGACCCGGTCGATGGCCTCCACGAGCGCGGCGCGCACGGCCGGCTCGAGTGCCGTGACGGCGGCGTCGATCTCGGCCTGTGGGACGCGGATCCGCTCAGGGCGTCCCCCGTCGAACCGGTCCGCCTGCGCCGAGAGGGCCTCGGAACCGTCCGCTCGGACGTCGTCGATCAGCGTCTGAGCGGCATGCGCTGCCGCGGTGATGTCGACGACGGGACGGGGCAGCATGTCCAGGAGCTCGGTGCGGCTCGGCCGCACTCCCCTGAGGTCAATGGTGGTGATCATGGCCGTCACAGCCTATCGTCCGCAGCGGTCCGTCCCGGCTGCCGCCAGCGCCCCAGCGGGGTCAGCCGAGACAGTTCGGGCCGAGCAGGGACTTCAGCTCGCCGAAGAGTCCGGACGAGAGACTGACGCGATGGGGCAGCTCGAACACCCGCGCGATCTCGCCTCGGATGAGCTTCAACCGGACCTCGGTCGACCCGGCGTGCCGCGTCAGGACGTCGCTGAGCGTGGTCACCGTCTCGGTCGTCGCCCGGGCGTCCGCCATCGACAGCTGGAGCATGCGGTCGGCACCGGCCTCTGGCAGTTCGGGCGAGAAGATGCTGTACGCGTGGAGGTTCATCCCGTCGTCTCGGACACTGACCCGTCCGCGGACCACCACGATCGAGTCGCCGACGAGTTCGGAGGCGAACTCCTGATACGCCTTGCCCATGAACATGGCGGTCATCTCGCCGCCGAAGTCCTCGACCTGGATCATGCCGTACTGGTTGCCGGAGGCCTTGGCGATCCGATGCTGGACACTCGTGACGAGCCCCGAGATCACGACGGTCTCGCCGTCCATGCCCTCGGAGGTCATGAGGTCGGTGATGGTCGTCGTGGCGTGCTTCGCCAACTCTATCTCGAGTCCGGCCAGCGGGTGGTCCGAGACGTACAGCCCCAGCATCTCCCGCTCGAAGTTGAGCTTGTCGCGCTTGCTCCAGTCGGGACGCGCGGGGACGCTCGCGAGCGGCACCTCGCCGACCTCGGCGAACAGGCTGTCGAAGTCGAAGCCGATGCTCCCGGACGCCTCGGCACGCTTGTCCTTCACGACCGAGTCGACGGCGTCCTCGTGGATCTCGTAGAGCGCACGTCTGCTGTCGCCCATGGAGTCGAACGCGCCGGCTTTGATGAGCGACTCGATGGTCCGCTTGTTCGCCACCGGCAGCGGCACCTTGCGGAGGAAGTCGTGGAAGGAGGTGAACCGCCCCTCGCGCTCGCGTGCCTGCCGGATGAGCTCCACGACGTTCGAACCGACGTTGCGCACGGCACCCAGGCCGAACCGGATGTCCTCCCCGACTGCGGCGAAGAACCCGATGGACTCGTTGACGTCGGGCGGCAGGACCTGGATCCCCATGCGGCGGCACTCGTTGAGGTAGAGCGCCATCTTGTCCTTGGAGTCGCCGACACTCGTCAGCAGACCGGCCATGTACTCGGCCGGGTAGTGCGCCTTGAGGTACGCCGTCCAGTAGGAGATGACCCCGTAGGCGGCGGAGTGCGCTTTGTTGAAGGCGTAGTCCGAGAACGGGAGGAGGATCTCCCACAGCTTGTTGACGGCCTCCATCGAGAAGCCGTTCGCGACCATGCCGCCGGAGAAGCCCTCGAACTGCTTGTCCAGTTCGGACTTCTTCTTCTTGCCCATCGCACGACGGAGGATGTCGGCCTGTCCGAGGGAGAAGCCGGCGACCTTCTGCGCGATCGCCATCACCTGCTCCTGATAGATGATGAGGCCGTAGCTCGTCGACAGGATCTCGGAGAGCGGTTCCTCGAGCTGCGGATGGATCGGGGTGATCTCCTGCAGGCCGTTCTTCCGCAGCGCGTAGTTCGTGTGCGAGTTCGCGCCCATCGGCCCGGGCCGGTACAGGGCGATCAGCGCCGAGATGTCCTCGAAGTTGTCGGGCTTCATGAGGCGCAGCAGCGCGCGCATCGGTCCGCCGTCGAGTTGGAACACCCCGAGGGTGTCGCCTCGGGACAGGAGTTCGTAGGCGCCGCGGTCGTCGAGCTCGAGATCCTCGAGGACGAGGTCGAGATCGCGGTTGCTCTTGATGTTGTCGAGGGCGTCGTTGATGATCGTCAGGTTGCGCAACCCGAGGAAGTCCATCTTGATCAATCCGAGGGACTCGCACGCCGGGTAGTCGAACTGCGTGACGATCTGGCCGTCCTGCTCGCGCTTCATGATCGGGATGATGTCGATGAGCGGGTCGCTCGACATGATCACGCCGGCCGCGTGCACGCCCCACTGACGCTTCAGGTTCTCGATGCCGAGCGCGGTCTCGAAGACGGTCCGGGCCTCCGGGTCGGTGTCGAGGATGCCACGGAGGTCGACCGCCTCCTTGTACCGCGGGTGCTTGGTGTCGAGGATGCCCTCGAGCGGGATGTCCTTGCCCATGACCGCCGGCGGCATGGCCTTCGTCAGCTTGTCGCCCATGCCGAACGGGAAGCCGAGGACGCGCGACGAGTCCTTGAGCGCCTGCTTGGCCTTGATGGTGCCGTACGTGACGATCTGCGCGACGCGCTCGTCGCCGTACTTCTCGGTGACGTACTTGATGACCTCGCCGCGTCGGCGGTCGTCGAAGTCGACGTCGAAGTCGGGCATCGACACGCGGTCGGGGTTGAGGAACCGCTCGAAGATGAGCCCGTGGCGGAGTGGGTCGAGGTCGGTGATCTGCATCGCGTACGCCGCCATGGACCCCGCACCGGAACCACGACCGGGCCCGACGCGGATGCCGTTGCGCTTCGACCACTGGATGAAGTCGGCGACGACGAGGAAGTACCCGGGGAAACCCATCTGCACGATGACACGCGTCTCGTAGTTCGCCCGTTCCCGGACGTCGGCGGGGATCCCATTCGGGTACCGCAGGTTCAGCCCGGTCTCGACCTCCTTGATGAACCAGCTCTCCTCGTTCTCGCCCTCCGGCACGGGGAACCGCGGCATGTAGTTGGCCGAGGTGTCGAAGGCGACGTCGCACCGCTCGGCGATCGCGAGGGTGTTGTCGCACGCCTCGGGGTACTCGCGGAACAGCCGGCGCATCTCGTCCGCGGACTTCAGGTAGAACTCGTCGGCGTCGAACTTGAAGCGGTTCGGGTCGTTGAGCGTGGAACCGGACTGCACGCAGAGGAGGGCGGCGTGCGCTTTGGCGTCCGCGGCGTGCGTGTAGTGGAGGTCGTTCGTCGCGAGGAGCGGGAGACCGAGGTCTTTCGACAGCCTGATGAGATCGGCCATGATCCGGCGCTCGATCCCGAGCCCGTGGTCCATGATCTCGCAGAAGTAGTTCTCCGCGCCGAAGATGTCGCGGAAGTCCGCAGCGGCCTTGACCGCTTCGTCGTACTGGCCGAGACGGAGTCTCGTCTGCACCTCGCCGCTCGGGCAGCCGGTCGTCGCGATGAGACCGGCGCTGTACTGGCTCAGGATCTCCCGGTCCATGCGCGGCTTGAAGTAGTACCCCTCGATCGACGCCTTCGACGAGAGCCGGAAGAGGTTGTGCATCCCCTCGGTCGTCTCCGAGAGCAAGGTCATGTGCGTGTAGGCGCCGGCGCCGGAGACGTCGTCTCCCCCGCCGTCGCCCCACTTGATCCGCGTCCGGTCGCCGCGCGCGGTCCCCGGGGTGATGTACGCCTCGGTCCCGATGATCGGCTTGATCCCGGCATCGGTCGCCGTGCGCCAGAAGTCGAATGCGCCGAACATGTTGCCGTGGTCGGTCACGGCGACGGCGGGCATGCCCTGCTCGACCGCGGCCTGGATGAGCGGCTTCACGCGGGCTGCTCCGTCGAGCATCGAATACTCGCTGTGGACGTGCAGATGGACGAACGAATCGGTGGACGTGGGCACGGACGGCGCCTCCGGGGATCGTGCTGTGGGGTTCGGCGCGGACGCCGAGGTGGTCTGTGATCCAGCCTAACCGTCACCGCTGACGGTCGACTCCTGCGACGTCGTCACGCATGGCGACGGGAGGGCTGGGCGTCGGCTCAGTCGAGTTCGAGCACGGACAGGGCGTGCTGGAGGTCCGCCGGATAGGCAGCCTCGAACCGCACGAACTCCCCCGTGGCCGGGTGGGCGAACCCGAGCTTCGTGGCGTGGAGCCACTGGCGGGTGAGCCCCAGCCGAGCTGAGAGCGCAGCGTCGGCTCCGTACATCGTGTCGCCGACGCAGGGGTGCCGCTGGGCCGCCATGTGCACGCGGATCTGGTGGGTGCGGCCGGTCTCCAGGTGCACTTCGAGCAGCGAGGCGTACGGGAACGCCTCGAGCGTCTCGTAGTGGGTGATCGACGGCTTGCCGTCGGCTGTCACGGCGAACCGCCAGTCGTGACGCGGATGGCGGCCGATCGGTCCGTCGATGGTGCCCGCGAGTGGATCGGGGTGCCCCTGCACCACAGCGCGGTAGATCTTCTCGACCTCGCGGTCGTGGAAGGCCCGCTTGAGCCAGGTGTAGGCCCGCTCGGTCTTCGCGACGACCATGAGGCCGCTCGTCCCGGCGTCCAGCCGATGGACGATGCCTGCGCGCTCGGCGGCTCCCGAGGTCGAGATGCGGAAGCCCGCCGCCGCGAGGGCACCGAGCACCGTCGGTCCCTCCCAACCGACCGAAGGATGCGCCGCGACGCCCGCAGGCTTGTCGACGACGACGATCTCGTCGTCGTCGTGGACGATGCCGAGGTCGGGGACGGCGATCGGGACGATCACGGCCTCCCGTCGAGGCGTCCATTCGATCTCGAGCCAGGCGCCGCCGAGCAGGCGATCGGACTTGTCGACCGACTTCCCGTTCATGGCGACTCCGCCGGCCAAGGCCACCTCGGCCGCGTAGCTGCGCGAGAAGCCCAGGAGCTTGGCGAGTCCGGCGTCGACGCGCTCGCCGTCGAGTCCGTCGGGGACGTACAGGCTGCGGGACTCGTTCACGGGCGACCTGCGTCCGGGTTCGCGTCACCAGGCTCCGCGGGATCGAGGGTGGCCGCGTCGGCTTCGGCCTCGCGGTCCTCCGCCTCCTGGGCGGCCCGTTCACTCGCTCGCGTCGTGCGCGTGCCGTCGAGGTTGACACCGAAGAGCGTCAGGAGGATGAACAGCGCCATGCTGACCACGATGCAGATGTCGGCCACGTTGTAGATCGCGGGGAGCATCCAGGGCGTCGAGATGAAGTCGACGACGTGGCCGAGGCCGAAGGACGGCTCTCGGAAGAGGCGGTCGGTCAGATTGCCGAGCACGCCGCCGAGGAGCAGACCGAAGACGATCGCCCACGCTCGCGAACGGATGCGGCGCGCGAACCAGACGATGACGACGACGACGACCGCGGCGAGGATCGAGAAGATCCAGGTGTAGCCGGCCCCCAGCGAGAAAGCGGCACCCGAATTCTTGACGAAGTACAGGACCAGCGCCTGCCCGAAGACGGGGACGGACTCACCGACCGTCAGGTTGGTGGTGACGAGGAACTTCGTGAACTGATCGGCCGAATAGGCCACGACGGCAACCAGCGCCAGGACTGCAAGAGTCCTGGCGCTGGCCTTCGACGGTGATGCGGGAGACAACCGGGTGTCTGCGCTAGACCGCTGCGCTGTCGGCGGTGACGCCGGACTTCGCATCGGGAGCGGAGCTCGACGACGAGGCGTCGAGGTCCTTCAGCTGACCCTCGATGTAGCTGCGGAGCTGCGAGCGGTACTCACGCTCGAAGTTGCGCAGCTCGTCGATCTTGTGCTCCAGCACGGAGCGCTCCTGCTCGAGGATCTGCATCTGTGCGCGCTGCTTGGCCTCGGCCTCGGCGACGACACGTGCCGCGGTCGCGTGACCTTCGGCGATGAGTGCGTCGCGACGCTGAGCGCCCTCTGCGACGTGCTCGTCGTGCAGGCGGCGCGCCAGCTGCAGGAGGTTGTTGGAGCTCTCGGCCGTGTTATCGGTCGACTCGGCGGCAGGAGCCGCTGCGGGTGCGACGACCGGAGCCGGTGCGGGAGCGGGCTCAGCCTTTGCGAGCGCGGCGGGAGCGGAGGAACCGCCCTTCTGCAACTCGGCGACTTTGGCCTCGGCCGCGGTCAGCTTCTGCTGGACCTCGTCCTTCTCCTGGATGAGGCGACGCAGTTCGACGACGACCTCGTCGAGGAAGTCGTCCACCTCGTCCTGGTCGTAGCCTTCGCGGAACTTGGTCTGCTGAAACCGCTTCTGGACCACGTCTTCGGGAGTGAGCGCCATAGCGAACCACCTTCACTGTCGAATCGAAAATCTGTGTACAACGCCCCCACGCTAGCAAAGTCTGACCCAGTGGGTGAGACATGTTGTCAGCGTCGGAGCTTCCCGTCAGGTGACGGGCGTTCTATCGTAGCCGCACAATCGTCGTGAACCCTGCGCGTGCACCGACGTCGGCGGCTACAGGAGCTGGACGAGCGTCATCGCGATGATGCAACACAGCATCGTCAGCGTCCAACCGAAGTCGAGCGCGACGGGACCGACCGCGACGCGCGGCAGGACGCGGCGGAAGAACCGGATCGGCGGGTCGGTGACCGTGAAACTCAGCTCGGCGAGGACCAGGCCGACGCCCGACGGTCGCCACTGCGGGCGGAGCACCCGAGCCAGGTCGAGGATGAACCGCGCCCAGAGGACGAAGAAGTACAGGAGCAGCGCGAGATAGAGGATCGTGCCGATCACGGAGATGAGAGAAGCCACCCCTCGATTATGACTGAGCGAAGAAGGTCGCCTCGGTCGCTTCCGGTGCCCCCTGCCCGTTGTCGCCGGAAACGGCGACGTGTTCGGGCGAGAGCAGGAAGACCTTGCTCGTCACTCGCTCGATCTTCCCGTAGAGGCCCTGTGAGAGGCCACTGGCGAAGTCGATGAGGCGTCGGGCGTCGCCGTCGCTCATCTGGGAGAGGTTGATGATGACCGGCACACCGTCGCGGAAGCTCTCGGCGATGATCTGAGCGTCGCGGTACTGCTTGGGGTGCACCGTGAGGATCTCGTTGAGGTCGGAGCTCGGGGCGACCGGCTGACGGACCGGGACCGGCTTGCGCAGCGGGGTCACGGGAGCGGCCTTCTCGACGCGCTCGACCCGCTCTGCGCGCTCAGGACGTTCCGCCCGGCGAGGCTCGGCCTGCTGCGTGGGCTCGGCCTGGGCAGCGTGCTGCTGCTCGTACTCGAGATCATCGTCGGCGAGCCCGAGGTACACCATGGTCTTCTTCAGTGGGTTCGACATCGTTTCCTCCGTGATCTGCGGTCCTTGCACCTTCGAGATTAACGTCACACCGGACGATTCCCGGTGATTGCCGTGCCGATGCGTAGGTGTGTCGCGCCCGCTTCGATCGCCTCGACGTAGTCGTGGCTCATCCCGATCGACAGACCGTCGGCCTGCGGAGCGAGGGATCGCACCCGCGCGGACGCCGCGACGACGCGCGCGAACGCATCGGCCGGTGGCTCGTCGAGCGGGGCGACGGCCATCACACCTCGCAGGAGGACGCCTTGGGCTTCGAGCGTCTCCGTGGCGAGCGCTTCCAGCGCCGCATCGCCGACCACACCGCCGCGACCCGGGTCGTCGGTCAGGTTCACCTGGAGGAACACCTCGAGGAGGCGGTCCGGTGATGACAGCGCGCGCAGGAGTTCGGGGCGGTCCACCGAGTGCACGGCGTCGACGTATCGGCGCACCTGCTTGGCCTTGTTCGTCTGCAACTGGCCGATGAAGTGCCACCGCAACCCGAGTCCGGCGGCCGCCTCGGCCTTGTCTCGGGCCTCCGGGTGTCGGTTCTCCCCCACGTCGGTGATCCCCGCGGCCGCGAGCTGCTGCACGAGTGCGACCGGATGGAACTTCGTCACGACGATGAGCGTCGGCTCGTGGGAGCGGCCGGCCGCCCGGGCGGCGTCTGCGACGCGGCCGCGGATCGCCGCGAGGCGATCGACCAGAGCCGGATCGGGCTCCGAAGAGCCCGATCCGGCCGGGGTGATCGAGTCGCCGCCCACTACTTCAGGAAGTCGGGGATGTCCAGCTCGCCCTCGTCGTCGAACGAGGGGTCGACGACGGCGGTCTCGACGACCGCTTCAGGCTGGCGGTGCGTCGCGCCGGAGAAGGGCGAGGACGCGTTCTGCCTGGAGCCCCAGTCACCGCCGGAGGCGACCGGCGCCGCAGCAGGTGCCGAGCGGTGCTCGGACGACTCGGAGGCCGCGCTGGCCGAGGTGCTGATCGGAGCACTGGGTGCCTCGTCCGAGGTGCTCATGACGCCGCCCGAGATGACCGCGTCGGCAGGCGAGGCCGCCGTCCTGGTGAGGGGCTCGCCACCGTCGAATCCGGCGGCGATGACCGTGACGCGCACCTCGTCGCCGAGGGTGTCGTCGACGACCGCACCGAAGATGATGTTCGCCTCGGGGTGCACGGCCTCCTGGACGAGCTTGGCGGCGTCGTTGATCTCGAAGATACCGAGGTTCGAGCCACCCTGGATGGACAGCAGGACACCGTGGGCACCCTCGATGCTCGCTTCGAGCAGCGGGGAGGCGACGGCGAGTTCAGCCGCCTTGATGGCACGGTCCGCGCCGCGCGAGGAGCCGATACCCATGAGGGCGGAGCCGGCTCCCTGCATGACCGACTTGACGTCGGCGAAGTCGAGGTTGATGAGGCCGGGGGTGGTGATGAGGTCGGTGATGCCCTGGACACCGGCGAGGAGTACCTGGTCGGCGGTCGCGAACGCCTCGAGCATGCTGATGCCGCGGTCGCTGATCTCCAGCAGGCGGTCGTTCGGCACGACGATGAGCGTGTCGACCTCCTCCTTCAGGCGGGCGACGCCGAGCTCGGCCTGGGCCTGACGGCGACGACCCTCGAAGCCGAAGGGCTTCGTGACGACACCGATGGTCAGCGCACCGATCGACTTCGCGATCCGCGCCACGACGGGTGCGCCACCGGTTCCGGTGCCGCCACCCTCGCCGGCGGTGACGAACACCATGTCGGCTCCGGCGATCGCCTCTTCGATCTCCTCGGCGTGATCCTCCGCCGCGCGGCGTCCGACCTCGGGGTCGGCACCGGCGCCGAGGCCGCGGGTGATCTCGCGGCCGACGTCGAGCTTGACGTCGGCATCGCTCATCAGCAGCGCTTGCGCGTCCGTGTTGATGGCGATGAATTCCACGCCTCGGAGGCCGAGCTCGATCATGCGGTTGACCGCGTTGACACCGCCGCCGCCGATACCGACGACCTTGATGACGGCGAGGTAGTTCTGGTTTGTAGTCACTTCAGGCCTCCGTGAGAACTCTCAACCTCTAGTTAAGGTTTAAAGTTATGCTGCGTATGCATTTTCTGTCCTGAGCACGACGTTAGGGCCCAGCCCCGACCGTGTCGGGACGCTTCCGGGCGTGTCGGCACATCGACGGGAATATCCCGGTGCGCTTCCTCAGCGGACGATGGCGGCGGACGGCGACGACACGTCGTACTGGTTCACCTGGGACGGGTCGGTGGCCGCCATCGTGGTCGCGAGGATCCGCGCTTTGAGGACCGAGTCCTCCGCACTCCCCCACACGACTTCGGCGGGCGAGTCCACGAGCGTGAGGGTGACGTCGTCCGCGGTCGACGCCGAAACGGACGCCACTCGGGCGCGCAGATCCGTCGGCAACGCCCGGATCACTGCGGCCGCGGCGACGAAGCCTTTGGAGGTCGGGCCACCAGTGACCATGAGCGTGGGATACCCGGCGATCGGTTGGTCGCTGCGCTCGATGGTGACCCCGGCGGCGTCGACGAGGGTGTACACCGACCCTGATTGCAGGACGCCCACCGGCTCGCGTTCGACGATCCGCACGACGAGCGTGCTCGGGGGCTGGGATTCGAGGGAGTAGCTCGCGATGAGCGGGTACCCGACGAGTACCGCCTTGACGGCGCCAGCGTCGACCAGGGCGAGCGGGCGACCCAGCTGGTCGCTGAGCGCCTCGGTGATCTCGGCCTGGTTCACCCGGCTCGCACCGACGACCTCGATGGACCGGACGGCCAGCAGGGGCGAATAGGCGCCCGCGAGCGAGACGACGATCAGCACGCCGAGGATCGCGGCGGTGATCACCCAGGGACGGTGGCGGCCTCGCTTGCGGGCCGTGAACCGACGGATCTCCTGGCGTTCATGACGACGTCGCAGCTTGGCGGCCTCACGCGGGGTGAGGAACGCCTCGTCCTCCGGTTCGTCCGGGCGCTCCATGGTCGCCGTAGACGAGGCGGAGGACGTCGCCGCCGGCTTCGCTCCGACCGTCGAGGACGGCGCCGCCGTCGATGTGCCTGACGCCGACTTCGACTTCGCCTTCGCCGTGGAGCCCGACGGCTTGGACGGTGCGCCGGCGTCCGACCGCTTCGGCCGGAGCCGCGCGGCGTCCAGCTCGATGACGTCCGTCTCCTGCTCGCCGCCGGGCTCAGCGGGCACACCGCCACGGTCGACCGGGGCCGACACCGCCGGCCGTGTCTGACGCTCGGGGCGCGGACTGGCCGCGGGGTCGAAGCCGTCCGGGCGCTTCACCGGACGCCCATCAGAGGGACTCGCGACCGGCGATGGCCTCGAGGAGCTGCGGAACGATCCGGTAGACGTCGCCGCATCCGAGCGTGATGACGAAGTCGCCTGGTCGCACGACCGTCGCCGTGTAGTCCGCGGCGCGCTGCCAGTCGTCGATGTACGCGACGCGGTCCGCGGCGGAGAACCGGGTCGACACGGTCGCACCGGTCACGCCGGGCTCGGGGTCCTCGCGCGCACCGTAGACCTCGAGCACGACCGTGTGGTCGGCGTACCGTTCGAGGGCGTCGGCGAACTCCTGGGCGAACAGTCGGGTCCGGCTGTACAGGTGCGGTTGGTGGACGGCGATGATGCGTCCGTCGCCGACCACGGTGCGCGCTGCGGCGAGGGCTGCGGCGACCTCGGTGGGGTGGTGCGCGTAGTCGTCGTAGACGCTCACACCGTCGACGACACCGTGCAGTTCGAATCGGCGCTGCGTCCCGCCGAAGGCGGTGATGCCTCGGAGCGCGTCCGCCGGGTCGAATCCGACACCGACGAGGACCGCGAAGGCGCCGGCCGCGTTGACGGCGTTGTGGCGCCCGGGCACGCGGAGGGTAGCCGCGTAGCTGGTGCCCTCGTAGCTGAGTTGGAAGGAGACCGGACCGGTGGAGCCGACGTCGTGCAGTCGGACGTCCGCGTCGGCGGCCTCTCCGAACGTCAGCACACGCTTGCCGTCCGCGGCCTCGCGGAGCGCCGGGGTGATCCGGACCGCACCGGCGTCGTCCGAGGAGATGACGACGAGTTCGCGTGCCTGCTGGGCGAAGGTCACGAACGCCTGCTCGAACGCTTCGAGCGAGCCGTAGTGGTCCAAGTGGTCCGGGTCGATGTTCGTGATGAGCGCGACCGCCGTGTCGTAGAGCAGGAACGAACCGTCCGACTCGTCCGCCTCGACGACGAACAGCTCTCCGGCGCCTCTGGCCGAGCTCAGCCCGAGGGACTCGATCACGCCACCGTTGACGAAGCTGGGGTCGGCACCGAGCTCCAGGAGCGCCGTGATGATCATGCCGGTCGACGTCGTCTTCCCGTGGGCCCCCGCGACGGAGATGAGTCGCGTCCCGGAGGTCAGCCATGCGAGCGCCTGTGATCGATGCAGGATCGTGAGACCCCGTTCCTTCGCGAGCAGGTACTCGGGATTGTCAGCCCAGAGCGCTCCGGTCACGACGAGGGTGTCAGCGTCGCCGACGTTCCGTGCATCGTGCCCGATGGCGACCGGGATGCCGAGCTCGCGCAGTGCGTCGATGTTCTTCGACTCGCGCACGTCCGAGCCGGTCACACGCGATCCGGCGCTCACGAACAACCGGGCGATGCCGCTCATCCCGCTGCCGCCGATGCCGACGAAGTGCACGACGCCGAGGTCGGCGGGGATCTCGACGGTGGGGTCTGGCTTGATCACGGTGTCACGCTTTCTGGGAAGACTGGATCACCGGCCGCGCACGCGCTGCACCGATGGTTGGAGCGCCTCATCGATGAGGGCGATGACGCGAGCCGTGCCGTCGGAGACGCCGACGCTCTTGGATTGGGCGGCCAGGTCGTCCACCCGGTGCCGATCGCTCAGCAACGGGACGAGGTGCTCACGCACCCAGACCGGCACGAACTGCGCGTCATCTACCATAACCGCTCCCCCGGCCCGCACGACGTCGGCGGCGTTGAAGCGCTGCTCACCGTTGCCGACCGGATAGGGGACGTAGACGGCCGGGAGCCCGACCGCGCACAGCTCGCTGACCGTGGCGCTGCCGGCACGCGACACCGCGAAGTCGGCGGCGGCGATGGCGAGTTCCATCCGGGAGCAGTACTCGAGGAGGTGGTAGTGGTCGACACCGGGATCCGAGATCTCGCTCTTCGCACCCGTGATGTGGAGCACCTGCCAACCTGCCGCGACGACGTCTTCGGCGCTCTGGCTCATCGTCGCGTTGATCCGTCTCGCACCGAGCGAACCGCCGGTGACGAGCAGCAGTGGTCGGTCCGGCATGAGGCCGAACTCCGCGAGGGCCGCCGGCCGGAGCGCCTCGCGGTCCAGCTCCTCGATCTCGCGACGCAGCGGCATGCCGACGAAGCGTGCGTTGCGGATGGGCGTGTGGTGGAAGGCGACACCGACGTAAGGCGTGTACCTCGCGCCGAGCCGGTTCGCGAGGCCCGGACGGGCGTTCGCCTCGTGGATGACCAGCGGAACACCGGCGCGCCTGGCCGCCGTGTACGCCGGTGCGGCCGCGTAGCCGCCGAAACCGATCACGACGTCCACCCGGTGCTCCCGGATCATCGCGACCACGGCTGCGACCGTCCGGCGGAGGCGACCGGGGAAGCGGAGCGCATCGATGTTCGGCCGGCGGGGGAAGGGCAGTTTGGGGATCGTGAGCAGTTCGTAGCCGCGTTCCGGGACGAGTCGCGCCTCGAGGCCCTCCGCCGTACCGACCACGAGGATGGTCGCCTCAGGGTCTCTGGCGCGGAGGCCGTCGGCCACCGCCAACAGCGGATTGACATGGCCGGCGGTGCCGCCGCCGGCCAGGAGGAAGGTCGTCATCGGGTGACTCCGGAGGATTGGGGACGTCGAGCGGGTGACCGACGGGACTGCTGGGACGCGGGGCGCCCCCGCTCCCGGGCGAACGACAGGACGATCCCGATCGCGACGAGGGTGGTGAGCAGCGCCGTGCCGCCCGAGGACAGGAGCGGTAACGGCACGCCGAGCACGGGGAGGACTCCGAGGACGACGCCGATGTTCACGAGTGCCTGGCCGATGATCCAGGCCATGATGGCGCCGGTGGTGATCCGGACGAAGGAGTCGTCGCTGGTACGGATCACCCGGATGAACATGACGGCGAGGAAGACGAACAGTCCGAGGACGAGGACGGCGCCGATGAGGCCCAGCTCCTCGCCGATCGCCGCGAAGATGAAGTCGTTCGAGATCGCCGGCAGCCATCCGTACTTCGCGCGCGAGTTGCCGAGACCGACGCCCCAGAGGCCGCCGTTCGCCAGGGCCCACGTGCCGTGGGTCGACTGCCAGTCGGCGTTCTCGTAGTCGCCCTTGCCGTCGCCGAAGAACGCCATGATGCGCTGCATGCGGTTGGCGCTCGTGACGGCCATGATGAGGAACAGCACGGCCCCGGCGACCACCGGGATCGCGATGTAGCGCAGTCGCACTCCGGCGAAGTACAGCGCCGAGAACACGATGAGGGCCATGATCACGACGGTACCGAGGTCGCCACCGAGCAGGACGAGGCCGATGGAGAGACCGGCGAAGGGGATGACCGGGATCAGGGCGTGCTTCCATTCAAGGAGACGCGGCTGCTTGATCGTCAGCACGAGCCCGAGCCACACGACCAGCGCGAGCTTGACCGCTTCCGAGGGCTGCGCGGTGAAGCCGCCGATCTCGATCCAGTTGCGGTTGCCGCCGATCTCGTAGCCGAGCGGTGTGAAGACGAGCAGTTGCAGGCCCATGGCGACGAGGAGGAACACCCACGCCCACTTCTTCCAGAACCGTGCCGGGAAGCGGCTCACGATCAGCATGAGCGGGACACCGATCATCGCGAACGTCGCCTGGCGCCAGAACAGCCCGAAATACCCGTCGCCGGCCTCGTAGGACTCGACGGAGGACGAGGACAGCACCATGACGAGCCCGAGCCCGACGAGGAAGAGGGTGACACCCAGGAGGAGGAAGTAGTTCTTCGACTCCGGACGCAGCACCTTGCCCAGCGAGATCCGTGCACTCGACATGCCCTTCGGCGACGTCGGCGCGTCGGGTGTCCCACTGCCTGAGGCGGTCGTCGTCATCCGGGACGATGAGGACCGCGCGCGGCGCGGGTCAGCGCGAGGCGGATCGATCATCCGCCTCACCTCCCAGCTCTGCTTCGACGGCGGCCTGGAACAGGCGACCACGGTGTCCGTAGTCCGTGAACTGGTCCATCGAGGCGGCTGCAGGAGCGAGGAGCACGGTGTCCCCTGCCTGCGCGACCTCGGCGGCCCGGCGAACGGCCTCCGGCATGACGTGTTCAGTCTCCGCTGCGTCGACCTCGATGACGGTCAGCGTCGGCGCGTGTCGCGCGAATGCCGCGAGGACCTCCGAGCGGTCGGCGCCGATCACGACGGCCGCGCGCAGGTGGTCGGCGTGCCGCTCCACCAGACGATCGATCGAGACGCCCTTCAACAGGCCTCCGACGATCCACACCACCGAGCGGTAGGCGGCGAGCGAGGCGTCGGCGGCGTGCGGGTTGGTGGCCTTCGAGTCGTCGATCCAGTCCACCTCGAGCCTTCGCGCGATGAGCTGGATCCGGTGCGCGTCCAGGCCGAACGACAGCAGGGTGTCGCGCACCGCCTCGACCGTGATGCCGGCGGCCCGGGCGAGGGCCGCGGCCGCCAGGATGTTGGCGACGATGTGCGGAGCGGCGAGTCCGCGCTGGGCGAGCGCTTCGACCGTCGTGATCTCGAGGGCGCTCGTCCGACGGTCGTCGAGGAACGCGCGGTCCACCAGGATGCCGTCCACGACGCCGAAGTCGCTCGGTCCGGGGACGTCGAGGCCGAACCCGACGGCGCGGGCGCCGTCGACGACCTCGGCCTCCTCGACCATCGACATGGTCGCCGCGTCAGCGCGGTTGTAGACGCACGCGACCTTCGTGTTCTCGTACACCACGGCCTTCGCCGCCCGGTACGCCTCGGCTGAGCCGTGCCAGTCGAGGTGGTCGTCGGCGAGGTTCAGGCAGACACTGGCGAGCGGTGAGACGATGCTCCGACCGCCCTGCAGGCCGAGGGTGTGCAACTGGTAACTGGAGAGCTCGACGACGAAGAAGTCGAAGCCCTGCGGATCACGGACGGCGTCCAGGACCGGGACGCCGATGTTGCCGCAGGGCGCCGCGCGGAAGCCCGCCTCGACGAGCATCGACGCCGTCAGCTGAACGGTGGTGGTCTTGCCGTTCGTGCCGGTGATGCAGATCCACTCGGCCGGGGTGCCGACCTTGTCGCGGACCCGCCAGGCGAGCTCGATGTCACCCCAGACTGCGACCCCGGCCGCCTGCGCCCACGTGACGACGGCGTGGTCGGGGTGGAATCCGGGTGAGACGACGACGAGCTCCGGAGCGAACTCGACGAGCTCTGACGGCACGGTCGACAGGTCCCGCTGGATGAGCCGCGCACCGATGACGCCGACGAGTTCGGCACGTTCGTCCGCGGCCTCGCCTGCCAGGACCAGTACCTCCGAGCCGAGCTCGGCGAGGGTGTCAGCGACGGAGAACCCGGTCATCCCGAGTCCCAGGACGGCGACCCGCAGATCACGCCAGTCGGCGTGCCAGCTGCGGAGCCCGTCGAGGCGCTCAGCGCTCATCGGCTCAGCCACTCGAGGTAGAAGGAACCCACACCCGCGGCGACGAGCAGACCGCCGATGATCCAGAAGCGGACGACGACGGTGACCTCGGCCCAACCCTTGAGCTCGAAGTGGTGGTGGATGGGGCTCATGAGGAAGATGCGCTTGCCGTGGGTCGCCTTGAAGTAGACCCGCTGGACGATCACGGAACCGGCCTCGATGACGAAGAGACCACCGACGAGCACCAGGAGGAGCTCGGTCTTGCTGAGGATGGCCAGAGCCGCGAGCGCTCCACCGAGCGCCAACGACCCGCTGTCACCCATGAAGATCTGTGCCGGCGAGGTGTTCCACCAGAGGAACCCGATGAGCGCTCCCACGATCGCCGCTGCGACCACGGCGAGGTCGAGTGGATCCCTGACGTCGTAACACTTGTAGGCGACGTCGGAGGCGAGCGAAGAGCTGAAGCACGACTGGTTGAACTGCCAGAAGCCGATGATGATGTACGAGCCGATCGCGAGGATCGAGGCGCCGGTGGCGAGCCCGTCGAGCCCGTCGGTGACGTTCACGCCGTTCGACGTCGCGGCCACGATCACCGAGGTCCAGAGGATGTACAGCAGGATGCCGATCACCGGGATGCCGATCGCCATGAAGTTGATCGGGATGTCGCGGATGATCGAGATGTTCGTCGAAGCCGGGGTGAACCCCTCGGTGTTCGGGAAGTTGATCGCGAGGACGGCGAAGACCGTCGCGACGATGAGTTGCCCGGCGACCTTCGCCCACCCGCCGAGGCCGAGGCTCTGCTTCTTCCGGACCTTCAGGAAGTCGTCGATGAATCCGACGATGCCGAGGCCGACCATCATGAGCAGGACCAGGAGCGCCGAGACCCCGACCTGCTCCTGGAAGATCAGATAGCTCGCGAAGAAACCGACGAGGGTGCCGACGATGATGATGACGCCGCCCATCGTCGCGGTCCCGCGCTTCGTGTGGTGGCTCTGTGGTCCGTCGTCACGGATGAACTGGCCCCAGGCCAGCTTGCGGAACGCTCTGATGAACAGCGGGGTCAGGAAGAGGGAGAACGCCAGCGAGATCGCTCCCGCGGCCAACAGGACTCTCATGCGTACAACTCCCCCAGTCGATCGCCCAGCAACCGGAGTCCGGCCGCGTTGGACGATTTGACGAGCACGGTGTCGCCCGGGGCGATCTCCGCGCTCAAGTACGCGAACGCCTCGTCCGCGGTCGCGAAGTACACCGACTCCCCGTCCCACGACCCTTCGTTGATCGCGGTGATGTGCATGCGGCGGGCCTCGGGGCCGACCACGACGAGGCGGCCGATGCCGAGCCGGACGACCTGGAGCCCGATCCGGTCGTGTTCCTCGCCCGCCCAGTCGCCCAGTTCGCTCATGGCACCGAGCACCGCGATGGTCCGGCCGCGTTCAGCACCGATCTGGGCGAGGGTCCGGATGGCGGCCGACATCGAGTCGGGGCTGGCGTTGTAGGCGTCGTTGATGATGGACACGTCGTCGCGTCCACCGAGGGGCTCCATCCGCCAGCGCTCCGCCCGACTCACGCTCTCGAGGGCGTCGACGATGAGGTCGATCTCCACACCGAGTTCGTGGGCGGCTGCGGCCGCGGCGAGGGCGTTCATGACGTGGTGCTCACCGAGCACCTTGAACCGGACGGGCGCTGAGGAACCGTCGGGCAGGTGCAGCGTGAACGCGGTTCCGGACGCCGTCGCGACGATGTCGGTCGCGCGAACGGCGGCGCGATCGTCGAGGCCGAACCAGAGCACGCGTGCCTGGGTGGCATGGGCCATACCGGCCACCCGTGGATCGTCGAGGTTGAGGACGGCGACGTCCTCCGGGAGCAGCTCGGACACCATCTCGGTCTTCGCCGTGACGGTCGCTTCGATCCCGCCGAACTCCCCCGCGTGCGCGAGTCCGACCTTCAGGACCACGCCGATGTCGGGCTTCGCCATGCGGATGAGTCGGGCGATCTCGCCGATGCCGCTGGCACCCATCTCCGCGACGAGGAACCGCGTCTCGTTCGTCACGCGCAGCATGGTGATCGGCGCTCCGACCTCGTTGTTGAAGGAGGCCTTGGGGCTGACCGTCTCCCCGACGCGCTCGAGGACCGCGGCGAGGAGGTTCTTGGTCGTGGTCTTGCCGTTGGAGCCGGTGATACCGACGATCCGGAGTCGTCCGAGCGCGCGCACCCTCGTGATGACCTCGGTGGCGAGGGCACCGAGCGCGGTCACGGAGTTCTCGACGACGATCTGCGGCACGGCGACGGCCAGCTCCCGTTCGACGATGAGCAGCGCGGCGCCGTTGGCGACCGCCGCATCGGCGAACAGGTGTCCGTCGGTCTCCTCGCCGGGCTTCGCGACGAAGATGTCGCCGGGCGTGACGAGTCGGGAGTCGGTGTCGGCGACGCCGGACACGACGAGGCCGGGGTCCGCCGGACCGGGGATCAGTCGGCCGTCGGTCGCCGCGGCGATCTCGGTGAGGGTCAGATCGATCATCAGAGCCACCCTGCCTCGCGCAGCGCGTCGCGCGAGTCGTCGCGCGCCGAGTACGGGAGCTTCACGCCGGCCACCTCGTGGTAGTCCTCGTGCCCCGGTCCGGCGTAGAGGATGGTGTCGCCCTGACCGGCCAGCGCGAGGGCGGTGCGGAACGCGGTCGCCGGGTCGGCGACCTCGTGCAACTCGCCGTCCGGTGCGGCTTCGCGGGCGGCTTCGAGGAGCACGCGTCGGATCGACGCCGGGTCCTCGCTCCGGGGATGGAAGTCGGTGACCACCACGACGTCGGCACCCCGGGCCGCGATCGCGCCCATGTCGCGACGCTTCGTCGTGTCGCGGTCTCCGTCGGCGCCGAACACCATGATGACGCGGCCCGGCGTGACGGCCCGGATGGCCGCGAGGGTGTTGAGGAACGCGTCGGGGCTGTGCCCGTAGTCGATGTACACGACCGGGCCGCGGTCGCCGCTGATCCGCTCGGCACGCCCGGGGATGTAGGCGTCGATCCCACCGTCCCGCTCGAGGGCCTGGGCGATCATGTCGAACTCCACACCGGACTCGACGAGCATCACGATCGCGAGCGCGGCGTTCGCCGCCATGAACCAGCCGAGCAGCGGCACGCTCGTCACGAGCACCTGGTCGCCGGGGCCGTCGAGGCGGAACGTCGTGGAACCGGCGGTCTCCTCGAGGATCGTCATGCGCCAGTCGGCGTCGACCTCCGGGCGGGTCGTCAGGGTCGTCACCGGGATCCGGCTCTGCTCGACGAGCCGGCCGCCCCACTCGGAATCGATCGTGACCACGCCTCGTCGGGCGCGATCGGGCTCGAACAGCTCCCGCTTGGCCGCGAAGTACTCGTCGAAGTCGCCGTAGTCGTCGAAGTGGTCGTGGCTGAGGTTGGTGAAGCCGACCACGTCGAAGACGATGCCGTCGACGCGGTGCCTCGTCAGCGCCTGGGCGGAGACCTCGATGGCGACCGCGCGCACCTCGGACTCGCGCATGCGCGCGAGCAGCGCGTGCAGCTCGCTGGCCTCCGGCGTGGTGAGGGAGCTCGTCACCGCGAGGTCGCCGATGCGCCGCTCCGCGGTCGAGCTCAGCCCGGAGACGATCCCGAGTTGCGCGAGCATGCCGCTCAGGAGATAGACCACGCTCGTCTTGCCGTTGGTGCCGGTCACGCCGAACAGCGTCGGTGGTTCCTCGGCCGTGCGGTAGACCCAGGCGGCGAGGTGGCCGAGGGCGGCACGTGGCTCCGGCACGACGATGATCGGCAGACCGGCCGCTGCGGCCAGGTCTCGTCCGGCGTCGTCCGTGAGCACCGCGACAGCGCCGCGTTCCTTCGCCTGCTCCGCATACGCGGCACCGTGGGCGCGGACACCCGGCATGCCGATGTAGAGGTCACCGGGCTCGACGGCACCGGAGCTCAGACTGACGCCGCTGATCTCCACGCCGTCGGCCGAGCCGTGCAGGTCGAGGTCGAATTCGGTCACCAGCTGCGAGAGCGCCCGCCGTTGCGGATGTTCCGGCCTGAGGCTGATCGGGCCCTGATTGTTCACGCTGAGCCCATCCTTCATGAGGTCGTTCAAAATCTGAGCGGCAGGTTCGGTGCCGGCTCCGTGGACGGCTGCACTCCCCTGCTCTTCAGCACCTGGGTGGTCACATCCCGGAAGATGGGAGCGACTGCAGCCGATGAATTCATCTTAACCGGGTCGGCCAGGTTCACCGAAACGACGAACTGCGGCGCTTCCGCAGGGGCGAAACCGGCCATCGAGACGAGGTAGCTCGAGCTGTAGCCGCCGTCGCCGTCGGGCTGCTGTGCGGTACCGGTCTTCATGGCCACCCGGTAGCCGGGGACGTCGACGTTCTTGGCGACCCAGCTCTCCTGGTCGACCATCTCGAGCATGTCGCTGACCTGCTTCGCCGCGTCGGCGGAGACGACCTGGGTCCCGGTCGCGTCGGGGACGTCGGTCATGGTGCCGTCGGCGTTCCGGCACCCCTCGACCAGCTGGACGGGCATGCGGACACCGCCGTTCGCGATCGTCTGGTACAGGCTGGCGCCCTGGATCGCGGTCGTCGAGAAGCCCTGACCGAACATGGTCGCGTAGTCCGTCTGGTTGTCCCAGTCCGCAGGGTCCGCCATGAGGCCACCGGACTCGCTCGGGAAGCCGACCTCGGTCTTCTGCAGCTGACCGAACTTCTGGAAGTACGCGTAGCGGGTGTCGGCGCTCATCTTCTCGCCGAACTGCGATATCCCCGTGTTGGACGATTCGACCATGACACCCGACAGGGTGAGGTTCAGATCCGCGTGGAACTCGCTGTCGTTGATGTCGGCACCGTTCGAGGGCTTGTACCGGAACGGAGCGACCACCTGGGAGTTCGGATTCGCGACACCCTGGTCGATGAGCGCCGCGGCGGTGAGCGACTTGTACGTCGATCCCGGTTCGAACGGCGCGGCGAAGGCCCGTGAGCCTCGGTCCTCGGACGGCGTCGCGCTGACGTTGCCGGGGTCGACGGCCGGGTACTCGGCGACGGCGAGGAGCTTGCCGGTCTTGACCTCCATCACCGTGACGACGCCCCAGCTCGCACCGACCGCTTCGGCCTGCGCGGCGAGCGACTGCTGCGAGAACCACTGGATGTCCTTGTCGAGCGTGAGCACGACGTCGCCGCCGTCCTTCGCCGGCTTCGTCACCGTGGTGCCGGGGAGCGGGAGACCGCCACTGCCCTTCTCGTACGTCGTGCGACCGTCCTTGCCGGCGAGGCAGGAGTTCTCCATGAGTTCGACGCCCGCCTGGGCCTCGCCCTCCTCGCCCACGAAGCCGACGATGTTGCCGGCGACGGCACCGTTCGGGTACACCCGGTAGGGCTCCTCCTTGAAGGTCGTCCACGGGATCTCCAGCGCCTTGAGCGCTCGGAGCTGGTCGAGCGTGAGCTTCTTCGCGATGAGGGCGTAGAGCGAGTCCTTGTCCGCGGCGAGGGCGTCCGTGATGAGCGCGAGGACCTCCGGACCGGGCTTGCCGATGATCGCGCCGATCTCGTTCGTCGCCTGCTCGAGGGTGATCGTCTGCTCGGCGCCGTCGACGTCGCGTTCGAACGGACCGGCGTCCTTCGGAGATGCCGCCATGCTGTACCGCATGACCGCTTCGGCGAGCACCGAACCGTCGGAGGCGAGGATGTTGCCGCGGGTGGCGAGGATCGTGTCACCCGTCTCGGTCTTCTCGAGGGATTCGGCGCTCAAGGCACTCGCGCGGACCACTTGGATGTCCACCAGACGCAGGACGAAGAGCGTCATCACGATGGAGACCGCGACGATGGTGAACGCGAGGCGTCGGCGCGTGGTCTTCGTGTGTCTCACCATGATGCCCGCACCGCGTCCTCTCCCGACGTCGCACCTCCGAGCAGGGCGTCGTCCTTCACCGTGAGCCGTCCGGTCATCGTGTGGTCGGCGACGGCAGCCCGTCCTGCAACGGTACGGGCGGGGTGACCGCTTCCTGACTCGACGCGCCGTCTGCGGCGGCGGCGTTCTGCCCGCCGACGAGCGGGAGCGTCGCGGCCTGTGCGTTCGGCACGAGGGCGGCGTTGAAGATCGGACTCGTGCTCGCCGACGCCGGCGTGGGCGTCCCCAGCACGGCACCGTCGGAGAGTCGGAGGTAGGTCGGGAGCGAGTTGCCCACCATGCCGAGTGCCTGCGCGTTCACGGCGAGGTACTGGGGCGAGGCCAGGCGGTCGAGGTCCTCGGCCAGCGCGGCCGAGGTGCGGCCGAGTTCGACCTGCTTCCCCTCGAGCTGCTGGATCTGGTATGCGCCCTGGCTCAACCCGACGCTGAGGAGCAACTGACCGACGACGATGGCGACGACCGCACCGACGACGATGACCGCGTACATCGGCCGTGGTCGGAGCTTCGAGCGCGCCCCGGTCGTGACCGCACGGATGTGCTGCCGTTCGGGGGCCGTCCGGGTCGGCTGCGGCCGAGCGCGTCCGAGCCGTTCTGGTGCGAGATCGAGTGCTGCGGTCGCTCCGCTCATGCTGGCCTCCTCAGCCGTTCGGCCGCGCGGAGTCGCACGGGTTTCGCTCGGGGGTTCTCGTCGATCTCGGGCTCGGTGGCGAGTTCGGCGCCCTTGACGAGGAGCTTCAGCTCCGCGCTGTGCTCCGGGAGCTCGACGGGCAGCCCCGCCGGCGTGGTCGACTTCGCCCGCGCCTGGAGCTCGCGCTTGACGATCCGGTCCTCGAGCGACTGGTACGACAGGAACACGATCCGGCCTCCGACCCGAAGCAGGTCGAGCGCGCGGGGCACGGCGGCCTCGAGGACCGACAGCTCCGCGTTGACCTCGATGCGCAGCGCCTGGAAGACCCGCTTGGCCGGGTGTCCGGTGCGACGTGCGGCCGCCGGAGTGGCCCGATCGATGAGTTCGACGAGCTGACCGGAACTCGTCAGGGGTCGCTGCTGGCGTTCCTCGACGATGCGGCGTGCGTAGCGCTGCGCCAACTTCTCGTCGCCGTACTCCCAGAAGATCTTCCGAAGCGCGACCTCGTCGTAGGTGGCGAGGACCGTCTCCGCCGTCAGCTCGCTCGACGCGTCCATCCGCATGTCGAGAGGAGCGTCCTGCGAGTACGAGAAGCCGCGTTCGGTCCGATCGAGCTGCAGCGAGGAGACACCGAGGTCGAACAGGATCCCGTCCACCTGCGGGAACCCGAGCTCCTCGGCCGCCTCGTCGATGTCGTCGTAGACGGCTTTGACGAACCGAGCGCGCGACCCGAAGCGCGCGAGCCGCTCCTGAGCGATGTCGAGCGCGTCGAGGTCGCGGTCGAGCCCGATGAGGGTCAACTGCGGGAACCGCTCGAGCATGGCCTCGGCGTGGCCCGCCATGCCGAGTGTGGCGTCGATGAGGACCGCGCCCTCGTGTGACACGGCGGGGGCGAGCAACTCGATGCATCGCTCGAGGAGGACCGGGGTGTGGATGTCGTTGATGGCCATATGCGTAATCCGGACGGTCCCTGACCCCTGATCCCCATCCGTTCCGACCTGGCACCGGGGAAGTGTGTCAGGGCGGGCTCCGACCTGACACCGGGGAAGTGTGTCAGGGCGGGACGGCTGGGAGTCAGGGGGCAGGGCACTAGAAGAGTCCGGGGATCACCTCCTCGGCGGTCTCGGAGAAGACGCTCTCCTGTTCGGCGAGGTAGGACTCCCATGCCTCGGCGTCCCAGATCTCCGCGCGGCTGCCGGCGCCGATGACCACGAGGTCGCGGCTCAGCCCGGCGTACTGGCGGAGGTTGGACGGAATGGTCACGCGGTGCTGCTTGTCGGGCGTCTCGGCGCTCGCTCCGGAGAGGAACACGCGCAGGTAGTCGCGGGCCTGCTTGCTGGTGACCGGAGCCTGGCGGATCTTCTCGTGGAGCGCCTCGAACTCCCGCGTGCTGAAGACGTAGATGCAGTGCTCCTGGCCTCGAGTCATGACGACCCCGCCGGAGAGCTCATCGCGGAACTTCGCCGGCAGGATGATGCGACCTTTTTCGTCGAGTTTGGGGGCGTGACTACCGAGGAACATACGCCCCCGCCCCCAATCGTTCTGGCCAACATCTTGGTTGGGCTCCACTTTACTCCACTTTGCACCACCAATGCAGCACATTCCCCCACATTGGTCCATTTGCCCATGAAAAAAACCCCGCAAAGTCAGGACTCTGCGGGGTGGAGGGAAATGGAGGGGTTTTGTCATACCCGGGACGATCAGGGAGGGCCCGAAACGACGAAACGGGGCCGATCCGAAGATCGGCCCCGTTCAGGGTCGTGGTGCGGCGGCGCCGCGAGGGAGCGAAGTGGAGTCAGGTGGCCGACCGAGGAGCGACCGGGTGACCGGGCCTCGCTAGCGTTCGTCGCCTGACTGACGCTTGTCCCAGCGATCGTTGAAGCGGTCCATCAGACGCGACGACTTCTGGCCGGCCGGAGCCGCCTGACGAGGACGCGGCTGTTCGAGCGGAGCCCGGGTCGGTTTCGTCGCCACGAGCACGCCCGTGAGCATGATCGCGAACCCGAGCAGACCGACGATGGGCTGCTGGATCACGACTCCGAGCACGAGGCCGATCGCCCCGACCACCGCGATGAGGGAGCCGAGCGCGATTCCGCGGTAACTCGGTTTGCCCGCGCCAGCGCTGACCTTGGAGACGAAATCGGCATCGCTGCGGTAGAGGTGGCGTTCCATCTCATCGAGGAGCCGTTGCTCCTGCTCTGAAAGTGGCATCTGATTCCCCTCAAGGTCACACGACGCGACGTTGTTGATCGAGTCTAGCCACCGAAGCATGACTAGGCTAGGTGCGTGATCGAAAGCAATGAACTCGCCACCCTGGTGGGCCGCGGGCTCTCCGACTTTCTATCCTCGCGAAGCTCCATTGTCGCGCAGATCGGCCCGGAGCTCTCCCCGTTCCTCGACTTCTCCCGGGAATTTCTCAGCGGTGGGAAGCGGTTCCGAGCACAGTTCTGCTTCCGGGGCTGGCAGGCCGTCTCGACCGGGAGACACGCCAGCGGTCAGGGCGGCCTCGAGACCGTCATCGCGACCTGTGGAGCACTCGAGCTGTTCCATGCCGCAGCGCTCGTCCACGACGACATCATCGACAACTCCGACACCCGCCGTGGCGCACCGTCGGCTCACGTCTCCTTCGCGGAGTTGCACCGCCGCAGCAGATGGGACGGCGACCCGACCACCTTCGGTACCGGAGCCGCCACGCTCCTCGGCGACCTGCTCCTCGGCTGGAGTGACGAACTCCTCGACGACGGACTCGACCAGCTGGACGACCGCACCGCCGCTCGCGCAGCGCGGGCCGAGTTCAACCGGATGCGGACCGAGGTCACGGCCGGCCAGTACCTCGACATCCTCGAGGAGCGCGCCTGGCGCGACGCCGCCGACGACGAACAGCGCCGCCGGGCCGAGCGCGTCCTCATCTTCAAATCGGCCAAGTACAGCATCGAGTCCCCGCTCGCGCTCGGGGCGCTCCTCGGCGGCGGGAACGAACAGCAGCTCGCGTCGCTCCGCGGGTACGGCCTCCCCCTCGGCATCGCGTTCCAGCTGCGCGACGACCTCCTCGGCGTCTACGGCGATCCCGCTGTGACCGGCAAGCCGAGTGGCGACGACCTCCGCGAGGGCAAGCGGACCATCCTCATCGCGCTCACGAGGGAGGCCCTCCAGCCGGGCGCGCGCGCCATCCTCGACGAGCTGCTCGGGGACCCCGAACTCGACGACGACCAGATCGGCCTGCTCCAGGCGACCATCCGCGACAGCGGGGCCGTCGACCAGGTGGAGAAGCTCATCCAGGACCACGTCGCAAGGGCACTCTCCGCACTGGGCGAGGCTCCGATCAACGACGACGCCCGGGCCCACCTGCGCGGCCTCGCGGTCGCGGTCGCACGCCGCGAGACCTGAGCCGTCCGGCTCGGACAGCTCAGGATCAGGCGAGCGCCTGAGCCACCCGGCGGACCTCGGAACGACGTCCCTCGCGGAGGGCTTGGATCGGGGAGGTCCCGATCGCGTCGTCGTCCTCGAGCATCCAGACCATCGCGGCCTCGTCGTCGAAGCCGTTGTCGGACAGCAGCGTGAGCGTGCCGCGCAGGTTGTGCACCGGCCCGCCGTCCGCGATGAACGACGACGGCACCTGCAGCACGCCGTCGCGCCGGACGGCGAGGAGGTCGCGCTCCTCGAGGTACTGGCGGATGCGTCGGATCGGCAGCCCGAGTTCGGTCGCCAGATCGGGAAGGGTGAACCACACGAGTTCGGAATTCTGCTCAGTCACGCACAGCAGTCTGCCACGACCGCGCTCCGCTCGGCGCCGTCGGATCGCGTTCGGGTAACGATCCGGGCGCCTCGCCGCCCTCCCGGGGTGTTGACAGCTCTTCGCGCCCGACGTTCCATACACTCGACTGGTGAGTAGCAACCAGCAGACCGATCCGATGATCGGCCGTCTCCTCGACGGGAGATATCAGGTGCGCTCACGCATCGCCCGGGGCGGCATGGCGACGGTGTACCTCGCCACCGATCTCCGGCTGGAACGGCGCGTCGCGATCAAGGTCATGCACGGCCATCTCTCGGACGACACGACGTTCAAGAACCGCTTCATCCAGGAGGCGCGCTCCGCCGCCCGGCTCGCGAACCCTCACGTCGTCAGCGTGTTCGACCAGGGCCAGGACTCCGACATGGCCTACCTCGTCATGGAGCACCTGCCGGGGATCACCCTCCGCGACCTCATCCGCGACAACGGCACGCTCACCCCTCGGCAGGCCGCCGACATCCTCGACGCCGTGCTGTCCGGTCTCGCCGCCGCGCACCGCGCCGGCATCGTCCACCGCGACGTCAAGCCGGAGAACGTCCTGCTCGCCGACGACGGGCGCATCAAGATCGGCGACTTCGGCCTCGCGAGAGCCGCGAGCGCGAACACGGCCACCGGCCAGGCACTCCTCGGGACGATCGCCTACCTCTCCCCCGAACTCGTCACCCGTGGACAGGCCGACGCGCGGAGCGACATCTACGCACTCGGTATCATGCTCTACGAGATGCTCACCGGCGAGCAGCCCTACAAGGGCGAGCAGCCGATGCAGATCGCCTACCAGCACGCCAACGAGTCGGTCCCCGCACCGAGCGCCAAGAACCCCGCCGTCCCGAAGGAACTCGACGACCTCGTGTTCTGGGCCACGGAGCGCGAACCGGACGATCGTCCGTCCAACGCCGGCGAGATGCTCGAGCGCCTGCGGTCCATCGAGTCCAGTCTCGGGTTCACCTCGGTCGCCACCGGGGCGCAGCCCACGATCGTCATGCCGGCCTCCTACTCGAGCGAGCACGCCGACGACGTCACCCAGGTCATCGGCCGCAACACCAAACCGCAGCAGGTCCCGGTGCGCGCCGACGCGACGGACGGTCCGGGCAAGCTCGCCACGAAGGCGCGCAAGCGCAGCCGCGTGGGCGTCGCGCTGTTCACGATCGTCCTCATGCTCGCTGCGCTCGCCGGTGGGACCGGATGGTACTTCGGCCAGGGCCCCGGCTCGCTCGTCGAGGTCCCGAACGTCGCCGACGGGAGTTTCGACCAGGCGTCAGCCAAACTCGTGGAGCTGGGCTTCGTGCCCGTCGAAGGCGCGACGTTCAGCCTCACCGTCCCGGCCGGCACGGTCGCCGGCAGTGATCCGCCGTCCGGCTCGAAGATCGACAAGGGCAGCTCCGTCACGGTCCTCGTCTCCCAGGGACCGCAGCCGGTGGACATCCCGGTCCTCGCCGGGCTCGCACAGTCCGACGCCGAGCAGCAGTTGGACGCGCTCGGCGTCGCCGTCGGCACCGTGAACCAGCAGTTCGACCCGAGCATCGCGAAGGACATCGTGCTCGCGGCGACCGACGCGACCTCGGGAGCCGACTACAGCCAGGGTGGGCCGTCCTTCCAAGGCTCCACGGTGACGCTGCTCGTGTCGGCCGGACAGGTGCCCTCGGTCTCGGGGATGACGCCGGATCAGGCGCGCGACGCGCTCGAATCCGTCGGGCTCGGCGTGGGGACCTCCGACGAGGCGTTCGACGACACGATCCCCGCTGGGCAGGTCATCGGCATCCAGGCCAAGACCGATGCGGACGGGAACGAGACGGCCTTCATCCCGGGCGACGACGTGACCTTGATCGTGTCCAAGGGCGTCGAGTTGGTCGCCGTCCCCGACACCACCGGCCAGACGATCAATCAGGCCATCACGACACTCCAGGACGCCGGGTTCACCGTCGGTGACATCGCCGTGGCAGAGGCCTTCCGCGACATCTTCAAGGTGAAGAAGACCGATCCCCCGGCGGGCAAGTCCGTCAAGAAGGGCTCGACCGTCAACATCACCGACTTCGGTCTGTAGCCACGGCGACACCTGCTCGACCCACACGGCTGTCACACGTCGAAGCGCCCATGCCGGATCCGGCACGGGCGCTTCGTCGTGTGAGACCTACTTCGCGGCGGCGAGTTCCTCCGCCACGAGGAAGGCGAGCTCCAGCGACTGCATGTGGTTGAGGCGAGGATCGCACAGCGACTCGTACCGCGTCGCCAAGGTGGCCTCGTCGATCTGCTCCGAGCCGCCCAGGCACTCGGTGACGTCGTCGCCGGTGAGCTCGACGTGGATGCCGCCGGGGTGCGTCCCTGCGGAGCGGTGGGCTTCGAAGAACCCCTTGACCTCGTCCACGACGTCGTCAAAGCGACGCGTCTTGTAGCCGGTGGGCGTCGTGAGTCCGTTGCCGTGCATCGGATCGGTGACCCAGAGCGGCGTCGCGTCGGCACCCTTGATCGCCTCGAGCAGCGGAGGCAGGGCGTCCCTGATCTTGCCCGCACCCATCCGCGTGATGAACGTCAGGCGCCCGGGCTCACGCTCGGGGTCGAGCTTGTCGATGAGACGCAGCATGTCGTCGGCCGAGGTGGTCGGGCCGAGCTTCACGCCGATCGGGTTGCGGACTCGCGACAGGAAGTCGACGTGCGCGCCGTCGAGCTCGCGGGTCCGCTCCCCGATCCACACGAAGTGGGCGGAGGTGTTGTATGGCGTGCCGGTCCGCGAGTCGATCCGCGTCATCGGTCGCTCGTAGTCCATGAGCAACGCCTCGTGGCTCGAGTAGAACTCGACACCCCGCAGCTGGTCGAAGTCGGCTCCGGCCGCCTCCATGAACTTGATCGCACGATCGATGTCGCGCGCCAGTCCCTCGTAGCGGTGGTTCACCGGGTTGGCGGCGAACCCCTTGTTCCAGCTGTGGACCTCGCGGAGGTCGGCGAACCCGCCCTGGGTGAACGCCCGGATGAGGTTCAGCGTCGATGCGGAGGTGTGGTACCCCTTGACGAGCCGAGCGGGGTCGGCCGTGCGCGACTCCGGGGTGAAGTCGTAGCCGTTGACGATGTCGCCGCGGTAGGCGGGCAGGGTGACGTCGCCCCGCGTCTCGGAGTCGTTGGAGCGCGGCTTGGCGAACTGCCCGGCCATCCGGCCCATCTTGACGACCGGCATCGACGCACCGTACGTGAGCACGACGGCCATCTGCAGAACCGTCTTCACGCGGTTGCGGATCTGCTCGGCGGTCGCACCGGCGAAGGTCTCGGCGCAATCGCCGCCCTGGAGCAGGAACGCGTTGCCGCTCGCCGCCCGGGCCAACCGGTCGCGCAGGATGTCGACCTCGCCGGCGAAGACCAGCGGAGGGAGGGTCGCAAGTTCGGCGGAGGCACGCGCCACCGCGGCCTGGTCCGGCCATGACGGCTGCTGCTTGATCGGCAGCTCACGCCAATAGTCCAGTCCGGCGATCACCGAGGGTTCGGCCATGACGACTGGTTCTGTAGCGTGGGACACGGATTTCCTGTTTCTCTTCGACCGGACGCGCTCCGGAGCCCGCCCGGAAGGGGGAACGGACCGCGATCGCGGCCCGGTTTTTCAGCTTAGCGTCACGCCGACGCGGCGCGCTCCTTGACGCTCGTGGCGTAGACGTCGCGATAGTCCTGGCCCGAGAGCTTGCGGAGCTCGACCATCAACTCGTCCGTGACGCTGCGGAGGATGAAGCGGTCCCCCTCCATGCCCTCGAACCGCGAGAAGTCGAGCGGCTTGCCGATGACGATCCCGATCCGACGGATCCGGGGCAGCTTCGTGCCGATGGGCATGACCTTCTCGGTGTCGATCATCGCGACGGGGACGATGGGGACCCCGGCCTCGAGCACCATCCGCGCGACGCCGGTGCGGCCGCGGTACATCGTCCCGTCGGGGCTACGGGTGCCCTCCGGATAGATCCCCAGCAGGTGACCGCCACCGAGGACCGCGAGTCCGGTGTTGAGCGAGGCCTCGGAGGCCTTACCTCCCGACCGGTCGATCGGGAGCTGCCCCGTGCCGAGCATGAAGGTCTTCGTGGCCCAGCCGCCGAAACCCTTGCCGCGGAAGTACTCGCTCTTGGCCAGGAAGGAGATCCGCCGATCGACGCACAGCGGGAGGATCACCGAGTCGATGAAGGACAGGTGGTTGCTGGCGATGATCGCGCCGCCGTGCTCCGGGATGTTCTCGGCGCCGATCACCCACGGCCGGAAGATCGACTTGAGGATCGGGCCGGCGACCAGGTACTTCATGAACCAGTAGAACATCGTGCTCCTCCGTCTTGCCGTCGTCGTCAGCCGAGGACGAGGGCGCTCCTGGCGAGATCGCCGGCGCCGATGACCCCGGCGTCGTTCACGAGCTGCGCGATGCTGAAGGACGGCTCCGGGTGGAACCCGCGCGCCGGGAGGTGTGTCAGGAACGCCTCACGAACGGGGTCCAGGAGGAGGTCGCCGGCCTGGGCGACGCCGCCGCCGATCACGAAGATGTTGGGGTCGAGGATGGCCGACATGCTCGCAAGAGCCTGCCCCAGCAGATCGGCGAGCTCATTGAGGCACCGGAGCGCGCCGGGATCGCCGGACTCGAGCAGGGCGGAGACGTGGTGTCCGTTCAGCAGCCCGCCGGCCGCGGCACGGGCTCGGGCGAGGGCGGCACCGTCGCCACCGGCGTCCGCTGCCTCGTTCGCGAGCCGGAGCAACGCGTTCCCCGAGCAGTACTGCTCGACGCAGCCACGCGCGCCGCAGCCGCAGGGCAGACCGTCCGGGATGAGGCGCATGTGTCCCAGTTCCGCACCGCTGCCGAAGCCACCGGTCAGCAGCCGGTCGTCGAGGACGATCGCCCCGCCCACTCCCGTGCCGATCGTCACCATGACCATGCTGCGTTCCTCGCGCCCCGCACCGAACCGGAACTCGGCCCAACCCGCGGCGTTCGCGTCGTTCTCGATCGTCACGACCTTGTCGGGCAGCCGCGCGGCCAGCCGGGCCTGCAGGGGCTCGTTCCGCCAGGCGATGTTCGGCGAGTAGTAGACGGTCGAGCGCGTGGCGTCGAAGAACCCCGGCGCTGCGACGCCCACGCTCGAGATGCTGCCGTCGTCCAAGGACCGGACCATGGCGACGACGTCGTCGATGATGGCGTCGGGATCGGAGGCCTGCGTCGGCGTGCGCCCGGCCGCGAGGATCCGGCCGTCGTCGTCGACGACCCCGCCCGCGATCTTCGTCCCGCCGATGTCGATGCCGATCGCGTTTGCCATAACGGTGCCGTCTCCCTGTCCTGATGTCGCCGATACCGGCAGCGGCGTGTGACCGACCGTCAGTCGAGTCGGTCGCCCGCGCGCCGCAGTCGAGTCTACTGAGCGTCTGCGCGCCACAGAAACCGCGCAAACACCCGTGCTCTAGGATGGAGCAACATCTTGCCGACCTGGTACCGAAGGAGTTGCCGTGGAACAGTTCGACGTCCCTGCAGTCGTCGCAGCAGACCCATCCGCCAATGCGACCGATCTGCTCGTGAAGCGCCTGGCTGCTGCGCCCGACGCCGCGCTGTTCGCCGTTCCCCGCGGGTCGGAGTGGGTGGACGTGACCACCGCCGAATTCCACGCGCAGGTCGTCGCCCTGGCGAAGGGCCTCGTCGCCGCGGGGATCGAACCCGGCGACAAGATCGGGCTCATGTGCAAGACCCGGTACGAGTGGACCCTCATCGACTTCGCCGTCTGGTTCGCCGGAGCACTCCTCGTCCCGATCTACGAGACCAGCTCGCCGAGCCAGGTGCAGTGGATCCTCAGCGACTCGGGAGCGACCAGCGTGCTGGTCGAGACACCCGACCAGTTCGCCCGCTTCGACGAGGTGCACGGTGACCTCCCCGACGTCGCGCGGGTCTGGCAGATCGACCTCGGTGACCTCGACAAGATCGCGGCCGCCGGCGTCGACGTCCCCGACGAGGAGATCGAACGCCGTCGCAACCTCGCCGTGGGTTCCGACATGGCGACCCTCATCTACACCTCCGGCTCGACCGGTCGGCCGAAGGGGTGCGTCCTCACCCACTCGAACTTCGTCGAGCTGTCGCGGAACTCGGCAGTCGCACTCAAGGACGTCGTGTCCGCTCCCGGTGCCTCCACCCTCCTCTTCATCACGACGGCGCACATCTTCGCGCGCTTCATCGCCGTGCTGTGCGTGCACTCCGGCGTGAAGACGGGCCATCAGCCCGACACGAAGCAGCTGCTCCCCTCGCTCGGCACGTTCAAGCCGACGTTCCTCCTCGCGGTCCCCCGGGTCTTCGAGAAGGTCTACAACTCCTCCGAGCAGAAGGCGGAGGCCGGCGGCAAGGGCAAGATCTTCCGTGCAGCCGCCGAGACCGGGATCGCCTACTCGAAGGCCCTCGAGAGCGGTTCCGTGCCGTTCGGCCTGAAGGTGAAGTTCCGGGTCCTCGACCGCCTCGTGCTGTCGAAGATCCGCACGGCCATGGGCGGCCGGGTGCGGTACGCGGTCTCCGGCAGCGCTCCACTCGGTCCGCGACTCGGTCACTTCTTCCACGCGCTCGGCATCGTGATCCTCGAGGGCTACGGCCTCACCGAGACCACCGCGCCCGCGACGGTCAACCTCGCCCAGAAGTCGAAGATCGGGACGGTCGGACCGGCGCTCCCCGGCGTCTCCCTCCGCATTGCCGACGACGGCGAGGTCGAGGTGCGCGGGATCAACGTCTTCAAGGAGTACTGGCAGAACCCCGAGGCGACGGCGGAGGCCTTCGACGACGGCTGGTTCCGCACCGGCGACATCGGCTCCTTCGACGCCGACGGCTTCCTCACGATCACCGGGCGGAAGAAGGAGATCATCGTCACCGCCGGCGGGAAGAACGTCGCCCCGGCGGCGCTCGAGGACCCGATCCGCGCGACCCCGGTCGTCGGCCAGGTCGTCGTCGTCGGCGATCAGAAGCCGTTCATCAGCGCCCTCATCACGCTCGACACCGAGATGCTGCCGTCATGGCTCGCCAACAACGGCCAGGACGCCTCGATGAGCGCCGCCGAGGCTGCTCGGAACCCCGCGGTGCTCGCCGCCGTCCAGCGCGCCATCGACGAGGCCAACACCAAGGTGTCCCGCGCGGAGTCGATCCGCAAGTTCGTCATCCTCGACGACGAGCTCACGGAGGCGAGCGGGCACCTCACGCCGAAGCTCAGCATCAAGCGGAACGTGATCCTCAAGGACTTCGCGGAGACGATCGAGGGCATGTACCTCGGAGCGGGTTCGCCCGAGACCCAGGGGATGTCCCTGAAGTAGCGCCTCGACGGGCTCGGCGGTCGGTCGACGACCGCCGGGCCCGTCGACCGGCGTCTAGAACCAGTCGCTCTCGCGGACCTGCTTCATCGCCTCGCGGCGGTGCTCCTTCGACAGCCGGTCGAGGTAGAGCATGCCGTCGAGGTGGTCGGTCTCGTGCTGCAACGCCTGGGCGAGGAGTCCTTCACCCTCGACGACGAGCTCCTGCCCGTCGAGGTCGATGCCGACGGCACGGGCGTAGGGATGGCGCGGCGTCGGGAACCAGAGTCCGGGCACCGACAGGCAGCCCTCGCCGATCTCCTCGAGTTCGCCGCGCACCTCGACGAGCTTCGGGTTGATGAGGTACCCGATGACGCCGTCGACGTTGTAGCTGAACACGCGGAGTCCGACGCCGATCTGCGTCGCGGCGACGCCGGCACGGCCGGGGAGCTCCACGCTGTCCACGAGATCGCGGACGAGGCTGCGGATGTCGTCGTCGATCGTGACGACCTCGGCCGTCGGAGCCTTCAGGACCGGGTCGCCGAAGTGTCTGATGGGTCGTGTCGTCACGGGTTGGATCCTTCCGGGCGGGACAGGTGTGGTGGACGCGGAGACCGGCCGCGTCGCCTCGAGGAGGGACGCGGCCGGTCTCGGGAGGGTCAGGCGCTCGGCTTCACGACGACGAGCAGGTCGCCCGCCTCGACCTGCTGGGTCGCCGGGATGGCGAGGCGCTCGACGACGCCGGCGACGGCGGTCGTGATCGCCGCCTCCATCTTCATGGCCTCGATCGAGGCGACCGGCTGGCCGGCCTCGACGCGGTCGCCGACGGCGACCTTCACGGTCACGACACCGGAGAACGGGGCGGCCACCTGGCCGGGGACGGAGGTGTCGGCCTTCTCGGCCGCGCGGGAGTCGACCTCGATGCTGCGGTCGCGGACGAACACCGGCCGCAGCTGACCGTTGAGGGTCGCCATGACGGTGCGCATGCCCTTCTCGTCGGCCGCACCGATCGCTTCGAGCCCGACGAACAGCCGGACGCCCTTGTCGATCTCGACGACGTGCTCCATGCCCGGCTCGAGGCCGTACAGGTAGTCGGCGGTGTCGACGACGGAGAGGTCGCCGTACAGGTCGCGCTGCTGCTCGAACTGCTTGGTCGGCGCCGGGAACAACAGGCGGTTGAGGGTCGAGCGGCGCTCGGTGGACTCGCCGTCGAGCGAGGCCTGGTCCTCAGCGGAGATCGGCGTGATCCCGATGTCGACCGAACGACCGGCGAGGACCTTCGAGCGGAAGGGCTCCGGCCATCCGCCCGGGAGCTCCCCGAGTTCGCCCGCCATGAACCCCACGACGGAATCCGGGACGTCGTACTTGTCGGGGTTGGCCTCGAAGTCCGCCGGATCAGCCTTGACGGCGGCGAGGTGGAGGGCGAGGTCGCCGACGACCTTGCTCGACGGGGTCACCTTGGGCACCCGACCGAGGATCTTGTTGGAGGCCGCGTACATGTCCTCGATGAGCTCGAAGTGGTCTGCGAGTCCGAGCGCGATCGCCTGCTGGCGGAGGTTCGACAGCTGACCGCCCGGGATCTCGTGCGTGTACACGCGACCGGTCGGGCCCGCGAGTCCTGACTCGAACGGCCGGTACATCGCGCGGACGGCCTCCCAGTAGGGCTCGAGGTCGGCGATCCCCTGCAGGGAGATGCCGGTGTCGCGCTCGGTGTGGGCCAGCGCGGCGACCAGCGAGGACGCGGACGGCTGACTCGTCGTGCCGGCCATCGGCGCGCTCGCGACGTCGACCGCGTCGGCGCCCGCGTTGCTCGCCGCGAGGAGGGTCGCCAGCTGTCCACCGGGGGTGTCGTGCGTGTGCACGTGGACCGGCAGGTCGAACCGCTCGCGGAACGCCGCGACGAGCTTGGCCGCCGCGGATGGACGGAGGAGCCCCGCCATGTCCTTGATGGCGAGCACGTGGGCACCGGACTCGACGATCTTCTCGGCGAGACGGAGGTAGTAGTCGAGGGTGTACAGGTCCTCGGCCGGGTTCAGCAGGTCCCCGGTGTAGCAGACCGCGACCTCTGCGACGGTCGTCCCCGTCTCCAGGACCGCATCGATGGCCGGGCGCATCTGCGACACGTCGTTGAGGGCGTCGAAGATCCGGAAGATGTCGATACCGGTGTCGGCGGCCTCCCGCACGAAGGCGTTCGTCACCTCCGTGGGATAGGGCGTGTAGCCGACGGTGTTCCGGCCGCGCAGCAGCATCTGGATCGCGATGTTCGGCATCGCCTGACGCAGCGAGGCCAGTCGCTCCCACGGCTCCTCACCGAGGAAGCGGAGGGCCACGTCGTACGTCGCGCCACCCCAGGCCTCGACGGAGAGCAGTTCCGGGGTGAGCCGCGACACGAACGGTGCGACCGCGAGCAGGTCCTTCGTCCGGACGCGCGTGGCCAGGAGCGACTGGTGGGCGTCGCGGAAGGTGGTCTCGGTCACGGCGAGGGCGGTCTGGGCGCGGAGGGCGTCAGCGAAGCCCTTCGGTCCGAGCTCGAGCAGCCGCTGACGCGAGCCGGCCGGGGCGTCGGCCGTGATGTCGATCGCGGGCAGCTTCTCGACCGGGTCCGGTCCGGACGGACGCGACCCGTTGGGCTGGTTGACCGTGACGTCGGCGAGCCAGTTCACGATCTTCGTCCCGCGGTCCTTCGAGACGTGCCCGCGGAGGAGCTGCGGACGCTCGTCGATGAAGGAGGTGCTGAGGTCGCCGGCCACGAACGAGGCGTCTTCGAGGACCGCCTGCAGGAACGGGATGTTCGTGGAGACGCCGCGGATGCGGAACTCGGCGAGGGCGCGCTTGGCGCGGGTGACGGCCGCCTCGAAGGTGCGCCCGCGGCAGGTGAGCTTCGCGAGCATCGAGTCGAAGTGGGGGCTGATCTGGGCGCCGGAGGCGACCGTACCGCCGTCGAGTCGGATGCCGCCGCCGCCCGGAGAACGGTAGGTCGTGATCTTCCCGGTGTCGGGACGGAAGCCCGCCGTGGGGTCCTCGGTGGTGATGCGGCACTGGAGCGCGAAGCCGCGGAGGTGCAGGGACTCCTGCGTGAGGCCGAGGTCGCCGAGCGACTCGCCGGCGGCGATGCGCATCTGCGACTGGACGAGGTCGACGTCGGTGACCTCCTCGGTCACGGTGTGCTCGACCTGGATGCGCGGGTTCATCTCGATGAACACGTGCTGGCCGGCCCGCTCCCCCGCGGTGTCGAGGAGGAACTCGACCGTCCCGGCGTTGACGTAGCCGATCGACTTGGCGAACGCGATGGCGTCGCGGTACATCGCCTGGCGGGTGTCCTCGTCGAGGTTCGGGGCCGGCGCGATCTCGACGACCTTCTGGTGTCGGCGCTGCACCGAGCAGTCGCGCTCGAAGAGGTGGATGGTCTCGCCGTCGGCGCTCGCCAGGATCTGGACCTCGATGTGCCGGGGGCGGACGACGGCCTGCTCGAGGAACATCGTCGGGTCGCCGAAGGCGCTGTCCGCCTCGCGCATGGCGGCCTCGAGGGCTCCGCGGAGGTCCTCGGCGTTGTCGACGCGGCGCATGCCACGTCCACCACCACCGGCGACCGCCTTCGCGAAGATCGGGAACCCGATGTCGGCGGCACCGGCGAGCAACTCTTCGATGTCGCGGCTGGCCGGCGTCGACTTCAGGACCGGGACCCCGGCCGCGATGGCGTGCTCCTTGGCGGTCACCTTGTTACCGGCCATCTCCAGGACGGAGGACGGCGGACCGATGAAGGTGATGCCGGCTGCCCGGGCGGCCTCGGCCAGTTCCGGATTCTCGGAGAGGAAGCCGTACCCGGGGTAGATCGCGTCGGCGCCCGACTCCTTCGCGACGCGGATGATCTCCGAGACGTCGAGGTAGGCGCGCACCGGATGACCCTCCGTGCCGATCTGGTAAGCCTCATCGGCCTTCAGCCGATGCATCGAGTTGCGGTCCTCATAGGGGAACACCGCAACCGTCTTCGCCCCCAGCTCGTACGCGGCACGGAACGCCCGGATGGCGATCTCTCCGCGATTGGCGACAAGAATCTTCCTGAACATGGAACCCTTCCCACAACAGCCAACTCAGCAAACGTTGAGATTCCCTAGCCTAGTCACGGTAACGTTGAGCCTTGTGCATGTACTCAGCGTTAGCTCCCTGAAGGGGGGCGTCGGCAAGACCACCGTCACCCTTGGCCTGGCTTCCGCCGCGTTCTCGAAGGACATCCGCACGCTGGTCGTGGATCTCGACCCCCAATCCGACGTCTCGACCGGCATGGCCGTCGACGTCGCAGGGCACCTCACGGTGACGGATGTGCTGACCTCGCCGAAGAAGAAGATCGTCGAGCAGGCGATCGTGGCGAGCGGCTGGACGAAGATCCACCCGGGCAAGATGGACGTCATGATCGGCAGCCCGTCTGCGATCAACTTCGACGGCCCGCACCCCAGCATCCGCGACATCTGGCGCCTGGAAGAGGCACTCGCGCACGTCGAGGAGGAGTACGACCTCGTCCTCATCGACAGCGCCCCCTCGCTCAACGCGCTCACCCGCACCGCCTGGGCGGCGAGCGACCGCGTCGCCGTCGTCACGGAGCCGGGCCTGTTCTCGGTCTCCGCCGCCGACCGCGCCCTCCGCGCCGTCGAGGAGATCCGTCGCGGGCTGAGCCCCCGGCTGCAGCCGCTCGGCATCATCGTCAACCGGGTGCGTCCGCAGTCGATGGAGCACCAGTTCCGCATCAAGGAACTGCGCGACATGTTCGGTCCCCTCATCCTCAACCCGCAGCTGCTGGAGCGCACGTCCCTCCAGCAGGCGCAGGGTGCCGCCAAGCCCGTCCACGTGTGGCCGGGTGACACGGCGCAGGAGATGGCGAAGAACTTCGACTCCCTCCTCGACCGCGTGTTGCGCACGGGCCGCGTCGGCGAGTACGCCGACGGCGCTCCCCCGGAGCCGGCTGCCGTCACCAGCCCCGCCGCCGTCGAAGCGCCCTCCACCGACAGCTGAGGTCGCGGCGAGAACGCTCGGCCGCCTCCCGGCCCAGGCGCTCGCTCGGGTCGCCCTTCGACAGGCTCAGAGACCGGCAGGAGCACCAAGTACCCGGGATGCGTGCTCAGGGAACGTGTGGCGCGCGTCGGTGAGCCCTTCGACAGGCTCAGGACCTGCGCCTTCAGCTCGGGTCAGGCGCTACGAGCGGAGCGACGTGCTGCGAGCTCGTCCATGGGGTCGGCCGACTGTGCGTCGAACTCGATGAGCGTGGACTCCACCTCGCGCAGCACCTTGCCGACGGCGATGCCGAAGACGCCCTGTCCGCGACTGACGAGGTCGATGACCTCGTCGTTGGAGGTGCAGAGGTACACACTCGCGCCGTCGCTCATGAGCGTGGTCTGGGCGAGGTCGACGATGCCCGCTTCGCGGAGCTGGTCGACCGCCGTGCGGATCTGCTGCAGGGAGATGCCCGTGTCGAGCAGTCGCTTGACGAGCTTGAGGACGAGGATGTCGCGGAAGCCGTAGAGGCGCTGCGTTCCGGACCCGGATGCACCGCGCACGGTCGGCTCGACCAGACCCGTCCGGGCCCAGTAGTCGAGCTGGCGGTAGCTGATGCCGGCTGCGCGGGCGGCGACCGCTCCGCGGTAGCCCTGGCCCTCTTCGAGTTCTGGAAGCCCGTCGGTGAACAGCAGCCCGAGGTCACCGTACCGTGACGCCCCGTCGCGACTGAGTTCACTCATGTCTGCTTCTCCTCGATGTTCGCTGCACGGTCGGTTCGGTCTCGACGGGGGCGTCGAGACGGCTTGACCACTCCCACCACGCTACCGATCCGCCCCGGTCAACGCTGCGACATCCGTTCGAAACGGACGGCGTGTCGTGACGAGTGATCGAACTGTGACCTGGCCGTGATGGATGAGGGCAGTCTACGCCCTGGGAGGTCGATCAGGAGGATTGGTGTCGCTCGAGTGCCGAGCGGACGAGGTTCGACCGCACGCCCTCGAGCTGTGCGGCGATCTCCAGCGCCCGGTCGGCGGTGCGTGCCCGGCCGGCGGCGTCGTTCCGCTTGGCGACGGCGCTCAACGCGCTCTCGATGAGCCCGACCTCGCGCTCGATCGAGGCGCGGAACCCGCGGAGGTGCCGGGGTTCGATGCCGGAGCGCTGCAACTCCACCAGGATCCGCAGGAGGGACGCGACGTCCTCGCCGTAGTTCTCGGCGGGCAGGATCAGCGACGCGCTCACGGCGTCGTTGAAGAGCATCGGGGTGGCGCCGGCTTCACGGATCAGTTCGTTCCGCGAGAACCTGCGAACGCCGGGATGGATCGACGGCGCGCCGACGGCCTGCCCGCTGCCCGGGAACAGGGGCGACCGCCCCGCGTCGACCTCGACGAGGTAGGTGCGGATGACCTTGAGGGGGAAGTAGTGGTCGCGCTGCATCGACAGGATCAGCCGCAGACGTTCGAGGTCCTCACTCGAGAACTTCCGGTAACCCGACTTCGTCCGTGCCGGGGACACCAGCCCCTGCTCCTCGAGGAACCGGAGCTTCGAATTGCTCAGTTCGGGGAACTCCGGAGTGAGGCGTGCGAGCACCTGCCCGATGCTCAGCAGCGGAGCGCCATCGCTTCGCGCGTTCGCGCTGGCTGCCGCCACTAGCTTCCCAGCTGGGAGGCGAGGTCGATCCGCGACGCGTAGAAGGTGAGGCGGAACTTGCCGATCTGCACCTCGGCGGCGTCACGCAGGATCGCCTTGTCGATGCGGACACCGTCGAAGTACGTGCCGTTCAGCGAGTTGAGGTCGCGGATCTCGAACGCGGTCCCGTGACGGTGGAACTCGGTGTGCCGACGCGACACCGTGACGTCGTCGAGGAAGATGTCTGCCTCGGGGTGACGTCCGACGGTCGTGACGTCGGCGTCGAGGAGGAACCGCGCACCGGCGTTCGGACCACGACGGACGATCAGCAGGGCGGAACCGGACGGCAGGGCCGCGATCGCCTCGTGCTCCTCAGCGGTGACGTCGGAGTCGATCGCCGCGAGGGCCGCTCCGAGGTCTTCACCGAAGGTGAGTGTCGTGTCGACTTCCCGATCGCCCGAGCCGCTCGTCGGGCCGCCGTCGTCGACAGCTCCCGGCGTGTACGCCCCGGTCGCGGGATACTTCTCATCGTGCTCAGCCACCGTCGACCTCCTCTCCGTCAAGCGTATCCGATGTGGCGTCGGTGTCGAGCCGCCCGGTCGAGGGTGACCCGCCGGATCCGGCCCGTTCCCGCTGCTTCGAACGGGCATCCCCCGAGATGCGCACGGTCTGCAGCAGATAGAGGATGCCGGCCCACCAGTAGAGCGTCGCTCCGGCGATCACCGACACCCAACCGAGCGGCGCCGCGATCATCGCGACGGCGGGGAACGCCTGGCCGAGCATGAGGACCGGGAGCCCGATGAAGAGCAGCGCCGTACCCCACTTCCCCACGCGGATGACCGGCAGCACGCCGGTGCCGGACCGGTGGAGCGCGACGGCGAGCCCGACGAGCAGCAGGTCGCGGGCGAACACGACGACGAGCAACCACCACGGGATGAGTCCGCGGGCCGCGAGACCGATCAACGCCGCGAGGATGTAGAGGCGATCGGCGGCCGGATCGAGTTGACGGCCGAGCTTCGTCATCTGGTCGAACCGTCGCGCGATCCATCCGTCGAGCAGGTCGGTGACGCCGGAGAACGCGAGCGTCGCGAGGGCCAACAGGTCCTGCCCCTGCACGAGGAGGATCAGGAAGACCGGGACGAGGAGGATCCGGAAGACACTGAGCGCGTTCGGGAGGGTGACGACGCGGTCCTCACCGGTCCGTCGAGCCCCGCGCCCCGCCCCGTCAGTCACGGGTCGAGTCTACCGATGGGCTGCTCTACCATCGGAGGATGGACAGCCCGTCGAGCGTGCGCGTCGACGCATGGATCTGGGCGGTCCGGCTGACGAAGACCCGCTCGGCCGGCGCGACCGCCTGCCGAGCCGGCCACGTCCGGGTCAACGGCGATCGGGCGAAACCGGCACAGGCCGTCAGGATCGGCGACGAGGTCCGGCTCCGCGTGGCGGGCTTCGACCGGATCGTGGAGGTCCGGCGCCTCATCGCGAAACGGGTCGGCACGGACGTCGCGGCGGAGTGTCTCATCGACCGCTCTCCCCCGCTGCCGACGCCGGCGGAACGGCAGGTCGTGGCCGTCCGCGACCGGGGCGCCGGTCGACCGACGAAGCGTGAACGACGCGACATCGAGCGGTTGCGAGGGCGCTGACGCGCTGCTGACGATCCGACCGGCCTCATCGGCGACGCATCGACCCCGTCCAGGGAACACTCAAGCGCCGCCAAGGTGACTGGGGCATGCTGGGCCGATGTTCCGCCGCCATCCCGTGCTCAGCACCCTCACCGTGGTGTACCTCGCGCTCGTGGCGACCATCACCCTCGGCCCTCGGCCCTTCGACGGCAGGACCGAATCCCTCGTGTACCGACTCGTCGACGTCCTCGCTCGGTGGGAGTCGACGGCTTGGATCACCTACGAACGCCTCGAGTTCGGGGCGAACATCGCCATGTTCGTCCCGATCGGCGTCTTCTTCCTGCTCCTGCTCGGACGGCGGCGCTGGTGGCTCGCCATCCTCGTCGCAGCGGCGCTGACGGTCGGCATCGAGGCCGCGCAGCTCGCGATCCCCGGACGCGTGAGCGATCCCCGCGACCTCCTCGCGAACACGTCCGGTGCCGTCGCCGGGGTCGTCCTCGGCCTGATGCTGACCGCCGGGCGCGCCCGCCGGCTCCAGGCCTCGTCACGCCGCCGCGCGGCCCTGCAGCACTGAAGCGCCCGGCACGGTCCTGATTCACAGGAGGCTGAGAGGCGTTCCAAGGCCGCTTCAGTAGAGTGCGAGCGGGCCGTCGGCCCGTCGGAGACAGAGCTGGAGTGCACGCCCATGACCGGACCAACGTCGTCGGACAACCTCGAGGAGCTGAAGCGCCTCAAGGACGAGTTCACGCGGTTCATGATGCTGTACAAGTTCGGCATCGACGAGATCACCACGAAGCTCAACATCCTCAAGGAGGAGTTCACGCAGATCCACGACTACAACCCGATCGAGCACATCAGCTCGCGGTTGAAGTCGCCGGAGAGCATCATCGGCAAGATCGAACGCAAGCAGTACGGGCAGGACATCGACGACATCCGCGAACACATCACGGACATCGCGGGCATCCGCGTCACCTGCAGCTTCATCTCCGACACGTACAAGGTGTTCGAACTCCTGACGAGCCAGCAGGACATCACCGTGGTGAAGGTCAAGGACTACATCGCGAACCCGAAGCCGAACGGGTACCAGAGCCTCCACGTGATCGTCGAGGTTCCGGTGTTCATGTCCGACGGCGTCGTACAGGTGCCCGTCGAGATCCAGTTCCGGACGATCGCCATGGACTTCTGGGCGAGCCTCGAACACAAGATCTACTACAAATACGACAAGGCCGTGCCGGACAGTCTGCTCGCCGAGCTCAAGCACGCCGCCGAGGCGGCCTCCAGGCTCGACGCGAAGATGGAGCACCTCCACGGAGAGGTCCTCGCGCTCGACCGCGCGACGACCTCGCGGACCACCGCCGACGGGCACCCGAAGCCTCCATCACTCGCCGACCGGGTCATGACCGAGCTGATCGACGGGCTGGACCCGCGTTAGAGCGCCTTGCGCATCTGCACGGCCATCGTCTCGTAGCCGAGCGACTCGTACAGGCCGCGCGCGATCCGGTTGAACCCGAACACGTTCAGCCCCAGCGTCTTCGCGCCCTGCTCCTTGGCCGCCGTCTCGGCGAGCTGCATGGCCTGCCGACCGAGCCCACGGCCACGGAACGACTCGTCGATCTCCACGTCCCAGACCCACCACTCGTCCGGGTGGCTCGTGCTCCGCGGTCCGATCCAGAGCACGCCGACCGCGGCGTCGTCGAGGACCACCTCGAAGACGAGGTGTCCGACCTGGAGCCGGCCGGCCGGGAACGTCTCGGCGAGGGACTGCGCCGCCTTCGCCGTCGCCTCCGCCTCGGTCTCCCCCGCTTCGATGCGTTCGAGGCGGTACTGCGCGTTCGCGGCGAGCATCCACCCCCGCAGTCGATCGGCGGGCATGCGGACGAGCGTGGCGTTCATGAGGACATCCTCCCAGAACGGCGCGACCCCGTCGCTCGCCGTCCTGCGCAGGGTCGTCGCCGGGCTCGGGAATAGTTCCCGCCCGAAACGAGCTGGACTCCGAAGGACACATGATTGGGACCCGCCCGCCGTCATCCGGAGAATCGAGACATGCCGATCCACACCGCCCCGCAGCCGAACGCGATCGCCGAGCACGACGCCTGGCGCGACGACCGCCGAGCCGCCGTGACCTCGCCGCTCGGCAACCTCGCCCTCGTCGAGACACGGTGGCTCGCGGAGGAGACGCCGGCCACCGTCGACGAGGCCGCAGCCGCCATCGACGCCGAGCAGCCGAGCGGCGTCACGGTGACGACGCTCCGCCGCACCCACCTCGACACGGGCCAGGACGAGGTCGGTGTCCGCCGCTGGGACGCGAACGCACCCGCTATCCGCGCGTTCGAGGGCATCGACGTCTTCCCGTACGACCCCGCCTGGGTCCAGACGGCGCGGTTCACGCCGGTCGACGGCTCGCGGACCGTGCCGTTCGAGCACATCCGCGACAACGGCGGATCACGGGAGCTCGTCGTCCCCGGCGACATCGTGTTCACGCGAGACGGGGTCGAGTACACGATGAGCGCCTTCGACGACGGCGGCAGGCTGCTCCTCGTGTTCGGCGACGCGACGAACGGTCGCGACGACGAATCGGGCACCTACGGCGCCGGCCGGTTCCTGTTCGTGCAGCGGACCGACGACGGCGGCTTCGGCACGGCGGGCGAGGTCGTCCTCGACTTCAACCGCGCGTTCGTGCCGCCCTGCGGCTTCTCCGTGCAGTACAACTGTCCGATGCCGCCGCCGCAGAACCGGTTCGCCGGAGCGGTCCTCGCCGGGGAACGGATCGTCCGGTTCCGCGAGGGCTTCGACCTCTACGCCGTCTGACCCGTCCACACCGCCACACCCCACAGCCCGCACCCAGCACCAGCACCCCCCACACCACAGGAGTATCCGTGAAGAGAACCATCGGGCTCGTCGCCCTGTCCGTCGCCGCCGCCGTCGCCCTCGCCGGCTGCGCCGGTGGTGGTGGCAGCTCGGCGACGGGCGACGACGCGACCATCGCCGTCGGCTCGCTCTACGAGCCGCAGAACCTCAGCAACACCGGCGGCGGCGGCCAGGGCGTCACGGAGGCCTTCACCGGCAACGTGTACGAGGGCCTCTACCGCCTCACGGACGACGGCGAGGTCGAGCCCGTGCTCGCCGCCGACAGCACCGTGAGCGACGACGGCCTGACGTACACCTTCACCCTCAAGGACGGCGTCACCTTCCACTCCGGCGACCCACTCACCTCGGCAGATGTGAAGTCGAGCATCGAGGCCGTGACCGCCGAGGACTCGCAGTCGGCGCGGAAGAGCAGCTTCGCGGTGATCTCGGACATCGCGACCCCCGACGACAAGACCGTCGTCATCACCCTCTCCGAGCGCTCCATCTCCTTCATCTACAACCTGAGCTACGTCTGGATCGTCAACGACGCGGCGAAGGACCTCAAGACCACCGAGGACGGCACAGGTCCGTACACGCTCGGCGACTGGAAGCGCGGCAGCACCCTGAGCCTCGAGCGCTGGGACGACTACTGGGGTGAGCCCGCCAAGAACGCGGAGGTGGTCTTCACCTACTTCACCGACGCGACCGCGCTCAGCAATGCGCTCGTCACCAAGCAGATCGACATCATCACGAGCGTGCAGAGCCCCGACCAGCTGAGCCAGTTCACCGACAACGCGGACTACGTCGTCTCCGACGGTGACTCCACGACGAAGGAGCTGCTCGCCTTCAACGACCGGGTCGCCCCGTTCGACCAGGCGCTCGTCCGGAAGGCCGTGTACTCCGCGATCGACACCAAGAAGCTGCTCTCGTCCATCTGGGGTGACTACGGCACACTCATCGGGTCGATGGTCCCGCCGACGGACCCCTGGTACGAAGACCTCACGCAGGTGAACCCCTACGACCCCGAGCTCGCCAAGCAACAGCTCGCCGAGGCGGGCTTCGCCGACGGCTTCACGTTCACGCTCGACACCCCGAGCTACGACCCGCACCCGGCCGTCGCCGAGTTCCTCCAGAGTGAACTCGCGAAGGTCGGCATCACGGTCGAGATCAACACGATCAGTGCGGACGAGTGGTACTCGAAGGTGTTCAAGGAACGCGACTTCCAGGCGACGCTCCAGGAGCACGTGAACGACCGTGACGTCGTCTGGTACGGCAACCCGGACTTCTACTGGGGCTACGACAACCCCGAGGTGACCCAGTGGGTGTCGGAGGCCGAACAGGCGACGACCACCGAGGAGCAGACCGCGAAGCTGAAGCTCGTCAACGAGCAGATCGCCGAGGACGCAGCGAGCGTGTGGCTGTACCTCTACCCGCAGATCGTCGTCGCCGCGAGTGATGTCTCGGGATACGGCGTCAACGGCCTGAACTCGCAGTTCTTCGTGGCGGACATCGTCCGCAAGTAGTCGTCGCCCGGGCCGACCGGCACCGCCCGGTCGGCCCGGGCCTCGCTACGCTGAGGTCCACCATGCTCGCTTACCTGCTGCGCCGATCCGCGTTCCTCGTGGTGTCGTTCCTCGTCGCCATGACCGTGCTGTTCGTGCTGCTCCGCCTGCTGCCGGGCGACCCGTCGAACGCCCTCCTCTCGGTGAACGCCACGCAGGAGCAGATCGACGCTGCACGCGAGCAGGTGGGAGCCGACCGGCCGCTCGGCGAGCAGTTCGCGGCCTGGTTCGGCGGCGTCCTGACCCTCGACCTCGGTTCCTCGTTCGTGAGTTCGCTCCCGGTCGGACCCGAGATCGCGTCGCGCCTCCAGGTCACCGTGCCGCTGACGCTCCTCGCGTTCTTCCTCGCCGTGGTGCTCGCCCTCGTGGCCGGGGTCGTGTCCGCGCTCCGAGCCGACCGCTGGTACGGCATCGCGTTGTCCGGCCTCTCGCAGCTCGGGATAGCCGTGCCGGTGTTCTGGGTCGGCATCCTGCTCGTCAGCGTGTTCGCGGTGACGCTCCGGCTGTTCCCGTCCGGTGGCTTCCCGCGCGACGACTGGGCCGACCCCGCCTCGGCGCTCACGAGCCTCGCCCTTCCGGTCATCACCATCGCCATCGTCATGAGTGCGTCGATCACCCGGTACGTCCGTTCCGCCACGCTCGACGTGGTCGGCAGCGACTATCTGCGCTCCGCACGGGCGCAGGGAGCCGGCTTCGGCGAGGCCCTGCTCCGACACGGCGCCCGGAACGCCGCGGTGCCCGTCGTCGCGATCCTCGGCATCGAGCTCGCCACCACCTTCCTCGGCGCGGTCGTGGTCGAGAGCGTGTTCAGCCTGCCGGGCCTCGGGTCGATGCTCCTGACGGCGATCCAGCAGCACGACTACCCGAACATCCAGGGCATCCTCCTCGTCTCGACTCTCGTCGTCCTCCTGACGGGCTTCGTCGCCGACATCGCGCAGCGGCTCATCGATCCGCGTCTGCGCACCTCGATCTCGGGGAGCGGGCTCCGATGAGCGCCGTCGACGCCCAGACCGCGCTCGCCGACCGCCGCCCGGTGCGGCGACGCGCCAGGTCCGCGACGCTGACCGTCGGACTGGTCCTCGTCGGCGTCATCGCCGTCCTGGCGGCCGTCTCGCTCGTGTGGTTGCCCTTCGCCCCCACGGACACCTCCGGCGGTCGTCTCGAGGGTCCGACCGGCACCCACTGGCTCGGTACCGACAAGCTCGGTCGCGACCTCATGACCCAGCTCATGATCGGCGCGCGCATCGCGCTCGTGACCGGCGCCGGGGCCGTCGCGGTCGGGGCGGTCATCGGGATCGCCGTGGGACTCGCCGCGGCCTTCGCATCGGCCTGGCTTGACGACACGATCTCCGCCGCGCTCGACGTCGTGATCGCCTTCCCGGTGCTCTTGCTCGCCATGCTCATCGTGGCCGCGCAGGGCGCGTCACTCGGCACCGCGATCATCGCGATCGGACTCGCCATGTCGGCCATCGTGGCCCGCCTGACCCGGATCCTCACGAAGCGGGTCCTCAGCGAGCAGTACGTCGTCGCGGCCAGGACCGCCGGGACGAGCTGGGCCGGTGTCATCGGCCAGCACGTGCTCCCGAACATCTGGCCCACCCTGAGCGTCAACCTCGCACTGCAGTTCGGCATCGCCGTCCTCGCCGAAGCGAGCCTGTCGTACCTCGGTCTCGGCGCGCCACCGCCGAACGCCTCCTGGGGACGCCTGCTGCAGGAGGCCCAGGCCACCGTCACGACGGCACCGATCGGCGCGATCGCTCCGGGCGTCGCCGTGGTGATGCTCGTGGTGGGCGTGAACTTCATCGCGGACGGCCTGCGGGACCTCGGCGATCCGACGAGGAGGCGCGGCGCATGAGCGATCTCCTCGACATCTCCGGCCTGACCATCACCCGAGGCATCCGGCGCGGAGGTCCCGACGGCGCTGATCGGCCGCTCCTCGACGGGCTGGACCTGACCATCGCCGCCGGGGGTCGCCTCGGCCTCATCGGCGGTTCCGGGTCCGGGAAGTCCTTGACCTCCCTCGCGGTGATCGGGCTGCTCGGCGAGCAGCTGAGCGCGAGCGGAAGCGTCGAACTGGCCGGCACCCAGGTGATCGGCGCCCCGGACCGCGCGCTGCGGCCGCTCCGCGGCCGGGTGGCGGGACTCGTCTTCCAGGAGCCGCTGACCGCACTCGACCCGCTCATGCGGGTCGGCGCCCAACTCGCCGAGCCTCTGCGTCGCCATCGGGGGCTCCGGGGCGAACGGCTCGAGGAGGCCGTCGAAGCGGCCCTCGTCGAGGTGTCCCTCACCGACACCACCCGCATCGCCGCCTCCTACCCCCATGAGCTGTCCGGCGGGCAGCGGCAGCGGGTCGCGATCGCCATCGCGCTCGCCGGTCGCCCGCAGCTCCTGATCGCGGACGAGCCGACGACGGCCCTCGACGTGACCGTCCAGGCGGAGGTGCTCGCACTCATCGACCGGCTCGTCCGGGAACGCGGCATGGCGCTCCTGTTCATCAGTCACGACCTCGCCGTCGTGTCGGCCATGGTCGACGAGGTCGTCGTGCTGAGCGATGGTCGGGCCGTGGAACGCGGCGCGGTGGCGCAGGTACTGACGGCACCGCAGCACGAGGACACCCGTCGTCTGGTCGCCAGCGCCCGCGCGCTCGACGACGCGCTGGAGGACCCACGATGACCGATGCACCGATCACGGCGACGCCGATCCTCGAGCTGGACGCAGTCGGTTTCCGATACCGCGGTGGTCAGGAGGCCCTGGACGACGTCTCGCTGGCCGTCGGCGCAGGCGAGGCCGTCGGGATCGTCGGTCAGTCCGGCGCCGGCAAGAGCACCCTCCTCCGACTGCTGCTCGGCCTCGACCGGCCGACCTCGGGCTCGGTCCGGTTCGACGGTGGCGCGCTGGACCCCCGCGACCGGACGCGGGTCCGTCGGTTCCGCACATCGGTGCAGGCCGTCTTCCAGGATCCGTACTCCTCGCTCGACCCGCGGCAACGTATCGGGCGCATCGTGGCCGAACCGTTGCGCTCCCTCCGGCTGGCGACCACCGAGCAGGCGGCCGTCCGCGCGTCCGCGGCGCTCGAGGCGGTGGGACTGCCCGCCGACGCGGCGTCGCGGTTCCCGCACGAGTTCTCGGGCGGCCAGCGGCAGCGGATCGCCATCGCCCGCGCGATCGTCCCGAACCCCCGGCTCCTCCTCGCCGACGAGCCCGTCAGCGCCCTCGACATGAGCACCCGGATCCAGATCATCGAGCTCCTCGCCGAGCTGCGGGCTTCGAACGGCCTGGCCCTCGTCATGGTCTCGCACGACCTCGGCACGGTGGCAGCGCTGTGTGAACGCACGGTGGTCCTCCGACACGGGCAGGTCGTCGAGGCCGGCGCCACCGCTCAGATCCTCCATGATCCCGCCGAGGCCTACACGAAGCAGCTCATCGCGGCGATCCCCCGCCTCCCGCGCTGAACCGACGACGAGGCCGGACGACATCGGCCCGGCCGAGCCGGGAATACCGCACCGACGGACGGTGTTCGACTCCGAGTGGCCTCGGCCGCATCGACTCTCCACAGGAACAGGACCCGTGACGCAGGATTCAGCGCAGCCCGACGACCACGACGAGGACCAGCCTGAGGCCGAGCGTCCCTGGCTCAGCGACGAGGAGCGGGAGGCGCTCCGCAAGCCGCTTCCGGAGCGCGCGGTCGTCACGAGCCTCGCCTTCACCGGTCTCGTCGCGGCGTTCATGATGACGCTCGTCACCCCGCTCGTGCCGTCGCTCCCGACGATCCTCGGCGTACACGCCTCCGACAGCATGTGGGTCGTGACGGCGACGCTCCTGTCGGCCGCGGTCGCGACCCCGATCGCCGGGCGGCTCGGCGACCTCTACGGCAAACGACGGATGGTGCTCGTCCTGCTCGGGATCATGATGACCGGATCGGTGCTCGCCGCCTTCTCATCCACGATCGTCCCGCTCATCGTCGCCCGGGCCCTCCAGGGGATGGCGATGGGCGTGATCCCGCTCGGCATCAGTATCCTGCGCGACGTGCTCCACGCGAAGCGCCTCGGCCCCGCGGTCGCGCTCGTGAGCGCCACGCTCGGTATCGGTGGTGCCGTCGGCCTGCCGATCTCCGCCGTGATCTCGCAGTACCTGGACTGGCACGTGCTGTTCTGGGTCGCAGGTGCCCTCGGCCTCATCGGCTTCGTCCTCGTCGCGCGCTTCGTCCCGGTGAGCACCCTTCGGAGCGAAGGCGGTTTCGACTGGATCGGCGCGATCGGTCTCGCCGCCGGACTCGTCCCCATCCTCCTCGCCGTCTCGAAAGGAAACGAGTGGGGTTGGACGAGCGTCGGGACCCTCGGCTGCTTGATCGGCGGCGTCGTCGTGCTCCTGCTCTGGGGGTGGTTCGAGGTACGGTCCTCCAGCCCGCTCGTCGACCTGCGCATCGCCGCCAGGCGGACGGTGCTCTTCACGAACCTCGCATCCATCACGGTCGGCTTCGCCTTCTTCGGCAGCACGGTCGTCCTCCCGGGCATCCTCGAGGCGCCGGTCGGCACCGGGGTCGGTCTCGGGCAGAACATGCTCATCGCGAGCCTCTGCCTCATGCCGAGCGGTCTCATCATGTGGGCGATGTCGCCGGTCGCCGCGCGGTTGACCGCAGCCAAGGGCGCCCGGTTGAGCCTGCTGATCGGCATCGCGATCATCGCGGTCGGGTACGCGATCGCGATCGGACTCATGACCGAGGTCTGGCACACCGTGCTCACGGCCACCGCGGTCGGCTTCGGAGTGGGGTTCGCCTACGCCGCCATGCCGACGCTCATCATGGGTGCCGTCCCGCCCAGCGAGACGGCGGCGTCCAACGGACTCAACTCCGTCATGCGGACGCTCGGTTCCACGATCGCGAGTGCGGTGATCGGCGCCATCCTGGCCTCCCAGGTCGTGACCGACGGAGCTGTCACGACACCCAGTGCGGACGCCTTCCGCCTGAGCTTCGCGATCTGCGCTGCAGCAGCCGTCGTCGGACTCGTCTGCACGATCCTGCTGCCGCGGCACCTGGCCAAGGACACCCGCTCCAGTCTCCACGAGGGCTGACGGGCGATCAGCCCACGATCCCGAGCGCGAACGGGAGGACCGGGCCGGCCCCTGCGCGGCGGAGCGCGCGACCGGCGACGGTGAGCGTCCACCGACTGTCGGCGCGGTCGTCGACGAGCAGGACCGGCGCACCCTCGAGCGCTGCGAGCTGCGCGCGGAGTTCGGATCCGACGGTGAAGGCGTCCCAGACCCCGGCCAGCCGGTAGGCGCTGTTGCCGCCGGGACCACCGCGCGGGCCGTCGCCGACGAGGTCGAGCTCCCCGAGGTAGGGCAGTCGCCCGAGCGACGCGATGCCCCTCGCCACGGAGTCGACGAGCTGCGGACGCGACCGTGACGGCACACTGACCACGGCGGCCGGTCGTTGCGTCCACGGCCAATCCGCCAGGACGCGGACGCTCGCGTCGATGACCGCGCGGGAGGCGGGAGCATCGGGCGCGCCCGCGGCGAAGAGCTCGCGGAGGACACCGCCCCAGCCGAGGTCGGTGAGCCGAGCGAGGGCGCGCCCGGCCTCGAGGCGGTCCTCGAGCGCGATGCGTCCCTTCACCGCTGCGCCGTCCGCGGTGACGCCGAGGCGGTCGGCTCCCGTCGGCCATTGCGCCCGCGGTTCGAGCTCGACGCCCACCCGCCCGAGCGCCTCCGACGCCGAAGCGGCCGCCGCACTGTCGAGTTCGGTGGGGAACCACGGCCCGGCGCACCGGTCGCATCGGCCACAGGGCACCGCGCTTGCGTCGTCGAGCTCACGTTGCAGCACGAGCATCCGGCACTCGTCGCCCCGCTCGTAGGCCAGCATCGCCTGCTGCTCCGCCACCCTGGCCTCGGCGATCCGCCGGTACCGCTCCCGGTCGTAGACCCACGGCTGCCCGGTCGACACCCACCCCCCGGCCACCCGCTGGACCGCGCCGTCCACGTCGAGCACCTTGAGGAGGAGTTCGAGGGGTGTGCGACGCAGGTTCACAAGCGCCTCGAGCGCGGGCGTGGACCGCGGCTGGCTGTCGAGTGCGTCGAGGACCGCGGTGGCCCGCGCTTCGTCCGGCATCGACGCGGTCGCGAAGTACTGCCAGATCTCCTCGTCCTCCGCTCCGGGCAGGAGCAGGACGTCCGCGTGCTCGGTGGCACGGCCTGCACGGCCGACCTGCTGGTAGTACGCCACCGGCGAGGACGGAGCGCCGAGATGCACGACGAACCCGAGGTCCGGCTTGTCGAACCCCATGCCGAGCGCGCTCGTCGCGACCAGCGCCTTCAGGCGGTTCTCCTTGAGGAGCCGCTCGGACTCCTCGCGTTCGTCGGGATCGGTCCGGCCGGTGTACGCCCGGACCTCGTGACCGGCCTCGCGCAGCAGCCGCGCGGTGTCCTCCGCGGCCGACACCGTGAGCGTGTAGATGATGCCGGACCCGGTGAGCCCGCCGAGGTGGCTGAGCAGCCAGGTGAGGCGGTCCCGTGACTCCGGCAGCCGGAGCACGCCGAGCCGGAGGGACGCCCTCGCGAGCGAGCCACGGATGGTGAGCACCTCGGCTCCGCGGGAGGCTGCGGCACCGGGTGCGGTGAGCTGCTCGGCGATGTCGCGGACGACGCGTGCGTTGGCCGTCGCGGTGGTCGCCAAGACCGGGACCTCGGTAGGAAGACGCCCGATCAGTTCCGCGAGCCGCCGGTAGTCGGGTCGGAAATCGTGACCCCAGTCGGAGATGCAGTGCGCCTCGTCCACCACCAGCATGCCCGTGCGGGCCACGAGGGTCGGGAGCTGCTCATCGCGGAAGCGCGGATTGTTGAGCCGCTCGGGTGAAACGAGCAGGACGTCGACCTCGTCGGCCTCCAGCCGCGCCCGGACGTCGTCCCATTCGTGCGCGTTCGCCGAGTTGATCGCCACCGCGCGCACACCGGCGCGCTCGGCGGCCGCCACCTGGTCGCGCATGAGCGCGAGCAACGGCGAGACCAACAGGGTCGGCCCGGCGCCCCGTCGGCGCAGGAGGGCAGTCGCGATGAAGTAGACGGCGGACTTGCCCCAACCGGTGCGCTGGACGACGAGCGCACGACGATGTTCGTCGACGAGCGCGAGGATCGCCTCGAGCTGACCGTCGTGGAACGTGGCCCCCGGAACGCCCGTGAGTGCGGCGAGCGCCGATGTGGCCTCGGCGACCGATCCGGTGGGGGCTGGTTCGGGGTGGGCGGGGGTGGGCGTGCTGGGGTGGGACATGCGGCAAGTCTGTCAGGAGCTGCTGACGGTGGACTGCGTCGGTGTCTCGGAGGGGCGGTGTCCCGTCGGTCGGTCGATTGTGGAGGAGCCGCTAGCGATCGTCCGCTGCGGCGACGAGTTCGGCGATGACGAGCTTGGTCTGCCCCATCATGCATCGCATGGCTCGTGCCGCGCGTTCACGGTCGGGGTCGTTCTGCAGTTCGGCGAGGATGCCGGGCACGATCTGCCAGGACAGTCCCCAGCGGTCCTTGAGCCAGCCGCATTGGCTCGGGGCGCCGCCGTCGGCGATGAGGGCGTCCCAGAGTCGGTCGATGTCGTCCTGGGTGTCGGCTCTGACGGAGAAGGAGAACGCCTCGGTGAAGGAGAAGATGGGCCCGGCGTTCATCGCGCTGACGGGGAGGCCTTCGAGCTCGAACTCGACGACCATCGCCTGGCCGGCCGGCATGGGTCCGCCTTCCGGGTAGCGGCTCACCGAGGTGATCCGGGAGTCGGGGAACAGCGACACGTAGAAGGTCGCCGCCTCCTCGGCCTGTGAGTCGTACCAGAGGAACGGGGTGATGCGGTGCTCCATCATGTCGTGCTCCCTCTCGGCCCGGGCGTCGTCGCTCAGGCGCTCTTCTTGCGTTTCGTCGCGGTCGACGCTTTCGACGGCGCGGTCTTGGCGGTACCGGTCTTCGCGCCACTCGTCTTGGCGGTACCCGTCTTCGCTGTACCGGTCTTCGCGGTACCAGTCTTCGCAGTACCGGTCTTCGCCGAGCTGCTCGTCGCGGCGGGCTTGGCGGTGCCGGATCGCTTCGCCCCGCTCGCCGTCTTCGCGCCGGTCGTGCCGCGCTGCCGTTCGATGCTGCGTTGCAGCACCTCCATGAGGTCGATCGGCTCGGCGCCCGTGTCGTCGTCGGGTTCGGGCTGCTCGCCGAAGGTGGCGGCGGTGTCGAGTGCGTCGCCCTGCTCGAGTTTCGCCTCGATGAGCTTCCGGAGCTGTGCCTGGTATTCGTCGACGAACGCGTCCGGGCGGAAGCGGGACGAGAAGGACTCGACGAGCGCCTCCGACATCTCGAGTTCCTTGGCGGAGATGCGGACGCGTTCCTCGAGGGCCGGGAACCGCACCTCGCGGACCTCGTCCTCCCACAGCAAAGTCTGCAGGAGGATGACGTCCTCGCGCACCCGGAGGGCGCCGAGACGCGTCTTCTGGCGGAGAGCGAACCGCACGATGGCCGTGCGGTCGGTCTCCTCGAGCGTCCGCCGGAGCAGGACGTAGGCCTTCGACGACGAGGAGTCGGGTTCGAGGAAGTAGCTGCGGTCGAACATGATCGGGTCGAGGTCGTCGCTCGGCACGAACTCGACGACCTCGATCTCGCGGCTGCGTTCCTCGGGGAGCGATGCCAGGTCGTCGGCGGTGAGGACCACCGTCTGCTCGCCGTCCTGGTAGGCCTTGTCGATGTGGTCGTAGCTGACGACCTTGCCGCAGACCTCGCACTTGCGCTGGTACCGGATGCGCCCGCCGTCGGCGTCGTGGACCTGGTGCAGCGACAGGTCGTGGTCCTCCGTGGCGCTGTACACCTTCACCGGGACGTTCACCAGGCCGAAGGTGACCGCACCCTTCCAGATCGCCCGCATGACCGCTCCCGTCCGCCGGCGGATCCGCCCGCGCTGTCGTGGTGACCAGTAGACACCCGGAACATCGTCAAGGGCTAGCCCTTGACGCCCGTGGGCGGCAGGCTGATCGCCATGGCGAGGACGAGCGGTGGCGGCGCGCAGACGCAGTGGGTCGACGTCGACGGACGCCGGATCCAACTGACCCATCTCGACAAGGTGCTGTACCCCGAGACCGGCACGACGAAGGCCGAGGTCCTCGCCTACTACGCCGCGGTCGCCGAACACCTCCTCCCGCACCTCGCCGATCGGCCGGTGACCCGGAAACGCTGGGTGCACGGCGTCGGGACGGCTGCGGCGCCGGAGTCCGGGTTCTTCCAGAAGGATCTGGGCACCGCGGCTCCCGACTGGGTCCAGCGGCTCCCCATCGAGCACAGCGATCACACGAACGAGTACCCGATCGTCGACGATCTCGCGACGCTCACGTGGCTGGCGCAGTTGGGTGCGCTGGAGCTGCATGTGCCGCAGTGGCGGTTCGACCGATCCGGCGAGCGCCGTCCGCCCGACCGTCTCGTCCTCGACCTCGATCCGGGTGAGGGGGTGTCCCTCGCAGAGTGCGCGGGGGTCGCGGGCCTGGCGCGGGCGGTGTTGGTGGACATGGGGCTGGATCCGGTCCCGCTCACGAGTGGGAGCAAAGGGATCCACCTGTATGCGGCGTTGGACGGCCGGCAGAGTTCCGAGGAGGTGTCGCTCGTGGCGCATGAGCTCGCGCGGGCGCTGGCCGCGGACGAGCCGGGCCTCGTGGTGAGCGAGATGTCGAAGCAGCGACGCACGGGGAAGGTCTTCGTCGATTGGAGTCAGAACAACGGGTCGAAGACGACGATCGCGCCGTTCTCGTTGCGTGGTCGGTCGCGGCCGACGGTGGCGGCTCCCCGCCGGTGGGAGGAGCTCGACGATCCGGGGCTGGTACAGCTGGAGTTCCCTGCGGTGCTCGAGCGTCTGGCGGACGGTGAGGACCCGTTGCGGGTGCTCGGCGACCCGCGTCCGTCGATCACGATCCGCCCGTCGGAACACGAGGACCGGCTCGCGGAGTACCGGCGGAAGCGGGACGCGGAGCGGACGCCCGAGCCCGTCCCGGACGGACCGCCGTCGCCTGCCGCTGCCGGGACACCGCCCTCGTTCGTGATCCAGCGACACGAGGCCCGGAAACTGCACCATGACTTCCGGCTCGAGCACGACGGTGTGCTGGTGTCGTGGGCCCTGCCGAAGGGGGTCCCGACGGATCCGAGCAGCAACCACCTGGCGGTGCGCACGGAGGACCACCCCATCGAGTACGGCAGTTTCGAGGGGAGGATCCCGGCTGGGGAGTACGGGGCCGGCGAGGTGACCATCTGGGACGCGGGCACCTACGAGCTGGAGAAATGGCGCGACGACGAGGTCATCGGGACCCTGCACGGCCGGGCGGGAGGCGCGCTCGGCGGGCCGATGCGGTTCGCGCTCATCCGGACCGCGGGCGGAACGGGACGGGAGGCGCCGTCGTGGCTCATCCACCGGATGCGCGCGCCGGGTGACCCGCCGGCTCCACCGGTCGTACGGCCTCGTGGGATCCCCACCCCCATGCTCGCGAGTGTCGCGGCACCCGGCGAGCTGGTCGACGACGGATACTGGGCGTTCGAGATGAAGTGGGACGGCATCCGTGCGATCGCGAGCGTCGACGGCTCGACGGGGCGGGTGCGGTTGTCGAGCCGGAACGGCAAGGACCTCACGATGGCGTACCCGGAGGTGGTCGAGGAGCTCGCGACGTCGCTCGCCGGCCGTGCGGTCGTCCTCGACGGTGAGATCGTGGCGTCAGGGCCTGACGGCCGTCCCGACTTCTCGCTCCTGCAGCGTCGGATGCAGCTCACCGCGGAGCGGGACGTCGAACGGGAGCGCCGTCGGACACCGGTCCGTCTGCTGCTGTTCGACCTGCTCGCGCTGGACGACACGGATCGGACGGAACTGCCGTACCGGGAGCGTCGGGAGCTGCTCGAGCGGACGATCGCGTCCGGGACCGTCGTCCAGGTGCCGCCGACGATCGACGGCTCGCTCGACGATGCGCTCGAGGTGAGTCGGGGGTTGCGGTTGGAGGGGGTGATGGCGAAGGAGCTCGACGGCCGCTACCGACCGGGTCGGCGCAGCAGCACCTGGGTCAAGTTCAAGCACGAACGCATGGAGGAGGTGGTGGTCGCGGGCTGGCGTCCCGGTCGGGGCGGGCGCTCGGGTGGGATCGGGTCCCTCCTGCTCGGGGTGCCGGGCGCGGATGGGCTGCTGCACTACGCGGGGCGGGTCGGGAGCGGCTTCAGCGATCGGGAGTTGGCGGCGACCGCGCTGCGCTTCGAACGGTTGGGTCGGGCGTCGACGGCTCTCGTGGGTGTCCCGCCGGCCGACGCGGCCGACGCCAACTGGGTGGAACCGGTCCTCATCGGGGAGGTCCGCTTCAGCGAGTGGACACCGGATGGACGGTTCAGGCATCCGGTCTGGCGCGGATGGCGCCCTGATCGGACGGTGGACGATCTCGAAGCGCCGGACCGCGGACGCTGAGCCCGCGCATCGACCGCGGACGTCCGGTCAGGACAAGCGGCCGGATTCGGAGAGGAGGGCGAGAACGGCCGACACCCGTGGGTTGCTCGAGGTGTCATGCTCGATCCCGAGTGCGGCGTAGATCGCCGTGAGGTGGTTCTGAACGGACTTCTCCGCGATCCCGAGCCTGGTCGCGATCCCCGTGTTCGAGCGACCGGTCGCGAGCAGCTGCAGCACGGCGTACTGCCGGTCGGTGAGCGACTCGAGACTCGACCCCGCCCTGGGCCTGGTCCGGTCGATGAGTTCGGGATCGAGCATCGTCTCGCCGCGAGCGGAGACCCGGATGGCCTCGAGGAGGATCTCGCGCGTGAGTGACGAGGTCTTCGACAGGTAGCTCCACCCTTCGCGGACGTCGGCCGGCATCTCGAGCAGCATGTCCATCAGGTCGTAGGCGGACAGCAGGACGACACCGAGGCCGGGTTGCGCCCGGCGGAGGGAGACGCCGAGGCTCACCCCGTTGCCGTCGGGCAGCTCGATGTCCATGGTCAGCACGTCCACCGTCCCCGGGAGGAACAGCCTGCGGGCCTCAGCGACCGTACCCGCACGCCCGACGAACGTCACGCCTGGCGCCCCGTCGAGCAGCTCGGCGAGCATGCCGCCGAGCAGCGGCTGGTCCTCGATCACCCCGACACGCAGCGGCCTGGTGGTCGAGACGTCCGTCGTCGCATCGTCGACCGTGGACAGCGCGGCGGGCGAGGGGTCGGAGTGCGACTGGTGGTGCATGTTCCGAGTATCCCGGATCGAGATGGGAACGACCGAGGGGGAAGCTCCCGAGCGACCGCACGTCGATGTCGGCGGTGGCGCGCACGGCAGGTCAGAATGGAGCCATGACCCAGGAGGCCCGGACCGCTCGCGCTGAGCGCTGGAGCGACAGCCGGGCGTTCATCACGGCCAGTGGTGCCATGGCAGCGGTCTTCGGACTCGCGGTGTCCTTCCAGAGCGTCTACATCTACACCTGGGTCGCCCCGGGTGGGACGCGTGGCATGCTCGCCGAACGGGTCACCGCCAACCTCGTCTCGTTGAGCGCGGCGATCCTCGTACTCGCACTCCTGCTGTGGTCGAGGTGGGGGCCGTCGCTCCACGAGTGGTGGCGCCCGAAGGTGCTCGGGGGTGTCCTCCTCGTGGCGGTGCTGACGGGGCTGCTGCGGAGCGGCCTCCAGCTCCTACTGGGCGTGTACCGCGACCCGAGCTTGCAGACGGTCCTCGTCGAGGCCGGGACGACGACGCTCGCCCTGGCGGTCTGCGCGACGTTCGGGTTCAGCCTCAGTGCCGCCCGGCGACGCGCCCGCGAGCAGGAGCGCGCGCACGCCGATCAGCGACACCGGGCCGACCTCGCCCTCCAATCCCTGCAGGGTGAGGAGCTGCGGGTGAAGCGGGAGGTCGCGGAAGGGCTGCACGGCACGTTGCAGCAGCACCTCGTCCTGATCAGCGCCCAGCTCGCGTCCGTCACGACAGCACTCGAACAGGGCGGCCCGGACGTCGGGTCGGATGCGGCCAGGACCCTTCGGTCCCTCGGCGAGGAACTCCGGACCGTGCGCGAGCGCGACGTGCGCGAGCTCAGCCGGCTCCTGTCACCGCCGCTGCTCGAGGTCGGGATCGCACCGAGCATCCGCGCGATCCTGCAACGGCTCCCCCCGTCGATCACCACCAGTCTCGACGTCTCGCCGGACTTCCGGCTCCTCGACGACCCGATCGACAACGTCTTCACGACGGCGGAGCGCGCGGTCGTCGTCCGCACGCTCGAGGAGGGCGTCACGAACGCGCTGACCCACGGGGCGGCCGATCGACTCGTCGTGGACCTCCGGGTCTCGTCGCCAGCCACCGAGCGGCGCGGGACGATTGCGGGCGCCGTCGAGCTGCGCGTCGTCGACAACGGCTCCGGTCTCCGCGAGGGCACCGAACCGTCCGGCGGCCTGCTGCAACTGGATCGACGGGCCGGCGCGTTCGGCGGGTCCCTCAGGGTCGGCCCGGCAGCCGACGACGAGACCGGCGGCACCGTCCTGACGCTGACGATGCCCTACCGCCCGCCGGCGATCCGCTGAACCGGATCAGGCGGTCGAAATCTCGGTCAGCAGTTCGCGGACGCGCGGGACGACCGCGGAGCCGTACAGACCGATGCTGTCCATGAGGTGCTCGTGCGACAGCGAACCGTTGCTGATCTTCAGATCCACGCGGGACAGCCCCAAGCCGTCGACCGCGGTCGCGACCTTCCGTGCGACCGTCTCCGGCGAACCGACGAACAGGGCACCCTCCGGGCCGGCCTCCTGCTCGAAGTGCCCACGGGTCATCGGGCTCCAGCCCCGCTCGCGGCCGATCCGGTCCATCATCGCCCGGTAGTGCGGCCAGAGCTGCTCCTGCGCGAGCTCATCGGTCTCGGCGATGTGCGCCGGAGAGTGCATGCCCACGGGCTGGGTCGGCAGCTGGAACTGCGCGAGTGCGCGATGGTAGAGGTCGACGAAGGGGGCGAACCGCAGCGGCCCACCACCGATAACGGCCAGCATCATCGGCAGGCCGTATCGAGCGGTCCGCACGACCGACTCGGGGCTTCCACCCACACCGACCCACGTCTTCAGCTTCCCGTGTTCCACCCGCGGGTAGACCGACTGCTCCCGGAGCGGCGCGCGCGTCTTGCCCGACCAGGTGACCGGTCGCTGCTCGAGGAGGGCGACGAACAGCTCGAGCTTCTCCTCGAAGAGCTCCTCGTACTGCGACAGCTCGTACCCGAAGAGCGGGAACGACTCGGTGAAGGATCCGCGGCCCAGGATGGCTTCGGCCCGCCCTCCCGAGATGCCGTCGAGCGTCGCGAACCGCTGGTAGACGCGCACCGGGTCGTCGGAACTCAGCACCGTGACGGCGGATCCGAGACGGATGCGCTCGGTGCGGGCCGCGATCGCCGCCAGCACGACCTCGGGCGACGAGACCGCGAAGTCCTCGCGGTGGTGCTCCCCCACCCCGATGAAGTCGAGGCCGACCGCCTCGGCGTGGACACCCTGCTCCACGACGTTGCGCAGGACCTGCGCCTGGGACAGTGGTGCGCCGTCGGCGTCGACCGTGACGTCACCGAAGGTGTCGATGCCGAACTCGAGGGGTGTGGTCATGGGGTTCTCCAACGTCGTGTGGCTCGCCGCGAGCTGTCACGGCGATTGTATGTGTTTGCATACATCTCGGTGAACCGCGTCGCTCCGACGCGTATTCCCGATCCACCCAGGGTGGCAGAACCGGGCGCCCGCTGGGAGCACCCTCTCAGCAGTGCCTGGCAAGCTGGAAGACCTGCACCCCGAGCCTTGGAGCCCCTGTGTCGCCGCGCCGCCTCTTCCGCCTGATCGCGATCGCCGAGGCGATCACCTGGACCCTGCTCATCATCGGGATGATCCTCAAGTACGTCACGAAGACGACCGACCTCGGCGTGAGCATCGGTGGCGCGCTGCACGGCTTCGTGTTCCTCGTCTACGGCGCGATGGTCCTGCTCATCGGGATCAACCAGCGCTGGCCCATCGGCACGATCCTCGTGGGCCTCGTGAGCGCCGTCGTCCCGTACGCGACCATCCCCTTCGACCTCTGGGCGGACCGCACCGGCCGACTCGACGGGACATGGCGCCGTGAGGCGGGTGCCGACCCGCGCGACCAGCGCGTGCTCGACCGCCTGACCCGCTGGCTCGTCCGACACCCGGTCCTGCTCGTGGTCGTCGGCGGCCTCGTGGTCGTCGCCGTCTTCACGGCCCTGCTCGTCGTCGGGCCGCCGGTCCCGAAGGGCTGATCGTCAGGGTCCCTGCGGACCGCCGGGGCCCACCCCGTCCGCTCAGCCGAGCAGCTCGACCAGATTCCGCGTGATCTCGGAGCGGGCCTCATCACCGGAGATCGTCGCCGAACCGTCACCGGGCTGCACCCCGTAGTCACCGAAGCTCGCGTGGTTCGCCCCGCCGATTTCGACCATCGTCGCGTCGGCGGGCAGCCGGACGCGCGCGTCGGCGACCTTCTCCGGGGTACTCAGTCCGTCATCGCTCCCCGCGAGGCTCAGCACCTCGAGAGCCGAGCCGGAGAGGTCGTTCGCGCAGTAACTCCCGAACAGGACGAGACCCGTCACCGCGGGATCCTCTGCGAGCTGGCAGGCGCGCACCCCGCCGAGCGAGTGGCCGCCGACGAACCAGGTGTCGACGTCCGGGGCGGCGGCGGTGAACGTCTCCAGCGGCCGCTGGTCGAAGAACGCCAGGTTGAGCGTCGGCTTCGTGATGACCACGGTCACGCCGGCCTCCTCGACGACGCCGGACAGCTTGTACAGGTAGGCGTAGGGGTCGACCTTCGCCCCGGGGATGAAGACGAGACCGGTACCGGAGGCCGGACGCTCGGCGTCCGCGGTCGGGGCGAGGATCACGGCGTCGCCGACGTCGGTGACGGAGACCGCAGGGTCCTCCCACACCGCGAGTGCGGCGGGACGCGTGCCCTGCATGACGATCTGGGTCCAGACGACGAACCCGAGGACGACGACGAGCACCGCGCAGAGGATTCCGATGAGGATCGACGTCAGCCGCCCCGCCCGCCGCGGTCGGCCAGGGTGCTCGGTCACATCGCTCATGTCGTTCCTCCACGCTCGGCGCCCCGCGAGGATCACGGCGGACCGGCTCCCTCCAGTATCCCAAACGCGGCCCAGGGCGCGTCGGTCGCGAGGCACGCCACTGCCCGCCGGGAGCCCGCGTCCCGGTCGTGCTGTCAGGCGATCGGCCTATGCTCGACGGGTGACCACCACTCGCACGAAGCACCCCACCGGGCCGTCGATGACGATCGGCCTCATCACGCACCCGACGAAGAACATCGACGACTCCGTCCGCATCCTCCGCTCATGGCGGCTCGAACACGGCGCGCGCCTCGTCGGACTCCGCGCGGAGGCCAACCGGCTCGGCGACGACGTCGAACTGCTCGACGAGGACGCCTTCGCGTCGTCGGTCGACGTCGCCGTGGCGATGGGCGGCGACGGCACGATGCTCGGCGCGATGCGGCTGCTCGCCGGCCGATCCGCACCGGTGCTCGGCGTCAACTACGGCAACGTCGGCTTCCTCGTCGAGGTCGAGCCGGCCGCGCTCGCTGAGGCACTCCAACGGGTCAGCGACAACGAGTTCTCCCTCGAACCGCACCACGGCCTCGAGGTGACGATCACCACCGGCGAGCAGGTCGCCCATCTCCTCGCCTTCAACGACGTCTCCATCGCCCGGCGCCCGGGAACCGGCGTGGTCATGGCCGACCTCGCCGTGGACGGCACCGCCTACGGGTACTTCAAAGCCGATGCGATCGTGATCGCCACCCCGACCGGATCGACGGCCTACAACTACGCGGCCGGCGGGCCGGTGCTCTCCCCCGCCGTCGCCGCCACCGTCGTCACGCCGGTCGCGCCCATGTCGGGCATCGACCGCTCGTTCATCCTCGGGCCGGCGGAGCGCCTGCAGTTCTCGATCGGCACGGCGACGAAGCAGGCCGCCGTCGAGATCGACGGCCAGGTCCTGTCCGATGTCGCAAGTGGCGCGGTCGTGACCGTCCGGCTCGTGCGCGACGCAGCCAACGTCGTGCGACTCGACCCGAGCCGGCACTCGCGCAAGGGCCGGATGAAACTCAGCCTGCTCGACCTCCCGTTGCGTCGCGATCAGCTGCTCGACCTCGTTCCACCGGACATCCGGGCACGCGTCGAGCGTCCGTCGCGGGTCCGCCGGACGCGCAGCAAGCCGGCCGACCCCTCACATTGAGTCAGGCGCCCGCCCGCAGCGCGGCGCCGGGGCGGGCGTCACGAGGCCGGCAGGACGACCCCGATCGGTTCGCGCTTCTCCGCCTGGAAGCGGTCTTCGGTGCGTCCGTAGGCCCAGTACCCGGACAGTGAGAGCTGGGAGCGGTCGAGCCCGCGCTGGGTGAGGAACACCTCACGAAGTGCTTTCATCGACTCCCGCTCGCCGTGGGCGAAGACCTGCACGCGTCCGTCGGGCCACGGGTGTCCGGCGATGGCGGTCGCGAGGAGCGCGGCCGTCGATTCGTCGCGGGCCGCACGGCCGACCCAGATGAGCTGCACCCCGGCCGGGTGGTCGAGCTCGACGAGGTCGTCCCGCCCACCGATCTCGAGGAACGCGAGCCCCTTCGCGTCCGCCGGGAGCGCCTCGAGGGCGGCGGCGATCGCGGGGATCGCCGACTCGTCGCCCGCGAAGAGGTGCCAGTCGGCGGTCGGGTCGGGCCGGTAGGCACCGCCGGGGCCGGCGAGCACGACGCGGTCTCCCGGCTGAGCGGCAGCGGCCCACGGGCCGGCGATGCCCTCGTCGCCGTGCACCACGAAGTCGATGTCGATGGTGCCTGCCGCCTGGTCCACGCGTCGCACCGTGTAGGTGCGGGTGACCGGGAGGTCGGCGGGTGCCAGCGTCTCACGGAGCGCCGCGAGGTCATACGGTGGCTCGAGGCCGAGTTCGGGCTTGGCGAAGGAGATCTTCACGTAGCTGTCGGTGGCGTCCTTGGGCTGGAAGTCGGCGAAGCCTGGACCGCCGAGGGTGAGGCGCACGAGGTGCGGTGTGACCCAGGAACTGCGGACCACCTCGAGGATGATCTGTGGACGTGGGGCTCGAGGTCGCGGTGTCGTCGTCATGATTGTCTCCATTCTGCCGCCCATCGGACGGTCTCGGCATCCCCGATCCCGCTGTCATACTTGAGGGATGGCTACGACCGCAGGCTGGTACCCGCACCCCGACGACCCGACGAAGGAACTCCACTTCGACGGCGAGACCTGGGGCGACTCGAGGGTACTGCGGTTCCAGCGGGACAAGCCGTCGCAGGCCGACGCCGCGGGCTGGTACCCGCACCCGACCGACGAGGAACGCCAGGTCCACTTCGACGGACGAGCATGGACGGACACGCGGGTGTTGCAGCTCAGCGGCGGCGCGTCCGCTGACGGCGGGCAGGCTCCGGTCTACGTGTCGCCCGCCGAACTGCCGGCCCCGGAACGCGAGAGCCGTGCCTGGACGATCACCAAGGCCGCCCTGTCCTTCGGGCCGATCGTCGCCATCGCGGTCGTCGGCGTGCTGGCGATCGTCAGCGGCAACACCGGGAGCTGAGGCACCCTCTACGACGACGAAGAGCGCCCCGCCGAACCGGCGGGGCGCTCTTCATCTGCATGGGTCCTACTTGGCTGCGACGGCCTCGGGGGTCGCGATCGACGAGGCGAGCACCTCGTCGAGGCCCGCGGACGCCTCTTCGTCGGTCATCGACTGCGCGAGCGCGAGTTCGGAGACGAGCACCTGGCGCGCCTTCTGGAGCATGCGCTTCTCGCCGGCCGACACGCCGCTGTCCTGGTCGCGACGCCACAGGTCGCGGACGACCTCGCCGACGCGGTGGACGTTGCCACTGGCCATCTTCTCCTGGTTGGCCTTGTACCGACGCGACCAGTTGCCGGGCTCCTCGACGAACGGCTCACGGAGCACGCCGTAGACCGCCTGGACGCCGTCGTGGTCGATGACGTCGCGCACACCGACGAGGTCGGCGTTCGCGATCGGCAGCTTGATGGTGAGCTCGGACGTGTGCACGCGAAGCGTCATGACGTCCTGCTCGACACCCTTGATCGTCACCTTCGACAACTCGGTGATGGTGACCGCTCCGTGGTGCGGGTAGACCAGGGTCTCTCCAACGATGAACTGCATGGTTCCTCTTCTCTTCTCAGGTCGTCACCGATACTCGCGCACCGGCGTCGTCGTGCTCCGGCGGTTCAGCGGCCGGATGGTTCGGGGGTCGGTGGTGGCGGCGACGCGCCGACGGATCGTTCGTCGAGCAGCCAGGCGGGCAGCAGGGCGACCAGGGCTTCGACCAGTTCGTCGTCCGAGACGTCGATGCGTCCGCGGCGCCAGCCGTCGACGAGGGAGAGCGTGCCACCGGCGACATAGGCGGAGACCAGGCCCGCCGGGATACCGACCGGGACCTCGGTGCGCTCGAGCAGCGAGCCGATGAGGTGGTCGGCGTGCTCGCCGACGAGGTCGTCGAACGCGCTGCGGGCGACGGGGAGCTCGAGCACGCTCGAGTAGAGCGGTGCGTCTTCGAGGAGCTGGGCGACGAGGCGTCGGTAGGCTTCGCGGGCGCGCTCGGCGCTACCCAGCGACTCCCCCGCGGGCCGCACCGAGACTCCGGACGCGGCAAGCCCGGCGAACTGCACCCGCAGGTAGGCCGCGGTGAGGTCGTCGAGGCTGGCGAAGTGGGCGTAGAACGAGCTGCGGCTGATCCCGGCGACGCGGACGATGTCGCCGACGGACACGCGTTCCGGCCGACCGGCGAGGATGGTGGCGACGGCGTCGAAGATCGTCTGCCTGGTGCGCTCGGCACGTGGGTCGCCCGTCGCTCGGAGGACGGGAGCGAAGCGCTCGACGCGCGACGGCGGAGCGGGACGTTCTGTGGTGGACTGCTCGACACCGAGGGCGGGAACTCCTGATGTGCGAGGCATTCCCACCAGTGTACCACGACTTCTCGGACAGCTGTCCGAGACAGCACCTGTCGGCTTCGAGTGGGTCCCTCCTCCAGGTCCATCCGGGCACACCTCTCTCCCCCGAGCCGAGGCAGCGCGACCCGAGCGCCCTTCGACAGACTCAGGACCGGCGCAGGTCAGAAGGGTGCGGGATCCGGTTCCGTCCGATGATGTTTCCCGTCGGGTGTCGTCCACTCAAGGACCCCACCCGGTCCGTGGTCGAGGTTCCACCCCGGAAGGTGCTTCATCCGGTGGTGATGTCGACACAGGCAGGCGAGGTTTCCGACATCCGTTGCGCCGCCGTCCTCCCACGCGACCGAATGATCGAGATCGCAC
>NZ_MJGW01000009.1:0-150524 GCF_001865025.1 Plantibacter sp. MMLR14_011
CGTCAGCGCACCGCGCTGGGCCCGGAACAGCGACCTTCGCGTCAGAGCGGTGCGCTGGCGGACGGAGTCTTCGCTCAGTACCAGAAGATCGGGATCCAGTCGCGATGGTGGGCGTGCACGATCGCGAGGAAGACGATCGCGTCGAACAGCAGGTGTACGGCGAGGATGTAGCCGAGCGACCGCGTCTTCGAGAACAGGTACCCCTGGAGGAGTGCGAACGGGAACGTCAGCAGCGGACCCCACGAGCGGTAACCGAGTTCCCACAGGAACGAGACGAAGATGACGGCCTGCAGGAGGTTGGCCTGCCAGACCGGGAAGTGCCGGCGCAGCAGGGCGAGGCAGGTGCAGATGAAGAACAGCTCGTCCCACGTGCCGACCGCGTTGACGCCGACGAAGAACCGGCCGAGTTCCCCGGCGTCGCTGATCACCGGCCAGTTCTCGTAGGCGCCCGAACGGATGAAGTAGAACGGGAGGATCGCCCAGCCGAGCAGCGGGACGGCGACGAGGTAGGCGATCTCGCCCTTCGTCTTCTTCTCGCGGCTGCGCCAGGGGAAGGTGATCGCCTTCCGCCGGTAGACGAATCGGTCGATGAGGAACGGGACACCGACCGCCAGCAGGAGCACGGTGCCGATGCGGAAGAAGCTCGGCCAGGAGACGTCCGCTTCCACGGACGTGGTCGAGACGATCCCGATGCCGATCGCGATGAGGAACAGGTCTTTCGCGAGTTCTCGGTCGATGAGGATCGCGGTCGCGAGCGCGGCGACGAGGAGCGGGTAGCCGGCGAGCGGCTGCATGAGGCCGAAGAGGCAGAACGCGGACGCGGCGAGCAGCACCGCAGGGATCAGCTTCATCGGGCGGCGGGCCGGGACGATCATCTCGGTCTGCATGCCGTCGATCCTACGGGTGCCGGCGCGGGGCGCTGACGTGACCGCGGGGTTGCGGGCGTCGGCGCGATGCGCTGGCACGAGAGCACCCGAACGGGCACGACCGCGGGGCTGGCGCGTGAGCGCGACGCTCCGGAGACCCGCGCTCACGCGCATGACCCGCGCTCACGTCAGCGCACCGCGCTGACGCATCCACCGAGGAGGGTGTGCCCCGCGTCGGCCGGCGGGTCAGGCCTCTCGGGTGATCTCGACCTTCACGAAGAGCTTCGAGCGGTAGGGGCCCGCATAGACACCACGGAGTGGGGAGACGTCGCCGTAGTCACGCCCCCGCCCGATGAGGACGTGACGCTCACCCACGTCGACCATGTTCGTCGGGTCGAACCCACGCCAGTCACCGCAGAACCACTCGACCCACGCGTGCGACTCCCCCGTCACCGTCTCGCCGATCGCCGCGTGCGGCTTCGGATGCAGGTACCCCGACACGTAGCGGGCCGGGATCCCGACCGAGCGCAGCGCCCCAAGAACGATGTGCGTGATGTCCTGACAGACGCCCTTGCGGTTCGCCCACGCCTCGGCAGCGGTCGAGTACACACTCGTGACGCCCTGCACGTAGTCCATCTGCTCGCCGATCTCCCGACTGATGGCCATCGCGGCCTCGCACGGGCTCTCGTGGCGGTCGGCGATCGTCCGGGCGAGCTCGACGAGGTCGTCCGGCGGGGTCGTCCGGCGCGTCTGCTCCAGGTGCTCCACCCGCGTCACGGCGGCCTGGGTCGCGATGTCGAGCTGCTCCCAGCCCGTCGGGTGCGGTTCGTGCTGGCGCGGCCGGACCTCGACGAGGCTCGTCGCCGTGAGCGAGAGCTCGTCGTGTGGGGTCAGCACCTCGAACGCCGAGACCTTCATGCCCCAGTAGTCGGTGTACGTCGACTGCGACGCTCCCGGCTGGATGTCGATGTGCGAGTACAGGACGTACTGGTCCTCGGTCGTCACCGGCAGCATGCGCGCCTCGTTGTACGACGCGTTGACCTTGCCGCCGTAGGAGAAGCCCGTGCTGTGCTTGATGTGGAGCCGGGTCATGAGTTCTCTCCGATCCACGCGGGCACCGCGTGAGTGGGGAAGTAGCGTTCGCGGATCGCCTCGGACACCTGGCTGGTGACGTTCTGCACGGCGTCCATCCGACCGGGGAGGTCGACGAGCGTGTCCTGGATAGGCCGGTATTCGAGGTCGCTCCGGATCTGTCCGAGCAGGCGCTGGGCGGAATCGACCGTCCCGACGCGGCCTCGGCGCGGTTCGAGGTCGCGCATGCACTCCTCGGCCCGACTGATGGAGAACATGACCGACCGGGGGAAGAGCTGGTCGAGCAGCAGGAACTCGGCCGCGTTCTTCGCGCTCGGCATGCCGCGGTACGTGCGCAGGTAGGCCTCGTAGGCGCCGCAGGAGCGGAGGATCGTCGTCCAGGACGGGCCACTCGCCTCGGTGAGCGACCGCGTCGCCAGGAGCCGCGCGGTCATGTCGGCGCGTTCGAGGCTGCGACCGAGGGTGAAGAAGCGCCAGGCGTCGTCACGACTCGTGGCGGAGTCGACGATGCCGACGGCGAGGGCCGAGCGCTCGCGCACCCACCCGAAGAACTCGTGCACCTTGTCACTCGCGACCCGGCGCGGCATCCGGGCACGCGTCGTGTTGAGACACTCCCAGAGCTCGGTCGACACGATCTCACGGGCACGACGCGCGTTCTCGCGGGCTGCGCCGAGCGAGTAGGCGATCGACGCCGGGTGGGTGCGGTCGACGGCGAGCTGCGCGAGGACGTCCTGGCGGGTGAGCTCCTGGTCGGCGGGTGCGTCGCTGCCCATGACGGACAGCAGTGACCGGCAGGCGGTGTCCTCGTCGATCCACGGGTCCTCGAGCAGCAGCTGCAGGTGGACGTCGAGGATGCGCGCGGTACCGTCGCTGCGCTCGATGTAGCGGCCGATCCAGAAGAGGCTCTCGGCGATGCGGCTCAGCATGATGCGTCCTCCTGCCCGGTGACAGCGGGCGTGGAGAGCGTCTGCTGCTGTTGCTCCTGCTGGTCCTGGTTGCCGACCGGACGGTCCTGGGGCGAGTGCTCCGGGGTCGTTCCGTGGTCGTAGATGATCGGGATCGACGTCGTCTCGGTCGTGGCCTGCTCGGCGACGAGACCCTGGATGTCGTGCGACGAGGCCTCGGGCGCGGCGTTCGGGTCGAAGGCCCGTCCGACCACCCAGGTGTCCTTCGAGCCGCCACCCTGGCTGGAGTTCACGACCAGCTGCCCCTCCGGCAGGGCGACGCGCGTGAGGCCGCCGGGCAGCACCCAGACGTCGTTGCCGTCGTTGACCGCGAACGGTCGCAGGTCGGCGTGGCGGGGACGCATGCCGTCCTCGACGAGCGTCGGGATCGTGGAGAGCATGACGACCGGCTGCGCGATCCAGCCGCGCGGGTCCTCCTGCAGCTTCGTCTTGAGGGTCGCGAGCTCCTCCTTCGAGGCGTCCGGACCCACCACGAGGCCCTTGCCGCCGGAACCGTCGACGGGCTTGATGACGAGCTCGTCGAGGCGGTCGAGGACCTCTTCGAGGGCGAGCGGGTCCTCGAGACGCCAGGTGTCGACGTTCGGGAGGATCGCGTCCTCGGCGAGGTAGTACTTGATGAGGTCGGGCAGATACGTGTAGACGAGCTTGTCGTCGGCGACACCGTTCCCGACGGCGTTCGCGATGGTCACGTTGCCGAGACGTGCGGCGAGCATGAGCCCGGGCGAACCGAGCATGGAGTCGGCACGGAACGACAGCGGGTCGAGGAACTCGTCGTCGACGCGGCGGTAGATGACGTCGACGCGAGTGGGTCCGGCGGTCGTGCGCATGAAGACCTTGCCGCCGGAGCAGAAGAGGTCACGGCCCTCGACGAGTTCGACGCCCATGAGCCGCGCGAGCAGCGTGTGCTCGAAGTACGCGGAGTTGTACACGCCGGGGGTGAGGACGACGACGTTCGGGTCCTCGACGCCGGGCGGGGCCGACGCACGCAGCGCCTGCAGGAGCTTGTTCGGGTAGTCACCGACGGGCCGGACGCGCATCGAGACGAACAGCTCGGGGAGCGTCTGCGCCATCACGCGACGGTTGGAGATGACGTAGCTGACGCCGGACGGGACCCGGACGTTGTCCTCGAGGACGCGCATCTGACCGTGCTCGTCGCGGATGAGGTCGATACCGGAGACCTGGATGCGGACGCCGTTCGCGGCCTGGATCCCGTAGGCCTGCCGGTGGAAATGCGACGACGAGGAGATGAGCTTCGCGGGGATGACGCCGTCGCGCACGGCGAGCTGCGGGCCGTAGACGTCGGCGAGGAAGGCCTCGAGCGCCTTGACGCGCTGTTTGATGCCGGCCTCGACCTGTGTCCACTCCTGCTGCTCGATCACCCGCGGGACCGCGTCGAGCGGGAACGGACGCTCCTCACCGGCGAAGTCGAAGGTGACGCCCTGCGCGAGGTAGGAGCTGGCGAGGGCGTCGGTGCGACCTCGGAGCTCCTCCTGGGTCATCCGAGCGAGGGAGCTGTAGATCTCCTGATACGCCCGCCTCGCGGTCGCACCACCCGCGTGTTCCGCCGCCTCGCCGAACATCTCGTCGAAGGCGGGGACGCCGCCCGGAGTCTTGCGCGGGGCGAGCGTGCCGCCATAGCCGTTGAACAGGTCACCCATGGGCCGACTCTACCGGGACACATGTTGCCGGGGTGTTTCGGAGCGCGGGGAGGTGCCCTCGCCGGTGCCGCCCCTACGCGACCGAGGCGGCGGTGAGGGCGGCCAGCTCGTCGGCGGAGAGTTCGAGCGTGGCGGAGGCGAGGAGGTCGGGCAGCTGCTCGACCGTGCGGGCGCTCGCGATCGGCGCGGCGACGGTCGGCTGCGAGCGGAGCCACGCGAGCGACACCGTCGCGACGGAGGCGCCGTGGGCCGCGGCGACCTCGTCGAGGACGGGCAGGAGCGCGGCGTGGTCGGCGAGGTAGGCCTGCGCGCCCTCGGCACGGACGCTGTCGACGCTCGACCCCTCGCGGTACTTGCCCGTCAGGAAACCCTTCGCGAGCGAGAAGTACGGCAGCACCGCGAGCTGCTCGCGCTCGGCGATCGTGCGCAGCTCGCCCTCGAACTCGCGCTCGACGAGGTTGTAGTGCGGCTGGAGGGCGATCGGGCGGTGGAGCCCCTTGGCCTCGACGATCTCGAACCACTCGGCGATGCGCGCTGCGGAGTAGTTGGAGATGCCGAGGTGGCGGACCTTGCCGGCGTCGACGAGGGACGACAGTGCCGTCACCGTCTCCTCGAGCGGCACCGACTCGTCGTCGAAGTGCGCGTAGTAGAGGTCGATGTGGTCGGTGCGGAGGCGCTCGAGCGAGGCGTCGGCCGCCTTGAGGATGTTGTCGGCCGCGAGGCCTGTGAAGTCGGGGTGCTGGCTGACCTTGGTCGCGATGACGAGCTCGTCGCGGTTGCCTCGGAGTTCCTGCCACTCGCCGATGAGTCGCTCGGAGTCACCGCCGGTGTTGCCTGGCACCCACGCCGAGTAGCCGTCGGCGGTGTCGATGAAGTTGCCGCCGCCCGCGACGAAGGCGTCGAGGATGTCGAACGAGGTCTGCCGGTCGGCGGTCCAGCCGAACACGTTGCCGCCGAGGTTCAGCGGGAAGACGGACAGGTCGGACGTTCCGAGGGTGGTGCGGGCGTGAGTCATCTGATGATCCTCCAGGGTTCGGTGCATCGCTGGTACTGCTCCTCACGCTAAGCCCGCGGACGGCTCGACTATTCCGTCGTGTCGTTCGATGACGAGCGGGCCACCGGAACCGGACTGGCTCTCCACGGCCCGGTGCCGGCCGTCCTACGGTGGCTCGATGGGCTATCGCATCGACGACTCGAAGGACCGCATCGACCGGGACGCCGTGTGGGCCCTGCTCCGCGAGGTCTACTGGGCGAAGTGGCGCAGCCGAGCCGACGTCGAGGCGCAGATCGACGACGCCTGGCGCGTGATCGGCGTGTACGAGGAGGAGACGGGCGCCCAGGTCGGTTTCGCACGAGCGGTGTCCGACGGACTCGGCTTCGGCTACCTCGCCGACGTCATCGTGGACGAAGCGCACCGGGGCCACGGGCTCGGCAAGCGGATCGTGCAGGCCATGATCGACGACGGTCCCGGCGCGCACTTCCGGTGGACGCTCTTCACGAGCGACGCGCACGGCCTCTACGGGCAGTTCGGGTTCACCGACCCCGGCCCGACCGCGCTCGTCCGTCCAGCCGCGCAGCTGCCTGTCCACCCGACGCAGGTACCCACCGCCTGAGTCGCGGCACGTCGTCGCTGAACCGCGGCCCGGGCGACCGATCGCCTCACTTCACCTCATCACTCTCGCCCGGCCTCCAGCCGCGACGGGCTAGCGTTGACGTATGTGGATCTCCGACGACGGCCGATACAACATCGTCGATGTGCCCGCGGAAGCGTATCCGGGGCGCGCCTATCTCCTCGAACTCGTCGCCGGACTCGATCCCGACGAGCTGCAGACGCTCGTGACCCGCATGCAGACGTTCGATGACGCGATGATCGACCGACTCGAGGTCCTCGTCGACGACGAAGCGCCCGAGGTCGCACCGGATCCGGAGCGTGAAGCGCCGTACGTCGATGAGATGATCCCGCGACGCGTCCTCGACTCGATCGACTGGGACGCGATCCTCACCCCACCGTTCCGGATCGAGGCGATCGACGTCGCCGGTGACCGCTGGCGCATGGATGCGTGGGCCTTCCTGGAGTCGATCGTCGAACCGCCCGTCACCCGACCGAGCGCTCGCAACCTCGGCTCCTCCCCCATCGATCCGGCGTAGACCCGCACCTGCCGAATAGGCTGGGTGTCATGACCGACGACGACGTCACCATGACGAACGAACCCTCGCCGCTGCTCGCCGAGGGAGCCGAACTCGAGCACCTGTACACGGGCGCGATCTGGAGCGAGGGGCCCGCATGGATCGCGGAGACCGGCCGCGTGCGCTGGAGCGACATCCCGAACGACCGCATCCTCGAGTTCGACACCGCGACCGGTGAGACGTCCGTGTTCCGTGACGGCGCCGAGTACACGAACGGCCGCACGATCGACCGCGAGGGCCGGGTCGTGCAGTGCAGTCACGGGCGGCGCGCGGTCGAGATCGAGGGGCCCGACGGTCCGATCACGCTCGTCGACCGCTGGGCCGGCGGCCGCTTCAACTCCCCGAACGACGTCGTCGTGCACGCCGACGGCTCGATCTGGTTCACCGACCCGCCGTACGGCATCGACGCCAGCGGACGTGAGGGGCACCCGGGTGAGCAGGAGTACGACGGCTGCTACGTCTTCCGGTTCGAGCCGGCGACCGGCGTCGTCGAACCCGTCATCACCGCCCTCGTCCACCCGAACGGGCTCGCGTTCTCCCCTGACGAATCCGTCCTCTACGTCTCCGACACCGGCGATGGGGCGCAGCGCATCGCCGCGTACGACGTCGCCGCCGACGGGATCTCGGTCGAGCACGGAGACACCCCCGGCCGCACCTTCGCCGCGACCGCCGTCCCCGCCTCGGACGGCTTCCGCATCGACGTCGACGGCAACGTCTGGTCGTCGGCCGGCGACGGCGTCGAGGTCTTCGACCCCACCGGCGCGACCATCCTGCGCATCCCGGTCCCCGAACGCACGGCGAACGTCTGCTTCGGCGGCGAGGACGGCATGACGCTCTACATCACCGCGTCGAGTTCCCTGTACCGCATCCGCACGGCCACCCGGCAGTCGCCGCGGCCCTGACGGTCGCGCCGCTCAGACGGAGGAGGCCCGAACGACGAGCTCGGGCTGGAAGACGAGGTGGCGCGCGGACAGCGGCGGGATCGGCGCACCCTCCGCGACGGCGAACTCGCCGAGGAGCAGCTCCACCGCGGCGACACCGAACCCCTCGTGCGGCGCGCGCACGGAGGTGAGCGGGATGCTCGACGACTCGGCGAACTCGATGTCGTCGTAGCCGACGATCAGCGATGTCCTCAGGCACCGGGACGACCGTCAAGGACGCGCTCGAGCCATCGATCCGAACGTCCACCTGGTATCTCGATATTTCGCCACTCAGAAGCATACACATGTTTGATATAACAGTTTTTTGTGTATACATATTGCGCATAAAAATTAGAAGTATTAGCTTCATGGGAAGTCGTTCGGAGGGATCAATCTCATGCCATCTCATCTGCAACCGCGGTCGCGCAGGCCTCACAAAGCTTGGGGAGTCGGTCTCATCGCGGTCTCGGCGCCGATCATGTCCATGAGCCTGATTCTCCCGTCACCCGCAGCAGCGATTGGGTTCCTCTCGGTGCCATTGCTCTGCGTCGCTGGCGCGCTGCTCCTTGCGGCGTCCGCCTCAGAACGATGAAGAGTGCCACACAACGAAACGGAGAATGCAGTGGAGCTTATGGGAGTATCACGATTTGTCGCGGCGCTGACGGCCGCTACCCTGTGCGCGGTCGTGATGACCGTTGCACCCGCACAAGCGCGCGCTGAGGACTCGACTACACCCACATCATCCGACGTCCTTCGATTGGTCACAGACGCGAGCGAGCTTTCGACGACCGACATCACCGGCTCGGAACGAGACCGCTTCCTCCGAGCAGCTTCACAACATCTCGAGGTTCAAGGGGGTGCGCACGTCGACGTTGCTCGGGCTTCCGTCCTCAAAGTTGAAGAGTCGACTGTGGCCGCCAGATTCGATCTGGTTGGCGAAAACGTGGTGGCACCGTCTTCGCTGACAGTGTTCTTGAACGACGGTGCTGAGGTCATATCCACGGTGGAGATGCTGTTCCAGCCCGATGGTCGAGGTGGCGGAAGCATGAGCGTTTGGCAGGACTCCATCTTCACGTCGACACAATCCGTGACCGCGTCTCAAGCCGCGGACGCTCTCTCGGGGACCGTATCGGTCAGCGGAAGTGGCGACTGGTGGGGCGAGTTGAGCTCGTGCTTGAGCCAGAGCGGCGTCCCCGTCTGGGCGGCCAGCCTCCTGGCTACCGCTTGCGCCGTGGCTTGCGCAGTCACGGTCGGCATCGGATGCGGCGTGTGCCTGGCCGCGCTGATCGGCACCTCTACAGGCATCACCGCAGCCTGCATCGACTACGCGAACAGCCACGCTTAGCTCAGCGCCACGATAGTCGATGAACGAATCGGGCATCGCCTCCACGGCGATGCCCGATTCTCGCGCTTGTACGACAAGCGAACTACTCGCGCGTTGAGGCCCGGACGACGAGCTCGGGCTGGAAGACGAGGTGGCGCGCGGACGGCGGCGGGATCGGTGCACCCTCCGCGACGGCGAACTCGCCGAGGAGCAGCTCCACCGCGGCGACACCGAAGCCCTCGTGCGGCGCCCGCACCGAGGTGAGCGGGATGATCGACGACTCCGCGAACTCGATGTCGTCGTAGCCGACGATCGCGATGTCCTCGGGCACCCGGACCCCGTGCTCGACCACGAGCGTCTGCATGATGCCGAGTGCCAGCAGGTCATTGACCGCGAAGACCGCGTCGGGACGGGCGTCGACCGGTCGTGCGGCGATCGCGCGTCCGAGCTCGCGCCCCTCGGCGATCGTGCGCTCCGTGCCCGCGATCACCTCCAGCGTGGCTCCCGGAACCGCTGCGACGGCGGAACTCGCACCCTCGAAGCGGTCGGCGACCTGGCGGATGCCGAGCGGACCACCGACGAACGCGAGCCGACGACGACCGGTCTGCAGCAGGTGCTCCGCGGCGAGGAACCCACCCCGGACGTCGTCGACCGACACCGACGGCTGGTCCGGTGACGATGCGAGCTGCCCGACGAGGACCGACGGGATGCCCCGCTGCCGGATGCTCGTCAACCGCTCCTCGACGGACTCGTGGGAGGCGACGAGCATGCCCTGCACACGCTGCGCCTCGAACATGCCGAGATAGGCGTCCTCGCGCTCACGACTCCGGTTCGAGTTGGCGATGAACACCGAGAGACTGTCCTCGGCCGCGCGCTGCTCCACCCCCTCGGCGATGGTCGCGAAGAACGGGTTGCTGACGTCCGGCGCGATGTACGCGATGGTGCCGCTCCGACCGAGACGGAGCTGCCAGGCCGCGTTGTTCCGCACGAATCCCAGCTGGTCGATCGCCCGCTGGATGCGTTCCTGCTTCTCCGGCGAGACCCGATCGGGGTGGTTGATGTAGTGCGACACCGTCCCCATGGAGACGTCGGCGAGCGTCGCGACCTCGCGGATTCCGACTCGTCCCATGCTCAACCCCTCCTGTCGTCCTGCGGCGCTGCGGGCACTCGCCCGCGGCCCGGCTCAGTCTAGATCGCCGGGTCCCGGGCGGTCCTGAGCGCTGCCGGGCTGCTGGTCGCGCGGCTCCGGGCCGGTCCAGTCCGGTCCGAGCGGCTCGGGGATCTCAACGCCGACCTCGATGAGGGCGTCGGTGACGACGCGGATCGCGTTGAGGGCGCGAGGGAAACCCGCGTACTGCACGGTGTGGATGACCGTCTCGAGGATCTCCGTCGCGCTGCAGCCGACGTTGATCGCACCGCGGGTATGGCCGCGCAGCTGTGGTTCCAGCCCACCGAGCGCGACGAGAGCCGCGAGGGTGATGAGCTCCCGCTGCGCCAGCGTGAGCCCCGGCCGGGAGTAGATGTCGCCGAAGTTGAACTCGATACCGAAACGCGCGAGGTCCTGCGCGAGCCCGGTCTGCATCGCGACAAGCCCCTCCGACTTCCCCTCGCCGTACACCTCGTCGAACTTCGCCTTGCCGCGCTCGAGCCTCGTCATGTCCTCTGGTCCTGTCGTCATCGTCCGTCGCCTCAGATCGAGTGTCCGCCGTCGAGCGGCAGGATGAGGCCGGTGAGGTTCACGGCGGCGGGTGAGGCGAGGAAGACGACCGTCTCCGCGAGGTGCTCCGGCTCGCCGAGGAGCCGGGTGGGGATCTGCGCGAGGAGCGCCTCACGGCGTTCCGGGGTGTCGTTGTCGCGGCCGGGGGTCGCCTGGGCTCCGGGGGCGAGCGCGTTGACGGTGACACCCTGCTCGGCGACCTCGATCGCGAGCGCCTTCGTGAGTCCGACGACGCCGGCCTTGGCCGCGGCGTAGGCCGTCGCCCCTCGCACGAGGCGTCCGCCACTGACGGCGGCGATGGACGCGATGCTGATGATGCGACCGGAGCGCTGTTCGAGCATCGAGGGCAGGACCGCGCGCGTGACGTTGAACACCGAGTTGAGGTTGCGGTCCATCTGGGTCATCCAGGTCTCGTACGTCATCTCGTGGAAGAAGCTGACCGCGCCGCCGCCCGCACCGTTCAGCAGGATGTCGACCCCGCCCCACTCGTCGACGATGCCGCCGACGGCAGCCTGGACGGCGTCGAAGTCGGTCAGGTCGGCCGTCGCCGATGCGGCCCGCACCCCGTGCGCACGGACGAGTTCCGCCGTCTCCTCGAGCCCCGCGGCGTTGACGTCGAGGCCGGCGACGTCTGCCCCCTCCGCGGCGAGCTTCTGGGCGATCACCCGGCCGAGCGCTCCTGCTGCCCCGGTGATGACGGCTCGTTTGCCCTGCAACCTCATGTGCGGTTCCGTTCCTCGTCCGGCGGGTTGAATCGCCGTTTATCGTCGTTGACTGTGGTCGTGCCGACATGATCGAGATCACGGGACGACGATCACCCATTCTCGTCGCCGTCTTGAAACGTGTCAATATGCATTCCGCCCAGCCGCCGTCATGCCCGAAGCGCCTCGCCGAGCGGAACTGATCCGACGCTTGACATGCGACCCGAGCGCGGTTAGCCTCGGCCATTGAAACGCTTCAACTTTGCTCGCGACCATCACCGCTCGCGTCTCAACATCACTGCCACATCTTCAAGGAGGAAATGTGTCCACAGCGCACCGGGCCCCGAAACGTCGGTCGGCCACCGCCATCGCCGCTCTCGGCGTCACCGCTCTCGCCCTGACCGCCTGCGCAGGGAACGGCGGCGCATCGAGCGCCACGTCGTTCGACTACCTCGCGGCCGTCGAGAACTCGATCGTCCGCGACGAACTCACCGCTCTCGGCGACGGCGCGTGCGCCGCGAACGAGAAGGCGCTGCCGCTCAAGGTCGAGACCCTGCCCCAGGCCGACGTGCTCCAGCGCGTCACGCTGCTCGCCAGCCAGAACGCCCTGCCCACCACCTTCACCGCACCGACCGCACCGCTGCGGCCCGGCGGCACCCTCGGCGACGACGACACCGTCCTCGACCTCGAAGACACCCTCACCGAGCTGGGCGTCATGGACGACATCCTCCCCTCGGCCGTCGCCACCGTGAAGAACATCTACGGCGACCGGTTCGTCTCGATGCCCTACCAGTACAACGTCGAGGGCTTCTTCTACAACAAGACGATGTTCACGGACCTCGGCATCGCGGTCCCGCAGACGTGGGACGAACTGCTCGACGCGGCCGACACCGTTCAGGCCTCGGGCAAGTCCGCCTTCACGGTCTCCGGTGCCCAGGGCTGGACGATCACCCGCTACATCAGCACCTACCTGTTCCGACTGCTCGGCCCGGACGCGATGAACGACATCGCCTCGGGCGACGCCAAGCTGACCGACCCCGAGTACGTCGAGGCGATCACCGCCGTCGCTGACCTCGGCAAGTACTTCGGTGCCGGCATCACGACGATGGACATGCAGACCGCGACGAGCGAGTTCTTCACCGGCAACGCGGCCATGATGTACAACGGCACCTGGATGCTCGCCGACGTCTACAACACCGAACTCAACCAGATCGGTGAGGACGCCGTGGGCTTCATGCCGTTCCCGACCGTCGAGGGCGGCAAGGGTTCGATCGACCAGTACCCGGCCAACACCGGTGCGGCGACCTCGTTCTCCACGAAGAGCTACGACGAGGAGAAGGTCGGCGGCTGGCTGAGCTGCATCGCGGAGAACTACGGCTCCAGCGTGCTGAAGAACCAGGGCGTCATCTCCGGGTTCAAGCTCAACGAAGAGGTGACCGACGTCCCCGCGCTCACCGCCGAGGTGCAGGGCATCATGGCCGACACCGATGAGACGGTCACCTGGTTCGAGACCTTCCTCCCCGAGAAGGCCGGCGTCGACGCCCAGACCAACGCCGCCCCGCTGCTCACCGGCGGCATCTCCCCCGAGGACTTCGCGGCGCTCGTCCAGGCCGGCGTGGACGCGGGTCTCAAGAAGTAATCGGCGATCCGGTCGCCCGGCAGTCGCCCGGCGACCGGATCCGTCCGTCCGCGGACATCCACCTCTGCAGCGGGTCTCGCACCTCGCCGCCCAGCCTCACGGTCCCCCGACCGACTCAGGAGCACAGCATGAAAGACGTCCTCGGCGACAGGAAGGCCATCGCCATCCTGCTGGGCCCGGCCCTGCTCATCTTCACCCTGGTGAAGCTCGTCCCGGTGATGTGGTCGTTCGGCCTCACCTTCTTCCAGGGCGACCTGCGCGGCTTCGAGTTCGTCGGCCTCGACAACTTCGCCCAGCTGTTCGCCGACCCGACGGCCCCGGAAGCGATCTTCTTCAGCATCAAGTACTCGCTCATCGCGACGGTCGCGCAGATCGCCCTCGGGTACGCACTCTCCCTCTTCTACGTCTTCGTCCTGAAGAAGGCGTCGACGCTGGTCCGCACGCTCGTGTTCTTCCCGGTCGTGCTGCCGACCGTCGCCGTCGGTCTGCTGTTCAAGCGCCTGTTCGAGGTCGCGCCGCAGACCGGACCGGTCAACGCCATCCTGAACGGCTTCGGCATCGACTCGGTGGACTGGTTCAGCTCGCCCGACAGCGCGTTCGTCGTGATCATCATCATGGACCTCTGGCGGTCGATGGGCTTCTACGCCGTCCTGCTCTATGCGGGGCTCCTCGACATCCCCGAGGAGGTGATCGAGTCGGCCCGCATCGACGGTGCCCGCGGCCTGAAGCTCGTCCGGTACATCATCGTGCCGCTGTCACTCCCCGTCCTGCTGTCCGCGGTGATCTTCAGTTTCAACGCGACGCTCAAGGTGTTCGACTCGGTGCTCGCCTTGACGGGCGGCGGGCCAGGGACGGCCACGACCCCGCTGACGCTCTACATGTACAACACGACGTTCACGTACCAGAACTACGGCTACGGCTCGACGCTCGCGTTCGTGCTCACGATCATGTGCTTCCTCGTGACGCTCCTGATCTTCAAGACCTCCCGCAAAGACCTGACGAAGGACTGACGCCATGACGACCGCCATCACCCCGGCGCCCGGCGCCACCACACCGGCCTCGAGCGGCAGCGGCGACGGATCCGGCACCGCCGTCCGCCGGCCGAAGATGCGTCGCGCTCCCCGCTCGCGCGCCTACTACCTGCGGAAACTGCCCTCGGTCATCCTCATCGGACTCCTGCTCGTGATCGAGATCTACCCGATCGTCTGGCTGTTCCTGTCCTCGTTCAAGAACCAGCGCGAGTTCCTGCAGGAGTCCACCTTCTCCCTCCCGGAGTCGTGGAGCTTCGACAACTACGTCACCGCCTGGACGACCGGCAACATCTCGCAGAACCTGCTCAACAGTGTCATCGTGACCCTGCCGTCACTCGTCTTCATCCTCATCTTCGGCGTCGCCGCCGCCTTCGCCCTCGAGGTGATGGTGTGGAAACGCCGCAACCTGACGCTGCTGCTGTTCATCTCCGGCATCATGATCCCGGGCCAGATGATCCTCGTGCCACTCTTCGTCGCCTACTTCAACCTCGGCCTCACGAACACGTACTGGCCGATGATCATCACCTACACGGCGCTCGGGATGCCGCTGACGGTCTTCATGATGACCGCCTACTTCCGGGCCGTGCCGCGCGAGGTGTTCGAGGCGTCGACGATCGACGGAGCCGGCATCATCCGTTCCTTCTGGTCCATCGGACTGCCGATGGTGCGGAACGCGCTCTTCACGATCGGGCTCGTCCAGTTCCTCTCCATCTGGAACGACCTGCTCATCTCGCTGACCTTCACGACGAACGCCGACCTCCGCACCATCCAGGCGGGTCTGCTGAACTTCAGCGGGGAGTTCGGCCAGGTCGACTACGGGCCGCTGTTCGCGGGCATCTGCATCAACGTGTTCTCACTGCTCGTCGTGTTCGTGTTCCTCAACCAGCGGATCATGAAGGGGCTGGCATCCGGCGCGCTCAAGGGGTGACGCCGAAGTGCCCGAGGACCGCAGGATGGACGACATGATCAACGACGACACGACCCACACCTCCTCCACCGACCGGACGACCGCGGCAGTGGCGACACCAGACGACCTCCGACCGCTCGGCTCGACCGGGCTCGTCGTGAGCCCGGTCACGGTCGGCACCTCAGGACTCGGCACGCCGGCGAGCGCCGACGGCTCCCCCGGCCCGGGCTCCACGGCGTTCGCATCGGCCGCCCTCCGGGGTCCGAATCTGCTTGTGGACACGTCGAACAACTACTCGGACGGACGCAGCGAGACGGCGATCGGCGACGCCATCCGTCAGAGCGGTCTGCCCGAGGGACGCGGAGTGGTGACGAAGGCCGACCAGGATCCGTCGACGGCGGTGTTCGACCGCGACCGGGTGCTGCGGTCCTTCGAGGAGAGCCTCGAGCGGCTCGGCGTCGAGCGCATCCCGGTGTTCCACCTGCACGACCCGTACTCGGTGTCGTACGAGGAGGCGTCGGCACCGGGTGGTGCGATCGAGGGCATGCTGGCACTCAGGGAGCAGGGGCTGGTCGACGCGATCGGGATCGCGGCCGGTCCGCTCAGCGTCATGCTGCCGTATGTGCGGACCGGCGCGTTCGACGTGCTCCTCACACACAACCGGTTCACCCTCGTCGACCGATCGGCGACCGGCCTGCTGGAGGAGGCGCGCTCGCTCGGGATGGGCGTCTTCAACGCGGCTCCGTTCGGGGGCGGACTCCTCGCCGGACGGCGCGGGCGCGACGGCAAGCCGGCCACGTACGCGTACCAGGCCGGTTCGCCCGAGTTGCTGGCCTGGGTCGACCGTGCCGACGAGCTGGCCACCCGCCACGGCATCCCGCTCGCGGCTGCCGCACTCGCGTTCTCGACGAGATCGGAACTCGTCGACTCCACCGTCGTCGGGATGAACCGGCCCGAGCGATTGGAACAGGTCGAGACGCTGCGAACGACCCACATCCCCGAGGACTTCTGGTCGGACCTCGACGCACTCGGCACCCCGCCGAGCACCATCACCGACTGAGCCCGTTCTCCATCCATCCATCCATCCACCCACCCGCTCCCCTTTCCCTTCCACTGTCCCTTTCTCAGGAGTCCGCCGGCGTGGCGTCCGCTGGCCGGGCCGGCGCGCCGATGACCTCCTGAGAAAGGGACGCCCGACGATGAAGGCCGCATCACGATGAAGGTTGCACGACGATGAACGACTCAGCAGGGCTCGCGGCGTCGTGGGTCGAAGACCCGATCCCGGGGACCGGCCGGCGGCGACCCCGTGCCGACGAACTGAGCGACGCACGTCGGCTGTCCCTCAACGGCGACTGGGCGTTCACGCTCTCGCCCACGGCCGACGGGACGGGCGACACCTTCGGTGATCCGTCGCTCGACGACTCCTCCTGGGACCGCATCCGGGTGCCCGCGCACTGGGTCCTCGAGGGCCACGGGCAGCCGCTGTACACGAACACCGCGTTCCCGATCCCGATCGACCCGCCTCACGTGCCCGAGGAGAACCCGACGGGTGACTACCGCCGTACCTTCACCCTGCCGGAGGACTGGCGTCGCGCTGACACGGTGCTGCGCTTCCAGGGTGTCGACTCCTGCGGGACCGTGTGGTTGAACGGCGTGCTCCTCGGCCACAGCAAGGGCAGCCGTCTCCCGGTGGAGTACGACGTCGGCGAGCACCTCGTCCCCGGTGAGAACGTCCTCGCCGTGCGGGTGCACCGGTGGTCGAGCGGCACGTACCTGGAGGACCAGGACATGTGGTGGTTGCCGGGCATCTTCCGCGACGTCGACCTCCTGGAACGCCCGGCCGGCGCGATCGACGACGTCCAGGTCCGCGCGAGCTACGACCATCGCGACGGCATCGGCGTCCTGCGCGTCGACACCGACGTCCCCGGCCTCGTCGACGTCCCCGAGCTCGGCATCCTCGACCTCCCCACCGGCACCGCGACCGCTCTGCCGGTCGAGCCCTGGAGCGCCGAGGTACCGCGCCTCTACACGGCGTACCTCAGGCCGCGGCCGACCGATGAGACGCCCGTGGCCGGCGAGACCGTCGAGCTGCGCATCGGGTTCCGCACCGTCTCCATCGAGGACGGCCGCTTCCTCGTGAACGGCGTCCCGGTGCTGTTCCGCGGGGTCAACCGGCACGAGCACGACCAGGACCGCGGCCGTTCACTCGACACGGAGACCATGCGGCAGGACATCCTGCTCATGAAGCAGCACAACCTCAACGCCGTGCGCACGAGCCACTACCCGCCCCACCCGGACTTCCTCCGCCTCTGCGACGAGCTGGGGCTGTGGGTGGTCGAGGAGTGCGACCTCGAGACCCACGGCTTCATCTACACCGACTGGGCCGGCAACCCGCCGACGGAGCCGGTCTGGCGCGACGCGATGCTCGACCGTGTCCAGCGGATGGTCGAGCGCGACAAGAACCACCCGTCGATCGTCGTGTGGTCGATGGCGAACGAGAGCTGGGTCGGCGAGAACTTCGACGTGCTGGAGCAGTGGATCCGCGAGCGCGATCCGTCCCGGCCGATCATGTACGAGCGCGATCCGTCGTATCGGAACTCGGACTTCTCCAGCCTCATGTACCCCGACCAGGAGCTGCTCGAGGCCATCGGCCGTCGCGAGGAACCGACCCCCGTGGGCGTCGTGGCGGGGTCGCCGGACGACGTGCATCGGCGGCGACTCCCGTTCCTGCTCTGCGAGTACGCGCACGCGATGGGCAACGGCCCGGGGTCGCTCGTCGACTACCAGCGGATCCTCGAGTCCTCCGACCGGTTCTGCGGCGGCTTCGTCTGGGAGTGGATCGACCACGGCTTCCGCAGCACCGACGCCGCCGGGAACGAGTTCGTCATGCACGGTGGCGATGTCGCCTTCCGACCGAACGGCGGACGCTACTGCCTCGACGGACTCGTCTTCGCCGACCGCACGCCCTCCCCCGGCCTCGCCGAGCTGCACGCCGCGATCAGTCCGGTCGAGCTCCTGGCGGACGCCACCACCGGCACGCTGACGGTCAGGAACAAACACGACATGCGGTCACTCGATCACCTGGCGCTCCGGTGGCAGCTGGAGGACGACGGCCTCGCCGTCGCGTCGGGTGCGTTGACGACACCGCCCGTCGACCCCCGGAGCGCGGCGACCGTCGACCTGCCGGCCGAGGCGACCGTGCCGACCGCCGGTGTCGATCCCGTCTCCGGCGCACCCGTCGAGCGTTGGCTCACCGTGCGCGCGGTCCTGGCGGCCGACGAGCCGTGGGCGGCAGCGGGACACGAGGTCGCGTTCGGGCAGGCGCGGATCGCCGCCGACCGACCGGCGGATCCGACCGGCGTCACCGTTCCCGTGGCGTCCGCGGCACGCAGACCCCTCGCTCACGCCGACCGCACGCCGGGCCACCGCATCACCCTCGGCGCAGGCTCCTTCGACGCGCGCACCGGCCGACTCCGCGCGCTCGGCGATCTCGAGTTCGACGGGCCCGTCCTCGACATCATGCGTGCACCCACTGAGAACGACCGGGGCCAGGGGCCGCGGAACACGGCCGCAGCCAGTTGGAAGCTCACGGGACTCGACCGCTTCCTCCACCGGACCGACGTCGTCGAGCGGATCGACGACGGGCAGGGCGGCGGCCTGCGGGTCTCCGGCCGCAGCGCCCCGGCCGCGCACGGGCTCGGCCTGCGCTGGACGTTCGACTGGACCGACGCGGGCGGCGCCCTGGACCTGTCGGTCACCGTCGTCCCCGAGGGGATCTGGGAGCACACCCCCATCGGCGATCACGTGCTGACGCTGCCGCGCCTGGGCCTCCGACTCGGACTACCGGGCGACTACACGGATGCGACGTGGTTCGGTCGGGGCCCCGGCGAGTCGTACGTCGACAGCCTCGCCGCGGCGCGCGTCGGTCGCTTCACGAGCAGTGTCGACGGGCTCCAGACCGACTACCCGGTTCCCGAGGAGAACGGCAACCACGTCGGGACGCGGTGGGTGGAACTCACCGGCAACGGCCTGCCGACTCTACGAGCCGAGCAGCTGCAGGACACCGGCTTCGACTTCACCGCCAGACGATGGACGAGCGAAGCGCTCGAGGAGGCCCGCCACCCGCAGGACCTCCGAGACTCCGGCCGTGTGTGGCTCAACCTCGACCACGCGCAGCACGGGCTCGGCAGCTCGTCGTGCGGGCCGGCCCTGCCCGAGCGCTATCGGGTGCCGGTGGCGGAGACGACCTTCGGTGTGCGGCTGCGGACGCTCACGCCCGACCCTGCAGGATGAGGTTCCAGTACACCCAGGGCAGGACGTGGCGGTCGGCGATGAACGTGAACCGACGCTCCTTCGCGAGTCCGTTCCAGAACGGGATCGAGGGCTTCGGGCGGTAGCGGTCGTCGAACTCGGCGAACACCACCGTCCCGCGGGAGACCGTGAACGGGCACACCGAGTAGCCGTTGTAGACCGTGCTCGGCTCCTGGCCGGACCGCACGGCGACGAGGTTCTTCGCGAGGGTCTTCGTCTGTTGCCGGAGGGCTCCGCCGGACTTCGAGCTCATCACCGCGGCGGCGTCGCCGAGCGCCCAGACGTCGGGGAAGCGCGGATGCCGCAGGGTCAGCGAGTCGACCTCGACGAAGCCACCCGGGTTGCCGGGCTCGGCGAGCGCCGTTGCCGCGAGCCAGTCCGGTGCGGACTGCGGCGGCACCGCGTGGAGGACGTCGTAGGGGATCTCCTCCCGGAGTCCCCCCGTCACGCCGTCCTGCCCGCGATCCGGGCCGTCCTGCGGGTCGGTCTGCGCGATGGTCACCACGCGCTGCTCCGGGTCGACCGCGACGAGCTCGCGCGAGAACCGCACCTCGATGCCGTACTCGGCGACCTTGCGGTCGAGTTCGGCGTCGATCATCGGCATGCCGAACATCGTGGGTGTGGGCACGACGAGCACCACACGGATGTCGTCGAGGACGCCCGTCTGCCGCCAGTGGTCGCACGCGAGGTACATCGGCTTCTGCGCGGCACCCGAGCAGCTCGCGGGGCCGGCGGGCTGCGTGAACACGACGGTGCCGGAGCGGACCGACCGGAGCACGCGCGAGGCCTTCTGCGCGTACTCGAACGTGTAGTTGGAGATCCCCACCGGCGAGGCCATCGCCTCCGTCAGACCGGGCACGGCGTCCCAGTCCTGCTGGATGCCCGGAGCGACGATGAGCTGGGCGTACTCGACGGCGGTGCCGGATTCGAGCGTCAGCGTCTTCGCGACCGGGTCGATGGACCGGACCCGGTCCTGGATCCAGGTCACGCCCTTCGGCGTCACCGCGCGCTGGGGCCTCGTGGCCGCCGACGCGGACGCGGTCCCGCCCGCGACGTGCGAGAACATCGGCTGGTACCGGTGGTGTTCGCGCGGTTCGATGACCGCGACGTCATCGACCCCGTATCGCCGGAGCCTGCCAGCGACGGACAGACCGGCGTTGCCGCCACCGATGACGACCACCTCGTGATGGAGCGGAGCCCTGCTGGAGTCGGTCACGGTGGCGGCGGCGCTCAGGATCCGGACTGACCGCGGCCGGTGGCGTTCTGCAGCCGGTCGATGTGCTCGGAGGCCTGCGCCTTCGTCAGGTCGGCGGGGAGCTCCTCGCCGGCCTCGCGCGCCAGGGTGTCGAGGTAGCTGCGCTGCGGGCCGGTCATCGGCTCGTCGCCGGTGACCCAGTCCTCGGGGTCCTTGCTCGCGCTCGTCGAGCTATCGTCGCCCCGGGCCCCGAGGGTCTCCTCGGTGGCGCCGATCGTCTCGGGTGAGCCGGAGGTCGTGGCGTCGGGGGTCGTTGCGTCGGTCTGTTCTGCGTCAGTCATGCGGCAACGGTACGTCGAGCGGGCGATCGCGGAGGAGGGGTTGCGCGTCCACGTCGGACCGGTCTCGGAATAGCGATGGACGACCTCCGGTTGACCCAGGCGACCGCGTGCGGCCGCACCGTCCACGAAGGAGACCCATGTCCGACACCGCTTCCGGAACCGTCCGATCCGTCGACGAGCCGACTCCGTCGCAGAGCGTCACCATCGGCATCCTCGGCGCCGGCAAGGTCGGCACGGTCCTGGCACGACTCGCGGTCGCCGCCGGCTACCGGGTGCTCATCAGTGGTTCGCGCGACGCCGCCCGGATCGCCCTGACGATCGACGTCCTCGCTCCGGGTGCCGTCGCCGCGACCGCCGCCGAGGCAGCGACCCAGGCCGACCTCGTCATCCTCGCGCTGCCCCTCGGCAAACATCGGTCGGTGCCCGTCGACGAGCTGCGCGGCAAACTCGTCATCGACGCCATGAACTACTGGTGGGAGGTCGACGGCCACCGCGAGGACCTCAGCGCGCCGGAGACCTCGACGAGCGAGCTGATCGCCGCCTTCCTGCCGGAGTCCCGGGTCGTGAAGGCGTTCAACCACATGGGGTACCACGACCTCGACGGGGAACCGCGTCCGGCCGGCACGCCCGGTCGCAAGGGCATCGCGATCGCCGGCGACGCCCCCGCGGACCGGGCGGCCGTCTCCGCCGTGGTGGACGCCCTCGGGTTCGACCCCGTCGAGATCGGGCCGCTGCGCGCGGGCGTCGTCCTCGAACCCGGACACGAGCTCTTCGGGGCGAACATCGGTGCCGACGAGATCCGCGAGGTCGCCGAGGTGCGGGCGTTGGCCGAAGCCGAGGCGGGCGTCCGCTAGACGACGCGGCGGGTTCCCGCGCCGGACCGGTCTCGACCGTTCGTACCACTCTCGGGTGCAGCGCCGACTTTGGGCGTGCCGACCCGGATCGCCTCGTCGAGCGCGTCGTCAAAGCCGTACTCAGCGAGGAGGAACGCCCGACCGGCCTCGGATGCCCCGTCGCCGGTCAACGGCATCGTGCTCGCGCGAACCGGGGTGCACTCATCCGTCGATCGTCCGATCAGCGCCTCGTTCGTTTCCGTGCCGATCAGCCCCGCACTGCCTGCTCGCGCTCGAACTCGTCCCGCCAGGAGTACTCGGGCTCGAAACCGAGTCGTGTGCGGGCCTTGTCGATGGACATGAGCGTTTCGAACTCGCCGAGCCCCGCCCGCAGCGGGACGCCGGGGAAGTGCGTCGCCGCGAGCTCCGCCGACGGCACGGTCGTCCCGTTGTCGGAGGCGCACACGTCGTAGACCTCGAAGCCGGGGTCCGCTCGGGTCAGCGCCAGCGCGACCGCCTGCGCACCGTCACGTGCGTCGACATAGCTGAACAGGAGGTCGCGCCGGTACCCGGGCTCCGACGCCCGCACGAACGTCCCGTACTCCCCCGGCGCCACGACGTTCGTGAACCGCAACGCGGTGATCGACGTCCCGTCGGCCCACCGCACCAGCTGTGCGGCCATCGCCTCCTCGGCGACCTTCCCGAGCGCATAGGTGTTGTTCGCGCGACTGACGGTCTCGTCGATCGGCAGGAACTCGGGCGCCTCCTCGAATGGGAATCCCATGGCCGTGATGCTCGACGCGGTCACGATCGTCCGGATGCCCGCCCGCAGCGCCGCGTGCAGCACGTTGAACGACACGGTCAGGTTGTTGTGAAACGTCGCCGCATCCGGCACGAGCCCGTTCACCGGGATCGCGGCCAGGTGCACCACGGCGTCGAGACCAGCGAACCTCGCCGTCACCCCGAGCAGGCTGTCGATCGTCTGGCCGTAATCGGCCAGATCCACGCGGGTGAACCCCGGACCGGCCGCGCCCGCGACGTCGATCCCGTGCACGTCGTGGCCGTCCCGCAGCAGTCGTTCGACGGTGGCGGAGCCGAGCTTGCCCGAACTCCCGGTGACGGCGATGCGCATACCGACGATCCTAGGCTCGGGCCGGGAAGTCGGCGGGCAGCGGGAGCGCGGTCACCACGTGCCCGGCTGCGTCCTCCTCGTTCGCGTGCAGATGGCCGACGCGCCCACCGGCCGGGAGTCCTGTCTCCGTGAAGAAGCCACGGATCGTCTCGTACACCTCGACGATGTCGTGGGTGTCGCCCGCCTGCGTCAGCACGATGTCGCCCGACTGCACGTAGCGCTCGCCACCGTCGACGAGCACCTTCCCCTTGCCCTCGGTGATGAACCAGATCTCGTGGTCGTCGTGGTGGTGGCGGTCGAACCGTCCTCCGTCGACCGACACCGCGAAGCGCCCGATCGTGCCGATCTCGCTCCAGTCCGGCTTCGAACCCGGATGCACCCAGGAGCCCGGTTCGATCACCGGCATCAGCGGTCCTGCTTCCAGCTCGGCGCCGTTCCGGCGTCGAGGATGCGCGCGTCGGGCAAGCCGTCGAGCCCCGTCTCCGCGCCACCAGGGGTGTACACGACCGACAGTCGCAGCGGGCGCCACGTCGTGTTGTAGGTGGAGTGCACGGTGTCCTTCGGGATGTACACGGCGTCGCCCTCGCGGATCGGGAACGCGGGACCGTCGCCGACGGTCTGCACGCCCTCGCCGGAGATCACCGTGATGACCTCCTCCTCGCCCGGGTGCTGGTGGGGTGCGTGGCCCTGTCCGGGGTAGACGATGACCTCGCCGACCGTGAGTCCGGCGCCCTCGTCGAGGTGCGGGGTGACGAGCCACTTGATGGTGCCCCAGTCGAAGACCCGGGTGGGGACCTCGTCGGGGCGACGGCCGGCGGTGGCGGGGGTGATGGCTGGTTCGGTCATGGGATGCTCCTCGTCGAGTGGTCGGGTGGTCGGTCGTGCCGTCGGTCAGCGGGTCTGGATGGCCTTGAAGTCTTCGATCTGGCGTTTGATCGCCCGCTCGGTCGGGAGGCGTTCGGCCGAGGACGCGCCGAAGAACCCGGCGACGCCCGTCGTGTTGGCGAGGATGAAGGCGGCGTCCTCCGGTTCGGCGATCGGACCGCCGTGGCACAGCACGATGACGTCCGGGTTGATCGCGACGGCCGCGTCGCGCATCTCCTGCACCCGGTGCGCCGACTCCTCCAGCGAGAGTGCCGTGGTCGCGCCGATCGTGCCGGCCGTCGTGAGGCCCATGTGCGGGACGAGGACGTCAGCACCCGCCTCGGTCATCGCGACCGTCGACTCGACGTCGAAGACGTACGGGGCCGTGAGGAGGTCACGCTCGGCGGCGAGGCGGATCATGTCGACCTCGAGGTCGTAGCCCATGCCCGTCTCCTCGAGGTTCTGGCGGAAGACGCCGTCGAAGAGCCCGACGGTCGGGAAGTTCTGCACGCCGGTGAACCCCATTGTCTTGAGCTCGTCGAGGAAGCGCTCCATGATCCGGAACGGGTCCGTCCCGTTCACGCCGGCGAGCACCGGGGTGTCGCGGACGATCGGCAGCACCTCCCGACTCATCTCCACGACGACCTGGTTGGCGTCCCCGTAGGCGAGCAGGCCCGACAGCGAGCCGCGACCGGCCATCCGATACCTGCCGGAGTTGTAGATGATGATGAGGTCGACGCCGCCCGCCTCCGCGGACTTCGCCGAGATGCCGGTGCCCGCCCCGGCGCCGATGACGGCCTGGCCGCGCGCGACGGTGGCGCGAAGTCGTTCGAGTGCGATGGTCCTGTCCATGGTCAGTCCTGTTCCGTGGTGTCGGTGCGGTTCCTGTCGCCGCCTCGCTCGATCACAGCGTGGAGGGTGTCGGCGGCGAGCCTCGCGAACACCGGATCATTGAGATGTTCCGGACGGTCGACGACCGTGACCGCGCTGCCCTGCACACCCGCGAGCACGGCTTCCATGAGTGCAGCATCCGCCTCCGCGTCGCGGAAGGGCAAGCCCTCGGCGTCGAGCGCCGAGACGCCGCCGCGCGGGATCAGCAGCACGGTGGGGGCCTCGGCGCCGCTGAGCTTCGCCCCGATCCGCTCGCCCAGCTCGCGGTTCTCGTCGACCGTGGTGCGCATGAGCGTCACCGTCGCGTTGTGGACGAAGAAGTCGCGATCGGCGAACCGCTCCGGCACGGTGTCGCGAGGGCCGAAGTTGACCATGTCGAGCGCACCGAGGCTGACGAGCTGTGGGACGCCTGCCGCGCCGGCCGCGGTGAGTCGGTCTGGGCCCGCCGTCAGCACGCCGCCGACGAGATCGTCCGCGAGTTCGGTGGTGGTGAGATCGAGGACCCCTGCGAGCATGCCGCTCCGGGCGAGCGATTCCAGGGCCCGCCCGCCCGAGCCGGTGGCGTGGAAGACGAGGACCTCGTAGCCGAGTTCGTCGAGGCGCTCGCGGGCCACGTCGACCGCCGGCGTCGTGACCCCGAACATCGACGCCCCGACGAGCGGGCGGTCCGTCCGCTCGGCGGACGAGGCCGGACCGCGCGCCTGCGCAGCCGCCGCCATGCCGGCGATGGCCGCCACCGCATTCCCGAGGACGGCACGGGAGATCTGGTTGATCCCGGCGATGTCGACCACGCTGTACATGAGCGTCACGTCGTTCGCGCCGACGTACGGCGCGACGTCCCCGGACGCCATCGTCGACACGAGGAGCTTCGGGGCCCCGATCGGCAGTTCGCGGAAGACCCGGGCGGCGATGGCCGAGCCGCCGCTGCCACCGAGGGCCAGGACGGCGTCGACCCGCCCGGTGGCGTGCAGTCGGCCGATCACCGTCGCGGCACCTTCCGCCATCGCACTCACGGCGGCTCCACGGTCATCCGCGGCGAGCAGCGTGTCGAGATCGGTCCCGCCAGCGGCGGCCACCTCGTGGTTCGGGTGGTCCACGGCAGCGTCGTACCCGTGGGGCTCACGCGTTCCGGCGTCGACGACCACGACGTCCGCGCCCAGTTCGCCGAGACGGCCGGCGACCCATCGGTACTCGGCGCCCTTCGTATCGAGGGTGCCGACGAGGGCGACGGTCGGTCTGGCTGGTGCTTCGGGTGCGGTCATCGTCGCTCTCCATCGTCGTCGTCGTGAGCGCAGGACGGCCGTGTGTCGGCGCGCCCCACCTGACGGATCCGCTTCGACCCCGCCAGCGCCTCCATCCTGGTCCACGTTTTGAAACGTGTCAAGAAGAGTTGCATCTTCCTCGCTTTCTCGCATGCGAACGCTGTAGCATCTGGTTTTGAAACGTGTCAGAGTTGACCGCCGAGCGAGCTGCGACGCGCCCAGCCTGACGAAAGGACCAGCAGCCACGATGGTGACCACGAGCGCCCCCAGATTCGAGCACCTCCGCGAGGCCCGAGGGATCGGCGACGCCACCCCGAGGCTGAGCTGGACGAATCTGGCGCCCGCCGGCTGGGAGCAGCACGCCGCCGAGATCGAGATCACCCGCGACGGACGGGTCACGACCACGGGCCGGGTCGCCACCGGTGAATCCGTCCTCGTCGCCTGGCCCGCCGCTCCGCTCCGCTCGCGTGAGGTGGCATCGGTGCGCGTACGGGTGTGGGGCACCGACAGCGGCCCTGGCCAGGCGGTCGAGGTGGCCGACTGGAGCCCGGTGGCGACGGTCGAGGCCGGCCTGCTCGCACCGGGCGACTGGGTCGCGGTGCCGGTCGCAGCCGACTGGGCTGAGGAGCCGGAGAGCGACACACGTCGGCCACCGCTGTTGCGGCGGGGCTTCACCGTCGGTGCCGACCTCGTGTCGGCGCGGTTGTACCTCACAGCGCACGGTGTCTACGAGGCTGAGATCAACGGTCGTCGCGTCGGGGACGAGGCGCTCGCGCCGGGTTGGACCAGCTACGCGAGCCGACTGCGCACGGCGACGCACGATGTCACCGAGCTCCTGCACCCCGGCGACAACGCGATCGGCTCCTGGATGGGCGACGGCTGGTACCGGGGTCGACTGGGGTGGCGCGGTGGCTTCCGCAACCTGTTCGGCTCGGACCTCTCGCTCATCGCCCAGCTCGAACTCCGCTATGAGGACGGTCGCGTCGAGACCATCGCGACCGACGAGCACTGGCGCGCCTCGTTCGGCCCCATCGTCAGCTCCGGCAACTACGACGGTGAGCACTACGACGCCCGCGAGGAGCTCCCCGGATGGTCGGGGCCCGGCTTCGACGACAGCGGGTGGGCCGGCGTACGGATCGGCACACGCGACCCGGCCACCTTCGTCGCACCGCAGGGACCCCCGGTGCGCGCGACGCAGGAGGTCTCGCCGATCGCGGTCCTCACGAGCCCGAGCGGCAAGCGCATCCTCGACCTCGGCCAGAACCTCGTCGGTCGACTGCGGATCCGGGTCACCGGTCCGGCGGGCGAGACGGTCGTGATCCGGACCGCGGAGGTCATGCAGGAGGGCGAGATCTACACCCGCCCACTCCGCGAGGCGAAGGCGACCGACAGCTACACCCTCGCCGGCCACCCGGCTCCGGCGGACGGCGGTCCCGCGGAGGAGTGGGAGCCGCGGTTCACGATCCACGGTTTCCGGTACGCGGAGATCACCGGATGGCCGGGCGATCTCGACGAGGCGGTCGCGAACGGCGACGTCGTCGCGCGGGTCTACCACTCCGACCTCGAGCGGACGGGCTGGTTCGAGAGCTCCGACGAGCGGGTGGACCGCCTGCACGAGAACGTGCTCTGGAGCATGCGTGGGAACTTCGTCGACCTCCCCACCGACTGCCCGCAGCGGGACGAGCGCGTCGGCTGGACCGGCGACCTGCAGGTCTTCGCGCGCACCGCCTCGTTCCTGTACGACGTGTCGGGCATGCTCGGCTCCTGGTTGCAGGACGTCGCGGTCGAGCAGCACGAGGACGGCACCGTGCCCTGGTACGTCCCGTTCATCCCCGACGACGGCCAGTGGACGCCGAACCGACCCGGCGCCGTGTGGGGCGACGTCGCCGTCCTCACCCCGTGGGTGCTCTACGAGCGCTTCGGCGACATCGGCGTCCTCGCGGCCCAGTACGACACCGCGAAGCGGTGGGTCGACCTCGTGCACCGACTCTCCGGCCCCGACCACCTTTGGAACGAGGGGTTCCAGCTCGGCGACTGGCTCGACCCGGCCGCACCACCGGATCGGCCGGCGGAGTCGCTCACCGACCGCCACCTCGTCGCCACCGCCTACTCGGCCTGGTCCACGGCGCACCTCGCGAAGACCGCCGCCGTGCTCGGTCGCATCGACGACGCCGAGCACTACGCCGAGCTCGCTGAGGCGACCCGCCGGGCGTTCCTCGCGGAGTACGTCGGCGAAGACGGGCTGATGACCAGTGACGCGCAGACCGCGTACTCGCTCGCGATCGCGTTCGAGCTCCTGCCGGACCCGGCAGCAGTGGACCGTGCCGGCGAGCGGTTGAGCGCCCTCGTCGCCGCCGCCGGCAACCGCATCGCGACGGGCTTCGTCGGGACGCCGATCGTCAGCGACGCGCTCACGACGTCGGGCCATCTCGACCGCGCCTACGACCTGCTGCTCGAGGACGAGTGCCCGTCCTGGCTGTATGCGGTGGGCCAGGGAGCGACCACGATCTGGGAGCGCTGGGACAGCATGTTGCCCGACGGGACCGTGAACCCGGGGCAGATGACCTCGTTCAACCACTACGCGCTCGGAGCGGTGGCCGACTGGCTGCACCGGGTCGTCGCCGGCATCGCTCCGTCCGCACCCGGCTACCGCTCGATCCTGTTCCGGCCCCGACCCGGCGGTGGGCTCACCCACGCCTCGGCCGTGCACCTGACGCCCTACGGTCGGGCGTCGATCGTTTGGCGGATCGAGGCTGACACGCTGCACGTCGAGGTCGAGGTGCCCACGGGGACGACGGCCGTCGTCGACCTGCCGGGCGCCGAGCCGGTGTCGGTGACGAGCGGTACGCACCGCTTCGAGGTGACGGTCGGGACGGTAGACGATCCATTCAGAGGAATAGAACCGCTCCGCGCGACGCTGTAGTCAGCGTGAAGAAGATCGGGTTCCTGTCCTTCGGACACTGGCAAGACGTTCCGGGCTCCAGTGTGCGCACCGGGCGTGACGCACTGCTGCAGAGCATCGACCTCGCGGTCGCGGCGGAGGAGGTCGGCGTCGACGGCGCCTACGTGCGCGTGCACCACTTCGCCCGGCAGCTCGCGTCACCGTTCCCACTGCTGGCGGCGATGGCGGCGAAGACCTCGACGATCGAACTCGGCACCGGTGTCATCGACATGCGGTACGAGAACCCGCTCTACATGGCCGAGGAGGCGGCGGCAACCGACCTCATCAGCGACGGCCGCCTGCAGCTCGGCGTGAGCCGTGGATCACCCGAGACGGCCCTCCGCGGGTCGGAGTCCTTCGGCTACGTGCCGGGCGACGATGAGACCGACGCGGACATCGCCCGCTCGCACACCGAGGTGTTCCGGGCGGCCATCGCCGGAGCCGGTGTGGCCCGCGCGAACCCGCAGATGACGGGGACCAACGGCCTGCTCGCGATCCAGCCGCAGTCGCCGGAGCTCGGCGAGCGCATCTGGTGGGGTGCCGGCTCGCGGTCCACCGCGGTGTGGACGGCGGAGCAGGGCATGAACCTCATGTCGTCGACGCTCCTCACCGAGGACACCGGGGTGCCGTTCGACGAACTGCAGGCGGAGCAGATCCAGATGTTCCGTGACGCCTGGACCGAAGCCGGTCACGAGTGGCAGCCGCGGGTCTCCGTGAGCCGCAGCATCCTGCCGCTCATCGACGACGAGACGCGCCGCTACTTCGGTCTGCGCGCCCAGGCCGACTCGAAGGACCAGGTCGGACACCTCGACGGCGGACTCGCGCGCTTCGGCCGCAGCTTCATCGGCGAGCCCGACGTCATCGCCGCCGAGCTCGCGGCCGATGCCGCCGTGCAGGCCGCCGACACCGTCCTCGTCACTGTCCCGAACCAGCTCGGCGTCGCTTTCAACGCGCGCATCCTCGAGGCGATCGTCAAGGACATCAAGCCGTCCCTGGGGTAGCCCAAGGAGGCCAACGACGAGCTGAAGTGGTACGCTTTTCTGTACCACTCCAGGAGGCTCTTCATGTCAGCGATCACCGCGACCGACGCACGCAAGAACCTGTTCGGTCTCATCCAGCAGGTGAACGACGACCACGTCCCCGTCGAGGTCGTGTCGAAGCGGGGGAACGCGGTCCTCGTCTCGAAGGACGATTACGACGCCATGGTCGAGACGGCGTACCTGCTCCGCAACGCCAAAGGTGCCGAACGCCTCCTCGCCTCACTCGAACGCGCTCGGAACGGCGAGTTCGAGACCCACGAGCCGCTCGACGCGTGACCCGGCAGCTGGCCTTCGACCGGAGCGGCTGGGAGGACTACACGTCCTGGCAGAGCCAAGACCGCAAGACACTCAAGCGCGTCAATCTGCTCGTCCAGGACGTCCTCCGCGATCCGTTCGTCGGCATCGGCAAACCCGAGCCGTTGAAGCACATCCTCTCCGGAGCCTGGTCCCGACGGATCGACGACGCGAACCGACTCGTGTACCTGGTGACCGACACCCACATCGTCATCCTGCAAGCGCGCGACCACTACTGACGCCCGGCGCCGGGCCCTCCTGCGCACAGTCAGGGCCCGAGGCCGCGTACGAAGAGCGGTATCGGGGAGGCGACGTCATGCCGTGTACGCCCCGCCGGCGATGTCCTCCAGGAGCGTCGGCCCGGTGGGTTCCCATCCGTACGCGGCGCGGGTCGCAGTGCTGGACGCCGTCATCTCGGCGCCGAAGAAGCGCCCGATGACGCCGAAGTGCTCCACCGCGTCGTCCGGGTCGATGGATGCCGTTGGGAGGCCGAGCACCTCACCAATCGCCTCGGCTATCCGACGCGTCCGCACGCCTTCCTCACCGACGGCGTGCACTCGGGCCCCCGCAGGAGCCTGCTCGAGCGCGAAGCGCACGAGTCGGGCCGCATCACCGCGATGCACGGCGGCCCAGGAGTTCGAACCGTCGCTGAGGTAGCCGGAGACGCCCGTGCGCCGCGCGGCCGCGACGATCTGCGCGATGAAGCCATGGTCGTGGTGACCGTGCACCGTGGGCGCGAAACGAAGGGCGATGCTGCGGACCCCGCGATCCCGGTAGTCGAATGCGAGGTTCTCGCTTCCACCGCGCATCGACTCCGGCCCGACGGCTGGGTGCGGATCGGTCTCGAGTACCGGCCGGTCCGCGTCGGGTCGGAACAGTCCTGAGGCGAGACCGAGCGTCTTCCCGGAGCCGACGAGCGCTTGGGCGAGCGCCTCGACCGCCGCACGCTCAGCGCGGTTCGACTCCGCAGGGTTCGACCAGTCGTGCTTGTTGGCGAGGTGGAGCGTCGCCTCGGACTCGTCGGCTCCGCGACGGAGCGACACGAGGTCGTCGAGATCATCGCGGAGGACGGTCGCCCCCTTCGCCTCGAGGGACGCCGCGGAGGCGTCGCTGCGCGCGAGGCCGAGCACCTCGTGACCCGCCGCGAGCAGCTCGTCGACGGCGGCGCTCCCGATCCAGCCGCTTGCTCCGGTAACGAACACGCGCATGATGCGCTCCTTTCATGTCAGTGAGTGACATTGACCCTAGCACCTGATGTCAGTGACTGTCATCGATAGGATGGATCCATGGCTCGTTGGCAAGCGGATACCGAGGGACGGCTCAAGCTGGCCGCCATCGAGCTGTTCGGGTCGCGCGGGTTCGAGGCCGTCACCGTGAGCGACATCGCCGCGGCCGTCGGGGTGACCGAGCGCACCTTCTTCCGCTACTTCACCGACAAACGCGAGGTGCTGTTCACGAACCAGGACGACTACCAGGCGCGATTCCTCGACGCCCTCCTCGCATCCGAGGCCACGGCGCCGATGAGCCTCGTCGAGGCCGCACTTCACGGCGGTGCGGCGTTCTTCGCGGACGAACGACGCTCCTGGTCCCGCGCGCGCCAGCGGATCGTCGACTCCAGCGCCGCACTGATGGAACGCGAGTCCCTCAAGCGCAGCTCGCTCACCGACGCCCTCACGACCGCGCTCATCGCGAAGGGCGTCGCCCCCGTGCCGGCGGCACTCGCAGCGCAGAGCGGCTCCGCAGCCTTCCACCTGGCCTTCGCCGCCTGGATCGCCGACGACGAGACGAGATCGTTCACCGAACTGCTCGACGTCGTCCTCGCCGACCTCCACCGGCTGCTCGGCTGACGCCGAAGCGACGGGGAACGGCCCCGCCTCGCGCGACGTCCGTCGCTCAGGCCTCGGCAGCCGACCACCGACGCAGATAGGGCGTTTCGCGTTGCGCCGCGAAGAAGTCGGAGACGGCCGCCGCGTTCCGTCGGACGAGCGGGTCCTGCTCCACGCCGCCGGTCGACCAACCGAAGGGGAACGGGAAGCGGTCGGCGACATGGTCCATCAGGTACCGCACGAACGTCCAGTCGTCGTCGAGCACGGCGTCGACACGACTCACGCCGCGCTCGCGGAAACCGGCCGTCCACCGACCTGCGGCGTCGCGACTGGCCGAGAACTCAGGGTCACTGAAGTACCCGACCTGCGTCGCAGTCGGCTCCGCCCAGAGCATGCCTTCGCCGCTCGACGAGGCACGGACCGCCTCGACGAGCGACACCGGGGTCCAGGCGACGGGCAGTCGCGTCAGCAGCGTCACCCCGAGGACCACAGCCGAGGGATGATCCGGCGCTCCAGTGGCCCCGTCGCCACTCGAGGCAGAACGCCGCAGAGCGCCGGCCGAGGCGATCACCGAGCACAGCGCCAGGGTCTCGGCGAACGGCCCGCCGGACGCACGACCGATCTCGGCGACATGGACGGCGAGCGCGCGATGGAACGTCTTCGATTCGTCCAGGTCGCGGAACGGTGGGACCGGGATGCGGACATCGGGGACGATCTCGGGCCACGACTTCGACATGCCCCGATGCTAGTCCGCTGCTGATCCCGCGAGCGCCGAGGGAATCTGCCAGGCGCCGGCCGCGTCGCGCTCGAGCGGGAGCTCGGCGGTGATCGCCGGGCCGGCGGTCGGCAGCGGCGCGAGGATGCGCGGTTCCGGCTCCAGAACCACCTCGATGCCTGTCGCCTGCAGCTCCTCCACGTCGAGCACGATGAGCACGAGCGGCAGCTGGAGCGATCCGTAGACGCGCTCGAGCACTTCGGGCAGCCGGTCGGCGGTCGTCGCGTGGACGAAGCCGGCGCCGACGAACGGCACGGCTCGCGTCGACACCTCGTACTCGCCGAACGGCCGACTGGCCTCCCAGTCGTCGACGATCGCGACATGCAGGATCTTGGTCATCTCCACCCTCTCCATTTAATGAGACGTTACCGTATCATTAGAGCATGGAATCGAGACGTGGTCGCCCGACGGCAGCCGAACGCGACCGCCGCCGCGACGCGATCCTCGACGCCGCCATCCGCCGGTTCACCGAGCACGGGTACGGCGGGACGACGATCGAGGCGATCGCCGCCGACGCGGGCGTGACGAAGCGGACGATCTACACCTGGTTCGGTGACCTCGCCGGCGTGCTGACGGCGGCGGTCGAACGCCAGCACGGGTACCTCCTCGCGGCCGACGAGCCAGGCTCCGAGGCGGAGCCTCTCGAGGACGCGGCTACCCGACTGGTCATCGCGCTGCACTCGGACGTCTCGGTCGCGCTGCACCGACTCGTGATCGCGGAGTCTCCGCGCTTCCCCGAGGTCGCCGCCGGTTTTTACGCGGCCGGCCCGGCCCGCTCGATCGCGTTCCTCTCCGGCCACGTCGGCGAGCGGGCGGAGCAGCTCTACACCCTGCTCCTCGGCGAACCGCATCGACGCAGGCTGCTCGGCCTGGCCGCTGCGCCGACACCCGATGGAGCCCGGGAACACGCCCGCGCGTGCCTGGCACTGGTCTCCAGGAGGAGCCACCCACCGCGCGCTCAGCGGTCGTAGACCTCGCGACGGTGCGCGATCCGGAACACGGTCACCAGCACGACACCATCCAGGATTTCGTAGAGGACGCGATAATCGCCGACCCGAATCCGCCATGCGTTCTCGAACCCAACCAGCTTGCGCACACCAGTCGGTCGAGGATCAGCCTCCAGCTCACCGATGGCGAGGAGCAGCCGTCGCCGCAATTGGGGATCGAGTTTCCTGAACTCACGAGCGGCAGCGGAGGTGAACTCGACCACGTACCTCGTCAAGCGTCGAGCTCGGCGCGCAGCTCGTCGAGTGAAACGCGGGTTCCGTCGTCTTCAGCCCGAGCCGCCCGGAACTCCGCCTCGTCTCGTGCCGCCTCGAAAGACTCCAGCAGTTCGAGGTCCTCAACACTGATGACCACCGCGGCGAGCTTCCCGTGCCTCGTCACACCGATCCGCTCGTGCGCATAGCCGACCCGCCCGAAGACGTCTGCGAGGCCTTCACGAAGATCTCGCGTCGAGAGGGAGTGGGTGATCGTGTTCATCGCACCATGGTATCAAACTGTGTACACAATTACATCTGTTCACAGATGGGGTATTCAGGGCATCAGCGTCCGGAAGTACGCTCAGCGGTCAAGCGTCACCACGTCGCTCAGGCCTGCGGTCGCGTCGGCGGCCAGGACGCCGTCACGCGCGAAGTCGGCCCACATCTGACGCAGGAAACGTCCGCGTCGATCGACCTCCTCCCAGGTCGCCGAGCCGATGAGCGCCGTCCGGCTCCACGATCGTTCGGTCCCGAGGAGAAGCGGCAGATCGGTGACATGGGACGCTCCGTAAGGACTACCGGGCGGCGCCCAGCTGAGCTCGTACCGCGTCGCTCGACCGCCCGACGCGCGATGCCGTTCGACGAACTTCCGGGCGTCGCGGGTGTAGGTCACGTGCGTGGTCGCGCCGACGAGCGCCCGCCGGATGGGGTCACCGACGAGCGGCGCCGAGGTCATGCGGGCGAAGGCCGGAATGAGCGGCACGTACAGCCGGGTCTCCTCCGTCGTCGAGCCGATGAGCACGTCGATGCGCGACGCCGCCTCACGCCAGGCGGCGTCGCGGTCGGCCTCCGCCGGAAGCGGCTCGTGACCGTACTGGGTGCCGAACGCCATGCCTCCGCGCAGTCCGAACCGACGAGCGGCTCGCTCCACCCGCTCCTCGAGCGCCAGCAACTCGACCACCGGCGTGTCCCGTGTCGGGCTGCCCGCCGCTCGCATCATCGCGCTCGCCATCTTGGCGCGCCCACTGCTGATGCCGAGGGGCGCGCTCTGGATGATGGCGCGCTGGAAGAGCCCCGCGGTGCCGTCGCTGATCATGAGGTGCGCGATCGCATCGCCGCCCGCCGACTGCCCGAACAGCGTGACCGACGCCGGATCGCCACCGAACGCGCCGATGTGCTCGTGGATCCACCGGAGCGCGAGGACGAGGTCCAGCAGGCCGAGGTTCGCCGGCAGCGTCTCACCGTCACCGAGGAAGCCGAGGATCCCGAGCCGGTACGTGACCGACACCACGATGACCCGCTGCTCGACGACCAGGCTGATCGGATCGTAGACGTCGAGGTCGCCGGCGCCCGTGACGTAGGCACCACCGTGGATCCACACCATCACCGGCAGCGACTCGTCCGGCCGGGCGTCCGCAGGGATCGTGATCGAGAGCGCCTGGCAGTCCTCGGAGTCGACCATGCCCTCACCGGCGCCCTCGAGGACGGCCTCGAGCACCCGCGAGGAGCGCTGCGGTGAAGCAGGCGCCCGCTCGAAGGCCCGGAACGGCACTGGATCGCCGTCGGAGCCGACGGGAAGACCGATCTGCTCCGGCACCTCGAAGCGACCAGCACGCGCGTACGGGATGCCGCGAGCTCGTACCACCGCGCCGTCGACCCGCCCCAGGATCGTGCCGAGGGAGGTCTCGAAGCCGCGTGCGTCACTCATCGCTCCACGGTATCCGTCGCTCCGGCTGAGTTGCCCGGAATTGTGCGTATTTGCGGTGAAAACGCACCGTTCTGGGCGACTCAGCGCTCGGCCTACGGGATGCGGATGTAGACCGGATCTCCCCAGATCGTCAGACGGTGCTGGACGTAGCGACCCCAGTCGGGAGAGTCGTACATGCCGCCCGCGCCGTCGTAGATCGCGATGTGACCTTCCGGCCAGTAGAGCAGGTCACCGGCGACGGCCTCCGACGCCGAGATCTGCACGCCCGATGCGGCCTGCGCACCGGCACCGCGAGGCAGGGACACACCGAACGCCGCGAAGACGTACTGCACGTAGCCGTCGCAGGCGAAGCTGTCGGACGGGTCGTTGCCGTTGCCGTAGGGGACGACGCCGACGAACTGCGCCGCGTAGGCGAGGATCGCCTCGCCGGATCGGGCGACGGCTGGGGCCGCGTAGGTGCGTCCCGCCGAAGCCGACGCGGACGACGAGGAGGCGGCGGATGCACTCGCGGCCGCCTCGGCTGCGGCAGCTGCGGCGGCGGCCGAGGCAGCGTCGACCTCCTCCTGGCTGGTCGCGCCGTAGCCGTCGCGCACGAAGGGCACATCGGTTGCGGCCGACGGCACGGAGTACGACACCGACTGCATCGTCGCCGCAGACGGGATCGCGCCACCGGTGGCCGCATCGACGTCGACGCCGGCAGCGGCCGCCGGCAGTGACACCGACACGAAGAGCCCGGTTGCGAGCGTCATGACGCCGAACGTGGCGAACGGCTTGGCGCGCTTCGCGAAGGAGCTCTTGGCGCGCGGGGCCGAGGGCCGCTTGGCGGGCACGAGGTCGACGTGACGTCGCTCCTCCTCGGCGGAGGCGGTCCAGCTGGCGTCCTCGAGGCGAGCCGCGCGACGGGCGGCCCGCGGGCTGAGGGCCACGTGGCGGCCGCCGGTCCGACCGGGGGCCGCGGGGGTTGCGGCCGGAGTGTTCGGGTCGCGGCGCTCGAGGGCGCGCGCAGGGGTGGTGCTGGTCATGTGCGGGGTACCGTCCTGGGTCTCGGTCGCGTCGGGGGCGCGCTCGGTTCATGCTCGGTGGGTGCAGCATCGCCTCGGCAGAGCCGTCCCTCGATGACCGCGGTCGACCGGTTGCCCGATCCGAGGAAGGCGAAACGGCCACCCTACGTGGGCCTCCCTGAAAGGAACCTCCGCTCGGCGTGGCCTGTGGAGGACCGATGAAGCCGGACCCACTGTCCTGCTAGCATCGTGCTAGCACTCCATTTCCACGAGAGGTGACGACATGCCCACAGTGACCGTCCGCAATCTCGACGACGACACGAAGCGCGGTCTGCAACAGCTCGGCGCCTTGCACGGACGATCCATGGAAGCGGAGATCCGGGCGATCCTCGCCGCGGCTGTCAGGACGACGACGCCTGAAGACCTCCGCGCCGCCTCGGCCGCAGACATCGACCGACCCGGGCTGGCGGAGCGTATTCATCAGCGCTTCGTCGACCTCCACCTCGACGGTGAACTCGTCATCGAACTGCCCGAGCGCACCACGACCGTCCGACCGAATCCGTTCGAGGACGCTGCGAGCGCCGACGCGGATGACCAGACCCCGAGGTGATCGTCCTCGACACGAACGTCGTCTCGGAACTGTTCAGACCACGGCCCGACCCGACGGTGGTCCGGTGGCTCGATCGGCAGGACGAGGCCGCCCTCCACCTCACGGCGATGACCGCTGCCGAGCTCCTCGAAGGAGCCCTGCGCCTCCCTGCAGGCGCTCGCCGATCGACGCTCGTCGGGGCCATGGCGACCGTGCTCGATGCCGACTTCGCAGGGCGCGTCCTCCCCTTTTCTGCGGAAGCCGCGCTCGACTACGCGGAGCTCATGACGACGCGACGCCGCTCCGGCAACCCGATCGGACCTCAGGATGCGATCATCGCGGCCATCGCGAGATCCTCCGACGCCGCGCTCGCGACGCGGAACACGCGCGACTTCGCGGGTGTCGGTCTCCGCCTCATCGACCCGTGGGTCCCCGACCACCCGGCGTGACGCAGGGTGGCACCAGACTCAGGCCGGGTCGACGCCGACCGTCGATTGCCGGACGACGAGCTCCGGTTGGAAGATGATCTGCTCGGGCACGCGTCGAGCGCCCGCGTCCGCCTCACGGAGCAGGAGCTCGACGGCGGTGTGGCCGATGAGCGCGCTCGGCTGACGGATCGACGACAGTGGGACGACCGCCGCCGACGCGAAGTCGATGTCGTCGTACCCGATCAGCGCGATGTCGTCCGGCACGCGCACCGAACCGAGCATGCTGAACGCCTGCAGGACCCCCATCGCGAGGAGGTCGTTGGCCGCGAACACCGCGTCGGGCCACTCGTCGCGAGGACGGTTCCGGATGGTCTCGCCCGCGGAACGGCCCTGCAGCACCGTCAACGCGGTGGTCTCCAGGACCTCGAGGGTCACCTCGGCACCACCTGCCGCGGCTGCATCGACCGCCTGGCGCGCACCGGCGAGCCGATCGACGACCTGACGGAGCGAAGACGGACCACCCACGACCGCGATGCGACGCCGTCCGAGTCCGATGAGGTGCTCGACCGCGAGCCGTCCGCCCGCGACGTCGTCGACGGCGACCGATGAGAAGCTCGTGTCATCGGTCTGCCGGTCGACGAGGACCGTCGGCGTCCCGCGGTCGCGCAGCCGGCCGAGCCGGGTGAGATCGTCGCCGAGCGGCGTGATCAGGACGCCGGCGACCCGCTGCTCCTCGAAGAGGTCGAGGTAGGCGCGCTCGCGGTCGATGCTCTCGTCGCTGTTGCCGAGGAGGACCGACCACCCCTCGGCATCGGCTCGATCCTCGGCGCCGCGGGCGACGTCGGTGAAGAACGGGTTGCCGACGTCGAGCACGACGAGGCCGACACTGCGGCTGCGACCAGCCCGGAGCTGGCGGGCCGCGTCGTTCCGGACGAAGCCGAGCTCGTCGATCGCCGCGTGGACGCGGTCGACCGTGACGGGCGAGACCTTCTCGGGGCGGTTCAGCACGTTGGAGACGGTCCCGACCGAGACGCCGGCTCTCGCCGCGACGTCCTTCACGCTCGCGCTCACGGCTCCCCTTCGCCTGTCGGGCCCGCCGGGTGACGCCGGACGGGCTGGCTCATTGTTGCACGCAGGGCCTCCTCGCGCCCGCGCGGTCGGCTGCCCCGGTCGTCTCCGTCCCCGACTCAGGAGTTCCCCGGCGCGGCGCCCCCGCCCGCCCCGACACACCGGGCGACTCCTGCGAACGGGCGACGATCAGGCAGGATCGCCCGGCCTGGCCGACGCGGCGGGCAAGGTGACGACGACCTCGAGACCGTGGCCGGGACGGTTGTGGAGCACGATCTCCCCACCCGCGTTGCGCGCGATGGCGGCGACGATCGCGAGCCCGAGACCGGAACCGTGCCCGGAGGACCGCGTCGCGTCCGAGCGACTGAACCGCTCGAGCGCCCGCGGTTCGAAGGCCGGGTCGAGCCCTCCCGCGTTGTCCGACACCCGCAGCGTGAGCTGACCACCGTCGTCGTCGAGCATGACCGACACCCGGCGCGGAGCACCCCCGCGCTCGGTGAACGCCTGCAGCGCGTTCCCTGCGAGGTTGTCGACGACCCGGCCGACCTCGTCGGCGCGCACGGCGTACACCGCCGCGCCGTCCCCCGGCCCGCTCTCCGCGATCGCACTCACGTACTCGACCTCGATCCCGGCCAGCGCGTCGTCCGCGGCGACCCGGAACCGTGCGCGCTCGACCGCTTCGAGCACGTCGGCCTCCAGCCTGGCCGCGCTCGTCCGCTCCTCCGGCGTCGCCGCCTCGATGCGGGACAACTCGAGCAGCGAGGTGACGAGCGCCGACAGCCGCGTCGCACTGCGCTCGGCCCCCTCGATGTCGGCGAGCAGTTGCTCGCGCGACGAGTCCTCGAGGCGCGCGAGTTCGAGCTGGGTGCGGAGGATCGCGAGCGGCGTCCGGAGCTCGTGACTCGCGTCGGACACGAGCTGCCGTTCGCGGTCGGCCGAGGCCCGCAGCCGCTCGATGAGGTCGTTGAGGGTGATCGCGAGCTGCGCGATCTCGTCGTCGGCACGGCCGACCGGCAGCACCTCGTCCGTCGACCGCTCGCTGAGGCTCTGCGCACTCACCCGAAGCCGGGTGACGGGCCGGAGCGACACCGTCGTCAGGATCCATCCGCCGGCCGCCACACCGAGGACGAGGAGCGCGAAGGACCCGACGAGGAGGAGCCGCATCTGGACGAGGACGGTCGTCTCCTCGGCCTCGTCGCGCCCGGCGATGACGTACCAGGTGTCGCCACCGACGGTCACGGGCTGCGACAACAGGATGTAGGTGGCGGCACCGGCGTCGACCGTGGTGACCTCCCGCGTCGCAGCGAGCGCCGGGAGCGGCGCGGCGAGCGTCGTCGGCAGGCTGAAGACCGGGATGGAGCCGTCGGGGGCGATGACGGCGATGCGGGTCCCGAGGCCGGGCCCCTGGAGCGGGTCGTCGGGTCTCGCCTGCAGCGCGAACACGTATTGCGCGCCGTCACTGCGGAGCGCCTGGACGGTGCCGTCGCGGACGATGCGCTCCAGCTGGGCGTTGATCGCGAGCCCGGCGAAGAGCGACACGACGACGGCGATGAGCAGACTGCCCCCGGCGATCCGCGTGCGGATGCCGTGGTACCGCGTCGACCGGCGACGGTCCGCCGACACGCCCTCAGCTCCCTGCGGCGACGAGCGAGAACCCCACGCCGCGGCTCGTCACGATGCGGACGCCAGCCTCGGCCAGGTCGAGTTTGCGACGGAGACGACTGATGTACTGGTCGACGACGTTCGGGTCGATGTTGTCGAAGGTCTCCCAGACCTCCCGCAGCATGGCCGCCCGGGAGACGACGACACCCGGTTCGCTCGCGAGCACCCGGAGGACGTCGAACTCGGTCCCGCTCAGCGGCACGTCGTGGTCACCGACGCGTGCCCGGTGCCGGTGCAGGTCGAGCGTCAGCCCACCGACCTCCAAGCGCGGCTGCACGGTGAGCGCGTCCCGCCGCCGGACCGCGCGGATCCGGGCGGCGAGCTCGGCGAAGGCGAACGGCTTGATCATGTAGTCGTCGGCCCCCGCATCGAGCCCTCGGACCCGGTCGTCCACGGCGTCGCGCGCCGTGAGCAGGATCACCGCGAGCGTCGGGTCGAGGCCTTTGAGCTCGCGGCAGACGGCGAATCCGGAGAGCCCCGGGAGCATGACGTCGACGACCGCGACCTGGAAGCCCGCGTCGCCACCGGATGCCGGCGCGACCGCCTGCCGCGCGAGGTCCAGTGCGGTCGGGCCGTCGAACGCGGTCGTCACGTCGTGGCCGTCCGACCCGAGACCGCGGGAGAGGAGGCCAGCCATCTCGCGTTCGTCATCGACGACGAGGATCCGCACGGTCGTCCTCCTTCGCCATCGAGCATCCACAGCCTAGGCGAGCAGACCGGGGCGCCGTTTCTGAAGGTCCTGTCAGGAACGACCGCTTCGCCTTGCCGCCCGCGATCCGACGGCCATACAGTGCAGGTGCTCCCGACCCTGAATCGATTCACATCTCACCGGGAGCAAGCCCCTCACCGTGGAGGAACGGACCCTCAATGACGATCGACCATCCAGCGCAGCCGACGCGCACCGAGCCCACCGGGCGCAGCGCCCAGCCGGCGCTCTCCCTCATCGGAGCAGCCAAGACCTTCGGCCCCGTCGTCGCCCTGGCCGACGGCACCATCCGGATCGAGGCCGGCGAGATCCACGCGCTCGTCGGCGAGAACGGCGCCGGGAAGTCCACGCTCGTGAAGATCCTCGCCGGGCTCTACACGCCCGATGCCGGCGACTTCACCCTCGCGGGGAAGCCCGTCGCGTTCCGCGGGGTCGCCGACAGCAAGGCCGCGGGCATCTCCGTGATCTACCAGGAGCCGACCCTGTTCCCCGACCTCACCGTCGCCGAGAACATCTTCATCGGCCGCCAGCCGAAGAACGGCCTCGGCCTCATCAGCACGGGCGCCATGCGGAAGGCCGCCCGCGCCCTGTTCGACCGCCTCGGCGTCCAGATCGACCCCGACCGCGTCGCCGAGGGCCTCTCGATCGCCGACCAGCAGATCATCGAGATCGCGAAGGCCATCTCGCTCGACGCCAAGGTCCTCATCATGGACGAACCGACCGCCGCGCTCTCCGGCGTCGAGGTCGACCGCCTCTTCCAGGTCGCCCGCTCCCTGCGCGACGCGGGCGCCGGCATCATGTTCATCTCCCACCGCTTCGAGGAGGTCTTCGCGCTGTGCGACCGCATCACGGTCATGCGCGACGGCCGCTACATCGCCACGCACGTCACGAGCGAGACGACGGTCGACGCGATCGTCCGGCAGATGGTCGGTCGCGACATCGCCGCCCTCTTCCCCAAGCAGGACGCGGAGATCGGCGACGCGGTCCTCACCGTCGACGGGCTGTCGCGCGCCGGCGTCTTCTCCGACATCTCGTTCACGGTGCGCTCGGGTGAGATCGTCGCCCTCGCGGGACTCGTCGGCGCCGGGCGCACCGAGGTCGCCCGCGCCGTCTTCGGCATCGACCCCTACGACACCGGACACGTCACGCTCGACGGCAAGCCGGTCAAGGCCGGCGACCCGCAGGCGGCGATCGACGCCGGCATGGGCTTCGTCCCGGAAGACCGCCGCAAGCAGGGTCTCGTGATGGACCTGTCGGTCGCCCGCAACGCGACCCTCACCCTCCGCCACCGGCTCGCGCGGTTCGGGATCATCTCCGGCCGCCGCGAACGCGAGGCGGCCGAGGAATGGTCGGCCCGCCTCCAGGTGAAGACCGGCTCCCAGGAGTACGCGGTCTCCACCCTCTCCGGCGGCAACCAGCAGAAGGTCGTCCTCGCGAAGTGGCTCGCCACCGAGCCGACCTTCCTCATCGTCGACGAGCCAACCCGCGGCATCGACGTCGGCACGAAGAGCGAGGTCCACCGCCTCATCTCCGAACTCGCCGGTCGCGGCATCGCGATCCTCATGATCTCCTCCGAACTGCCCGAGGTCCTCGGCATGGCCGACCGCGTCCTCGTCATGCACGAGGGCCGGATCACCGCCGAGCTCACCCGCGAAGAAGCGACCCCGGAGACCGTGATGCACGCGGCCACCGGTTCCCTGGAAGGCGCACGATGACCGACACCACCACCAAGCCGGGAGGCGGCGGCCCCGTCACCGTCGCGACCGAGCGCACGACGAACCCGATCGCGTCGATCGTGCGACTCCGGGAACTCCCGGTCACCGTCGCCCTCGTCGTCCTCGTGCTCGTGACCTATCTCGCGAACCCGCTGTTCCTGTCGGCGCAGGGGGTGAAGGACCTCCTCCTCAACGCGACGATCATGATCATCCTCGCCGTCGGTCAGGCGCTCGTCATCATCACCCGCAACGTCGACCTGTCCGTCGGCTCGATCCTGGGGCTCGTCGCCTTCGCGACCGGCACGATGTTCGCGACGATGCCGCAGCTGCCGATCATCGCGGTGTTCGCCATCGCGATGCTGCTCGGCGCGGTGCTCGGTGCGATCAACGGTGCGCTCGTCACGATCGCGAAGGTCCCCGCCCTCGTCATCACCCTGGGCACGCTCTACATCTACCGAGGCTTGAACAACGCGTGGGCCGGTGGCACGCAGTACTTCGCGGACGACCGACCCGACGCGTTCGGGAACCTGTCCGTCGACACCGTCCTCGGCTTCCCGGTCATCACCCTCATCGCGATCCTCGTCGTGATCGTCGTCGCCGTCTACATGGCCGGCGCACGGTCCGGCCGCGACCTCTACGCGATCGGGTCGGACCCCGACGCCGCGAAGCTGTTCGGGATCCCGGTCGGCCGCCGCGTCTTCCTCGCCTTCCTGGCGAACGGCCTGCTCGCCGGACTCGCCGGCGTGCTCTACGCCTCCCGCTTCAACTCGGTCGGCGCGACCACCGGGTCGGGCATGGAGCTCGACGTCGTCGCAGCGGCCGTCGTCGGTGGTGTCGCGATCTTCGGTGGCAGCGGCTCCGTCGCCGGGGCCGCGATCGGCGCGATCCTCCTCACCACCATCACGAGCGCCCTCACCGCCCTGCGCGTCGACAAGTTCTGGCAGCAGGCGATCGTGGGCATCCTCATCCTGGCCGCGATCGTCATCGACCGCGTCGCCAGCCTCCGTACGGCCAAGAAACTGCGAATGAGCGAGGCACGCGATGTCTGATCTGAAGACCCCGACCACCTCGGGCACCACCCCGAAGGCTCCGTTCACCAAGGGCTCCGGCCCGCTCGGCACCGACACCACCGGCGTGCTCGTGGCCGAACCGAAGGGCCGCACCGGCGCTTCGCGCATCCTGCTCGGCCGCGACGCCATCATGATCTACGCGCTGCTCGTCGTCGTCATCGGCGCCTGCCTGCTCATCCCGCGGTTCGCCTCCCCCGTCACCGTCGGCTTCCTCCTCCTCGACGTGATCCCGATCCTCCTCATCGCGATGCCGATGACGCTCGTGATCATCACCGGCGAGATCGACCTGTCCGTCGCGAGCACCGCGGGCCTCACGAGCGCCGTCATCGGTGTGCTGTGGGCCGGCGGCGGGATGGACATCGGGGTCGTCCTCCTCATCGGGCTGCTCGTCGGAGTCGTCGCCGGCGCGTTCAACGGCTTCCTCATCGCGGTGGTCGGACTCCCGTCGCTCGCGGTGACGATCGGCACGCTCGCGCTGTTCCGCGGCCTCGCGCTCGTCGTGATCGGCGACAACGCGGTCGCGAACTTCCCACCCGAGCTCACCGCGTTCTTCACGTCGAAGATCGGCTCGACCGGCGTCCCCGTGGTCATGGTCGGGGTCGTCGTCGTCGTGCTCGCCTTCGGGGTCGTCCTGCACCTGACCCCCTTCGGCCGCGGGCTCTACGCGCTCGGGTACAGCACGGAGGCGGCGAGCTTCGTCGGCATCAAGGTCGCCCGCTCGAAGTTCTGGCTCTACGTCGCGACCGGCGGCGTCTCCGCCCTCGCGGGGGTGTTCTGGACGCTCCGCTACTCGAGCGCCCGCAGCGACAACGCCTCCGGGCTCGAACTCGCCGTCATCGCGGCAGTGCTCCTCGGCGGCGTCTCGATCTTCGGCGGTAAGGGTTCCATCCCGGGCGTCGTCGCGGGTGTGCTGCTCATCGGCACCATCAACTACGCGCTCCGGCTCGGCCGCGTCTCCGACGTCGTCCTCATCATCGTGACCGGGACCCTGCTGATCGCCTCGGTGGTCGGCCCCAGTATCTTCGAGTCCGTCAAGCAGTGGAACCACCACCGACGGATCCGACGCAGCCTGCCCCAGCACTGATCTCCCGATCGGCGCAGCCCTCGGGGCACCCCACGCCACAGCACCAGGCGTATCCAGAAAGGAACAGACAATGCAGTCGATTCGAAACCGCGCAGCAGGCCGTCCGGCCCGTCGCGCAGCGGCCCTCATCGCCGCAGCAGCCTCCCTCGCACTCATCGCGACGGGGTGCGCCACCGGCGACTCCGCGGGATCAGGTGGTGGCGGCGGTGCCGCGGAGAGCATCACCTTCATCCCCAAGCAGCTCAACAACCCGTACACGGACGTCGTGCTCGGCGGCGGCAAAGACGGCGCGAAGGCGGCCGGCTTCAGCGCCACCGAGGTCGTCGGCCCGCTCGAGGCGAGCGCGTCCAGCCAGGTGTCGTTCATCAACGCCGAGACCCAGGCCGGCACGAACGTCATCGTCATCGCAGCGAACGACCCCGACGCCGTCTGCCCCGCCCTCAAGGAGGCCCGCGACGGCGGCGCGAAGATCGTCGCGTTCGACTCCGACACCAGCAAGGACTGCCGCGACGTCTTCATCTCCCAGGTCGTCGCCAAGGACGTCGCCCTGATCCAGACGAAGCTCATCTCGGAGCAGATCGGCGGCTCGGGCGAGATCGCGATCCTCTCGGCCACGGCCAACGCGACGAACCAGAACGAGTGGATCAAGTACATGGAGGAGGAGCTCGCCTCCAACCCGGACTACAAGGACATCAAGCTCGTCGCGAAGGTCTACGGCGACGACGACGACACGAAGTCGTTCCAGGAGGCCCAGGGTCTGCTCCAGGCGCACCCGAACCTCAAGGGCATCATCTCGCCCACGACGGTCGGTATCGCCGCGACCGCCCGCTACCTCTCCACCTCGGAGTACAAGGGCAAGGTCGCGCTGACCGGCCTCGGCCTCCCGAACGAGATGCGTCCGTTCGTGAAGGACGGCACCGTCACCGCGTTCGCGCTGTGGGACCCGGCTCAGCTCGGCTACGTCGCCGCGTTCGCCGGCAAGGCACTCGCCGAGGGCACGATCACGGGCAAGGAGGGCGACACCTTCGAGGCCGGCGACCTCGGTGAGCGCGAGGTCGGCGCCGACGGCACCGTCATCGTCGGCCCGCCGACCACCTTCGACGCATCGAACATCGACAAGTACGACTTCTGACCCGTTCGCAATTCAGGACGGCCTCGGTGCGTCGCCCCCGGACCCTCGGATCCGGGGGCGACGCGCCGTTCGCGTCCTGAATTGTGAACCGCACGTGCATCCGATGGCGGCGATATCGTGAACGCTGTGCCTCCGACCGTCGAGCCCGACACGACCGCGCTGACGCGGCACCTCCCGTGGAAGGAGGTCGTCGCCGACCAGCCCTGGGCCTTCCGCGACGCCGCCGTCGGCGCGGGCGTGGTCGTCGCGAGCGGGCTGTACCTCTGGTGGGCGGCCACCAGCCTGCCGCTGCGTCTCCCGGACGGATGGGAGGGCCTCAGCAGCGGGATCGAGATCGTCGCCGGCATCGTCGCCGTGGTCGCCGTGCTGGCGGTGGTCCTCGGCGGTTTCCTCCTGACGCAACCGCTCACCGAGCGTCGCCTCCTGCGCGTTCGTCGCTTCGCCGCCGACAACGGTCTGGAGTACCGGGCCAACGGTGCGCCGCCCCCACCGGTCGGCGTCGTCTTCGGCACGGGCCTGCACATCGCGGTCACGAACCAGCTGCGCAGTCCGGAGGGGCGACGGATCCGCGGACGGACCGGGCCGGCGACGGTCGGCGTGACGATCGGCGACGCGACCCTCTCGGAGCGTTCGGCCTCGGGCGGTGCCGGCAAGACCCGCGGTTCGGTCGGTTTCGTGCACGTCTCCCTGCCCACGCGGTCACCGCACCTGCTGCTCGACGGTGTCGCCAACAACGGCGGCGCGCGTCGCGGGATCGCACGCACCGTCGAACACGAACAGCTCGTCTCCCTCGAAGGCGACTTCGACCGGCACTTCGCCCTCTACGTCCCCCGCGACTTCCAGGTCGAGGCGCTGCAGGTGTTCACCCCGGACGTCATGGCGCTCCTCATCGACCACGGCCGGCGCTGGGACATCGAGATCGTCGACGACAACCTCTTCGTCACCACGAGCGGGAGCTTCCGGCTCTGGGACGCGTCGGAGACGCTGCGGCTGTTCCGGTTCATCGACCTGGTCGTCCCGAAGCTCGGTGGACGCATCGCCCGCATGAGTCCGGTCACCCCGCGTCCGTCGCGTTTCGACGCGGGGACCACCCGTGGGGCGCGACTGCGTCCGAGCCGGAACTGGGTGCTCGTCCCCGTCCTCGTGGTCGCCGGACTCGTCGTCGGTGCCGAGATCCTCGTCGCCGTCCTCGACTGACCGTCGTGCGGACCGCGTCGTGCGCAGCAGCGGTCAGCGGGGCTCGTCGCGACGGTCGTCGTCCCGCGCGAGCTCGGCTTCCAGCTTGCGGATTCGCTCGGCGTCCTCCGCGGCCTGGATCTCGCGTTCGAGGGCCGCGAGCTGCTCCTCGGTGCTGCTGACCGCGCGGTCGGGCTGGGACGGCGAGGGTGACGAGGATGCCGCGGGACCCCAGGAGCCGCTCGAACGGGACGCACTGCGCGGCCGACGCTCGGGGAACCTGATGCGGCTGTTCGACCAGTCCTTGCCGAGCAGGAACCACAGTCCGACGCCGATGAGCGGGATGAAGACGATGAGCAGTACCCACACGATCTTGGGCAGGTTGCGTACGACGGGCTCGGGCTGACCCACCACGTCGATGAGCGCGATGATCGTGAGGACGATGAGCAGCAACGACAACACGAACATGTCGTCAATCCTAGGCAGACCATCGGTGGGTTCGGCCAGGATGGTCGGATGAAGACCATCCCCCTGCCCCAGACCGACCTGACCGCGTCCAGCATCGTCCTCGGCCTCATGCGCATCGAGCCCCTCGACGACGAGGCGATCCGCACCCTCTTCCACACCGCACGAGACGCCGGCGTCACCGTGTTCGACCACGCCGACATCTACGGCTCGGAGCGTCACGGCTGCGAGCGCCGCTTCGGAGACGCCGTCACCCTCACCGCCGCCGAGCGCGAGCAGGTGCTCATCCAGTCGAAGGTCGGCATCCGCCCGGGCTTCTTCGACTTCTCGGAGGAGCACATCCTCCGCACCGTCGACGAGTCGCTCGCCGCCCTCAAGACGGACTACCTCGACCTCCTGCTTCTGCACCGCCCCGACAGCCTCGTCGAGCCGGAGGAGGTGGCTTCGGCGTTCGACGCCCTGCAGGCCTCGGGCAAGGTCCGGAACTTCGGTGTCTCCAACCACACGCCGGCACAGGTCGAGCTGCTGAAGGGCTCCGTCGAGCAGCCGCTCATCGTCAACCAGGTGCAGCTGAGCATCACCCACGCCCCGATCATCGCGTCGGGCGTCGCCGCGAACATGGCCGGCCTCGACCAGTCCATCGACCGCGACAACGGGATGCTCGACTACAGCCGCCTGACCGGCATGACCCTGCAGGCGTGGTCGCCGTTCCAGGCCGGCTTCTTCACGGGCGTCTTCATCGGCGACCGCGAGCACTACGCGGAGCTGAACGACGTGCTCGACGAGCTCGCAGCCGCGCACGGCGTGACGCCGTCCGGCATCGCGACCGCGTGGATCACCCGGCACCCCGCGAACATCCAGGTCGTGCTCGGCACCACCAAGCCGTCGCGCGTCGAGGAAGCGGCCGCAGGTTCCGACGTGAGGCTGTCACGCGAGGAGTGGTACCGCCTCTTCACCGCTGCGGGCCACACCCTCCCGTAGCGGTCGCCTCCGTCCCGTTCTCAGGACTTCCGCGGCGTGTCGGGTGGAGATCGCCCCACCACACCGCAGGAGTCCTGAGAACGGGACGAGGGGCGCGCCGGGTACGCTCGGAGTGGAATCGGAGGGCAGCATGGCGAAGCACGACATCGGGTTCGCCGCCGTCGCCAGACTCGCCGGCGTCTCGAACGCGACCGTCTCCAACACGCTCAACCGCCCCGAGATCGTCGCCCCCGCAACGCGCGAGCGCGTCCTCGCGGCGATCGAGGAGCTCGACTTCGTCCCCAACCGCGCCGCCGCCACCCTGCGGCAGGGCACGAACCGGCTCATCGGCCTCGTCATCCCCGACATCGCGAACCCGTTCTACTCGGCGATCGCCCGCGGGGTCACCGAGGCCGCGGCCGAGCACGGCTACACGGTCGCGCTCTGCGTGAGCCATGACGACCCGGACCTCGAACTCCGGCACTTCGAGATGCTCGCCGAACATCGGGCTGCCGGCGCGCTCGTCGCTCCGCTGACGGCGGACGCCTCCCGGCTGGCCCAGCTCCGACGGGTCGGCAGCCGTCTCGTGCTCATGGACCGCACCGCTCCCGAGGGCACCGGCTGCTCCGTCGCGATCGACGACGTGCACGGCGGGGAACTCGCGGTCGCGCACCTGCTCGCCGATCCCGCCCGAGTGTCCGCCGGACGCGATGCTCCCGCCCGCGCCGACGGGTCGATCGTGCTCGTGAACGGCGACCTGGCGATCCCGCAGTGCGCCGATCGACGCGAGGGTGCCCGGAACGCGTTCGTCGCGGCCGGTCTCGACCCCGACGACCTCCGCGAGGTCACCGTGGACGAGATGACCGTCGACTCGGGGCGCATCGCGGGCCGTCGGATCGCGGCAGAGACACCGCGTCCGACCGGCGTGTTCTGCACGAACGACCAGCTCGCGCTCGGCGTCATCAGGGGGTTGAACGACGGTGGTCTCGCGGTGCCCGACGAGGTGTCGGTGGTCGGCTACGGCGATCTCGCGCTCGCAGCCGACGGGCGGGTGCCGCTCACCACGGTCGAGCAGCCGAAGGACGAGCTCGGGCGTTTGGCCGTCGAGATCCTCCTGGCCGAGCTGGGGGCCGACCGCGCGGCACACGAGCACGTCACGCGGACGCTCGAGCCGCATCTCGTCGTCCGCGAGTCCGCTCCCCTGCCTGCCTGAGCAGCGGCGAGGCTGGACGCGGCGGTGACGCCCGGGTACAGTCGTCACCAGTATTTAATCGATTAAATACTCCCGTACCCGCACCCATCCAAGGATCGACGATGACCCACACCGCAGCAGCCGCCCACCCGCTCCTCACCCCGAAGGCACGGCGGAAGCCCCGCATCGGCCTCGTCGCCGGCGGCCTCGGTACCTACTGGCCGCAGTTCCCGGAGCTGCTTCCCCAGCTCCAGGAATCGGCCCGGTACGTCTCGGAACGCTTCCAGCAGATGGACGCCGAGGTCGTCGACGTCGGCTTCATCTCGGACGCGCAGGAGGGCGACGCCGCGGCGGAACACCTCCGACAGGGGGACTGCGACCTCATCGTCCTGTTCCTCACCACCTACCTCACCTCCTCGATGGTCCTGCCGATCGCCCAGCGCGCGAACACCCCGGTCCTCGTCATCGACCTGCAGCCGACCGAGCGGATGGACCACGCGAGCTTCGACACCGGCGCTTGGCTCGCCTACTGCGGGCAGTGCCCCGTGCCCGAGGTCGGCAACGTCTTCCGTCGGGCGGGCATCCCGTTCCGCTCGGTGTCGGGGTGGCTGCGTCAGGAGTCGGCGTGGGACCGCATCTCGCAGTGGATCCGGGCGGCGCACGTCCGCGCAGCCCTCCGTCACGCCCGCCACGGCCTCATGGGACACGTCTACCCCGGCATGCTCGACGTCTCCACCGACCTCACCCTGCTGCCGACCACCTTCGGCTCGCACGTCGAGGTCGTGGAGTTCGACGACCTCCGGGTCCTCGTCGACGAGGTGACCGATGCCGAGGTCGCCGACCGCATGGCCCTCGCCAGGGAGGTCTTCACCCTCGACGACACGGTGGTCGAGGACGACTTCGCGTGGGGAGCGAAGGTGTCGGTCGGGCTCGATCGGCTCGTCGACGAGTTCGCGCTCGACAGCCTCGCCTACTACCACCGCGGTCGCGACGGCGAACAGCACGAGCGACTCGGCGCCGGCATGATCCTCGGCGCGTCCCTCCTCACCGCTCGCGGTGTCCCCACGACCGGCGAGTACGAGTTGCGGACCACGGTCGCACAGCTCGCGACCCAGGTCGTCGGCGCCGGTGGGTCGTTCTGCGAGGTCCAGGCGCTGGACTTCGAGGACGGAGTCGTCGAGATGGGGCACGACGGTCCGGCGCACCTCGCCGTCAGCTCCCGCGACCCGCTGCTGCGCGGACTCGGGGTCTATCACGGCAAGCGCGGCTGGGGCGTGAGCGTCGAGTTCGACGTGCGCCACGGGCCCGTCACACTGCTGGGGCTGGGACAGGACCGCGACGGATCACTCGCCTTCGTCGCTTCGGAGGGCGAGGTCGTCCCGGGCCCGCTGCTCGCGATCGGCAACACGACGAGCCGCGTCGACTTCGGGCGCGACCCGGGTGTCTGGGTGGACGAGTGGAGCGCGACCGGTATCGGGCACCACTGGTCGCTGTCGCTCGGGCACCGGGCGGCGGATTACCGGGCTGCGGCGAGCCTCCTGGGGATCGACTTCCGCCAGGTGTGAGTCCGCGTCGGCCCCTGCGCTGAACCCGGTCCCCGAGCCGAACCCGGTCCCCGAGCCTGTCGAAGGGCGCTCGCGACAGGACGGATCAGAGCACGGCGCGAAGACGCTCCATCGCGGGCTCCACCACGGCGATCGGCGCCGGCCGCTGCAAGCCGTCCAGGGCGACGGCCAGCCGACGGGTGGCGCGATCGACATCGCCGCCACCCGCACCGAGCTCGCGGATCGGGGCGAGCAGCGCCGCACGTCGCAACCAGGGCTCGTCCTGCATCCAGCGGTCGAGGACGCTCTCGGCCTTGGTCCGGGGCGTCCCGTCGAGGCGCTCCAGGAGCGGTCCGATGACGTCGGTGGCCAGCGGGTCGGCGAGCTCGGGCACTCGACCGGCGCGGACGAAACCTTCGATCCGCGTCAGGTCGGTGCGCTTGAGCACCGGGACGCTCGACTGCAGCAGGACGATCGCGGCGAGCCGGCGCTCGAAGACCGGCACGGCCCACAGCTCCGAGGCGAGGGCTGTCAGCTCGTCGTGCTCCAGCCCGCGGAACTTCCGGAGCGCGTCCCGCACGGTGCCGCGGACCGCACCGACCGAGGACCCGTAGGACTGAAGTCCATCGCCCAGCCGCTCGGCCACGTCCGCTGCCCGATAGCCGTCGCCCTCGTATTGGAGCGCCGCGTCGATGAACTCCCCCGCAGCACTCATCCCACCATTCTCACCCCTGGCGCCGGGTACGGTGGAGCGATGACCGTCGTGATCGTGGGACTCGGACAGCTCGGCTCGGACGTCGCCGGGAGGCTCCTGGCCCGTGGGGAGGACGTCGTCGGCGTGAAGCGCACGGCGCCCGAGTCGAACCCGGCCCCCGAGTCGGTCGAGGGGCGCTTCACCCTCCAGCTCCGCGACCTCACGACCTCCGTCCCCGACCTTCCTGCGGACACGACGGCGATCGTCGTGGCCCTTGCGCCCCGGGCACGCTCGGTCGATGCCTATGACGCCCTCTACCGCGACGGTGTCGGGCACCTCCTCGCTGCCGTAGCCGCACTCCCCGGCACCCCACCCCGCATCCTGTTCGTCTCGTCGACCGCGGTGTGGGGCGAGGACGGTGGGGAGACGATCGACGACACCACGCCGGCCGTCCCGACCGCCGGTACCGCGCGCGCCCTGCTCGCAGCCGAGGAGGCCGTCCTCGCCGCCGTGCCCGAGGCGAGCGCCATCCGCTTCGGCGGCCTCTACGGTCCGACGGCCACGATGTTCGTCGACCAGGTCCGCGACGGCCGCGTCACCCGGCCGTCCGGCTGGACCAATCGCATCCACCGTGACGACGCCGCTGCCGTGATCGTGCACCTGCTCGACCTGCCGGCGGCATCGCTCCCGCCGGTCGTGGCGGGCATCGACGAGGAGCCGGTCCTGCTGTCGACGGTCGCCGACTTCCTCGCCGATCGACTCGGCGTCGCTCCCCCGACGCTCGACGACGCCGGTCGCACCCCGGAAGAACCGCACCACGGCAAGCGCATCACGGCGGCCGCCCTCCGCGACACCGGATTCGCCTACCGCTATCCCACCTACCGCGAGGGCTACTCGGCGCAGCTCCCCTGACCGGACGGCCGGAGCGGATCACGGCTGCTTCGTCACCTCGGCCATCGCCCGTCGCCCGGACGGCACGAGCACGGCGACGGCGAGCACCACGAAGGTGAGCACGCCGGCGACGACGAGGAGCACTTCGACGGACACGATGTCGGCGAGCGGCCCGAACACGATCATCCCGAGCGGCATCGACACCGCCATGACGATGCCGACGAACCCGAACACGCGACCCTGCCGCTCCGGTTGGACGCGCTCCTGCAGCAGGGTCATCGACGTCGTCGAGAAGAACGGCACCGCGATCCCGAGCAGGAACATGAAGCCGAAGAAGACCCAGAGGTTGGTCGAGAGTCCGAGGCCGATGGACAGCGCCCCGAACACCACCGAGGACCCGACGATGAGGAGCACGCGGTTCCTGGTGCCGCCCCAGATCGCGATGATCGCGCCGCCGCCGACCATACCGACGCTGAAGGCGAGTTCGTTCACGGTGAGCATCCAGACCTCGTCGCCGAAGGTGCGGGCGATCATGAGCGGCGTGAGGTAGGACGGCGCGACGACCAGCAGGAACACGATCGCGAAGAGGATGAGCAGCCATCGCACGAAGCCGTGGTGCCAGACGTAGCGCACGCCCTCGGTGAGGTCGGCGAAGTAGCCGGGGCGCTCGCCCGACCGAACGAGCGTCCGCACCGGCACGAGCAGGAGCAGCCCGATCCCGATCGCGGCCGTGACGACGTCGACGAAGAAGATCGCGACGAGCGACGCGCTCGCGTACAGCGCACCGGCTGCAGCCGGCGCGACGAGCATCATGGCCGACTGGATGGAGCCGTTGATGCCGTTGACCCGCATGAGCTTGTCCGTCGGCGTGATCTGCGGGATGAGCGCCGACACCGCCGGCATCTGGATACCCGCGCCGACCGAGCGGATCGCGAGCGTGAGGAAGATGAGCCAGAGCTCGGCGGCGCCGTTGATGAGGAAGATCGCGAGCGCGAGGGTCGTGATGGCGATCGAGCCGTCGGCCGCGATGACGAGCAGCTTGCGGTTCATGCGGTCGGCCCACACCCCGCCGAAGATCGACACGATCGCCTGCGGCAGGAATCCCGCGACGGCGGCGAACGCGAGCACCACACCGGACTTCGTCTCGAGTGTGAGGTGCCACATGATCGCGTACTGCACGAGCGTCGAGCCGAACAGCGAGACCGTCTGGCCGGACAGGAACACCGCGACGTCGCGACGCCAGTGCGGGCTCTCCGAGGCGACGGTCGTCTCCTCCGAACCGTCGGAACCGTCGATCGTGGGTGCATCGGGTGGCGCGTCATCGGCAGCCATGGGAATCACGCTAGGGACTTCGCTCCGAGGTGTCCAGGGGTGATCGTCGCGGACGACGGGCGCGCCCTGAACGCCGAACGGTCGATGCACCCTGTCCAGATCTTCAGAGGTCCGGGCAGCCGGTCCGTTGACCCGCGGCCGATCGCCCGGATACGCTGCTTGCGATCCTCTGAATCGATTCAGAGCGTCCATGAACCGAACCGAAAGGTGCGCCTCGATGACGAGTGCCCGACCCCTGCACCGCGTGTGCTTCCAGCTCCAGGTCAAACCCGAGCGCCTCGCGGAGTACCGCGAACGCCATGCCGCCGTCTGGCCGGACATGCTGCGGGCCCTCGCCGACACCGGCTGGCACAACTACTCGCTCTTCGTCCGCGACGACGGCCTCCTCATCGGGTACTTCGAGACGGCGTCCCTCGAAGCCGCCCAGGCCGGCATGGCTGAGACCGAGGTCAACGCGCGCTGGCAGGCCGAGATGGGTGAGTTCTTCGTCGACCTCGACCTCCCGCCCGACCAGGGCTTCCTCCAGCTCACCGAGGTGTTCCACCTCGAGGACCAGCTCGCCGCCCTGCACGAGTAGCATCATTGAAACGATTCACGTATGCTGCAACCAGCGCCGTGAACGCGCACCAGACCACCGGAACACGCACAGAGAAGTGACCATGACCAGTTTCGACACCATCACCCCCCTGCTCGAGAAGCAGGCCATCGAACTCCCCTCCTGGGCGTTCGGGAACTCCGGCACCCGCTTCAAGGTGTTCACGACGCCCGGCACCCCGCGGACGCCCGAGGAGAAGATCGCCGACGCCGCCAAGGTGCACGAGTTCACCGCCCTCGCCCCGAAGGTCGCACTCCACATCCCGTGGGACCTCGTGGACGACTTCAGCGCACTCCGTCGCTACGCCGAGGACCACGGCGTCGCGCTCGGCACCATCAACTCGAACACCTTCCAGGACGAGGACTACAAGTTCGGCAGCCTGACCCACAGCAACCCGGTGATCCGTCAGAAGGCGATCGACCACCACTTCGCCTGCATCGACGTCATGCACGCGACCGGCTCGCAGGACCTCAAGATCTGGCTCGCCGACGGCAGCAACTACCCGGGCCAGCAGGACATCCGCGGCCGGCAGGACCGCCTGGCCGACTCGCTCCAGCAGATCTACGCCCGCCTCGGCGAGGAGCAGCGACTCGTGCTCGAGTACAAGTTCTTCGAGCCGGCGTTCTATCACACCGACGTCCCCGACTGGGGAACGTCCTACGCCCAGGTGGCCCAGCTCGGCGACCAGGCCCTCGTCTGTCTCGACACCGGCCACCACGCGCCTGGCACGAACATCGAGTTCATCGTCGCCCAGCTCCTGCGTCTCGGGAAGCTCGGCTCGTTCGACTTCAACTCGCGCTTCTACGCCGACGACGACCTCATCGTGGGTGCAGCCGACCCGTTCCAGCTGTTCCGGATCCTCTACGAGGTCGTCCGCGGCGGCGGCCTCGACGACGACTCGCCGGTCGCGTTCATGCTCGACCAGTGCCACAACGTGGAGGACAAGATCCCCGGTCAGATCCGCTCGGTGCTGAACGTGCAGGAGATGACCGCGCGCGCACTGCTCGTCGACCGCGACGCACTGACGGCGGCACAGGAGGCCGGCGACGTGCTCGGCGCGAACGGCATCCTCATGGACGCGTTCTACACCGACGTCCGCGGGCCGCTCGCCGCCTGGCGCGAGAGCCGCGGCCTGCCCGCCGACCCGTTCGGCGCCTACCTGGCCTCGGGCTACCAGCAGCACATCGCCGAGGAGCGCGTCGGCGGGACGCAGGCGAGCTGGGGCGCTTAGGCACACCCGAGCACGAGGAAGCCCCGCGACCGACCCGGTCGCGGGGCTTCATCCACATCCGGACGTTCACAAGTCAGGACGCGCGCGGCGTGTCACCCCGGGTGCGCCGGCCGAGTTCGCCGACGCGCCGGAACGGACCTGAATTGCGAACCGACCGAGCCGACTACTTCGCGAGGAAGGCGAGCAGCTGCTCATTGACCTCGCGGTAGTGGGTCCAGAGCATGCCGTGCGGGGCGCCCTCGATCTCCACATACTCGGCAGAGGGCAGCGCCTTCGCGAACACGCGACCGGTGGAGTCGATCGGCAGGACGCGGTCGCCGGTGCCGTGGACGATGAGCGCCGGGACGTCGATCTTCGCGACGTCGGCCCGGAAGTCGGTCAGCCAGGTCGGCTGCGCCGCGACCGACGCGTACGGCGACGCGTTGTAAGCGAGCTGCGTGTTGGCCCGCAGCGCCTCCTCGCTCAGGCGCGAGCCGAGGTTCTCGTCCGTGTTGAAGAAGTTCTCGAAGAAGCTCGTGAAGAACGCGTAGCGGTCGTCGGTGACGGCGGCGAGGAGCCCGTCGAACACGTCCTGCGGGACGCCCGTCGGGTTGTCATCGGTCTGCAGCAGGTACGGCTCGAGCGATCCGAGGAAGACGGCCTTCGCGACGCGCTCCGAGCCGTAGGTGCCGAGGTAGCGGCCGACCTCGCCGGTGCCCATCGAGAAGCCGACCAGGACCGCGTCGTGGAGATCGAGCCCGTCGACGACGGCCTTGAGATCGGCGGCGAAGGTGTCGTAGTCGTAGCCCTCGGCGGGCTTGGAGGATTTGCCGAAACCGCGGCGGTCGTAGGTGATGACGCGGTAGCCGGCGTCGAGGAGCGCCGCGGTCTGCTTCTCCCACGACGAGCCGTCGAGGGGGTAGCCGTGGATGAGGACGACGGGCTGGCCGCTGCCGTGATCCTCGACGTAGAGCTCCACGGAGGTGCTGTTCTCGGTTCCGACGGTGATGAACGACATGGTTCGATTCCTTTCGTCTTCAGCGTCCGGGCTCGTCGCCCGGTTCCACGCCCCGAATTGAGAACGAGCGTTCTCCTCGGTGTCCATCAGCATAGGGAACGATCGTTCTCAATGCAAGTACACTGATGGAATGACCAGCGAACAGACGATGACCATCGCGTCGCCGAGCCCGGCGGGCGCACCCGCGGCACCGGCCTCCGTGCGCGACATCATCGTCGACGCCGCCGACCGCCTGTACTACGCGAAGGGCATCCAGTCCGTCGGCATGGACGAGCTGCGCTCGGCGGCAGGCGTATCGCTGAAGCGCCTGTACTCGGAGTTCCCGAGCAAGGAGGACATCGTCCTCGCGGTCATGGAGTACCGGCACGCGATCTGGACCACCGGCGTCAGCGCCCTCGTGGACGACGCCGAAACGCCCCGAGACCGCCTCCTCGCGATCTACGACTACCTGGCCGGCTGGTTCAGTGACGACTCGTTCCGCGGCTGCGGATTCATCAACACCTTCGGGGAGCTCGGGGGCGTCTCGCCGGCGGTCGCCACCATCACCCGCGAACACAAGGCGTCCTTCCAGGACTACGTCGCCGACCTCGTCGCCGACGCCGGCGCGCCGGCATCACTCGCACCCCAGCTCGCGATCCTCGCCGAGGGCGCCCAGACCACCGCCGCCATCACGGGCTCCCCCGAGGCTGCGCTGCACGCTCGTCGCGCCGCCGAGACGCTCATCGACGCCGCCCCCTGAGGTACCCCCGCGTCCGTGCCGCACGCTGGTTCACAACTCAGGACGCTTGCAGCGCGGCGCGCGCGCCACGCCGCAACACGCGACCAACGCGCCGGAGGCCTCCTGAGTTCTGAACCAGACCGACATCCCCCGCTGTGACATCCTGTTGAGACGGACACGAACGGACACGTCCGACACCGATGGACAGGGGGCGGCATGGCCACGACCGGCACGCTCGGCGCCGAGGAACGACGGACCCGACTGACGGCGATCCTCGAACGCGACGGCAGCATCCGCCTCGACGATGCGGCTGCGGAGCTCGACGTGTCCTCGATGACCGTGCGACGCGACCTCGCCGACCTGGAGCAGCTCGGCCTGGTGCGGCGAGTCCGGGGTGGTGCCATCCCGACCCTGCGACCGAGGACCTTCACCGAGCGGTCCGCGACGGGCGTCCGCGAGAAGGGCGCGATCGTCGAGAAGCTCCGGTCACTCATCCCGACGGACGGCGCGATCGCGATCGACGCCTCCAGCACGGCCGGCGGCATCAGTCGACTGCTCGGCGAGTCGACGCTCACGGTGGCGACCAACTCCTACCCGAACTTCCTCCTCGCCGGCGCGAACCGCGAGATCACGGCCATCCTCGTCGGCGGCCAGGCCGAGCCGCGCACTGACAGCTTCATCGGCCCCATCGCCTGCCAGGCGGCGTCGTCGGTGCTCTACCGGCGCTTCTTCCTGTCGGCCGCCGCGATCGACTCGACCGTCGGCAGTTCGGAGGTCACCCTCGAGGAGGCGCAGGTCAAGCAGGCGTTCGCCCGTGCCTCGGACGAGACGATCCTCGTCGCCGCGTCCTCGAAGCTGGGACAGCGCGCGATGGCGGTCGGCTTCGCCCTGGCGGACGTCGACCTCCTCGTCACGGAACTCGACCCCACCGACCCCGCGCTCGACGCCTACCGCGACGCCGTCGAACTCCTCTGAGCACCCGGCCCCGCACGTCCCGTTCTCAGGAGTCACCCCGCGCGTCGCTCCGCGACGACCGCGACGCGCCACAGCCCTCCTGAGATCGGGACAGCCGCCATTGCAAGATCTGTCACTTCGTGTGACACTTAACACGATCGAACACTGGGCACGGACGTGCCCCGACGAAGGAGTGCGAATGTCCGTGAACCCAACCGCTGCCGAGCTCATCGCCCGCAGCAACCGCCTCGGGAGCGACCCGAAGAACACCAACTACGCCGGCGGCAACACCTCGGCCAAGGGCACCGAGATCGACCCCGTCACGGGCGAGCCGGTCGAGCTCCTCTGGGTCAAGGGGTCCGGCGGCGACCTCGGCACGCTCAAGCCCGAGGGTCTCGCGGTCCTTCGCCTCGACCGCATGCGCGCCCTGCAGGACGTCTACCCCGGCCTCGACCGCGAGGACGAGATGGTCGCCGCCTTCGACTACACCCTGCACGGCAAGGGCGGCGCGGCTCCATCGATCGACACCGCCATGCACGGCCTCGTCGACGCGGCCCACGTCGACCACCTGCACCCCGACTCCGGCATCGCCATCGCGACCGCCGCCGACGGCCCCGAACTCACCGCGAAGATCTTCGGCGACAAGGTCGTGTGGGTCCCATGGCGTCGCCCCGGCTTCCAGCTCGGCCTCGACATCGCCGCCATCAAGGCCGACAACCCGCAGGCGGTCGGCACCATCCTCGGCGGGCACGGCATCACCGCCTGGGGCGACACCTCCGAGGAGGCCGAGGCGAACTCGCTGTGGATCATCGACACCGCGGCCGCCTACATCGAGGCGAACTCCCGCCCCGAGCCCTTCGGTCCGGCGCTCGACGGCTACGCGGCCCTCCCCGAGGCCGAGCGTCGTGCGAAGGCGGCGGCCCTCGCGCCCACCATCCGCGGGCTCGCCTCCGCCGACCGTCCCGTCGTCGGCCACTTCACCGACAGCCCCGAGGTCCTCGACTTCCTGGCCTCGGCGGAGCACCCGCGCCTCACCGCACTGGGCACGAGCTGCCCCGACCACTTCCTCCGCACCAAGGTGAAGCCGCTCACGGTCGACCTGCCCGCCACGGCGAGCGTCGAAGACGTCATCGAGCGCCTCGGCACCCTGCACGAGGCGTACCGCGAGGACTACCAGGCCTACTACGACCGCCACGCCACGGCCGACAGCCCGGCGATCCGCGGTGTCGACCCGCTCATCGTCCTCGTCCCGGGCGTCGGCATGTTCAGCTTCGGCAAGGACAAGCAGACCGCCCGCGTCGCCGGCGAGTTCTACGTCAACGCCATCAACGTCATGCGCGGCGCCGAGGGACTCTCGACCTACGCGCCGATCGACGAGGCCGAGAAGTTCGCGATCGAGTACTGGGCGCTCGAGGAGGCGAAGCTGCAGCGGATGCCGAAACCGAAGCCGCTCGCGACCCGCATCGCGCTCGTCACCGGTGCCGCATCCGGCATCGGCAAGGCCATCGCCACGCGTCTCGTCGCGGAGGGCGCGGTCGTCGCGATCGCCGACCTCTCACTGGAGAAGGCGCAGGCCGCGGCAGCCGAGCTCGGCACCACGGACGTCGCGATCGGCATCGCCGCCGACGTCTCGAACGAGGCAGCCGTCCAGGCCGCGATCGACGAGACGGTCCTGGCCTTCGGCGGGCTCGACCTCGTCGTCAACAACGCCGGTCTCTCGCTGTCGAAGTCGCTCCTCGAGACCACCGAGGCCGATTGGGACCTCCAGCACAACGTCATGGCGAAGGGCTCGTTCCTCGTTTCGAAGGCCGCCGCACGCGTGCTCATCGACCAGAAGCTCGGCGGCGACATCGTCTACATCTCGTCGAAGAACTCCGTGTTCGCCGGCCCGAACAACATCGCCTACTCCGCGACGAAGGCCGACCAGGCCCACCAGGTCCGTCTCCTCGCCGCAGAGCTCGGCGAGTACGGTGTGAAGGTGAACGGCATCAACCCCGACGGGGTCGTCCGCGGCTCCGGTATCTTCGCCTCGGGCTGGGGTGCGAACCGCGCGAAGACGTACGGCATCGACGAGCAGGACCTCGGCAAGTTCTACGCGCAGCGCACCATCCTCAAGCGCGAGGTCGTCCCGGAGAACGTCGCGAATGCGGTCTTCGCGATCTGCACGAGCGACTTCAGCCACACGACCGGACTGCACATCCCCGTCGACGCGGGCGTGGCCGCGGCCTTCCTGCGATGAGCGCGGCAGGCCGGAGCGGCACCGTCGCGGCGGTCGACCTCGGGGCCACGAGCGGGCGGGTCATGCTCGGCTACGTCGGCCCCGGCGAGCTGCGCCTCGTACCGGTAGCGCGGTTCCCGAACACGCCCGTCCGCACGCCGGACGGCCTGCACTGGAACATCCTCGAGCTGTACCGCTCGATCATCGCGGGGCTGTCGGGCGCAGCGAAGCAGGAGCCGCACCTGGCGAGCATCGGCATCGACTCATGGGCGGTCGACTACGGCCTCCTCCGGCAGGGGCGCCTCCTCGGCGCACCGTTCCACTACCGCGACGAACGGACGGCTGCAGGTGTCGAGGCGGTCCACGGAACGGTCCCCTTCGCCGACCTCTACCGCGTGAACGGCCTGCAGTTCCTGCCGTTCAACACCGTCTACCAGCTCGCGACCGATCGCGACGCCGGCATGCTCGACGTCGCCGACACCGCGCTCCTGGTGCCCGACCTCATCGCGCACTGGCTGACGGGTGCCCGTGTCGCCGAGGCCACCAACGCGTCGACCACCGGCCTCGTCCGCGCTGGCGAACCGACCGCCTGGGACACCGAGCTCCTCGGCCGGCTCCACATCCCGGCGACGATCCTCCCGCCCATCGTCCAGCCGGGCGATCGCATCGGGACGCTCCTCGAAGCGGTCGCCGCCGAGGTCGGCCTGGCCTCCTCCACCCCCGTCACCGCCATCGGCTCGCACGACACGGCGTCAGCGGTCGTCGCCGTCCCGATGACGACCCCGGATGCCGCCTACATCTCCTGCGGCACCTGGGGACTCGTCGGGGTCGAGCTCGAACGCCCGGTCCTCACCGAGGCGAGTCGAGCGGCGAACTTCACGAACGAGGGCGGCGTCGACGGACGCACCCGCTTCCTGCACAACGTGATGGGACTCTGGCTCCTGAGCGAGTCGGTGCGCACCTGGGAGCGCGGGGGCGAGACGATCGACCTCCCCGGGCTCATCGCCCAGGCCGCCGCGGTCGACGCACCCGTCTCGGTGTTCGATGCGAACGACGCCCGGTTCCTCGCCCCCGGTGACCTGCCGGCGCGCATCGCCGGGTTCCTCACCGAGCACGGGCGGGCGGTCCCGCAGTCCCGTGCCGAGTTCGTCCGGTGCATCATCGAGAGCCTGGCGCAGGCGTTCGCGGACGCCGTCCACACGGCCTCAGAGCTGTCCGGGGTCCAGGTGCGCGCGATCCACGTCGTCGGCGGCGGATCCCAGAACACGCTCCTCTGCCAGCTGACGGCCGACCGTGCGGGGATCCCCGTCATCGCCGGCCCGGTCGAGGCGACGGCACTGGGGAACGTCCTCGTCCAGGCGAGGGCGGTGGGGATCATCGACGGCGACCTCGAGTCCCTGCGCGCCCTCGTCGCCCGTTCCTTCGAGCCGACCCGCTACGAGCCGCGCAAGCCTGCCGGCTCCACGACCGTCAGCCGGTAGCGTCGCAGCATGACCGCTTCTCCACTCATCGTCAGCCTGCCCGCCGACCTGCGCGAGGAGGTGCTGTCGCAGGGACCCCTCCCCGAGGGCGTCGAGTTCGTCGAATGGGATCTGCGCACCGAACCGCCGGTCGAGCACATCGACCTCGTCGTGCCCGTGTACCTCGGCTCGAACAAACCGCTCGCGAACGTCGGTGCGGTGACGCCGAAGCTCGTCCAGGTGCAGTCGATCGGTTACGACGGCCTCGCGGACCTCCTCCCGGAGGGCATCACCCTCGCCAACGCGGCGACCGTCCACGAGGCCTCGACGGCGGAGCTCACGGTCGGGCTCATCCTCGCCTCGCAGCGCGGCATCCCCGACTTCGTGCGGGCCGAGCGGACGGGCGAATGGCTGCAGAGCCAGCGCCCGAGCCTCGCCGACCGCCGCGTGCTCCTCATCGGGTACGGCGGGGTCGGTGCGGCCATCGAGGAGCGCCTGCTCCCGTTCGAGGTGGAGGTCACCCGGGTGGCGTCGAGCGCGCGGGAGGACGAGCGGGGGCCGATCCACGGCATCGACGAACTGCCCGAACTCCTGCCGCACGCGGAGATCGTCATCGTCGTCGTCCCGCTGACCGACAGCACCCGCGGCTTGATCGGAGACGACTTCCTGGCGGCACTGCCCGACGACGCCCTGGTCGTGAACGTCGCCCGCGGCCCCGTCGCCGACACCGACGCCCTGGTGGAGCACGCGACGAGCGGTCGCATCCGACTGGCGCTCGACGTGACCGACCCCGAACCACTGCCCGCCGACCACCCGCTGTGGTCCCTGCCGAACGTGCTCGTCTCCCCGCACATCGGGGGTGCGACGAGCGCCATGCTGCCGCGGATGGCGCGTCTCCTGCGTCGGCAGATCGAACATCTGTTGGCCGACGAGGAGCCGGAGAACATCGTCCTCCGCACCTGAGACGGGCGTCGATATCCGTCGAAACCCCCTCGCAGAAAAATCTGAGACCAGGGCTCGCGTTGAATCGGTTCAAGAGGTAGGGTTTGTGGTCTGACCACACCGCAGTGTCGAAGGAGGATCGATGAACGCACCAGCGACGGCCGCGACGGCCGCGGCCCCGGCGACGCAGCCCGCCACCCCAGCGGCGGAGCCCCGGGCCTGGGAGGTCGTGCTCGCCCGCATCGAGTCGGACCTCCTCAGCGGTGTCCTCACCCCCGGTGACCGCCTGCCCGGTGAACGACAGCTCGCGATCGACCTCGGCGTCGGTCGGTCCAGCGTCCGCGAGGCGATCCGCGTCCTCGAGGTTCTGGGACTCATCCGCACCCACACGGGATCCGGCCCCACCGCCGGCGCGATCATCGTCGCCACGCCGTCCGGTGGCATGGCCACCCTCATGCGGCTCCAGGTGGCCGCGCAAGGGTTCGCCGTCCAGGACGTGGTCGACACCCGGCTCGTGATCGAGACCGCGGTCGTCCACAGTCTCGCGTCGCGCGCCGGAACGACCGTCCCCGATCTCACGCACCCCGAGTCCCTGCTCGACGCGATGGACCAGTCGACGCTCACGGAGGCCGAGTTCCTCGCCCTCGACGCGCAGTTCCACCTGTCGCTCGCCGAGGCGGAGGGCAATCAGGTCCTCGTCGCCACGATGTCAGGCCTCCGCGACTCCATCGAGCGCTACGTCCTGGCCGGTGTCCCACAACTGGCGTCGTGGTCAGCCACCGCCGACCGCCTGCGCGCCGAGCACCGGGGCATCGTGGAGGCGATCCGTCACGCCGACGCCCCGCTGGCCCGCGATTCCGTCCGCTCCCACATCACCAACTACTACCAGGCTCGCGAACGGTCAGAAGACGACAGTCCGCACCCCTCGACACCCACCTCAAGCGACAGTTCGCGGAAAGAAGAGACAGACCATGGTTGAACGCCGCATCCCCAAGCCCCATGACCTCCTGCCGCTCATGCAGTTCAAGAAGCCGGAGTTCAACGCTCGCCGGCGACGGCTGGCGGCCGCCACCACCATCAGCGACCTCCGGGCGATCGCGAAGAGGGTCACGCCGACGGCGCCCTTCGATTACACCGACGGCGCCGCCGAGGGCGAGATCTCACTGGCTCGGGCACGGCAGGCGTTCCAGGACATCGAGTTCCACCCGGCCGTCCTGAAGAACGTCGCGAACGTCGACACCGGCTGGGACGTCCTCGGCGAGCGTGTCGCGTTCCCCTTCGGCATCGCGCCGACCGGCTTCACCCGCATGATGCAGACTGAGGGCGAACGGGCGGGGGCCTCCGCCGCCGCGGCCGCGGGGATCCCCTTCACCCTGTCGACCATGGGCACGACCTCGATCGAGGACGTCAAGGCGGCGGCACCCGGTGGGCGCAACTGGTTCCAGCTGTACATGTGGAGCGAGCGCGAACGGTCGATGGCGCTCGTCGATCGCGCGGCCGCGGCCGGCTACGACACCCTCGTCGTGACGGTCGACACCCCGGTCGGCGGCGCCCGCCTGCGCGACGTCCGCAACGGCATGACGATCCCGCCGTCGCTCACCCCGAAGACCATCGTCGACGCGCTCCCCCGCCCGGCATGGTGGATCAACTTCCTCACCACGGAGCCACTGGCTTTCGCGAGCCTCGACCGCTGGTCGGGAACCGTCGCGGCGCTCATCGACACGATGTTCGACCCGACCGTCGGCCCGGACGAGGTCAAATACATCCGCGAGCAGTGGAAGGGCAAGCTCATCGTCAAGGGCGTCCAGTCGGTCGCCGATGCGAAGCTCGCCGTCGACCTCGGTGCGGACGCCGTCCAGCTCTCCAACCACGGCGGCCGCCAGCTCGACCGCGCGCCGATCCCGTTCCACCTCCTGCCGAGCGTCGTGCGCGAGGTGGGCAAGGACGCAGAGGTGCACCTCGACACCGGCATCATGAACGGCGCCGACATCGTGGCCTCCGTCGCGCTCGGTGCGCGCTTCACCTTCATCGGCCGCGCCTACCTGTACGGGCTCATGGCCGGTGGACGCGAGGGCGTCGATCGTGCGATCCAGATCCTCTCGGGTGAGATCGTGCGCACGATGAAGCTGCTGGGTGTCGCCTCGCTCGACGAGCTGCAGCCTCACCACGTGACGCAGCTGTCGCGGTTCACGACCCTGCAGCCGCTGCCCGAGCAGTCGACACTGAGTGCCGGACGCTCCACAACAGCGAAGCCCGCGACGTCGCCCGCCCGCAAGGCTCCTGCGCGGAAGCCCGCAGCCGCGAAGGCGTAACCGTCTCCTCACTCGACCGGCCCCGGTCACCGCGCGCGTCGAAGGATCCTTGTCGACAGGCTTGGTGACCGGGGCCTTGGACGTCCTCGCAGGCGCACAGTTCCGTCCCGAGCTCTCGCCAGACGGCACGCCGCACGACGCGAGCGCGGGGCCGCCTCACGCTTCCGCATGAGACGACCCCGCCGCCGGCCTGGGCCGATCAGTCCTGCCCGAACCCCGGGCAGGACCGTCTCGTCATTCCGTCAGGTCCGAGCCGACCTCCTCACGCTGACGGCGGCGCACGATGAGGCCGAAGCCCAGGGCGATCCCGAGCAGCGCGAGTGCCGCTGCGCCTCCGAGGAAGGCGCCCTCGGCTCCGGTCTTCGCGAGCGGACCGTCCGTCGATCCGGACGAGACGACGGGTGCCGGCGTGTTCGGTTCGGGCGTCTCCGGTACGACGATTCCGACGTACCAGGACTCGGTGGAGGCGGATACCAGCGAGCGAGGCTGCACGCCGTCGTCGAACGATCCAGACCCGTCTTCCGCGGTCGCCGTGACGATCCGGTGGTGTGCGCCGAGCTCGGCGCGCTCCTCGAGATCGACGCTGACCGACGCACCTGGTGCCAGCGCACCGTCGACGGACAAGGCTGACCGGGGCTCCATGCCGTCGTCGAGGACGACGTCCGTGAGTGTCCGCGGACCGGTGTTCGTCACGATGTACGTCCACGTGATGCCGTCAGCAGCCAGGATCTCCGGCCCGGGAGCCTCCTCGACGATTTCGCCGTTCAGCAGCACCTCGACGCTGATCTCACCGGCGGTCGCCAGCTGGACTTCGGCCAGATCGTCGTCGGAGACGCGCGATCCATCGGCAGCATGTGCTCCCGACGCCGACACCTCGCGCGAGACGAAGCCCGCGTCGATGTCCGACTGCGTGATCGTGGTCTCGAACGTGGTCACTTCGATCGAGCCGGGGGCCAGGGACTCCCAGGTCCCGATCGTCTGCTCGTCGTCGTGGACCTCGACGTTCCGCAGCGTCGGCAGCCCGGCGTTCTCGACGGCGACGGTCCAGTCCACCGTGGCACCGACCGCGACCTCGTCACGGACACTGCCCACGATCGACACCGTCACCGCAGCACCCGTTGCCAGATCGATGGTGACCGAGTCACCGGCCTCGACCGTGTCGCCGGCGAGGTCGACGCCGGACGCGACCGCATCCGTGGTCAAGGACCCTCGATCGATGTCAGCCTGCGTCAACGTGTACTCCACCGTCGCGACCGCGGACTCGCCGAGCTGCAACGTCCCGGGCTCGCCCGGCCACACCACCTCCGGCTCACCCATGCCCGCGAACCGGTCGCGGACCTGGACCTCCGTCAATGCGGTGCCGGCGCTCGTGTTCGTCGCGGTGAGCTCGAACTCGATCACCGAGCCGACGACCAGGTCGCCGTCAGGCAGGATCGCCCGCTCGTTCAACGTGATCACGGAGTCGATCACACCCTGATACCAGCTGACGTCCTCAGCACGCACCGGACCCACCGGCCGATCGCCCGCCTCAACACCGGAGACCACGGCACGAACGAGCTGCTCAGCGAACACCGCGTCGGCTGACACCGTGATGTCCGTGCTCTCGCCAGGGGCCAGCGTCTCGATGACCGCCAGCTCCGACCCGAACGAATCCGAGACGGACAGGTCGGCAAGGGTGCGGATACCGGTGTTCGTGACCACGTACGTCCACTCGATCGACTCACCGACCGTCACCTCAGGACCAGGAGCCGAAACGACATCCTCTCCGTTCAACAGCACCTCGATCGACACCGCACCAGCCACGTCGAGCGGTACCTCCGCAGTGTCCTCATCGGTCACCGACGAACCGTCCGCAGCGTGGAACCCTTCCACCTCCACCGATCGGGATACCAGGCCGGCATCGATGTCGGACTGGGTCAGGGAAGTCTCGAACGTGGTGATCTCGATCGCCGCGGGCGCGAGGGTGTCCCAGCTGCCGATCGACTGTTCGCCATCGCGAACCTCGACATCACGCAGCGTCGGCAAGCCGGCGTTCTCGACGGTGACGGTCCAGTCCACCGCGGCACCGGCCGCGACCTCGTCGCGCACGCTGCCCACGATCGACACCTTCACCGCAGCCCCCGTGACGAGATCGACGGTGATGCTGTCGTCATCGCTGACAGCGCTTCCGAGCGCGTCGGTCCCGGCGACGGTCGCATCGTTGGTCAGGCGACCACGGTCGATGTCGGACTGCGTCACGGTGTAGCTCGCCGTCGCCTGCACGGTCGCCCCGGCAGCCAGCACACCGGATTCGGCGGGCCAGTCGAAGGCGAGTTCGCTCAGGCCCCGGAGGTCGTCGTCCAACTGGACGTCACTGAGGGTTCCTTGCCCGCTGTTCGTGGCGACGAAGGTGTAGTCGATGACCGAGCCGACCTCGAGATCCCCCTCGGGCAACGTCGCACGCTTGTCGAGCACGATGCTCGAGTCGACGGTCTGGTACCCGAACACGAGGTCGTCGCGACCACTTCCCATCGGGACCGTGAACGGACCGGCGACATCGTCTCGGCGATCCTGCCAACCGGCGGTCTGCAGGTGTGACGCCGGGAGCGTCGTGCCGTCGACGACCACCTCGTACTCCTGGCTGGAGACGAGCCCGTCGATCGAGAACGTCCCGTCCGATGCGGTCGAGCTCTGCTCGATCGCATCGCCGCCGGCCGGACGGAGGTCGAGCCTCACGTCGGCCAGGCCGGGCTCGTCGGCCTGCTGCACGCCGTCGCCGTTCCGGTCGTCGAAGACGACACCGCCGACCGTGGAGCCGACGACCTCGGACGTCTGGTTCGGCGTCCGGAGACGGACCGAGTTCGATCCGAAGAAGGCGTCGGCGCTGTTCTGGTAGACGTCTCCCGCCTCCTGCCCCTCCACCGAGAGGTCGAGACGGAGGCCACCCGCGGCCGTGGAGTTGAACCCGACGTAGACGACACGCACAGCGGTGACGGACGAGAGATCGGCGTCCTCGGCGAGATCGACCCACTCGACCTCGTCGCCGGGTGCATCGCCGATGAGGCGAGGATCGGCGGTCGTGATCTGCACGGTCGCCGGCTCGACGCCCAACAGGCGAAGGCTCTGGAGCGTGGCGGTCCCCGAGAAGCTGGAGCCGCGGGCGTCGCCGTTGTACGGCAGGACGTCGAGGAACACGACGTTGCCCTCGTAGTTGCTCCGGGTGAAGTTGTACCAATAGGTCGTGAAGTCGATCGACGTGTCGTCGGACTCGATCTGCGGCTTCCCCGCGGCGCCGCTCAGCGAGAGGGTGTCCACCTGCACGACGTTGACACGCGAGGACGCCTGGAGCGCCGTGTCGCCGATGCCGGAGAGGGTGCTCAAGGTGGACAGGGTGCCGTTGGTCCCGCCGGTCCAAGCGTTCGGCTTGACCGGCCGCTGGACCGACACCGTCGTGCCGATGCGAACGGGCTTGAGCGACGTGGACGACGCATCGAGCACGACCGGGGCCGTGCTTTCGAGCGTGACGTACGCGGGAGCGCGGTCGTCGCGGGTGCCGGGGAGGCCATCGGGGCCGAGGTCGGCCTCGCGCACGCCGACGACTCGCCACGCCGGGTCGAGACGCGACACGTCGAAGGCCGTCACCGCGGAGTCGAGTCGCACCTCGGTGCGGACCGCGTCGAAGGTGATGGGCGCAGCGTCGAGGCGTGCGCCGGCCGGTCGAACCAGGCTGGTCTGCGCGATCTGGTCGACGGAGTTGCCACCGACGACCGACGCCGAACCCGCTGCCAGCGAGTGGTTCGTGGTGAACAGCTCGACGCAGGTGCTCGTCCGCTGGCCGCGGGCACCGGTCTCGTCCGCCGTCCAGGTGTGGTTGATCGTGATGCAGGACCCGACCGGCGCACGCGCCTCCAACGGGACACGGACGGACAGCTTGAAGTCGGCGACGCGCCCGAGCACGTCCTTCTGCCAACTCTCTCCGAGGTACTGCACGCGCACCCCGGTGATCGCCGTGGGGCCTCCGGCCTCCTGCGGCGTGTCGAACCAGGCGTTGCTCTCGGGGTCCTGCTGATCGGTTCCGTTCGTGTACTGGACGAGGAACCGGTCGGCCGGCTGCTGCTGGAGGGTGCTGTCGCGGACGACACCGAAGGCCACGGCCGGGGTGTCGAGGACGAACTGAGCCTCCTCGGGATTCCAGAACTGGTGGGTGACCAGGTTCGTCAGCCCCTGGCTGCGGGTCTGGCCGGACTCCGCGCGGGTCGGCGGGGTGACCGTCCCCTCGGAGAAGAGCTCGGCGTCCGGCGACACCAGACTGTTGCTCACGCTCGTCCAGCGGGACGCGTTGAGCGGCGGATAGCTCGGCGTTCCGGAGATGTAGCGTGCTGCGGAGATGCCCGCCGTCGGCGGAGCGAGGACCCAGCCGCCCTCTTCGTCGTCCTTCAGGTTCTGCGTAAGACGCGCTGAGGACTGACCACCGATCGCACCGACGATGGTCGAGCCACCGTTGGTGGTCCAATCGGGACCCGTCAGGGTGTAGGGGATCACGATGGCATCGGCCGCCTTCTCAGGGACGTCGTCCTTCGGGTACCAGAGGGTCGGCCGGATGGCCAGGCGGGTGGGAGCCACGTCGCTGATCGGGAGGGAGGTGATCCGTAGGGTGATCTCCTTGCCGTCGACGGAGACGATTTCCGCAAGGTCGCTCTCGAGTTCGACGCCACCGGCGGTGGGACCGTCGTACGTCAGGGTGACGTCGATCGGGAGGTCGATCTCCATGGGCCGCCGCTGTCCGGCTTCGAGCAACGAGGTCAGCTGTACGCCGATGGACAGCGGAATCGCGTCCTCCAGACCGTTCCCGAAGTCGTACTGGCCGAGCGCGTTGGACTGGCCACCGACCGGCGTGAGGTCCGAGCGGTACTCACCCACGGTCGTGAGCGTCCCGCCGGACGCCTCTCGAGCGCCCGTGCCGTCCTCGTAGACGACTGTCGCGTCGTACACCGTGCCGGGGGCCGTCGTGAATCCGTTCATCGTCGCGGTGAGACCGTCGACCGTCACGAGCGACCCCGAGGGGATCGACATCGTCGCACGGAGCGTGCGCCCACCGTCCTCGAGCACGTAGCGGGAGGTGAACGTCGGAGAGTCGTTGTTCAACTTGATGAGGGACGATTCGTCCCAGACCCACCCCTCGGGCAGGGTCTGCGAGGCGACACCGTCGGTGAGTCCGTCGCTTCCGAGCGACCAGGCGAACATCGCCGAGGAGCCGGTCGCGATGAGTCCGTTGTCGGCAGCCGGGTCGAGCGTGCCGACGATGCCGTCGTCCGTGATCGAGAGCTTGAACTCGGTGAACGAGCCGACGGCTTGGAGGTCGGTGGTCGCCGCAGCCGGCGCCGAGAGCACACCACCGAGCGCGGTCGTGATGGCCAGGGTGCCGGCCATGAGTTGCAGGCGCGAACGCCAGCGAGGGGGTTTCATGCTGTTTCCTTCGAGAGAACGATTGCGGCCGGGCGGCCGCACGGGGACGGGATGTCGGGGAGGGTGGTCACTGAGCCGGCGCCAGGGTGTTGCCGGGGAAGGCGTCCTCGGCGAGCTCGGCGCCGTCGAGCCAGGTGAGGTCGTTGCCGGATCCGACGACGTCGACACGCTCGACGAAGTCGATGCTGATCGTGTTGTCGTCGCCGTCGACCGTGAGCGAGGTCGCCGAGTCCGCATGCAGCGTGATGGCGTCGGCTCGCACCGTCACGGCACCGCAGTCGCCGATGAGGCGCACGTTCGCGCCGTCCGAGCCGATGGTGACATCACGGCCGGTGCACTGGGTGACGGCAGGTTCGGCCACGCTGGCGATCGGTGCGGACGTACAGGCGACGAGGGTGCCGACGAGCGCAAGGGTCACGGCGGCGAGGACGGCTGGTTTCATGGGGAAGATCTCCGGTCGGTTTCCGAATGTCTGATTCTACACGTGGAATACTAGCCGACGAATGAGTGATATACAAGCGGTCCCAAGAGCGCAAGCCGACACGACGACGGAACGCGCGACCCCTCAGGGCCGCGCGTTCCGTCGGATGCGCTGCGTGCGCGTCGGTGCCTGGGGCTCCGCCCCTACCCCACCCTCCTCCGCGCGCACGCGATCGCGATCGCAATCGCAATCGCGGAGGACCCGAGCCCGGCGAGGATCAGGATCGCCGCCAGTGCGAACGGCGCGGCGTCGGCCCCCGTCCGGACCAGCGAACCGTCCTCGGACGAGGGATCGATCGGGCTCGGAGGCGGAACGACGACCGTCGCCGCGGTGATCGTCCAGGTGAAGGTCGTGGAAGCGACCAGTTCGCCTGCGGTCGCCGAGACGGTCACGGCGAAGACCCCGACGGTGGTCGGGATCCCCTGCAGCACGCCCGTCGACGGGTCCAGACCGATGCCGCCGGGCAATCCCACCGCCGAGTAGGTGACGGCCGAGCCGTCCGACGTCGTCGCGTTCGCGGCGACGGAGACCGCATCCCCCGACCGGTCGCTCCGATCAGCCAAGGGATCCAGTGCGATCGTCGGTGCCGGTGGATCCACCGTCAGGGTCGCTGCCGCAGTCGGCGTCGACCCGACCGAGTTCGTGAAGACCGCACGGTATCGCTGGCCCGACTGATCGACGGTCGCCGCCTCGATCGTCAGCGACGGTGCGGTCTCACCGGCGAGATCACTCCAGGTCGCGCCCCCGTCGGTACTGACCTGCCAGACCACGGTGGTCGCCTCGACGCTCGAGGCCTGGGCCTCGAAGGTCGCATCACCGCCGGCAGCCACGCGCTGATCGATCGGATCGGAGACGATGGACGGTGCCGTGGCGATGGGATCGATCACCGTCAGGTTGTTGCTCCGGATGCTCGTCACGAAGGTCCGATGGCGGGTCGGGTCGGTCGCGATCTGGAACGCGCCGATCGCGGGCACGTCCTGGACGCGGGCGCCGGTGGCCGCATCGACCACCACGACCGTTCCGCCGTTCGCCTGCGGGGACGTGAGGAAGGCCGACTCGAGCGCACGGTCGGCGGAGGTGAAGTAGGTGTTCGTGACGTCGATGGACCCGGACACCGCCCCGGTCGAGGTGTCGTGGACGGTCGCGGTCGGGCCGAGCTGCGCCGTGACGAAGGCGCTCGTCTCGTCCGAGGAGAGGAGGAGGCTCTGCGGCACGCGGTTCGTCGACCAGCTCGTCCGCAGCGTCCCGTCCGCGGTGTCGAACACGAGCACCTGGTCGTTGTTCGGCGCGACGGCGTACGCGGTGGTTCCTGCGGCGTCGACGGTGACCTCCTGCATCCCGGTCACAGCCGACCAGGTGGTGACCGGGACCGGAGCCGCCGGATCCGAAGCGTCGAGCACCGAGAGGTAGGCCGAGGCGGAGTTCACCACGTAGATCTGCTTCGTCGAGAGGTTCAGGCTGACGCCCGTCGGCGCGTTTCCGACAGGCACGCTGGCCACGACCGACGCGGACACGGGATCGATGACCGCGAGGGACCCCTGCAGCAGGTTGCCGGTGTATTGCGACACGTAGACGTAGCCGCTCGCCGGGTCGACCGCGATCTGTGATGGCAGGTTCGGGACGGCGACCGTCGTCACCCGCTCCAGCGTGTCGGCGTCGTAGACCCAGACGACGTTCGACGTCCGGCCCGACACGTAGACGAGCCCACGGTTCGGATCGACGGCGACCCCGTACGGTCGAGCGTCGAGTGTCAGGACGCGGCTCGCCTGATACTCCGGCGCGGCCGCCGACGCCGCTTGCGGCAGGCCGACCGACATGGTCATCGCCGCAACCGCGATCACCGCGGCGACGACCTTCTGAATCACGGGCATACGCCACCCCATCGCTCGAGCCACTCCCCCCACCGAGATCGTCGAGGAGTCCGGACCGCACCGACCGATCACCTGAGCGAGGATCAGTTCTGCGGCGACTTCGCGACAGTTGTTGGTGAGGATAGCGGTCACGGGACCGCACCGACAACCGGTCGCGGAAATCGGCCAGCGCCGGTCGCTCGGGCCGGACTCGCGCGCTCACACCATCACACCGCCCTCCCCGGGTTGTCCCCGATGCCCTCCGTCGCTCCGTCGGGGACGATGGATCCGTCCGGACGGTCGCAGCACCTGCGCCGTCGGGCCGGTGTTCGACGATCGGGAGGCGACGGTGGCACACCTCCTCGTGATCGGTGGGAGCGGCCGCACCGGGCGGCTCATCATCGGCGAGGCACTTCGCCGCGGCCACTCGGTCACCGCGCTCGTCCGCGACCCCGCCGCCGTCGTCCCCGGCGACCGCCTGACGGTCGTCCAGGGGTCTCCACTGCGGAGTGAGGACGTCGAGGAGGCCATGCGTGGCGCGCAGGCCGTCATCATCGCCCTCAGCAACATCGGCTCGTCCGACTGGCCGTGGGCGCGCCAGGTCAGCCCTCCCGACCTCATCTCGAACGCCGTGCGAGTCGTCACGGACGCGATGCGCTCGCGTGGGCTGCGTCGAGTCGTCCTCCTCTCCGCGCTCGGCGCCGGCGAGTCGGTCCGGAGCGTCCCCGCCGGCTTGCGGTGGGCGACGCACTTCCTCCGACTCGGCACCGTCTACGCCGATCACGAGCAGGCGGACGCGTTCCTCCGCCGCTCGGAACTCGACTGGACCATCGTGCACCCGACCGTGCTCTCCGCCAGTGACGCCCGTCGCCCGGTCGTGTCCTCACCACCGGGGAGCTGGCCGAGCTCGCTCCGCATCCCTCGCTGCGACGTCGCCGCATACCTCGTGGATGCGGTCGACGACGAGGACCTCATCGGCTCTGCCCCGGTCATCTCGTCAGGGCCGCGCCGCAGCTGACGACGAACCCGCCGACGGGGCGCCATCGCGACTCAGGAGCCGGCGGCCGCCCGTGATGCTGCAGGACGACGCCCGATGATGCGGTCCGTCAGTTCGCAGACGCCCCACCAGGTGACGCGGAGCATGGCTTCGACGACGATGCCGCTCGTCATCTTGGACGCCCCGAGCGTCCGCTCGGTGAAGGTGATCGGCACTTCGACGATCCGCAGACCGGCGCGGTTCGCGTGCCAGAGCATGTCGACCTGGAAGCCGTAGCCGTGGCTGTGGACCTCGTCGAGCATCAGCCGCCGCAGTGCGTCAGCACTGAACACGCGGTAGCCGCCGGTCACGTCCCGCGCGGGAAGCCGGAGCGCGAACCGGGCGTAGGCACTGCCGACCCGCGAGATGGCCTCGCGATGCTTGGGCCAGTTGACGACGGTGCCGCCCGGGACCCAGCGCGACCCGAGGACGACGTCCGCCTCCGCGGTGGCCGCGAGAAGTGCCGGCAACTGCTCGGGGGCATGGGATCCGTCGGCGTCCATCTCGACCACGTTGCCGAATCCGCGGCCGATCGCCCAGGCGAAACCGGCCTTGTAGGCGGCGCCGAGCCCTTCCTTGCCGGTGCGGTGCAGCACGTGTACCGCGTCGTCCTCGGCGGCGAGACGGTCGGCGATCGCTCCGGTGCCGTCGGGTGAGTTGTCGTCGACCACGAGCACCTCGACGGATGGTGCAGCGGTACGGACGCGCGCGACGATCCTCTCCAGGTTCTCGCGTTCGTTGTAGGTGGGGATGATGACCACCGTGGAATCCATGTGCCGTCCTCGTGTCTGCTCAGCCAGCGTAGCGCGCTGAACAGGACCGTATCGGCGGCCTCCGACCGGACGTCCGGACGCTCAGGAAACGGTCGGCGAACGTCCGGCTGGGGATCAGTTGTTGCTGGCGAAATGCGCCGGGATGAAGATCGCGAGCGCGATCATGAGGATGCCACCCATGAACCAGACGGCCTGCAGGACGTCCGTGCGGAACGCCTCGCCGAACGCCCACATGCCGCCGGCGAACAGGGCGAAGGCGATCACGACCCAGAACCCCGTCGCATCACTCAGGGTGCCGGAGCGTCCTGCGTCGGCGCGTTCGTGGTCACGTCGTTCTCCGGCGTCCATGGGTGCCCTTCCTCAGGTTCAAGCGGTCAGTGCAGGTATACGCCGCGCCACCGGCACCCGCAACCCCTCGACATCGACCCCGGCCCCTGAGACCGCACAGCCCCGGTCCGGTCCCTCAGCTTGTCGAGGGGCTAGCCGCGCAGCTCCAGCGTGCAGCACTTCACGCCGCCGCCGCCGAGGAGCAGCTCGGACAGGTCGACGCCGATCGGCGTGTAGCCGCGCTCGCGCAGTTGACGCTCGAACCCGACGGCCCGGGCGGCGATGACGACCTCACGACCGTTCGAGATCGAGTTGAGGCCCAGGACGGCTGCATCCTCGGTGCTCACGTGGATCGCGTCGGGGTAGCGCTGCTCGAGGATGCGGTTGCTCGCCTCGTCGAACGCGGTCGGCAGGTAGGCGATGTTCGCGGGCGAGCCGTCGGCGGGAGCCACCGGGTCGAGCACGGCGATCGCGGTGTCGAGGTGGTAGAAGCTCGGGTTCACGAGGTTGAGGGTCACGACCTCGCGGTCGAAGATGCGCCGCACCTCGTCGTGGCTGCGGGGATCGGTGCGGAAGCCGGTCCCGGCGAGGATGGTGTCGCCGACGAGCATGATGTCGCCCTCGCCCTCGTTCACGAACTCGGGGCGCTCGACGCGGAAGCCGTTCGCCTCGAACCAGTCCATGTAGGCCGGCCCCTCGGGGATGCGCTCCCGGTAGGTGAACTTCGCCCCGTAGGCGGTGCCGTCGAGCGTGAAGCCGCCGTTCGCCGCGAACACCATGTCCGGCAGGCCGTCGAGCGGGTCGATGAGGTCGATCCGGTGGCCGAGATCGAGGTAGGCCTGGTGCAGCTGCTCCCACTGCGACACCGCGAGCGAGGTGTCGGTCGGGTCGTCCGGGTTCATCCAGGGGTTGATCCGGTAGCTGACCGTGAAGCGGTCCGGCCGGCACATGAGGTACCGGCGACGGTTCGCGACGCGGGTGCCGGTCGTGGCGTCCTGCGTGGTGGGGGTGGGGTGGTTGAGCGTCGACGACACGTCGGCCTCCAAACGAGCGAGGGTCGGCGGACGAGGTCCAGGGGCCCGGGGGCACGCCACGTTCATCATCGCATGCGATTCGCAGCGTTTTCACGGAGTTTGGCGCAGGAATACTGCGAAGTGGCAGCTTTTCGCGCAATGATTGCGCTTACACTGAGTCTCATGGACAACCTCGACCGCGGCATCATCGACCTGCTCCGACAGAACTCACGCGCCGGCTACGGCGACATCGGCGCGGTCGTGGGCCTGTCGGCCTCAGCGGTGAAGCGACGCGTCGACCGCCTCGTCGCCGACGGGGTCATCCAGTCGTTCACGATCCAGGTCGACCCCACGGTCGACGGCATGCAGACAGAAGCCTACGTCGAACTCTTCTGCCGCGGCACCGTGTCCCCCAACGAGCTGCTGCGGATCCTGTCGGGCGTCCCGGAGGTCGTCGACGCCGGCACCGTCACCGGGAGCGCCGACGCCATCGTGCACATGCGGGCCCGGAACATCCCAGCCCTCGAGGACGCCTTGGAGAAGGTGCGGATCGCCCCCAACGTCGACCACACCCGCAGTGCGATCGTCCTCACCCGCCTCATCCACCGCCACATCGACTGACCCCTCCCCCGGCCCGCGAACGGTCACCAACGCACAGTGCGGCTCGTCCGAAGTCGCCATTCGTGACCGTTCGCGGGCAGGATGGGCGAATGGAGTGGACGATTCAGGCGGGGACCAGTGTGTTCGAGCAGCTGCGGACGCAGGTGATCGAGGCCGTCCGCGACGGGCGGTTGGCGACCGGCGCGAAGCTCCCGACGGTGCGCGGTCTGGCCGACGAGCTGGGGATCGCACCGAACACCGTCGCGAAGGCGTACCGGCTGCTCGAGACCGACGGGGTCATCGAGACCCGGGGACGCGCGGGGACGTTCGTGTCAGCGCACGGCGACGCGATCGACCGGCAAGCGCAGCTGGCGGCGGCGGCGTACGCGGTCCGCATCCGGGACCTCGGCGTCTCGCCGGAGGACGCCGTGGCGCTCGTGGAGGCCGCGCTCCGCGCCTGACGGCGGCTCGCCCTTCGACAAGCTCAGGGACCGGGGAACGGACTCAGGGACCGGGGAACGGGTTCAGGGTCAGATGACGCTCTGGGACCACGCATCGGGGTTGCCGAACCGATGCGCGGTGATCGAGATCGCCTGTTCACGCAGGAACGGCAGGAGCTCCACCCGTCCGGCCTGGGTGACCGGTCCACCCCAGATCGCGATCTCGGGATCGCCGCCGAGCACCTCAGCGAGTCGCTTCGCGAGCGGCTCAGGCTCGGAGGCCTCCGTCCCGGGTTCAGCCTCCGCAACCGTCTCGGGACGCGGACCGACGATCCGCACCCGGGTCGCGACCGGTGGCTCCTGGCCCAGCTCGCCCGTGTCGATCGACCCGCGGGCCGCCATCCGGGTCAGCCACTGCTCGTCCGTCTCGAGCGAAACGGGGATGCTGAGCTCCGACAGCCAGTCGCGCACCTCGCGCGGCAGCCGCCCACCGAGGCTGACGGTGAACCGCGAACGCGACCGCACCGCGGCGATGAGGACCCGCAGCGCGTCGCCCAGGTCGGCCCCCGACGCGACCCGCACCGCGACCGGAACCGGCCGGTAGCGCAGCAGGTTCCGTTCCACGCCGAGCTGCGAGACGTCCTTCACCTCGCCGAACTCGTTCCCCCACGCGATCGCATCACTGAGCGCCGACCGTCGCAGCACGTCGAAGGCTTCGTAGGTGAGCGACGGCTGGGCGGACTCGATGAGCTTCACGATGCGGGTGTCGAGCCCGCGGAGATGCAGGCTGCGGCTCGCCGATCCCGGATCAGGGCGCCACTCGCCGAGCCCGAACAGGTAGTTGGGGCCGCCGGCCTTCGTACCGGTCCCGACCGACGAACGCTTCCACCCGCCGAAGGGCTGGCGCTGCACGATCGCACCGGTGATGCCCCGGTTGACGTACAGGTTGCCCGCCTCGACGGTGTCGAGCCACTCCCCGAGATCGACCGGGTCCAGGGTGTGCAGGCCCGCGGTCAGTCCGTAATGGGTCGCGTTCTGCAGGGCGATCGCCTCGGCGAGGTTCGCGGCCTGCATGACACCGAGGACCGGTCCGAAGTACTCGGTCACGTGGAAGGGCGAGCCGGGCTGGACACCGGTGCGGACCCCCGGCGACCAGAGGCGCTCGCTCGGCCGGCCGAAGTTGACCGAAGAGTCGTCGAGCAGCTTCGGCTCGACGAGCCACTTCTCGCCGAGGCGCAGCTCGGTGAGCCCGGCGAGGAGCTTCTCCCCCGCCGGCTCGACGATCGGCCCCATCTGCGTCCGCGCATCGGACGGCCAGCCGACCCGGAGCGAGCGGACGGCGTCCTCGAGCTGCCGCAGGAAGCGGTCGGATCGTGCCACCGAGCCGACGAGGATCACGAGCGACGCGGCCGAGCACTTCTGCCCGGCGTGCCCGAAGGCGCTCTTCACGATGTCGGCGACGGCGAGGTCGAGGTCGGCACTGGGCGTGACGATGATCGCGTTCTTCCCGCTCGTCTCCGCCAGCAGCGGCAGGTCGGCACGCCACCCACGGAACAGCTGCGCCGTCTCGAAGGAGCCGGTCAGGATCACCCGGTCGACGGCCGGGTGGGAGACGAGCCGACGACCGAGGTCACCCTCCGCCACATCGGCGAGCACGAGGAGGTCGCGCGGCACCCCGGCGTCCCAGAGCGCCTCGACGACCACGGCCGCGCATCGCTTCGCCTGTGGAGCGGGCTTGATGATCACGCCGCTGCCGGCGGCGAGGGCCGCGAGGACGCCTCCGGCCGGAATGGCGACGGGGAAGTTCCAGGGCGGCGTCACGACCGTGAGCGCGGAGGGGACGAAGCTCGCCCCGTGCACGCTCTCGAGCAGGGGCGCGTTGGCCGCGTAGTAGTGCGCGAAGTCGACGGCCTCGCTCACCTCGGGATCGGCCTCGGCGATCGTCTTGCCGGTCTCGCTCGCCATGACCTCGATGAGGTCCGCCCGACGGGAGGCGAGGACCCGAGCTGCAGCGTGCAGGACGGCGGCCCGTTCGGCGGCCGGGCGGGCTCCCCATCGCTCACCGGCGGTGCGGACCATCGTGATCGTGCGTTCGAGGACACGTGGGTCGTCGATGGCTGCGGCCGCGACCGCGGAGCCACCGAGGGTCGACTGCGGGACGCGCGCCAGGATCGACGCTCCCCACGCCCGGTTCGCCGCGAGCGAGGGGTCGGTGTCTGCAGTGTTCTCGAAGCCCGGGGCGCCGTCGACGACACCACCACGCTCCGAGCGGGAGAAGACCGCCGTCTCGACGTACGCGGAGGAGGGGTCGGCGTGGAAGCGGTCCTCGCCGCCGCTCGATCCGCGTTCCAGCCCGAGGACCTGCTGCGTGAGTCCGGCGTCGGGCGCCTGCGCAGGATCGCGGAAGCGGTCGTCCCCGTCGTTGTCGGCCAGCGGTGCCTCCGCAGCGCGGTCCTGCGTCCGGTTGGGGGTCGGCACCTGCCCGGCGGTCTCTCCGAGGGCGTCGACGGAGGCGAGGAACCGACGTCGCTCGCGCGCGAACAGGGTCGGCTTCTCGGCGAGCTCGAACACCGCCGACATGAAGTTCTCCTCGCTGGCGTTCTCCTCCAGACGGCGGACCAGGTAGGAGATCGCGACGTCGAACTCCTTCGGGTTCACGACGGGCGTGTACAGCAGCACCGCCCCGACGTCCCGCTTGATGGCCTCGACCTGACCGGTCGCCATCCCCAGGAGCATCTCGAAGTCCACCCGCTCACGTACACCGCGGTCGCCCGCGAGGAGCCACGCGTAGGCGATGTCGAAGAGGTTGTGTCCGGCGACCCCGACCCGCACGACGTCCGTGTGCGCCGGCGTGAGCGCCCAGTCGAGCACGCGTTTGTAGTTGGTGTCGGTCTCGCGCTTCGATCCGGTCGTCGCGAGCGGCCAGCCGTGGATCGCCGCGTCGACCCGCTCCATCGCGAGGTTCGCGCCCTTCACGAGCCGCACCTTGATGGGCGCGCCACCGGCGGCCACGCGCTGCTTCGACCAGGCGGTGAGCTGCATCATCGCCTCGAGGGCGTCGGGCAGATAGGACTGGATGACGATGCCGGCCTGGTAGTGCAGCAGCTGCGGCTGGTCGAGGAGTCGGGTGAAGACCGCGATGGTGAGGTCGAGGTCGCGGTACTCCTCCATGTCGAGGTTGATGAAGGTGCCGGTCGCGAGCCCCTCCTCGTAGAGCGGCACGAGGCGACGGACGATGCGGTCGACGACCTGCTCGAACGACCACATGGACAGCTGACTGGCGATCGACGAGACCTTGATGGACACGTAGTCGACGTCGGGGCGCTGCAGGAGCTCGCGGGTGCCGGCGAGCCGTCTCGCCGCCTCGCCCTCGCCGAGGACGGCCTCCCCGAGGAGGTTCAGATTGAGCCGTGAACCGTCGGCGCGCAGCTTCGCGATCGCGTTGCCGAGCTCGCGAGGACGGCTGTCGACGATGAGGTGGCCGACCATGCCCCGGAGGACGCGTCGCGCGGCGGGTACGACGACCCAGGGCAGGACCGGACCGACCAGACCACCCGTGCGGACGGCGGCCTGCTCATACCAGGGCAGGAACCGCGGCGTCCGACCCGCGAGGGCGGCGAGGGCGTTGCCGGCGACGAGCGGGTCCTCCGGGCGCATGACGCCGTCGACGAACCCGACGGTGAATTCGAGACCGTTGGGGTCGCGCAGCACGCCGGCGAGCCGCTCGGCGGCGGGATCGGTCGGAGCTTCCGCCCCTTCGTCGACCCACTTCGACGCGAGGGCGATCGCACGATCCGCGAGTCCGACCGCTTCGGTGGGACCCTCGTTCGCAACGTTCGCCATGCTGCTCAGCCTATGCTCCGATCCGGTGATCCCAGCTGAGGCTCGCGAGTACACGCCTGGCGGCTGAGGAGCCCGGTCGCCGAGCGCCCTCCCCCGGTCACTGAGCCTGTCGAAGTGCGGCTGCGAATAGGGTGTGGTCATGCATTCCGTCGAGCAGTACGACGCCGTCATCGTCGGCGGCGGGCACAACGGCCTCACCGCCGCCGCCTACCTCGCACGCGCGGGCAAGCGCGTCCTGCTCCTCGAACGCCTCGACCATACGGGTGGAGCAGCCGTCTCGGAACGTCCGTTCCCCGGCGTGGACGCACGTCTGTCCCGGTACTCGTACCTCGTCAGCCTGCTGCCCCAGCGGATCATCGACGACCTCGGGCTCGACGTCCGGCTCGTCCGGCGCCGCTTCTCCTCGTACACGCCCGACCCCGCGAACCCCGGTACGGGTCTCCTGATCGACAACCGTGACGACGACGCCACCGTCGCGTCGTTCGCGTCCATCGGGCATCCGGAGGACGCCGCGGGCATCGCCGAACTGCACCGTCGGATCGGTCACCTGGCCTCGGTGCTCTGGCCGACGGTGCTCGAGCCGCTCCGCAGCCGTTCCGATGCGCGTGACGCGGCGATCGCCGCCGCCGCGGACCTCGGGGTGCCGGCCGCAGAGGTCGCGTCGATCTGGTCGGCGGTGTTCGACGAGCCGATCGGCCGTGCCATCGAGGACGCCGCGCGTTCCGACCTCGTCCGAGGTGTCGTCTTCACGGATGCGCTCATCGGCACCTTCGCCCGCGCCGACGACCCGACCTTGCAGCAGAACATCTGCTTCCTCTACCACCTGATCGGCGGCGGGACGGGCGACTGGGACGTCCCGGTCGGCGGCATGGGCGCGGTCACGGACGCACTGCGCCGAGCCGCCGAAGAGGCCGGTGCAGAGATCCGGACGCTCGCCGAGGTGACGTCCATCCAACCGGAGCACGGGCTCGTCACGTATGTGGACCTCGCCGCGGAAGCGGAGCTCGAGGCGCCCGAACCGGCGGCGGCGCAGGATCGGTTCCGGCCTCGCCCCGGGGTCGTCGTCCGCGGCGAGTGGATCCTGTCGGGCGCGGCTCCGGCGGTGCTGGAGCGCCTCCTCGACCCGGCGGCGGAGCAGCGGGCGGCCGCGGCCTCGTACGCCGCGTGGTCGGCAGCGCGGGGGACGCCGGTGCAGTGGCGTGATGCCGACTCGATCCTCGGCACGGCGCCAGCGCCGAAGGACGGTGTCCCGCATCCCGAGGGCGCCCAGGTCAAGGTGAACCTGTTGCTGCGGAGACTCCCCAAGCTCCTCGACCCGGCCGTCGATCCGGCGGCGGCGTTCGGCGGCACCTTCCACATCAACGAGGGCTGGGCGCAGCTGGAGCACGCCTACCTCGAGGCGGATGCCGGCCGGATCCCCGACCCGCTGCCGTGTGAGATCTACTGCCACACCCTGAGCGACCCGAGCATCCTGTCAACGGAGCTGCAGGCCTCGGGGGCGCAGACGCTCACCGTGTTCGGCCTCCATGTGCCGCATCGGCTCGCGGTCGCTGCGGACGCGGTCCCCGGCGGCCACGACGCCTTCCGTGACGCACTGCAGGCCGCGGTGCTGCGATCGTTGGACTCGGTGATCGCGGAGCCGATCGAGGACCTGCTGCTGCTCGACGCCGAGGGGCGGCCCTGCATCGAGACGCGGACGACGCTCGACCTCGAGCGCTCCCTGGCGATGCCGGGCGGGAACATCTTCCACGGCCCGCTGTCGTGGCCGTTCCTGGAGGACGACGCCCCTCGGTCGACGGCGGCCGAGCGGTGGGGCGTCGCGACGGCGCACCCGCGCGTCCTGCTCTGCGGCGCCGGGGCCCGACGCGGTGGCGCGGTCAGCGGGCTCGGCGGGCACAACGCGGCGATGGCCGTCCTGGACGCCTGACCCGCACGCCGTGGAGCACGCTGCCGCGCTCAGTGGTGGCGGTGGTCCTGGATGGTGATCTTCGGGCCGCGACGCGGCTTGTGGATGCCGCTCCGGCCGATGAGCCGCAGCACCCGCTGCCGGTGACCAGCCCAGGGTGCGAGCAGCTCGAGCATGCCGTCGTCGTCCACGGGTGAGCCGGTGAGCGCCTGACCCACCGAGGCTGCGAGGTGGTAGTCGCCGACACTCACGGCGTCGGGGTCGCCGTGCGCTCGGAGCGTCACCTCGGCGGCCGTCCATGCGCCGATGCCCGGCAGGCTCTGGAGGCGCCGTGACGCGTCATCGGGGTGCTCGTCGATCGTCCGCTCGATCGCGGCGGCAAGTCGCGACGACCGCACGACCGTCTCCGACCGTTGCGGCCCGACACCCGCCGTGTGCCACTCCCAGCTCGGAACCATCCGCCAGGTCTCGGCGGACGGCGCGACGACCATGCCCTCGGGTGCCGGCCCTGGTGCCGGGTCACCGTGTCGCCGCACGAGCAGGCGCCACGCACGCCACGCTTCGAGTGCGGTCACCTTCTGCTCGAGGATCGACGGCACGAGCATCTCGAACACGAGCCGGTTGCGGCTCAACCGCAACCCCGGGTTCCGTCGGGACACCTCGGTGAGGAGCGGGCTCCGGCTCACGTCGAGCTCCGACCAGTCGTCGTCGCGCCCCAGCAGCTCAGGCACGCCGGCGATCATCCACTCGGCTCCCGGACCCCAGGCGGTCGCCTCGACCCTGCCGTCGCGGACCGTCGAGACGTACAGCGTCGCGCCACCGTGCGGTGTCCGCGCCGTCAGCCAGACCCCGCCAGGCGTGCGGCGGTAGCAGGGTCCGTCGCCTCCCCGGGCGATCAGCCGCAGGGTGCCGTGGACGTCGAGTGGACCGCTCGGGCGGTACACCGTCCGCATCGGCTCCGCCTCGCGCGACACCGATCCGGTCGGCTGCAGCGCGGCCTCGACGGAGGACAGTGATGGAGCGGCGAACGATGCAGAGGCGGACATGGTGGTCACCCTACGTGGTGACCACCGACATCCGGCGACGCCGACGGCGGCTGAGGGGCGTGAGGATGCCTCACCAGCCGCCGACGATCCGCTATCGCACCAGGCGGAAGTCATACCCGGCCTGATCGATGAACGTTCCGTTCACGCGTTGCTCGACGCGTCCGCCCTGGTAGCGGCCCGGGAGGTAGTCCCGACTCCATTCGACGGTCCACGAGCCCGAGGAGTCGGCCTTCGTCGTCCCGAGTCGGGTGCCCCAGGCTCCGATGATCTCGATGTCGGCCAGCGGTGTCGCCGTGCCGGTGAACACGGGCCGCGTACCGGTGAGGGTGTCGCCGATCCTCGGCGACGTCACCCTGAGGACGGATGCGACGGTGAAGTCGTAGACGGAGCGGTGCGTCTCGACGCCGCCGATGATCTGTCGGACGGTGCCACCCGCGTACCGGGCGGGGAGCAGCGACTTGTTCCAGCTGATCGTCCAGCGTCCACTCGCAGCGACGGCCTCGGTGGTGCCGACGAGATCGCCCCATGCGCTCCAGATCTCGAGCCTCGCACCGGGCTGTGCCGTGCCGCTGAACACGGGCACCGACGAGGAGATGACGCCACCGCTCGCGGGCGACTCCACGACAAGCGGTGCGACGACCGCGCGGGCGGCCACGGTGAAGTCGTACGGCGCGCGAGACTGCTCCACCCCGTCGATCTCCTGGCGCACGGAGCCGCCGCTGTACCGACCGGGGGTCAGGCTCTTGTTGATCGGCGCCGCCCAGCGATGGTCGTCTCCGACCTCGGCTGCAGCGATCTCCGTACCCCAGGCACCGATCACCCGGATGGTCGCGCCCGGCTCTCCACGACCGCTGAACACCGGGTCTGCGGTCTCGATGGTCTCCCCAATGGCGGGCGAGAGCAGGGTGACGTCCTCGACCGGGCCCGGCTCGGGCGTGGGCTCCCGATAGGTGAACCGGAGCGGTGCCGTGGTGCGCTGTTCCCCGAAGACCTGCGTCGCGGTCGCGGTGTACGCGCGCGGCTCGAGCGTCCGGAGTGACTGCTGACTCCAGGCGCCGCTTCCGTCCACCTCGACGTCGACCAGCGTCACACCCGTCGTGTCATCGAGGACGGTCACCCGCGCGCCCGGTTCTCCGAGACCGGAGAACACCGGACGCGGATCGTCCACCGTGGCGTCGAGTGCGGGCGTTCGGACCGTCACCGCTGTGACGACGCGGTAGGTCAGCGACCAGTTCGCGGTCGAGTCGTCAGAGCGTTGACGAACGGTGCCGGACTGCGCTCCGGGCGCGAGATCGCGGGTCGGAACGGCAGACCAGGTGCCCTCTGCGGTGACGGTCGCCGTGGCGAGTGGTCCGGCGGACGAGTCGAGGACCTCGACGACCGCATCGGGCGTGCCTCGCCCGCTGAACACGGGACGTGGCTCCCGGACGACGGACCCGGGCGTCGGCGCTTCGAGGGTGACCGGGATGGCGACGGGGACGGGATCGAGTCCCTCCGGGGTGACCCGGTCGGCGTCCACGACCGAGCCGAACCCGCCCACGGCCAGCCTGCCGTCGAACTGACGGAGGAAGCCACCTGCTCCGCCGTTCGAGACGAGGCCGTATCCGCTGACACGGTCGTTCGCGAAGACCTCCCAGCCCCATTGCTGCGCGGTCGAGCCGGTGCAGACCGCCGGGTACACGTACTTGTAGGCCTGCGACGGATCAGGCTGGAGGCACCTCGTGACGCCTCCGACCGTGGTCGTGACCGGACCGGACGCGTCCACCGACGGGAACGTCCAGCGGCCGGATGCGGCGAGCGCCTGGTCGAGCGTGGCGTGCAGCGTCACCCTGGCCGGGTTCAGGACGTCCGTCGAGCCACCGACCGCAAAGAAGGCGTCCGAGCCGGAGGGGAACGCCTGGCCGACGAACCTGCCCTCGACCGAGGACACCACCGGGGTCGTGTCAGGCGCCGGCTCGGTGGCCCGGGCGGCCGGACCGGTGAGCAGACTCACCGTCATGCCGAGCAGACTGACGATGGCAATGGGGATGGGGAGTTTCATGGGCGACCTTTCGCAAGGGTGCGCCCGAGACGACCCGAGGGAGGGCCGTCCGGACGCACCGGCGGAGCGTTCGCGAACGAACGCGGTCAGCCTACAAGTATTCCAGTTGCTTAATCCAGTATGTCGACCGACTGGGAATCACCAGTCACTGGGAGCCGGTGCCTTCGTGGGCGGCAGAGCGACATCTCTCGCCCACTGCGCCTGCCACGCAGGGAGGTCTGCTGGAGCCGGGCCGGTGAGCTCAAGGAGCTCCGCGAGCGGGACCACGCCGCCCGACCGTTTCAGGAAGCGCCCTCGGACGATGGCCTGCGTGTAGATCTCGCCACCGACGACGACGCGGTGTTCGATGAACACGCCCTTGTCGTCGTAGCCCGTCACGCGGGTCTCGACGGTGAAGCGCTGCCAGGGCTGCAGCGATTTCCGGAACGTGATGCTCTCACTCGACACCACCGGGTACCAGCCCAGGTGCTTGAAGCGATCCCAGAGTCCGTTCCGGATCAGGAGGTCGCACCGGCCGAGGTCGAAGATCGACAGGTAGACACCGTTGTTCATGTGGCCGAGGACGTCGAGGTCGGTCGGCAGCACGCTCAACCGGATCCGTCCGACGTCCCAGGTGTCGAGGCGCTCGCCGCGGCGGGCTCGACGGCGGGACTGCAGGAACATGGCGATGGTGCGGAAGATGAGGTGCACGGATGCGACCGTATCCCGCCGGCGCGGCGTCGTGCACCACGGTTGTCCCGACTCGACAACACCCGGGTCCTGGGACGCCTGGCGACGTGTGGCGTCCGACACACCTGGGCCGGATCGCCGACGGTCAGTCAGCGGCGACGGTGTTGCCCTCCCCACTGTCGGTGACCACCGGCGCCGACGAGGTCGCGACCTTGTTGCCGTTGGCTCCCTCGACGAACGTGACGTTGTCGACGGTCGAGACGTTCACGAGGGTGATGGAGCTGTTGAACGAGAGGTTCACGACGGCTCCCGTCACGGTCACGATGCTGTTGGAGGCCTCCACGACGACGTTCTCGCAGTCGCCGTCGATGGTCACGTTCGAGCTGTCGTCGACGATGGTCGCCGTGCCGTCGACGCACTCATCGGTGACGTCGGGGATCGTGTACTCGGAACCGGTGGTGGACTCGGCGGCGACCGTCGGTGACGCGCTCGTCGTCGACGTCGCATCCGCGTCGGTGCATCCGGTGAGGGCGATGACGGCGAGGCCCGCGGCGGCGAGGAGGGTGGGTTGCTTGGGCATGGGTGCTCCTTCGGAGGCTCGGTAGGGGGAGGCAGGAGCCGCCGGCCCGGTGCAGTGACACCGGGCCGGCGGCCCGATGGTCAGCTCACTGGGTGAGGGTGAAGTCGTACCCGGACGAGGCGATGACCTTGCCGCCGACGGTCTCGGTCACGGTGCCGCCGAAGTACCGCGCCGGGAGATAGTCACGCGGCCAGGTGATGGTCCACTCCCTGGTCCGTGGGTCGGCGATCGCGGAGCCGAGGTCGGTGCCCCACGCGCCCGTGATCTGCACCCGCGCCCCCGGGTTCGCCGTACCGGTGAACACCGGCCTGGTGCCGGTGAGGGTGTCGCCGACTCTCGGCGAGGTGACGACGAGTCGAGGCTGGACGATCGTGAAGTCGTAGACGAAGGTGTGCGTCGGTACCCCGTCCACGAACTGCTTCACGGTGCCTCCGGCATACCGGCTCGGCAAAAGGCTCTTGTTCCATGTGATCGACCAAGCACCGCTCGCGTCGACCCGCTCCACTGAGCCGAGGACGTCGCCCCACGCGCCGCGGATCTCGATGCGCGACCCCGGCTCGCCGGTCCCACTGAACACGGGGGTCGTCTCACTGATCGTCTCGCCGCGCCTCGGCGACTCGACCACCAAGGGGGCGATCGGCTCGTCCGGCGCCCGGACGATGTTCGCCGTGAAGTCGGCGATCGTGATGCGGGAGGAACCGTAGGTGACCTTGCCGCCCGTGGCCTCGCCGACGGGAGCGTCGTCGTTCGCCCGCAGCGTGAACCTCAGCGTGGTCGCGCCGACCGGCAAGACACCCCCGATGCCCAACGCGTCGAGTGTGAAGGCCGGGTGGTCGACCGCAGTGATCCGCGTGTTCGCCGGGTGGTAGACGTCGATGCGCTGACCACCGGCATCGGCGTTGAACGTCGCCTCCACCTCCACGGACCGACCGGGGGCGAGCGTCGGCGTGGGGATCGAGGCGCCGGGCGCGAGCGGCGACGGGACCGTGAAGTCGAAACGCACCTGGACATCCGAACCGGTCCCGCTCTGGGTCGCGGTGCCCGTGTAGCGGCCGGGCTCGAGCTGGATCGACGGAACCGACCAGGACGTCGAGTCCAGGGGGACACTGGTGCTCGCGAGCAGGGCCTGCGCGTCGGTGCGGATCGAGATGGACGATCCGGGCTGCCCGATACCGCTGAACGTGGGGGACGGCGTGTCCACCGTGGCGCCGATCGCCGGCGTACGCAGTTCGAACGGCTCGATCGGGGCCAGCTGCGACTCCACGACGACGTCGGTGAGCGCGTCCATCGTGAGCTCGACGAAGGTGTCGGTGTCGGTCCCACCCAGGGAGTACCGACTCGACACCGGGTACAGCGCGTAGCCGGCGACCCACGTGTTCGAGACGTAGCGCCACTCGAAGTCCTGCGACGGGGAACCGGTGCACGTCCGGGCTGCGACGAACGCCCGGGAGCCGTCGCCGGCGGGCGTCAGGCAGAGCGTCGAGGAGGCTCCCACGCCGGTGATCGGCCCGGCCGCACCGACGGAAGGGAGGGAATACGTTCCCGCGAGCGACGCTGCTCCGCCCACCGAGGACGAGTACAGCCGCTGGACGTTCCGACCCGACTCCGGCGCGGAGAGCCCGACGTACGCCGAGGATCCACTGGACCGGTTCTGCAGGACGAGCTTGCCGATCACCCTCGAGGTGCCTGCCGAAGGGGCCACGGCGTCCGGCGCACCGGGGACGTCCCCGGTGCCGAACGCGTCACGGGGTCCGTCGTCGTGCTCCTGGGGGTCGGCGATGGAACCGACGGGCGGAGCGGCGGACGCCGGGACCGGGACTCCCACCGCGGTGAGCAGGATGGTCGCAGCGGCCAGGGCCGAGAGCGTGGATCGCAGGAGCAAGGAGCGCGGAGCACGAATCAGAGCAGTCACGAGGACCGAGGCTACTCATCTGGAATATCGCCATGGGGGCTGCCGCCGAATCTGTGGAGAACTCGTCCCTCAGTCGGTCGGCACGTGCCGCTCGTCGGGCCCGACGTACTCGGACAGCGGACGGATGAGCGCGTTCGACGCGAGCTGCTCGGCGATGTGCGCCGTCCACCCGACGATCCGAGCGGCGACGAACAGCGGCGTGAACGTGGCCGTGTCGAACCCGATCAGGTTGTACGCCGGGCCCGAGGGGTAGTCGAGGTTCGGCTTGATGTTCTTCCGCGCGACCATGTCCGCTTCGAGCGTCGTGTACAGCTCGAGGATCTCGGGCTTGCCGTAGTGCTCGGCGAGCCGCTCGAGCGCCTTGAGCATCGTCGGCACGCGCGAGTCGCCGTTCTTGTAGACCCGGTGTCCGAAGCCCATGATCTTGCGCTTCTCGGCGAGCGCCGCGTCGAGCCAGGCGCTGGCCTGGTCAGCCGTCCCGATCTCGTCGAAGACGTGCATGACGGCCTCGTTCGCCCCACCGTGCAGGGCGCCCTTGAGCGCGCCGATCGCTCCGGTGACCGCCGAGTACAGGTCGCTGAGGGTCGAGGTGATGACCCGGGCGGTGAACGTCGACGCGTTGAAGGAGTGCTCCGCGTAGAGGATCATCGACACGTCGAACGCGTCGACGACGACCGGATCGGCCTCTTCGCCGAAGGTCATGAAGAGGAAGTTGGCGCTGTAGCCGAGGTCGTCGCGCGGCGGGACGAGCTCGAGGCCGTGGCGGCGGCGCTGGTCGTACGCGACGATCGCGGGCAGCTTCGCGTACAGGCTCGCGGCCTTCACCGCGTTGGCCTCAGGGGTGTTCGTCTCGGCGGTCGGATCGTTCGCACCGATCACGCTGACCGCCGTCCGGAGGGCGTCCATCGGGTGGCTCGTCGTCGGGAGGAGGTCGATGGCCGCCTTGACGTTGTCGTCGAGTGCGCGCTGGCCCCGCTCCGACGACGTGAACTCCGCGAGTTCGGCCCCCGTGGGCAGTTCACCGTTCCAGAGCAGGTACGCGACCTGCTCGAAGCTGCAGTGCTCGGCGAGCTCCTGGACCGGATACCCGCGGTAGAGCAGCGAGTTCGTCTCCGGGTTCACCTTCGAGACGCTCGTCACGTCGACGACGACGCCGGCGAGACCCTTCTTGATGTCACTGGTCGCTTCGGTCATGCGTTGCTCCTTTGCGTACTGCCTGCGCGCGTCCTGCGCGCGTCGGTCGAGCTTGGCACCCGGCTCGCCCCTCGACAAGCTCGGGGAGCGGAGACCCAGGTGGTGTTCACCGGTGAGGGGACGCCTACCGGTCGATGGTGAAGTTGAAGACCGAGGTGTCGAAGCGGTTGTAGCCCTCGTAGTCGATCAGTTCGTAGAGGTCGGCACGGTGCTGCATCTCACCGAGCTTGCTCGTGAGCGAGCCCTCGTCGTTCAGCGTGTCGAGCGCACGACCCGCGGCACCCATCGCGATGCGGAGGAGCGACACCGGCCAGATGACGAGGTTCACGCCCACATCGGCGAGCTGCTGACTCGTGAACAGCTCGCTCTTGCCGAACTCCGTCATGTTGGCGAGGATCGGCACGTCGACCGCGTCGCGGACGGCGGCGAACTCCTCGAGCGACCGCATCGCCTCGGGGAAGATCGCGTCGGCTCCGGCGTCGACGAGCTGCTTGGCCCGGTCGATCGCGGCGTCGAGCCCGTCGACGGCGGCGATGTCGGTGCGCGCCATGATGAGCAGGTTCGCATCGCGCCGGGCGTCGACGGCGGCACGGATCCGGCCGAGTGCGGTGGAGGTGTCGACGACCTGCTTGCCGTCGAGGTGGCCGCAGCGCTTCGGGTTGACCTGGTCTTCGATGTGGAGCCCGGCGAGCCCGGCGTCCTCGATCTCCTGGACGGTGCGCGCGACGTTCATCGGCTCCCCGAAGCCGGTGTCGGCGTCGACGATCGCGGGCAGCTCGGTCATCCGGGCGATCTGCTTGGCGCGACCGGCGACCTCGGTGAGGGTCGTCAGTCCGATGTCGGGCAGCCCGAGGTCGGCGGAGAGCACCGCGCCGGAGATGTAGACGCCGTCGAAGCCCTTCTGCTCGATGAGCCTCGCCGAGAGCGGGTTGAACGCGCCCGGGAAGCGCAGCAGCTCACCGGTGGCGAGTCGCTCCCGGAACAGCCGGCGCTTCTCTGCCGGCGTGGTCTCGCTGTACAGCATCAGCACGGTCCCTTCTGGAGGTCGGCCGGCATCAGAACAGGCCGGTCGGGTGGGGTGCCGAGGCGAGGACCCCGGAGGCGGCCTGGATGCTCAGCTGCTTGACCTCGTCGGCGTCGAGCTCCGGGAGGCGTTCGGCGAGCGCGAGGAAACGCTCGATCTCCTCCGCATCGAGGACGTCGGCGGCGAGCGTGCGGAACTTGTGGACGTAGTCGGCGCGCGCGAACGGCCGGGCTCCGAGCGGGTGGGCGTCGGCGACGGCGATCTCGTCGACGATGGTCGACCCGTCCGTGAGCGTGATCTCGATGCGCCCGCCGAACGCCTGTTCGGCCGGGTCGAGCGAGTGGTAGCGGCGCGTCCACTCAGGGTCCTCCGCCGTCGAGATCCGGTGCCACAGCTCGACGGTGTCAGCGCGGGTGGCGCGTTCGGGACGGTAGGAGTCGACGTGGTGCCACGCGCCGTCCTGCAGCGCCACCGCGACGATGTAGGGGATGGAGTGGTCGAGCGTCTCGCGCGACGCCGTCGGGTCGTACTTCTGCGGGTCGTTCGCGCCGGAGCCGATGACGTAGTGCGTGTGGTGCGAGGTGTGGAGGACGATGCGGTCCACGGCTCCGGGCACGAGGACTTCCGGGTGCTCGTGGTGCAGCTTGCGGGCGAGGTCGATCCACGCCTGCGCCTGGTACTCCGCCGAGTGCTCCTTCGTGAAGGAGTCGAGGATCGCGAGCTTCGGCTCACCGGCGCCGGGCAACGGGACGTCGTAGGAGGCGTCGGGGCCGTCGAGCAGCCAGGCGACCACGCCGTCCTCGCCCTCGTAGATCGGTGACGGGCTGGTCTCGCCGCGCATGGCCCGGTCGACGGCCTCGACCGCCATCTTGCCGGCGAATGCGGGAGCGTGCGCCTTCCAGGTGGAGATCTCGCCCTTGCGCGACTGGCGAGTGGCCGTCGTGGTGTGGAGTGCCTGGCCGATCGCCTGGTGGATGGTGGCCTGGTCGAGGCCGAGCATCGTGCCGATGCCGGCGGCGGCGCTCGGGCCGAGGTGTGCGACGTGGTCGATCTTGTGTCGGTGCAGGCTGATCGCCTTCGCGAGGTCGATCTGGATCTCGTAGCCGGTCGCGATCCCTCGGACGAGGTCGGCGCCCGTGCAGCCGACGTGCTGGGCCACCGCGACGATGGGCGGGATGTTGTCGCCCGGGTGCGAGTACTCGGCGGCGAGGAAGGTGTCGTGGAAGTCGAGCTCGCGCACGGCGACGCCGTTGGCCCAGGCGGCCCATTCCGGGGAGACGCGGCGGGCGAGGTCGGGCCCGAACACCGTGGCACCGTCGCCGCCGGTGCTGACGGGGTGGCTGAGCGCCTGGGCGCGAGCCGAGGAGACGGGCCGGCGCGTGAGCGAGGCGGCTGCGACGGCGGCGTTGTCGATCACCCGGTTGATGATCATGTCGACGACCTCGGGCGTCACCTCCACCGGATCGGTCGCGACTCGGGCGAGCTGCCAGGCGAGCTGTCCTTCGCGGGCGAGGTTCTCGTCGCTGCGATGGACGCGCAGGTGGTGCTGGATCACGGGTGTTCCTTTCGGGTGCGGCCCGTCCGAGTGTGCTGCGGGGCGTCGCATCCTCCAGCCTACGCCCGCGGGTCCGTCGCGCCGCAGCAGGAGAACCGCCTGGGAACAGGACATTTCGCGTGGAACGGTCCTGCTGTCGCGCCGATCTCCTGGCACCGTGGAATACCAGCGTCGTTCTCCGCATCCACCCAGCCCGCGTACACCGCGCATACGGCGGCCGCGGCCAGAGTGACACGCATACCGACCCCTGACGAACCGAAGGAGACGACCGTGCCGATGCACACCCTTGGGGCACCGCAGACCCCGCACCTGTTCGGCGACGTGGTTCGAGCCGAGGCGCTCCACTACACCGAACTGTTCGCGGAGAAGCCGTTCGTGCCGGCCCTGCTGCTGTACTGCTCGAACGGCGCGTACCGCATCCTGTCGCCGGGCGAGGACCACCCCGGCAGTTACGTCGCCGAGGGGCCGCTGTCCGCTGAGCGGGTGCGCGTGAACTTCATCTCGTGGCCGTCCGAGGACTGGAACCGGAACGTCGCCTTCCACGTGCTCGACTTCGACCGGACGACCGGAGGGTTCACCCAGCGGCTGCGACTCCCGGGCGATCCCGAGCCGAAGCACCAGGCCGGCCGCCACACCGAGGTCACCGACCTCGGTGCCTGGGATGTGGACACGACGTGGGAGACGGCCGAGCCGCTCCTCCGCGAGTCCTTCAAGGCACTCGCCCGCGGCTGACGGAGGGAGCGGTGGGCCGAGCGAGCGGCAGGCCGTCACCGGACGGGACGAAGCACCGTGTCCGGACGACCGCCGACGGTCGGGGTCAGGCGGCGAGCAGCTGCGGGTCGGCCGCCGGGCGCAGCGGAGTGATCGTCGCATGGGCGAGCACATCCTCAGCCAGCGGCAGGTCGACGACGATCGGAGCCGCCGCAGTCTCGAAGCGGTCCGCGATGTCGAACATGAGCGCGTCGAGGCGGGTGCGGAGCGCGTCGGCGATGGTCACCACCACCTCGGAGGAGGCGTCCTTCCGGCCGCGTTCGATCTCCGACAGGTAGGGCGTCGAGACGGCTGCGGCGGTCGCGACGTCCTGCAGGGTGCGCCCCTGTTCGAGTCGACGCGTGCGCAGGGCCGCGCCGAGGGCTTCGCGGTACAACATGGCGACTCCTTCCGGCTGCGGGCGCGGGCTCCGTGACCGCGTGTTCTCACTGTAGGCGCGGGTCGGCCAGGCTCGGGGAGCACGCGTTCTGCCGTCAGCGGACAGGGCGAGCCGTCCGCTACAGGAAGATGTCGGGGTAGAGCTCCGACTCGTCGACGCCCGGTGAGTACTTCGCGAGGTCGGTGACCCCGGCCTCCGCGAGGACGTCCTCCACGATGAGCGACCGACCCGTGAGCTCACGAGCCGATGCCGTCAGGACCTCGTAGGCGGCGTCGGCGTAGATCTCGGGGGTGCGACTCTTCGCCAGGAGGGCCTCGCCGCCGAGGATGTTGCCGACCGCCGCCGTCTTGATCGTCGTCTTCGGCCAGAGCGTGTTCGCGGCGATGCCGTCGCGCCCGAACTCGGCAGCGAGACCGAGCGTCACCATCGACATGCCGTACTTCGCGAGCGTGTAGCCGGTGTGCGCGCCGAGCCACTTCGGGTCGAGGTTGAGCGGCGGCGACAGCGACAGGATGTGCGGGTTCTCCGCGTCCTTCAGCATGGGGATGGCCGCCCGCGACAGCATGAACGTGCCACGCACGTTCACGTCCTGCATGAGGTCGTACCGCTTCGCGTCGAGGTCGAGGGTCCGAGCAAGGCTGATGACGCTCGCGTTGTTGACGACGATGTCGATGCCGCCGAACTCACCGGCGGTCTCGAACACGGCCCGTGTGATGTCGTCGTCGTTCCGGACGTCGCCGAGGATCGGGAGCGCCTGCCCACCGGCCTCGCGGATCGCGTCCGCTGCGGTGTGGATCGTCCCCTCGAGGCGGGGATCGGGGGTGTCGGTCTTCGCGAGGATCGCGACGTTCGCGCCGTCGCGGGCGGCACGCAGGGCGATCGCGAGGCCGATGCCACGGCTGCCGCCCGACATGAGGATGGTCTTGCCGGCGAGGGTGGTCATGCGGTGGGCTCCTTCGGGGTGGTGGTGGTCGACGCAGCCGAGCGTTTCGCCGACGCGGCGGCGAACGCCGCGACGCGCGCGACCGACTCGGGTGTCTCGATCGCCGCACCGATCGTGCGGGCTTCGTCGTCGAGGGCGTCCTGATAGCCGCGGCCGACGCTCTCGCGCAGCAGCCGCCGCGCCTGACCGAACGCGGCCGTGGCTCCGGCCAACCAGAACGCGGCCACCTCGCGGGCACGGGCGTCGAGCTGCTCGGCGGGGACCACCTCGGTCACGAGCCCCCAGTCGAGTGCTTCGTCCGCGCTCAGCATCCGCGGCCCGAGGGTGAGCTCGAGCGCCCGACGCATGCCGACCGCCTCGGGCAACAGGGTGCTCACGCCGCAGTCGGGCGTGAGGCCGATGTCGGCGTACTTACTGACGAACTTCGCCCGGTCGGATGCGATGATCACGTCGGCGACGAGCATGAACCCCAGTCCGCCGCCGGCGACGGCGCCCTGGACGGCGGCGACGATCGGCTTCGCGACCGATTGCAGCGTCCGATGGCCCTCGTGGATGATGTCGGCGAGCTCGGTGACGAAGGCGCCCGTCGATCCTGCGCTGCCGTCACCCATCCGCGACATCGCGAGGACGTCGCCGCCCGCGCAGAACGCGGGTCCGTTGGCGTCGAACAGGACGGCCCGGACGTCGTCGCGCTCCGCGATCTCGAGGGCGAGGTCGCGCCACCGTCTGGCCGCACGGTCGTCGATCGCGTTGAGGCTCGCGGGCCGGTTGAGCGTGAGGTGCGCGAGGCCGTCGCTCACCTCGAAGAGGATGGTGTCGTCGCTGGTCACGGAGTGGCTCCCTGGTCGGTGGATGGGTTCGTCGGCATCGGAGAGCCGGTCATTTCGGCGCCATCCGGATCGCGCCGTCGAGGCGGATCGTCTCACCATTGAGGTAGCCGTTCTCGACGATGTGCAGCGCGAGTGCGGCGTACTCGTCGGGACGGCCGAGGCGGGCCGGGTACGGCACCTGGTGCCCGAGCGACTCCTGCGCCGCCTCGGGCAGTCCGGCGAGCATGGGCGTCTCCATGATGCCGGGTGCGATCGTCACGACCCGGATCCCGAAGCGCGCCAGCTCGCGGGCGATCGGCAACGTCATCGAATGCACCGCCCCCTTGGACGCGGCGTAGGCGGGCTGGCCGATCTGTCCGTCGAAGGCTGCGACGGACGCGGTGTTGATGATGACGCCGCGGTCTCCGGCGCCGTCGACGGGATCGCCGTCCGGGTCGTTGTGCTGCATCGCGTCGGCGGTGAGCCGGATGACGTTGAAGGTGCCGAGGACGTTGACGCGCAGGACGCGTTCGAAGGCCCCGAGGTCCGCCGGGCCGTCGCGGCCGAGCACCTTCGCCGGTGGCGCGATGCCGGCACAGTTCACGACGACCCGCAGCGGTCCACGCGACACCGCCGCTTCGACCGCCGCCTGCACCTGCTCACCGTCGGTGACGTCGGCGGGCACGAAGGTCGCGAACCCGCCGAGTTCCTCGGCCCGCTCTGCCCCGGGTGAGCCGGGGAGGTCGACGAGCACGACGCGCGCGCCGGCGCCGGCCAGCCGCGTCGCGGTCGCGAATCCGAGTCCCGAGGCGCCGCCGGTGACGATCGCCGAGCTGCCGGTCACATCCATGTCGTGGTTCCCTTCACCTGGTGGGCGCGCCCATCAGAGGCGCTCGATGATCGTCGCGTTGGCCATACCGCCGCCCTCGCACATCGTCTGCAGACCGTAGCGGCCGCCGGTCGCCTCGAGCTGGCCGAGGAGGGTGGCGAGGAGCTTCGTCCCGGAGGCGCCGAGCGGGTGCCCGAGGGCGATCGCCCCGCCACGCGGGTTGAGCCGGTCGTCGTCCACCCCGAACTCGCGTTGCCACGCGAGCGGGACGGAGGCGAACGCCTCGTTGACCTCGAACGCGTCGATGTCGTCGATGTCGAGCCCGCTGCGCTCCAGGATGCGGCGGGTCGCGGGGAGAATGCCGGTGAGCATCTCGATCGGGTCGCTCCCGACCGCGGCGAAGGAGACGAAACGCGCACGCGGCGTCAGCCCCAGCTCGAGCGCCCGTACCTCGCTCATGATGAGCGCGGCGGAGGCGCCGTCGGTGAGCGGTGAGGCGTTCCCCGGCGTGATCCGCCAGGCGATCTCGGGGAAGCGCGCCGCGAGCCGCTCGTCGCGGAAGACGGCAGGGAGTCCGGCGAGCGCCTCGGGGGTCGTCCCGGCACGGACCGTCTCGTCGGTCGTGACGACGGAACCGTCGGGGAGGGTGACGGCGACGACCTCGCCGTCGAACCCGCCGGACGCCCAGGTCGCGGCGGCGCGCTCATGGGAGCGGGCGGCGAAGGCGTCGAGTTCATCGCGGCTGAGGTTCCAGCGGGCGGCGATGAGTTCGGCGGAGACGCCCTGGCCGACGAGGCCATCGGGGAAGCGGGCTCGGAGGGCGGAGCCGAAGGGGTCTGCGCCCTGCACGTTGGAGCCCATCGGCGCTCGACTCATCGATTCGACCCCGCAGGCGATGACGACGTCGTTGCCCGCCGACATGACGCTCTGTGCGGCGAAGGTGGTGGCCTGCTGGCTGGAGCCGCACTGCCGGTCGATGGTGGTGCCGGGCGTCTCCTGCGGGAGGCCTGCGGCGAGCGCCGCGTTCCGCGCGATGTTCTGCCCCTGCTCGCCGGACTGGGTGACGCAGCCGGCGTAGACGTCCTCGACGACCGCGGGATCGATGCCGGTCCGCTCCACGAGCGCGAGGATCGTGCCGGCGAGGAGGTCCGTCGGGTGCACGGCGTTCAGCGCACCGCCCGGTTTGCCCCGGCCGGACGGCGTCCGGATCGCGTCGACGATCACTGCAGTGCGCATAGCCATCTCCTTCGAGGTCTGCGTCCACCCTAGGCCTGGCACCTGCGCGGAAGGCGGCGGTTGTCGCCCTTCGACAAGCGAGGGGCCGGAACGTCCGTGTCCGCTGGACCGGCCCGACGATCCGCGGTCGGCGCCACGTACGATTGAGCGGTGGCCGACCCGAAGATCCTCCTCTACTACGCGTTCGCTCCCCTGGCGGACCCGGAGGCGATCCGGCTGTGGCAGCGCGACCTCTGCGAGTCGCTCGGTCTCCGTGGTCGCATCCTCATCTCGAAAGACGGCATCAACGGCACCGTCGGCGGCGAGCTCGACGCCTGCAAGCTTTACGTCCGGAAGACGAAGGAGCACCCCGCGTTCCGCGACCTCGATGTGAAGTGGAGCGACGGCTCCGGCTTCGACGAGGACGACCCCGTCCGCACGGCCAGGCACCGGCCCGCGCCCTGGCGTCGGAGTAGCGACTTCCCGAAGCTCAGCGTGAAGGTGCGCGAGGAGATCGTGTCCTTCGGCGCCCCCGGTGAGCTCGTGGTGGACGAGCACGGCGTCACCGGCGGCGGGGTGCACCTGCAGCCGACGGAACTGCATGAGCTCGTCGCGGAGCGCGGCGACGACGTCGTGTTCTTCGACGGCCGGAACGCGTTCGAGGCCGAGATCGGTCGGTTCGCCGGCGCGGTCGTCCCCGACGTCGCGACCACCCGGGACTTCGTCGCCGAGCTCGACAGCGGCAAGTACGACCACCTCAAGGACAAGCCGGTCGTCACCTACTGCACGGGCGGCATCCGCTGCGAGGTGCTCTCGGGACTCATGCGATCGCGAGGGTTCGGCGAGGTGTACCAGCTCGACGGCGGCATCGTCCGGTACGGCGAGCAGTTCGGCGACGACGGCCTGTGGGAGGGATCCCTGTACGTGTTCGACAAGCGTGGCTCGCTCGAGTTCAGCGATCACGCGGCCGTCATCGGGCACTGCGTCGTCTGCGACGCCTCGACGAAGCACCTGCAGAACTGCGCGGACCCCTCCTGCAAGACGCAGTTGGTCGTGTGCGAGGCGCACGCGGACGGGCCCGACGGCGGCCCGCGATGCGCCGTGCACGCAGGGTCCGACGCCTCCACCGATGCTCGCACCGGCCAGCCCGCCTGATCCGCCACCGTCATGACCGCCCACTTCCGCCTCCGCACCGAGCTCGACGGGACGATGCAGCAGGCCTTCGACCTCTCGCGGTCGATCGACGCCCACCTCGGCTCGATGGCGGACACCGGTGAACGGGCGGTCGGCGGCGTGACCTCCGGGCTGATCGGTCCCGGCGAGACCGTCACCTGGCGGGCGAAGCACTTCGGTGTGCCGTGGACGATGACGAGTCGGATCACCGCGTTCGAGGAACCCCACCGGTTCACCGACGAACAGGTGTCCGGTCCCTTCCGGACGTTCCGCCACGTCCACCTCTTCGAACCACTCGAGCGACCGATGGGGACGGCGCGGACCATCATGCTCGACGACGTCACGTTCTCGGCGCCGTTCGGTCCGCTCGGCCTCGTGGCCGAACACGTCGCGCTCACCCGGCACCTGCGACGGCTCATCGAGTCGCGGAACCGGTGGTTGGCGGAGGCACTTCGACAGGCTCCGTGACGGAAAAGTGCGGCTCAGTGACCGAAAGGTGCGGCTCAGTGACCGGAGGGTGTGGCGGTCCGGTCCCTGAGCCTGTCGAAGGGCGGATACCTCGACATCGAGACAACCCGACACCCGTCGTGCCGCGCCCTGACCGCGCACATCCGCCCCTGCCAAGATGGAGCCATGGGTGCTCGCACGAAGTCGAAACTGGCCATCATCGGGGCGGGGAGCGTCGGTTCGTCCCTCGCCTACGCCTCGCTCATCCGCGGCAGCGCCAGGCGGGTGGCGCTCTACGACATCGACGGCAAGCGGGCCTCGGCCGAGGTCCTCGACCTCGCCCACGGGACGCAGTTCACCGGGTCGAGCAGCATCACCGGCGGTGACGACATCTCGGTCGTCGCCGATGCGGACGTCGTCGTGATCACGGCCGGCGCGAAGCAGGAGCCCGGCCAGACCCGACTCGACCTCGCGGGCACGAACATCCGCATCCTCGAGCAGCTGCTCCCGAAACTCGTCGAGCAGGCGCCGGACGCCGTCTACATGCTCGTCACGAACCCGTGCGACGTCCTCACCGTCGCCGCCCAGCAGATCACGGGGCTGCCGCGCGAACGCGTCTTCTCCTCCGGCACCGTCCTCGACACCTCCCGGCTGCGCTGGTTGCTCGCTGAGCACGCGGGTGTCGCGACCTCGGCGGTGCACGCACTCATCGTCGGCGAGCACGGCGACAGCGAACTGCCGCTGTGGTCGCAGGCGACCATCGGCCCCGTCCCGATCCTCGACTGGGAGCTGCCCGACGGATCGCGCTTCACGGAGCAGCAGCTCGACGAGATCGCGGTCGACGTCCGGACGGCCGCCTATCGCGTCATCGAGGGCAAGGGCGCGACGAACTACGCGATCGGGCTCTCCGGTGCACGCATCGTCGAGGCCATCCTCGGCGACGAGCACGCCATCCTGCCGGTGAGCACCGTGCTCGACGGGTACCACGGTGTCAGCGGGGTCGCCCTGTCGGTGCCGAGCATCGTCGACCGCTCGGGCGTGCGGTCGGTGGTCGAGGTCGCGATGTCGCCGCGCGAGGAACAGCAGTTCGCCGACTCGGCCGCCGCCGTCCGCGCGTCGCTCGACTCGCTCGGGCTGTAGCAGCCGACCTCGTCCTCGGCTCCGCCGTCCCTGTCTCAGGAAAGGTGCGGCGCGTCGCCCCGATGCGAGCCCGCCACGCCGGGCATCTCCTGAGACGGGGCCACAGGCGCCTGCACCGGGATCTCCCCCGAGCGGCCGATGCGCAACCGGTCTCGGCCCCGATAGCGTTGCGGGACGAGGCGCGGATCCGGCCGCGCCCCTGGGGAGGTACCGGATGACCGCTGGCGTGACGATCGAGTTCGACGGACTCTCGAAATCCTTCGGGGCGGTGCAGGCGGTCGACGACCTGACGTTCCACGTGGAACCGGGCAAGGTCACCGGTTTCCTCGGCCCGAACGGCGCCGGGAAGACCACGACCCTGCGCATGCTGCTCGGCCTCGTGCAACCGACGTCCGGGAGCGCGACGTTCGGCGGCGTCCCCTACGCCAAGCTGCCGGTGCCTGCCGCGACCGTCGGCGCGGCTCTCGAGGCGGCGAGCTTCGTCCCCGGCCGCACCGCCCGCAACCACCTGCGCGTGCACGCCTCGGCAGCGCGTCTGCCGGCGAACCGGGTGGACCTCGTGCTCGCGCAGGTCGGGCTGCTCGACGTCGCGGACCGACGCGTCGCCGGGTACTCACTCGGCATGCGACAACGGCTCGGCCTCGCGACCGCGCTCCTCGGCGACCCCGGTGTGCTCGTCCTCGACGAGCCGATCAACGGGCTCGACCCCGAGGGGATCAAGTGGATCCGCGGCTTCCTCACCGCGCTCGCGGCCGAGGGCCGGACCGTCCTCATCAGCTCGCACCTGCTCAGCGAGGTGCAGCAGTCCGTCGACGAGGTCGTGATCATCGCGAAGGGGCGGCTCGCGCACGTGGGCACCCTCGCGAGCCTTGACGCCGCCGACACCCTGCGCGTCGTCGTGAACTCCCCGGAGCACGAGCGGCTCGCCACAGCGCTGACCGCCGCGGGGTACACCTTCGACCAGGCCCGCTCGGGGCTCGTCGTGCACGACGTGGAGGCGATCGACATCGGCCGGGTCGCGCTCGCCGCCGGCATTCCACTCAGTGCGTTGTCGCGGCATCGATCAGGGCTCGAGGATTCGTTCCTCGCGCTCGTCAGCGGTGGGGAGGACCACGCATGACCTCACTTCTGGCAGCCATCCGCTCCGAGTTCCTCAAGGTGTTCACCACCCGCGTGTGGTGGGGCCTCGCGCTCATCCTGTTCGTGTACGTCGGTTTCGCCGCGGCCGGGGCCGCACTCCTCTTCGCCAACATCCCGGGCGCGGCCGAGTCCAGCGGGGCCGGAGCGCAGGCGACGAGCGAGATGCTCACCCAACCCGGTCTCATCTACGGCTTCGCGACGAGCATCGGCTACGTCTTCCCCGTCCTGCTCGGTGCGCTCGCCACGACCGGCGAGTTCCGGCATCAGAGCCTGACGCCGACGTTCCTTGCCAACCCGAACCGCGGTCACGTCCTCGTCGGCAAGGTCCTGGCGCTGACCGGGGTCGGCGCACTGTACGGCGTGATCGCGCTTGTTGCGTCCGTCGGTCTCGGCGGCGGCGCCCTGGCGATCAGCGGCATCGATCCGATGCTGACCGACTCCGACACCTGGGCGCTCATCGGCCGTGCGGTGCTCGCGATGGCCCTGTGGGGTGCGATCGGTGTCGGTCTCGGGGCGGTGCTGCCGAGCCAGGTGGGCGCGATCATCGTCGTACTGGCCTTCACGCAGTTCGTCGAGCCGCTGCTGCGCCTCGCCTCCTCGTTCTCGGAGATCACCGCGTCCATCGGCCGGTTCCTGCCGGGTGCCGCGACGGACGCCCTCGTCGGGCCGAGCTTCTACTCGATGATGTCGGCGCAGCAGGACGCGCTGGCCTGGTGGCAGGGCGGACTCGTCCTCCTCGGCATCGGAGTGATCGTCGCGCTCATCGGCTACGCCACGACCTGGCGCCGCGACGTCACCTAGGCACGGCGCGCGATGGCTCGCGCCAGGCGGCCCCTCGGCGGGGAGGCGTAGGCTCGACGGACAGCCACCGACCGGTCACCGCACCGGAGACAGGAGCACCATGGGCCGCGCATACCTCGTCGAGCAGGTCGAGCACGAGGGTGGCAAACCCACCCGGACGGTCGACCTCCGCGACCTCCCCGACGCCTCACTGCCCGACGCCGCCGTCACCGTCGACGTCGAGTACTCGAGCATCAACTACAAGGACGCCCTCGTCCTCACGGGGAAGCCGGGCGTCGTGCGGTCGTTCCCCATGGTCGCGGGCATCGACCTCGTCGGCGTCGTCGCGGCGTCGAGTGATCCCGCGTGGACGGCCGGCGACCGCGTGGCCCTGTTCGGCGACGGCCTGAGCGAGACCCGGTACGGCGGGCTATCCGAGCGTGCGAAGGTGCGGTCCGAGGCGCTCGTCCGCGTCCCCGACCACGTCTCGAGCGCACAGGCCGCCGCGATCGGCACAGCCGGGTACACCGCGGCCCTCGCCGTGCTCGCGCTCGAGCACGGCAGCGCGACCTCCGGCGCCGTCCGCGTCGGCGGGCTCCCCGTGCTCGTCACAGGAGCGGGTGGCGGCGTCGGAGGCATCGCGATCGCACTGCTGGCCGCCGCCGGCTTCGAAGTCACCGCCTCGACGGGGCGGGTCGACGAGCTGGGTGACGCCCTGCGGCGGCTCGGTGCGACGTCGATCGTCGATCGCGCCGAGTTCGCCGAGGCCGGTCGCCCGCTCGGCAGCCAGCGCTGGGCGGGAGCCGTCGACTCCGTCGGCGGTCAGACGCTCGCGACGGTCCTGTCGCAGGTCGAGTACGGCGGGACGGTCGCCGCCTGTGGTCTCGCCGGTGGGTCCGATCTCCCGACGTCGGTCATGCCGTTCATCCTCCGCGGAGTCACGCTCGCGGGCGTGAACTCCGTCGAGGCACCGCTCCCCCTGCGGCAGGCCGCCTGGGAGCGCGCTACCACCGCGCTCGACCTCGATGTCCTCGACACCCTGACCGAGACGGTCCCCCTCGCCGACGCGACGGATGCGGCGGAGCGGGTCCTCGCAGGCTCGGTCCACGGCCGGATCGTCGTCGACGTCCGCGCCTGATCGGGCCCAAGGAACAGGCCCGGCCGTCCCCAACTCAGGAGAGTTGCGGCGCGGCGCACGCCCACCCCGGCGACACACCGGCCGACTCCTGAGACAGGGACATCACCCGACCCGCCGTCCCCAACTCAGGAGAGTTGCGGTGCGGCGCACGCCCACCCGGGCGACACACCGGCCGACTCCTGAGACAGGGACACCGCGCAGCGCTCCAGGAACGCGACAGCGGCCGGTGCCCGAAGGCGACCGGCCGCTGCCGACGGGACTGCTGAGACTCAGTAGCCGGCGGTCGACATGACCGAGCCGAGCGCGACGGCGTAGAAGATACCGCCGATGATGCCGAGCACGACGAGGATGATGCCGATGATGACACCGATCTTGGCGAGCTGGTTCGGGTAGCCGGCGTCCTTCGACTGCTTCTGCGCGACGAGGCTGATGATCAGGCCGACGAGCGGCACGACGATCGCGAGGATGAGGCCGACGAGGCCGAGCGTCTTGCCCGGGTAGTCGGCGGGCAGGGCGCCGCCAGGCTGCTGCGGGGCGTTGTACTGGGGTGCGTTGGTCATGATGGTTCCTCTCGAGGATGGTAGATGCGCCACGGGCGCGAGCCAACAGTAGTGGGTTAGGTACCCGACAGGCGATGGGGACAACTCCCCAATCGCCCGGATGTCATCGGATTACGGGCAGGTGATGGTGGTCGTGCCGTCGGTGTGGACACCGCTCCCGAGGGACGCACACGCCTCGTTGAACGCCGCAGCTCCGATTGCGACGGCGGCGATCGTGATGATGATCGCCAGCACGATGAAGACGATCGACAGGATGAGGCCGACCTTCGCCAGCGTGTTCTTGACACCCGCGTTCTTCGACTGCACCAGTGCGACGATGCTGAGGATGAGGCCGATCGGCGGGGCGAGGAACGCGAGGATCAGGCCGACGATGCCGAGCGTCTTGCCGGCGGTCGCGTCGCCGGAGGGAGCTGAGCCGCCGGAGTACGCGGGAGCCGAGCCGTACTGATCCTTCGGGGGCTGCGGCGCCTGGGGAGCCTGCGGCGGCTGGCCGGGGTACTCACCGGGAGGAGGAGTCGACATGGCTGTGGTCCTTTCGAACAGGCGGATCTGCGGAGGTTCGAGCGGGCCCAGAATACCGGTCAGACGTCGTTTTGTACCCTGTTCGAGGGAAATGGTTGCGAACGGCCCTGATCAGCGCCAGGATGCGCGGGCACCGCGCCCTCGATCCGGATCCGGATACGGATCCGGCCGAGACCGCCGTGCGTCCGGCAGCTCGCCTAGTGCAGGTCGAGGGCCGCGATGAGCTCGGCGCTGCGACGGGTCGTGATGATGAGCCGCGAGTACTCCGCGTCTTCGAGATCGATGACGACCGACGGTTTGGTGCCTTTGATGACCAGGAAGTCCATGCCACCGTGGAACTTCCACTGGCCGATGGCGAGCGTCAACGGGATCGCGGTACCCGGCGCACGGATGCCCCGGACCCAGATCCACGGGTCGTCGGTGATGGTGGCGGAACGGATGCTCGACCGTGGCACGACGACGTTGCTCCGACGCAGCGAGAGCGCTTTGTCGTACGCGGACAGCTCGATCTCCAGTCGGTCGGGGTGCAGACGCAAGGAGGCCATGCCTCTAGTCTGCCAACCCCCACCGACGTTCGCGTTGCCGGAAGTTCACAAAGCGGTAACGCATGCCCTGTGCGACGTCCGACGTCGGCGGCGGGGCGACCGTCCGACTCAGCGGATGGCCGCCGCGGCCGCGCGGGCCGCCGCGGGCAGGGCGTCGACGATGCGCCCGATCGCTTCGTCGTCGTGCGCCGCGGAGACGAACCAGGCCTCGTACACGCTCGGCGGGAGCGACACCCCGGCGTCGAGCATGCGGTGGAAGAAGGCCGGGTACCGGAAGGCGTCCTGCCGCAGGACCGCGGCGTAATCGGTCGGTGCCGTCTCGCTGAAGGCGAAGGAGAACAGGTTCCCGGCGCGTTGCACGGTGTGCGCGACCCCGGCCTCCGTGAGTGCGTTCGAGGTCGCCTCGGACACGATCGCGGCCGCCGCGTCGACCCGACGGTAGACGTCCTGGTCGGCGAGGCGCAACGTCTCGATGCCGGCGGCGAGGGCCACCGGGTTCCCCGAGAGCGTCCCGGCCTGGTAGACCGGGCCGGTCGGCGCCAGCAGATCCATGAGCTCGGCGCGTCCACCCAGCGCGGCGAGGGGCATGCCGCCGCCGATGACCTTGCCGAAGGTGAAGAGGTCGGGCTGGTACACACCGACGGGGATGCTGATGGCACCGGTCGAGTTGGCGACGGCGTGGTTGCCGGCCTCCCAGGCCTCGGCGCCCGGCACGGGCTCCGTGCCCGGTGCGACGGCGGCGAGTCCGCGGTTGTCGAGCCCCCACCAACCGGCGGAGGAGACGCGGAACCCGGTGAGCACCTCGTCGATGATGACCAGCGCGCCGTACTCGTGCGCGAGCTTCACGACGCTCGCGTTGAACCCCGGAGCCGGCGGCACGACGCCCATGTTGGCGGAGGCCGCCTCCATGATGATCGCGGCGATGTCCTGGCCCCGCTCGGCGAAGACCTCGCGGAGTGCCGACCGGTCGTTGTACGGGACGACGATCGTCTGGGCGGCAGTCTCGGCGGTGACCCCGGCGGACCCCGGCAGGGCGAGGGTCGCGACGCCCGATCCCGCTTCGGCGAGCAGGCCGTCGGAGTGGCCGTGGTAGTGGCCGGCGAACTTCACGATGAGACTGCGACCCGTGGCACCGCGCGCGAGGCGGATGGCCGTCATAGTCGCCTCGGTGCCGGTGGAGACCATGCGCAGCTTCTCGATCGGCGCGACACCGGACGCCTGGACGCGCTCCTTGACGAGCTCCGCGAGCTCGGTCTCGGCCGGGGTGGACGCGCCGAAGGAGAGACCGCGGGCCGCAGCGGCCTGCACGGCCTCGACGACCTGCGGGTGCGCGTGTCCCAGGAGTGCGGGGCCCCACGCGCTCACGAGGTCGACGTACTGCACGCCCTCGGAGTCGGTGATGTAGGGGCCGGTCGCGGACACCATGAACCGCGGCGTACCGCCGACGGAGCGGAAGGCTCGGACGGGCGAGTTCACCCCGCCGGGGATCGATCGCTGGGCTCTGACGAATGCTGCGTCGTTCATCGGGTTCCTCCTGCGCGCAGGCCGCGCGCCTCATCCAACCAACCGGCGAGTTCGACGGCCCAGTAGCTCAGGACGACCTCGGCTCCGGCGCGCTTGATGGACAGCACCGACTCCTCGATCGCGCGTCGACGGTCGATCCAGCCCTGCTGGGCGGCGGCCTCGATCATGGCGTACTCACCGGACACCTGGTACGCCCAGACCGGGATCGACACCGTGTCCGCCACGTCGGCCAGGACGTCGAGGAAGCTCCCCGCGGGCTTCACCATGACGATGTCGGCGCCCTCGGCCTCGTCGATGAGGGCCTCGCGCAGACCCTCACGACGGTTGGCGGGGTCGAGCTGGTACGTGCGGCGGTCGCCCTGCAGTTGCGAGTCGACGGCCTCGCGGAACGGCCCGTAGAGCGCGGATGCGAACTTCGCCGAGTAGGCGAGGATGATCGTGTCGTCGAACCCGGCGGCGTCGAGCGTCTCGCGGACGGCGGCGACCTGGCCGTCCATCATGCCCGAGAGCCCGAGGAGGGCCGAACCCGACTCGGCCTGGGCCAGCGCCATGTCGCGGTAACGGTCGAGCGTGCGGTCGTTGTCGACGCGCCCGCGGTCGTCGAGGACGCCGCAGTGTCCGTGATCGGTGAACTCGTCGAGGCAGAGGTCGGTCTGCACGACCAGGGCGTCGCCCACCTCGGCGACGAGCGCACGGGTGGCCACGTTGAGGATGCCGTCGGGGTCCGTCGCGCCGGAACCCGCGGCGTCGCGCTCGGCCGGGACGCCAAAGAGCATGACCCCACCGATGCCGGCCGCGGCCGCCTCGGCCGCGGCGCGCTTCGCGCTGTCGACGGTGTGCTGCCGGACGCCCGGCATCGAGGAGATCTCGACCGGCTCGGAGACCCCCTCCCGAACGAACATGGGGAGCACCAGCTCCGCCGGGTCGAGTCGCGTCTCGCTGACGAGGCGACGGATGGCCGGCTGCTGCCGGAGACGACGGGGACGGGTCTCGGGAATGCTCACCCGTCCAGCCTACGCGCCGCTACCGACCCGCCCTCCCGGTTCGCGCAGGGCGTGAAGCCGGTCAGCGGTTCTCGTCGCCGGCGTCCTCGTCGCGCTTCTGGCTGAGCGCCACGGACACGATCGCCTCGATCAGCGAGTCGACCGTCTGCTGCTCCGCCACGACGTCGACCCGGAGCCCGTAGCCTCGGGCGTCACGAGCCGTGCGGGGTCCGATCGCGGCGATGACGGTGCTCTCGGGGATCTCGGGGAACTGCGAACGGACCTGCTCCGCCACGCTGCCCGAGGTGACGAGGATGGCACGCACCCGGCCGCTGGCGACGTCGGCGACGATCTTCTCGGCGACCGGGACACCGACCGTGCGGTAGGCGACGACGGACTGGACGTCGTGCCCGGCGGCGATCAGGCCCTCCGTGAGGAGCGGCTTGGCGATGGCCGAGCGGAGCGTGAGGATGCGCTTCGGGTGCGGTTCGAGCGCCGTGAGCTCCTGCACCATGCCCTTGGCGGAGTTGTCCTTCGCCGGCACGAGGTCGACGCTGTAGCCGACGGCGGTGAGTGCGGCAGCGGTGGTCTCGCCGACGGCGGCGACCCTCGTCGTCTCGGGGATCCGGATCCGCTGCGAGGACAGCACGTCGACCGTGGTCGCGCTCGTCACGGTGAGCCAGTCGAACTCGCCCGCCTCGAGCGCCGCGAGCGCGGTCCCGAGGGTCTCCGGGTCGTCGGTGCTGGCGAAGTTGATCATCGGGGCGACGACGGGCGACCCGCCCTTGCCACGGACCGTCCCGGCGACCGAGTCGCCCCACGGACCGCCGCGCGGCACGAGGACGCGCCACCCGCCGAGCGGCTTGGTGGCGGTGGGAACGGTGTTCGACTTCGTCCAGTCCTTCACGCAGCGCCTCCCAGCGGGGCGAGGTCGGCTGCGCCGGCCTCGATGAGCTCGTCCGCGAGCGAGACTCCCAGCGCGTCGGCCGCTTGCAGCAGCTCCCGCCCGTGTCCGTCGCCGGAGAACCCCTCCGCGCGGCTCTCCCGGTGGATCATCTCGGTGCCGTCGAGCGAGTAGACGGCGGCCTGCAGCACGAGGTCCTCGTCGTCGAGCCACGCTGCGGCGCCGACGGGGGCCGAGCAACCGGCCTCGAGTCGACGGAGCACGGCCCGTTCCGCCGTGGCCTGCCATCGGCTCGGCGCGTGGTCGAGCAGCGCGATGGAACCGGCGATGGACGATTCGTCGTCGTCGAGGCACTCGATCGCGAGCGCCCCCTGCCCCGGCGCGGTCGGCCAGGTGTCGAGGTCGAAGAGCCCGGTGACGGCGTCGAGCCGTCCGAGGCGGGTGAGACCGGCGGCCGCGAGGACGACGGCGTCGAGGTCGTCGTCGATGCGGCGCAGGCGGGTGTCGATGTTGCCGCGGATGTCGACGACCTCGAGGTCGGGCCGGATGCGCTTCAGCTGGGCGATCCGTCGCGGTGAGCCGGTGCCGATCCTGGCCCCCTGCGGCAGGTCGTCGAGCGAGCGGTCGTCCGAGGCGCACAGGGCGTCGCGTGGATCCTCGCGCATCGGCATGGCGGCGATCGTGAAGCCCTCGGCCGGAGCCGTCGGGAGGTCCTTCAAGGAGTGCACGACGAGATCGCACGCGCCGTCGAGCAGGGCGTCGCGGAGCGCGTTGACGAACACGCCCGTCCCGCCGATGGTCGAGAGCGACTCACGACTCGTGTCGCCCTGCGTCGTGACGGTGACGATCTCGACGCCCTCACCGGTGGCCGCCGTGAGGGCGTCGGCCACATGACCGGTCTGCGCCAGCGCCAGGGCGCTGCCGCGGGTTCCGATACGAAGGGTCATGGGGCGATCCCCGAGAACGCCGGTTTGAAGCCCAGCCGGGCGTTCTCGCAGCACCCGGGGCGGCAGACGTCGTACCAGGGGCCGAGGTCGGTCATGTGCGGTCGTTCCTCGACGGGCGTGCCGTCGCGGCGCTCGAGGACGAGGTCGACGAGTCCCTTGACGTAGGCGGCGGCGGTGCCCGGCGTCGGGACGCGGACGGCGGCCAGGCCGTGTTCGCCGGCCGTCTCGATGGCCTCGTTGTCGAGGTCCCACATGACCTCCATGTGGTCGCTCACGAAGCCGAGCGGCACGATGACGATCGCCTTGCGGCCGGCGGCGGGCAGCTCGGCGATCGCGTCGTTGATGTCGGGCTCGAGCCACGGCATGCTGGGCGGGCCCGACCGGGACTGGTAGACGAGCTGCCACGGCACCGAGACACCGCTGCCGACCGCGCCACCGAGGACACCGGCCTCACGGAGCTGGTCGATGGCGTTCGCCATGACGACCTCGGCCACCGCGAGGTGCTGGGCCTCGTACGCCCCGTGGTCGCCGAAGCCGCGGAAGTCGGGGCCGGAGCGCGCGGCGTCGCCGGTGGGGATCGAGTGCGTCGCGAAGAGCACCTCGATCTCCGTCTCGGCGGAGAGCTCGGGCTGTTCGCGCAGGTACTCGGCGATCGCCTCACGGACACCGTCGATGAACGGGGTCACGAAGCCGGGGTGGTCGAAGAACTGACGCACCTTGTCGATCTGGATCTCGCCCTGGAGGTTCGTCTCGTCGACGGCGATCGCGAAGTCCTCGCGGTACTGCCGACAGCTCGAGTACGAGGAGTAGGCGCTCGTGGCGATCGCGATGAGCTTCGTGAAGCCGCGCTCGTGCGCCTCGGTCAGCGCGTCGCGCAGGTACGGATCCCAGTTGCGGTTGCCCCAGAGGACCGGGAGGTCGATGCCACGGGACGCGAGTTCGAGCTCCAGGGCCGCCTTGAGCGCACGGTTCTGGTCGTTGATGGGGCTGACGCCGCCGAAGTGGCGGTAGTGGTGCGCGACCTCTTCGAGACGCTCCTCGGGGATCCCGCGCCCGCGTGTGACGTTGCGGAGGAACGGGATGACGTCGTCCTGGCCCTCGGGCCCGCCGAAGCCGGCGAGGAGGATGGCGTCGTAGTCCGTCGGCTCGGAGACGTGCTCAGGACCGGCCGCTGCGGCGTCGGTCGCGCCGCGGACGATGCGCTCGGGGGCCTCGGCTCCGGTGCTCCCCAGGTTCATGGCTGCCATCAGCGCACCACCTCCAATGCCTCGGCGGGCGTGATACGGCGGCCCGTGAAGAACGGCACCTCTTCGCGCACGTGGCGGCGCGCTTCGGTGTTGCGCAGGTCGCGCATGAGGTCGACGAGTTCGACGACGTCGTCGGCCTCGAGCGGCAGGAGCCACTCGTAGTCGCCGAGGGCGAAGGAGGCGACGGTGTTGGCGAGCACACCCGTGAACGCCGCACCCTGACGGCCGTGCTCGGCGAGCATCTTGCGGCGCTCCTCCTCCGGCAGGAGGTACCACTCGTAGCTGCGCACGAAGGGGTACAGGCAGAGCCAGCCCTTCGGCTCGATGCCGCGGAGGAACCCGGGGACGTGCTGCCGGTTGAACTCGGCGTCGCGGTGGACGCCCATGGCGTTCCAGGTGGGCGCGAGCGAACCGAGGATGGCGGTGCGGCGCAGCTCGCGGAGGCCGGCCTGCAGGCCCTCGGCGGTGTCGCCGTGGAGCCACAGCATGAGGTCGGCGTCGGCGCGGAGGCCGGAGACGTCATAGATGCCGCGCAGGGTCACGCCCTGGGCTTCGACGAGCGCGATGGATGCTTCGAGTTCGGAGACATGCTCTTCGCCGAGCGGCAGCGCACTCGCCGGCTCGCGGCGCAGGACAGCCCAGAGGGTGAATCCTGAGGGGCCAGTCGGGGTGGCTGAGTCGGTCGGGTGGTGCGATGCCTCGGCAGAGGCCGGGTGAGTCATAGTCCTATCCTCACCCAGTTCGGTCGATTGGGCAAAAGGGGCAGGTCACGATTGACACCGAGCCCAGCCTCACCGCCGATACAGTCGGGTGATGACCAGCGAGCAACCTCCCGTCGAGTACCACGTCGCCCGAGCGGCCGAGATGGATCCGGTGACGCTCTACCGCGTGCTGAAGATCCGCGTCGACGTCTTCGTCGTCGAGCAGACGGCGCTCTTCGCCGACCTCGACGGTCGCGACATCGAGGACGGGACCCTCATCGCCTGGGCGCAGGAGGGCGACGAGGTGCTCGCGACGATCCGGATCCTGACCGAGGCCGAGCACTCGGAGATCGGACGGGTGGCCACGGCGTTCACCGCCCGCGGGCGAGGTCTCGCCGCGGAACTGATCCGCCGCGCGGTCGCCGACCACGGGCATCGGGAACTCCGCATGGGCGCCCAGAAACGCCTCGCCGACTGGTACGGCCGGTTCGGGTTCGAGATCAGCGGCCCCGACTATGTGGAGGACGACATCGTGCACGTCCCGATGACGCGCGTCGCCACGCCGAGCGACTGACCGGCGGCGGGACGCGTCAGCGCACGATGGCGCGGACGATGCCCCATACGGCCAGCCCCGCCGCACCGGCGAGGCCCGCGACACCGGCGTAGAAGACCGCCGGGCGTTCGACCTTGACGGTCGCGATCTGCACGATGGCACGACGCTTGGCGCGGTGCACCTGCTTCGGGACGTTGAGCTTGTCCTCGATCGCGTTCAGTGTGGCGACGAGCTCGGCACGAGCCTGCTCGGGCGAGGGCGTCGCCCCCGGGAACTGGTCAACGGTCATACTCGCCGAGTCCCTTCACTGCCTTGATGTCTTCCTTCACGTTGTCCATCGGGCTCGGGTCCTCGTTGATCTTCTTGAAGTAGCGCAGCGCGATCAGTACGAGGACCGCAGCGACGAGGACGAAGAGCACGAAGACGCAGAGCGCCGCCAGCCACGAGGGCATGACGAGCGCGAGCGCGAGGATCAGCACGGCGACGAGCACGCCGACCGCGAAGAAGAGGAACACCGCGGCACCGGCGACGAAGGCCGCGCCGATACCCGCGTACTTGCCCTTGTGGGCGAGCTGCGTCTTGAGGTTGGCGATCTCGGCCTTGACCAGGTTCGAGACGACCCCGGGCAACTGGCCGACGAGGGTCAGGAGGGACTCGTCGCGCTTGTCGTAGCGCGGCTCCGAGCGGTTGCGGTCACTCATGAACGGCATCGTCGGTGCTACTCGCCGCTCTTGGGCTTCGGTGCCGTCGTCTTGGGCGCGGCAGGCTTCCGCACTGCGGGCTTCGAGGCCGACGACGTCGAGGTGCCGGAGGCCGTGCGGGCGTCCTTGACCGTCTCGGACACGTCCTGGACGGTGTCCTCGGTCTTCGAGATGGCCTTGTCGAGCTTCTGGCCGGGCGTCGAACCCTGCTGGCTGACGACCTTCGCGACGGCGCTGACGCCGCTCCACAGAGCCGCGGGGACCTCACTGATGCGTGCCTTGGCGAAGTCCTCGACCTTGCCGCGCTGCGCGCGCACCGGCTTCGCGTTCCACAGCTTGACCCACTGCGTCTTGATCTGCTCGTAGCGTTCGCGTCCGGCGCGGGTACCGAGCACGTAGCCCGTGAGCCCACCGACGACGAACATGACCTTGCCCTTCATGGCGCCTCCGTCTGTTCGAGTGGTGCTGTGATGCTGCATCCAACGGGACCAGCGTAGTCGGGTGTCACTCCGACGCCACCATCCGGTCGGGGGTTGACAGGAAAAGATGCCGGGTCGGGCATATGGGCGCGTCTACCGCTGCAGCGCCTGATGGCGGAGTCGTGCCGCCGCCTCGTGGGCGTCGGGGACCACCGAGGCGAGCCCCGTGCCCGACAACCAGGCACCCGTGACCGCGAGGTCGGGCACCTCGGCCACCGCTTCCCGGATGGCCGTCGAGCGTTCACGCTGGCCGCGCGCGGCGGTCGGTTGCGTCCCCGTCCAGGAGATGCGGTGGAAGCCGCGGACGCTGCCCGGGTCGAGCTGGACGCCGAGCATCGCGGACGCGTCGTGCAATGCCGTCGAGAGCAGCTCCTCGTCGGTCAACGCGCTCGTCGCGTCGGCCTCGCCCTGACGGCCGAAGGACAGGCGGACGACGTGGCGGTGCTCGCCATGCTCCTTCGCGCGGTCGGCGAGCCAGGCCCACTTCGCCGTCGCGTGGGTGAGCGCCTTGGCGTGGAGCGTGGAGCCGGGTGCGACGAGCAGCCCGGAGCCGCGCGGTGCGGCGTCGAGTGCCGGTTCGTCGAGCACGATCGTCACGAGTTCGATCGGCGCGGGCAGGACCGGGTCGCCCGCATCGTCGCCGGCGGCGGGGAGATCGCGGAGCGCCGGCCCGACGTCGGCCAGCAGGTTGCGGGCCGGCTGCTCGGGCGTCGCGATGAGGACGAGATCGGCCTCGAGCACCCGACCGTCGGTCAGGGCGACGTACCAGGGGGCCTTCGACGCACCCGCGGCGGCGGGGCGCTCGCTCATCCGCGGGAGGCCGGCGTCGCCGAGGCCGACACCCGGTCCGTCCACGTCGATGTCGAACGGGTTCCGGGAGATCGCCGTGACGGCGACGCCGGTGATGAGCGTCGACCCCCACCGCTCGAGCTCCGCGGTCAATCCCTCGACGAGGACGGTCATGCCACCGTCGAGGCCGCCGACCGCGGCACCGGCGGGCGCGTTCTCCCGGAGGGCCGCGACGGCGAGGGACAGCGCCCCGGTGCGGGTCAGCGCGGCGTTCAGTCCAGGAGCCGCGCGGTCGACGTCGAGGTCGTCCGGAGCCGCCGAGTAGACGCCCGAGGTGACCGGTGCGACGAGGAGGTCGTGGACGGCCGCGCCCATGCGCTTCCTGACGAGCGCACCGAGGTTGTGCTCGGTGCCGATCGTGAGCGGCGGGCGGATGCGGTCGAGGTAGGCGCGCAGGGCACCTTTCCAACCGATGACCCGACGGACGTCGTCCGCGAGGGGGTTCGTCGGGATGCCCAGCAGTCCCGCCTTGGGGAGCGGGACACTCCGCTGCGGCTGTCCGGGCTTGGCGACGTGCAACCAAGCCCCCGCCCGGTTGGGACGCACGACGCGGTCGGTCAAGCCCAGCTGCTCGATGAGCTCGACGACCGAGCCACCGCGCGTCGCGAAGCTCTCGGCACCGACGTCGACGCGGAGACCCGCGACCTCGGCGGCCGCGAGCGCACCACCGAACGACTCCTGCGCATCGACGACCGTGACCGAGATGCCGACCTTGGCGCAGTCGACCGCGCCGACGAGTCCGGCCACACCACCGCCGATGACGACGAGACGCTTCGGCTCGAGACTCATGCGGGCTGCCAATCGTGGGCGAGGGCGACGATGCGGGTCAGGACGTCCGGGTCGGTGTCGGGCGGGACCCCGTGGCCGAGGTTGAGGACGTGCGACGGCGCCGCCGTCCCGCGCTGGAGGATGTCGAGGACGTGCGCCTCGAGGACCGGCCAGGGGGCGGCGAGCAGTGCCGGGTCGATGTTGCCCTGCACGGGGACGCCGCCACCGAGACGTCGGATGCCCTCGTCGAGCGCCAGCCGGTAGTCGACCCCGACCACGTCGGCGCCGACCCGGTGCATCGCGCCGAGCAGTTCACCGGTCCCGACGCCGAAGTGCACCTTCGGGACGGCGAGGTCGGCGACGTGCGCGAGCGCGGCCCGGGAGGCCGGGGCGACGTGACGCTCGTAGTCCTCGAGGGAGAGCGCCCCCGCCCACGAATCGAAGAGCTGCGCGGCCGACGCGCCGGCGAGCACCTGGGCGCGGAGGAAGCGACCGGTGACGTCCGCGCACCAGGCCATGAGCTTCGCCCACGAGTCCGGGTCGGCGTGCATGAGGGTGCGGGCGGCGAGGTGGTCCTTCGACGGCCCGCCCTCGACGAGGTAGGCGGCGAGCGTGAAGGGCGCGCCAGCGAAGCCGATGAGCGGCGTGCGGCCGTCGCCGATCCCCGCGAGCCCGGCGACGGTGAGCGCGACGCCTTCGCGGATGGGCGCCAGTGTGTCGTCGAGGACGGCGGGATCGAGCGCGACGAGCGCGTCGACCTCGGCGGCCGTCCGCACCGCCGACCCCATGACGGGACCACGGCCCGGCACGATCTCGACCGCGACGCCGGCCTGCTTCAACGGCACGACGATGTCACTGAAGAAGATGGCCGCGTCCGTCCCGTGCCGTCGGATGGGCTGGAGGGTGATCTCGCTCGCCATCGCCGGGTCGAGGCAGGCGTCGAGCATGGCCGTCCCGATCCGCAACTCGCGGTACTCGGGCAGCGACCGGCCGGCCTGCCGCATGAACCAGACGGGCGTCCGCTCGGGACGGGTGCCGCGGTACGCGGTGATGAGCGGCGACGACCGGGTCACGCCGGTGACGAGGGGGTGTTCGGGTGGGAGACTCACCCTTCCATCCTCCCATCTCCGCCCTGAGAGCGAGGGGCGTGCGTGCGATCGGGTGAGGGTCACCTGGGTGGCTTCCCGGAGAGGCCGACGTGCCCGCTCGGGTAGACTCATCGGGTGCTCATGTGTGTGACGGCGAGCCATAAGAACGCCACCTTCGACCTCCTCGAACGACTCTCAGTCGGTGCCGAGGGCGTTGCCGCGCGCCTGGTCGAGCACCACGAGTGCGTCTCGGGTGCCGTCGTCGTGGCCACCTGCAACCGGTTCGAGGCGTACATCGACCTCGACGAGCCCGTCACCGCCGCCGCATCCGTCGCCTTCGAGGCCGCTGCGGAGGCCGTCAGCGAGACCACAGGCATCCCCGCCGAGCAGCTGCGGGAGGTGTTCGACCTCAGCATCGGCACCGCAGCAGCCGAGCACCTCTTCGCCGTGTCGGCCGGACTCGAGTCCGTCGTCGTCGGCGAGGGCGAGATCGCCGGCCAGGTGCGGCGCTCCCTCGAGGCAGCTCGCGCCGGTGGCACCACCAGCTCCGAGCTCGAGCGTCTGTTCCAGCGCGCGTCTCAGACCTCCCGCGGCATCAAGAACCGCACGCCGCTCGGGCGCGCCGGGCGCTCCATCGTGCGTCTCGCCCTCGACCTCGCGGAGAGCCGTATCGACGACTGGGCCACGCAGCGAGTGTTGCTCGTCGGCACCGGCGCGTACGCCGGCGCGAGCCTCGCCGCCCTCCGCGACCGCGGCGTCACCGACGTCCTCGTGTACTCGCCGTCCGGCCGCGCCGAGAAGTTCGCGCGCTCGCACGAGATCGGTTGGATCGGACACGACGACCTCGCCCGCACCACCGGCGAGGTCGACATCATCGTGACCTGCACCACCGCCGAGGGCCACGTCGTCGACGCCGAACTGCTCCGCGCGGGTCGCACGGCCGTCGCCGCCGACCACCGCGCACGAGCCGCGGCCGCCACGGACGCACCGACGCTCTCGTTGATCACCCCGGCCGACGCACCGGCGGCACCCGAGCCCACCGGGGTCTCCGCACTCGTCCACGACGTCATCACCGAAGCCGCCGCCGAGTGCCCCGTGCCGCACGCCTCGGCCCAGCTCGTCATCGACCTCGGCCTGCCGCGTAACGTCGACCCCGACGTCGCCACGGTGTCCGGTGTCGTCCTGCTCGACCTCGAGACCATCCGCATCCACGCGCCGCTCGAGGAGCTGCAGGCCACCGAGGTCGCACGCTCCATCGTCAGCCGCGCCGCACAGAAGTTCGCTGCGGTCGGCGAGGAGCGCAGCCTCGAGCCCGCCGTCGTCGCCCTCCGCAGCCACGTGCACGCGCTCGTCGAGGCCGAGGTCGCCCGTGCGACCGCGCGTGGCGACGACGACGGCTCGACCGCCCGTGCACTGCGGCACCTCGCCGGCGTGCTGCTGCACGAACCGACGGTGCGGGCGCGGAACCTCGCCCGCAACGGCGAGCAGGCCGCGTACACGACGGCGCTGCAGACGCTCTTCGGTATCGAGGTCCCCCAGGCACCGGCGGTCATCGCTCCGGTCGCCGACACCGATTCGGCAGCTTCCGCCTCCTAGGTTTCCGGCCCCACTGAGCCGTCTGGCCCCTGAGCCTGTCGAAGGGCGCTCGAACGACGAACGGGCACCGGCGCGATGCCGATGCCCGTCATGATCCGCCTGCCGAGCAGGCCGTGGATCAGTAGTCGTAGTTGTAGCTGCTCGCGGTACCGATCGCGCCGGCGATGAGCAGGACGTAGAAGATGATGAAGATGACACCGACGAGCACCGAGACGCCACTCACGATCGTGCCGGCGAGGGCCAAGCCGCGGCCCTGCTCGCCGGTGCGCTTGATCTGACCGAGCGCGATGATGCCGAGCACGAGGCCGACGACGCCGAACCCGACGAACGGGGCGATGAGCGAGATGATCGCCATGACGTTCGTCTTCGGGCCGGTCGGCTGCGCGTAGCCGTACGGAGCCTGGGGCTGACCGTAGGGAGCGGCGGGCTGACCGTAGGGGTTCTGCTGCTGACCGTAGGGAGCGGCGGGCTGACCGTAGGGGTTCTGCTGCTCGCCGTACGGAGCCTGCGGCTGGCCGTACTTGGGCTGCTCGCCGTACTGCGGAGCCTGCTGGCCCGACTGCTCGCCGTAGGGCGAGGGCTGACCGTACTGCGGCGCCTGTTCCCCGTACTGCGGAGCCGGCGGAACCTGCGATTCGCCGTAGGCCGGCTGCTGGGGGTTCTGGCTCTGACCGTATGGGTCGTTCGGCTGGCCGGAGTTCGGATCAGTCATGAAGGTGCACCTCGCGCATAGGGGTTCGACGAACGGACTCATGCTTGCAGCGTGCCGTCGCCTTGTCAACACAGGGTAACCCGCGATCCCTGATGTTCACTGGGCTCGTGCGGCGCGCACCGGAGGCGGTGGCAAGATGGACGAGGGGGTGCGGATGGACGAGGAATCGGTGGCGGAAGCCGAGGACGTCTCGCTCGCCGACGCCCCGCCGGTCGCCGAGCGACCTGGCGCGCTGGCCATCGCCGGGATCGTCGCCGCCGACTGGGTCCACTCGGTCGTCTGGCACACGCGGGCCTTCTTCAGCGGGCGCATCCCGAAGGAGTACGCCCGTGGCGACGCGAGTCGACCGGTCGTCGTCCTCATCCCCGGCGTGTACGAGACCTGGGCGTTCCTGAAGCCGGTGGCCGACCGCCTGAACGCCGACGGCTACCGGATCCGCATCGCGCGCGGCCTCGGCTACAACCGCAAACCCATCCGCGACACGGCGGCCCGCTTCGCTCGCGCGCTCGGGCGGTTGCCGAAGCCCGCCGCCGGGTGCGTCATCGTCGCGCACAGCAAGGGAGGGCTCGTCGGGAAGGAGCTGCTCCTCACCGAACGCGAGCGGCTGGGCCTGCTCGGGGTCGTCGCGATCTGCTCGCCGTTCTCCGGATCGGTGCTCGCGAAGTACGTGGTGGACCCGAGCCTCCGTGCGTTCCTCCCGACGGACGAGACCATCGTCGCGCTCGGCGCCCCGCACGACGTCAACACCGACATCGTCTCGATCTACAGCACCTTCGACCCGCACGTGCCGTCCAGCAGCGTGCTGCCCGGAGCGACGAACGTGCTCCTCCCGGTTCCGGGTCACTTCGTGATCCTCAGCACGGACGAGCTCAAGGACGCCGTGGAACTCGCCGTCGACGGGTTCGCCGATCGGGTGCGGCCCGCGCTCGACCCCGAGAGCCCGGCCGACCGGTGAGCCGTGCACCCGCGGGCTCGGGCAGCCCGCTCCCCGACATCCTCGTGTCCGCGGTCGCGATCGTCCGCGGACGGCGGGTCCTCATGGTGACGGCTCGCGGTCGCGACGTCCTGTACATGCCCGGCGGGAAGATCGACGCGGGCGAGACGCCGGCCGAGGCCGCCGTCCGGGAGGCACGCGAGGAGGTCGCGGTCGAGATCGATCCGGCGCGGGTCTCGCCGTTGTTCACGGTGGTCACGCAGGCGCACGGCGAGCCCGACGGCCGGTTGGTGCGGATGCACGTCTTCGCGGCAGAGACGGACGAGACACCGATGCCCTCCGCCGAGGTGAGCGCGGTCCACTGGGTGGGCACGGAGTCACTCGACCGCTGCCCGCCCGCGGGGCGTGAGGTGCTCGAACGCCTCGCGGCGGCGGGGCTCATCGACTGAGTGGGCGTTCGACAGCCGCATCCTGCCCTTCGACACGCTCAGGGACCGGAGGAGGTGAGCCCTTGGACACGCTCAGGGACCGGAGGAGCGAGACCGGCTCAGTGCACGTACTCGAGGAGGTCCTGGCCGAGGATCCGGACGGCGTCGACCACCCCGAGGCGCGTGCCGAGCTCCGTGTCGTCGTAGCTCGTGCACACGGCGTAGCTCACGGCGCCGTTCGGGCCTCGGAGGATGCCCGCCTCGGCTCGCACACCGACCCCGGATCCGGTCTTGTTGAAGAGTTGGATGCCGTGGTCGGGCTCACGGTGGGCCAGCGGATCGAGCCCGAAGCCCGAGGCGACGAGCGAGAGGTCCGTGTTGAGCGACAACCAGGCCAGGACCCGGCGGCTCGTGGTGGCGTCGACGATCTCGCCGGTCGCGAGTGCCTGGAACAGCCAGGCGAGTTCGCGGGCGGAACCGACGGAGAGCTGCGGTGCGTTGTCGGGGCCGCGGTGGTCGCGGACGATGTCGAGGAGAGCCGTGCGCTTCAGCCCGATCTCCTCGGCACGGTGGCGGACGGCGTCGAGACCGATGTGGCGGAGCAGGACGTTCGTGGCGAGGTTGTCGCTCGTCGCGCCGACGAGGGCCGCGAGGTCGGCGACCGGGAGGGACGGCGCTTGGAGGTGCTGCCAGATCCCGGAGTCGGCGACGGCGTCGAGCGGCTCGCGGTCGAGGATGGTGAGGCCGCTGAAGTCGGCGTCGCCGAGGCGGGCCGCGACCTCGATGAGGAGGAGGACCTTGCCGATCGAGGCGGTGGGCACGACGACGTGGTCGTCGGCCGACATGAGCATCTCGCCGGTGGTGATGTCGTTGATCCGGAGGCTGACCTGCGCGCCCGACGCGGCCAGCTCACCGAGGGCGCTGAACCCGCGGGTGAAGGGTTCGATCTGGGCTGAGGCACGGTGGCGCCCTCGACGCGCATCGCGCGAACGGCGACGTTCCGACTCGTGCACTCGTGAAGCCACGGCTGACCGAACTCCTCTGCTCCAGATGGTGATCCCGACGATCCTGCGGCTGTGGACCTGCCCCGGTCAGCCCACTCGACGGCCCTCCGCCGACCCGCGCAGCGGGCCTCCGGATGTGCCGTCCACGGTATCGTAAGCGGCCTCCGCGCTGGCTGCGAATCCGGGCCTGGGAACGTCGTTCCCGGGCGCGTCGGTCCGACATCCGTCGCTTCACCACCCGTGAATCCGGCCGGTCCACCGCCCGGATCCCGTCAGGTCCAGAGCCTGATCAGACGCGAGCGCGGGCTGGGAACTGGGTCGCGAACTTGCCGCCACTGACGTCGATCAGCGCACCGGTGACGTAGCCCGCCTGGTCGCTCGCGAGGAACCGGACGACGTTCGCGACGTCCTCCGGTTCCTCCCAACGGCGCACCGAGAGTGTGTCGAGGAGTTCGTCCTGCTGCGCCGTCGGGAGGTCGGCGAAACCGTTCATCGCCGTCGGCACCATGCCGGGGGCGTAGGCGTTCACCGTGATGTCCCACGGTCCCAGCTCGCTCGCGAGGACCCTGGTGAGCTGCACCACCGCGGACTTCGACGCCGCGTAGGCCGCGCTGCCGACGCTCGGGATGACCGCGGCGAAGCTCGCGGCGTTGATGATGCGCCCGGAACGCTGTCCCTTCAGATACGGGATGACCGCCTTCGACACCCGGAACACGCCGCCGACGTTGACGTCGAAGCACCTGGTCCACGCGGCGTCGCTCGTCTCCTCGAGCAACGACTGCACGTTGATCCCGGCGTTGTTCACGAGGACGTCGATCCCTCCGAGCTCGGCGGCAGCCGCCGCGACCGCGCGCGACACGGAGTCCTCGGATCGCACGTCACACGTGATGGCGACGAGGCCACCGTGGTGGGTTGCCACGAGCGCGTCGAGGGCGGAGACGTCGAGGTCGAGCACCGCGACGCGGGACCCCTCGGCGAGGAAGGACTCCACGAGGGCGAGCCCGATCCCCCGAGCACCTCCGGTCACGATCACCCGTCGGTCCGTCAGGTCCAGCAGCATCGGTGTCTCCCGTCGTCCGAGCGCAACCCTCGACGCGTCGACCCGGTGCCGACGGCCGCGTACGCACCAGGCGAGTAAAACATACTTATGGCCGGTCGGTTCGCTACACTGGCGCCATGACGGATCGAGTGCTCTGGGTGACGGGTGGCGGCAGCGGTATGGGACAGGCCGTGGCGGTGTCGGCCGCGGAGGCGGGATGGCGCGTCGCCGTGACGGGGCGGCGGCGCGAGGCGCTCCTCGAGACGGTGGAAGCCGTCACCTCCGCCGGCGGTGTGGCCGTCGACGCGGAGGCCGACGCGACGGACCCCGCTTCGCTCGCCCGAGCCCATGAACGCATCGTCGCCGAGCTCGGCCCGGTCGACGACCTCGTCACCGCGGCGGGCCTGAACGCACCTCGGCGCCGGTGGGACGACCAGACGATGACGGAGTTCGCCGCGATCGTCGACACCAACCTCACCTCGGTCGCCCGCACGATCGACCTCGCGCTGCCCACCATCCGCGACGCGCAGGGACGGATCGTCGTCATCTCCTCCTTCGCCGGCTGGCGCTTCTCGACCAAGGGTGGCGTCGCCTACAGTGCGAGCAAGACCGCGCTCGCCTCGCTCTGCGCGACCCTCAACGAGGAGGAGGGACTCCACGGCGTCGGCGCCACCCACCTCTGCCCGGGCGACGTCGACACCCCGTTCCTCTCCATGCGGCCGCAGGTGCCGGACGCGTCGGCGCGCGAGACGATGCTGACGCCCGGGGACATCGGCCGCGCCGTGCGGTTCATCCTCGACGGCCCGCCGCACGTGCGGATCGACGAACTCGTGATCTCCCCCACCCGTCCGTCAGCACGGGCGTGAGTCGCGCACCGGGGACATCGGCCTTCGAACGCACGCTCGACCGGATCGGCACCGACATCGTCGACGGCGGACTGCCCGCCGGCACGGTGTGCACGGTGGACGAGCTGGTCGACCGCGCCGGGCACTCACGGTCGGTGGTCCGGGAGGCGACCCGTGTGCTCGCCGGCATGGGACTCCTCGCCAGCAAGGCCCACGTCGGTCACACCGTGCAGCCGTCGTCGAGCTGGGACTGGTTGCAGCCCCGGGTGCTCCGCTGGGCACTGGCGAGCGGGCGACGGGAGTCCACCCTCCTCGCGATCCGCGAGCTCCGTACGGCGACCGAGCCGGAGTCGGCACGGCTCGCGGCCGAGCGACGCGGCGACGGCGACGCCCGTGAGCTCCGCGAGACGAGCGAGGCACTCCGCGCGGCGGCGGCTCGCCAGGATCCGATCGCGTTCCTCGAGGCCGACCTCCTGCTGCATCGCCTCATCCGACGGGCGGCGGGGAACCCGATCCTCGACCGGGTCGGCGACGCCGTCGACGAGGCCCTCCGGGATCGTGTGGTCCAGCTGCCCGGTGACGGCATCGACCACCACGACGCGGCGTTGCACACGGACCTCGCGTCGGCGATCGAGGCGCAGGACGGCGAGCGGGCCGCCGCGACGATGCGCGTGATCATCCTCCGCACGGCTTGACGACGGCGGTGGCCGACCGCCATCCACACACACGGTTCTCGCAGCTTCGCGAAACACGTCCGTCACGCAGGTAACGACCGTGTTGCAGTGCTGGAAAATATTTGCAAGCTTCCTGTACTTATTGAATACTGTTTCCACACCCACTGAAAACAGCAGGGATCGACCGCGGTTTCCCGGTCATCACGGATCCCGGGCCAACGACGGCCCGGACTCCCGATCCCAGAATCGAGGAGCAGCACCATGCGCAAGCGCACCCTTCCGCTGGCCGTCCTCGCCACCGCGGCACTCGGCCTCACCGCCTGTGCCGGTGGCGGTTCCGGCTCAGGCGACGTCTCGGCAGACGGCCAGACGCTCACCGTCTGGATCATGCAGGGCACCAACCCCGACTCCGAGGCCTTCTTCAAGGAGGTCGGCTCGGCCTTCAAGAAGGAGACCGGCGCCACCCTCAAGGTCGAGTACGTGCAGTGGGCCGACGCCCACGACCGCTTCGTGACGTCGATCGCCGGGAACACCACCCCCGACGTCGCCGAGACGGGCACCACCTGGACGGCCGAGTTCGCCGATGCCGGCGCCCTCGCCCCCATCGGCGACTACGTCGACAAGGCCGGCCTGAAGGACGACCTCGTCAAGGGCCTCGCCGACTCCGGCACCTACGACGGCGAGCTCTACGGCATGCCGTGGTACGCCGGCGTCCGCTCGATCGTCTACCGCACCGACGTCTTCGAGGAGCTCGGCCTCAAGGCGCCGACCACCTGGCAGGAGATCATCGACGCCGGCACCGCGATCAAGGCCGCCAAGCCCGACATGATCCCGTTCCCCGTCCCCGGTGACGCCGAGTTCACGGCGTACCCCTGGGTCTGGGGCGCCGGCGGCGAGGTCTCCGAGCTCGACGGCGACACCTGGAAGTCGGGTCTCGCGAGCGACGACTCGCGCAAGGGCATCCAGTTCTGGACCGACCTGGCCACCAAGTACGACCTCTCCTCCTCGGGTGCCACCACCTGGAAGGAGACCGACGTCCTCGACAACTTCGTGCAGGACAAGGTCGCCATGGCGATCATGGGCTCCTGGACCCCGGCGACGATCGTCCAGAAGAACCCGGAGCTCGAGGGCAAGTTCGCCGCCATCCCGATCCCGGGTGAAGACGGCGGCATGTCGCCCTCCGTGCTCGGCGGTTCGCACCTCAGCATGTTCAACACCTCGAAGAACAAGGACCTCGCGTTCCAGTTCATCGAGATGATGACCACCGGCAAGTTCGCCTCCGAGTGGGCCGAGCAGACCGGGTACTTCCCCGGCCAGACCTCGCTCCTCAGCGACTCGACCGAGAGCGACGACCCGCTGGTGAAGCCCTTCGCCGAGCAGTTCGTCGACGGCGGCGCTTCCCTCCCCGTGACCCCGAAGTTCGGTGCGGTGCAGGCGAAGAAGACCACCAACGCGATGATCCAGGCCATCCTCTCCGGGAGCAAGTCGGTCGACCAGGCGACGACCGACGCCGCCAAGGAGATGGACGACATCATGAACGGCAAGTAGCCGATCGTGTCGACCCTCACCCCGCCCACGGTCACCCGCGAAGCCCCCGCTTCGCGGGTGGCCGGGGGCCCTTCCCCCAAGCGGCTGCGCCTCCTGATGCGCACCCGCCCCTGGCTGCTGCTCACGCCGGCGCTCCTCATCCTCGCCGTGCTCCTCCTCTGGCCGCTCATCCGCGTCGTCCTGTTCTCCCTGCAGGACTACGGCCTGCGCGAGATCGTCAGCGGCGACACCAACTTCAACGGCGGCGCGAACTACGCCGAGGTCTTCGCCGACCCGACCCTCTGGACCGTCGTCCTCCCGAACACCGTCCTCTTCGCCGCCGCGGCCGTCATCGGTACCGTCGTCCTGGGCACCCTCGTCGCCCTCCTCATGGCGAACCTCGGCTCCTTCTGGCGCACCATCGTCGGCAGCGCCATCATGGTCGCCTGGGCGATGCCCGCCGTCACCGGCACCTACGTCTGGGTCTGGATCTTCGACGCCGACCGCGGCATCGTCAACCAGACGCTCATGGGGCTCGGGCTCATGGACGAGCCCTTCAACTGGTTCACGAACCAGTTCACGTTCTACGGCATCGCGCTGCTGAACGTGATCCACCACGGCTTCCCCTTCGTGGCCATCACCGTCCTCGCCGGCCTGCTCGGCGTGTCCAAGGAGATGCTGGAAGCCGCCGAGATGGACGGGGCGGGCGCGTTCCGTCGCTTCTTCCAGATCACCTTCCCATCGCTGCGTCAGGTGTTCTCGGTCGTGATCATCCTGTCGACCATCTGGGACTTCAAGGTGTTCGCGCAGATCTACCTCATGCCGGGTGGTTCCGGCTCGAACCGCGAGGTGTTGAACCTCGGCGTGTGGTCGTACGTGGAGTCCTTCGGACAGAACCGCTACGGCTTCGGCTCCGCGATCGCGGTGCTGTTGACGCTCGTCCTGCTCGGCATCACGATCGTCTACATCCGCGCCCTCATGAAGGAGGACGAACTGTGACCACCCAGGCTCCGGCCCCCACCGCAGACCGTCGACCGGCTCAGAAGCCGGGCATCGACCGGTCCGCCACGCCGCAGGTCCCGATGCACCGGAAGGCGAGCGGTCGGAAGATCCGCTCGAACACCGTCAAGGCGATCCTCGTCACCCTGCTGCTCGTCTTCACGCTGTTCCCGGCGTACTGGATGCTGTCGAGCGCGTTCGACGCACAGGCGTCGAGCGGCGGACAGTCGTTCTTCCCGAAGGAACTGTCGCTCACGAACTTCCAGTCGGTCCTGACCGACGGCGGCTTCGGCGTCTTCCTCCGCAACTCCGCGATCGTGGCAGCCGCCACCGTGCTCATCTCGGCGGCCGTCGCGCTCCTCGCCTCGGTCGCGGTCGCCCGCTTCCGGTTCAAGTTCCGCACCGCGGTGCTGCTCATGATCCTCGTCGTGCAGATGGTGCCGCTCGAGGCGCTCGTGATCCCGCTGTTCGTGCAGATCCGTGACCTGCAGCTGCTCAACACCCTGCTCGGGCTCATCATCGTGTACGTCGCGCTCGCGCTGCCGTTCGGCATCTGGATGCTCCGCGGCTTCGTCGCGGCGGTGCCGGTGGAGCTCGAAGAGGCGGCCTTCCTCGACGGTGCCAGCTGGTGGCGCATGTTCCGCTCGATCATGCTCCCGCTCGTGGCCCCGGGCCTCGTCGCGACGAGCGTGTTCAGCTTCATCACGGCCTGGAACGAGTTCATCTTCGCGATGACCCTGCTCGGCGGCTCGACGGAGAACTACACGGTGGCCATCGGCCTCAAGCAGTTCTTCGGCCTGAACTCCAACGACTGGGGTTCGGTCATGGCGGCGTCGACCATCATCACGATCCCGGTCATGATCTTCTTCATCCTCGTGCAGCGCCGCCTCTCCGGCGGACTGGTGTCCGGAGCGGTGAAGGGATGATCGACCCAGACGTCGCGCGGCTCGTCCGGGGCGTCCTCTGGCCGGGGTTCCTCGGCCGGACCGCCCCGGACTGGCTGCTGCGCGAACTGGACGGCGGCCTCGCGGGCGTCGTGTACTTCGGGCAGAACCTCTCCTCGGACCCGGCGGAGGTCGCGGCGCTGTCGGCCGAACTCCGCGTCCATCGGCCCGAGGTCCTCATCGGCGTCGACGAGGAGGGCGGCAACGTCTCCCGCCTGGAGGCGCAGACGGGTTCCACCCTGCCCGGGCATGCGCAGCTCGGTGCACTCGACGACGTCGAGACGACGCGCGCGGTGGGTTCGGCACTCGCCGAGCGGCTCCACGCGGCCGGGGCGAACGTCGCACTCGCGCCCGTCGCCGACGTGAACACCAACCCCGCGAACCCGGTCATCGGGGTGCGCTCGTTCGGACCCACCGCCGACCTCGTCTCCCGCCACGTCGCCGCGATGGTCGACGGATTGCAGACCGGCGGGGTCGCCGCGTGCGTCAAGCACTACCCCGGACACGGCGACACGGCGAGCGACTCGCACCTGGATCTGCCCCGCATCGACCTGGACCTGGCGGAGCTCGAAGCCGAGCATCTGCCACCGTTCGACGCGGCGATCGCCGCCGGCGTCGCGAGTGTCATGACCGCCCACATCGTCGTCCCGGCGTTCGGCGACGCCCCGGCGACACTCAACCCGATCCCCCTCCGCCGGCTGCGCGAGAGCGGCTTCGACGGTGTCATCATCTCCGATGCACTCGACATGGCCGCCATCCGTTCCACCACCGGCTCCGGACGCGGGGCGGTCCTCGCCCTCCAGGCCGGGGTCGATCTGCTCTGCATCGGCAACCCGTCCAACCTCGGGCCGAAGCAGGGCGCGACGACCGACGAGGACGACTACCTCGAGGTGTTCGAGGCGGTCTGCGCCGCGGTGGCCGACGGTGAGCTCGATCGAACGATCGTCGAGCGCGCGGCCGCCCGGGTGGCGTGGCTCGCACGGTCCGTCAGCCCTTCGACAGACTCAGGGACCGGGGAATCGGTCCCCGAGGAGTCCCCGGTCCCCGAGCGGTCCACGGCCCCTGAGCTTGTCGAAGGGCCCTTCTCCGACGCCATCCGCCGGGTCGTGCGCGTCCGGGGCGAGGTCGCGATCGACGTGTCGGCGATCACCCTCGTCGACCTCCGCGACCGACCGACCTTCGCCGTCGCCTCGGCCCACGATCCGTTCGCCGAATCGCTCGCCGCACGGTTCGCCGTCGCCCGGCTCGCTGCCGGCCCGAGCCTCCGGACACCGGATCCGCACGCCGAGGCGCCCGCCTCCGACGAGCTGGCCCTGCTGCTCGAGACGATCCCCGCCGACGACGGCGTCGTCCTCCTCGCGGACCGCCTCGGCGGCGACACCCCGCAGCGGCTCGCGGTGGACCGTGTCGCGCTGGTCCGGCCGGACGCCGTCGTCGTGAGCGTTGGACTGCCGCTCTCCGAGGACGCCGTCCTCCCCCTGCCGGTGATCGACACGCTCGCAGCCTCCCGGGCGTCCGCCGACCGGGTCACCGAACTCCTGTCCGCGGCCTCCGCCGCGGCGCCGACGCACCACCTGCACGACCAGCACCACCGGAACGGATCATGAACCACCTCGCAGCACCCGTCCTCGCCATCGATCTCGGGAAGACCTCCTGCCGCGCCCGCATCACGAGCGGATCCGGCGACGGCCTGACCGTCCTCGCGGAGGCGCGCGGCCACGGGGCACCGGGCCTCGCCGACCACGAGGGCGCGGAGCTGTCGGCCCGCGCAGTCCTCGAAACGGTCGCGCACCTTCCCGCAGACCTCCTCGCCGAGGTGGAGCACGTCGGGATCGGCGCCGCCGGGGTGGAGGCGGCACCGCACGAGGTCGCCGCATTCACCGCCGAACTGCGCCTGGCGCTCGGTGCGACGATCGCCGTCGTGAACGACGCCCTCGCGGCCCACGCCGGTGCGTTCGCCGGTGGTCCCGGCACGGTGCTCATCGCCGGCACCGGCTCCGTCGTGTTCGACGTCGACGCCGACGGCTCCGTGAAGCAGATCGACGGTTGGGGTCCTTGGCTCGGAGACGAGGGCAGCGGTCGATGGATCGGGCAGCAGGGCCTCGAGGCCTGCATGCGCGCCTTCGACGGCCGCGGCCCCGCCACCACCTTGCTCGCCGACGCCGAGGCGCTCATCGGCTCGATCCCCGCGCTCCCCCGCTGGGTCTCGAGCACCGGAGCACCGGCCCGCCAACTCGGCACCTTCGCGCCCACGGTCATCACCCGAGCCGAGGAGGGCGACGCGGTCGCCGCGGACATCGTCGACGCCGCCTGCGCCCATCTCGCCGTGAGCGCCGCCGCTGCCCGCACGGGTGCCGTGTGCGTCGTCGGCGGGATCGCCTCCCACCCCTACGTCGCCGCACATCTCGCGACGGCCCTGCACGAGGTCGGCGTCGACCTCGTCGCACCCCGCGGTGACGCACTCGACGGAGCCAGACTCGTCGCACTCGACACCGCGATCTCCTACGACGGAAGGGTCGTGCGCGACGATGTCCACGCAGCCTGAGGACGCTTCGGCCGCCCACCGTTCGACAGGCTCAGGGACCGGTGAACGCGACATCATCCGCGCGGAGCTCGCCACGCTCTCGACGGAGCAGGTGAACGAACGACACCCCGACCTCGACGCCCTCTCCACCCGGGAACTCGTCTCCGCGATGAACGAGGACAACCGTTCCGTCCCCGACGCCATCGCGGCCGTGGAACCCGAGATCGCCGAGGCCGTCGAAGCGATCGTCGAGCGCCTCCGCCGGGGCGGACGACTCGTCTACCTGGGCGCCGGGACCGCCGGACGGATGGGCATCCTCGATGCGAGTGAGGCACCACCCACGTTCGGGACCGACCCCGGCCTCATCGTCGGACTCATCGCGGGTGGTCCGGGCGCCATCCAGCAGGCGGTGGAGAACGCCGAGGACCGCGACGACCTCGGTCGGGCGGATCTGGAGTCGCTGTCGATCACCGCGGACGACGCCGTCGTGGGGGTCTCCGCGTCCGGCCGCACGCCCTACGTCCTGGGCGCCCTCGAGTACGCGCGCTCGATCGGTGCGATCACGATCGGCCTGTCGTGCAACGCCGGCTCCCCGCTCGCCCGGGACGCGGACATCGGCATCGAGGCGGTCGTCGGTCCGGAGCTCCTCACGGGATCGACCCGGCTGAAGGCGGGGACGGCGCAGAAGCTCGTGCTGAACATGCTGTCGACGATCACGATGGTGCGGCTCGGGAAGACGTACCGGAACCTCATGGTCGACCTCCTCACCACGAACGAGAAGCTGCGGGCGCGAGCGGAACGCACGGTCATGTTGGCGACCGACGTCGACGCCGCCACGGCCGCGAAGACGCTCGCATCCGTGGACGGCTGGGTGAAGGCCGCTATCCTCGTCCTCGTGACCGGCATCGCCGCAGACGAAGCCGTCGCCCGCCTCCGTGGTGGCGACGGCTCCCTCAGCGCGGCCATCGCAGCGCACGCCGTCGAAGACCCGACGGGGGCCGCACCGGATGTCCACTGACGCGCTGCTCGTGCTCCGCCAGGCGATCCCTCGTCTGAGCGCCGCCGAGACGCGCGTCGCCGAGACCATCATCGGCACCCCCTCGCTCGTCGTCGAGCTGACCATCACCGAACTCGCGAAGGCGTGCGGCACCTCCCAGGCGACCGTCGCGCGGTTCTGCCAGACCATCGGGTACACCGGCTACCGTGAGTTCCGGGTGGCCGTCGCGACCTCGACGAGTCGCGAGCAGGCGGAGCGTGACCGGTTCGAGGTCGACGACGCCGACATCGACCCGGACGACTCGGTCGAGACGGTCGTCGCGAAGGTCGCGTACCAGGAGGTGCAGGCGATCGAGCTCACCGCCCGCTCGCTCGACCGCGACGCCCTGGACGCGGTCGTCGACGCCCTCCTCGTCGCCCCACGGATCGACGTCATCGGTTTCGGATCCTCGAACCTCACGGCGCAGGACCTCCATCAGAAGCTCTACCGGATCGGCATGCCGGCCAACACCTTCGTCGACGCCCACCTCGCACTGCCCTCGGCCGCCCTCCTCGGGCCCGGCGGGGTGGCCATCGGCATCTCGCACTCCGGGCTCACGGTCGAGACCGAGCAGGCGATGCAGCTCGCGCGGGCCGCCGGCGCGACGACCGTGTGCATCACGAACTTCCCCGACTCCCCCATCGCCGGCCGGTGCGACCTCGTCCTCGCGACGCAGGCGAGGGAGAGCCGTTACCGTTCGGGTGCGATGTCGTCGCGCATCGCCCAGCTCGCGCTCGTCGACCTGCTCTTCATCCGTGTCGCCCAACGTCGTTACGACGCCGCGGCCGAGTCCCTCCGCGTCACCTACGAGTCGATCCAGGACCACCGCATCGACACCTGAGTCCGGCCCGGCCGGCGAGAGCGCAGTCGATGCTCTCGAATTCGCCCCGTGAGCGCGTGTACTGCGCTCTCGTGGGAGTCACGGCAGCAGCGGCACGCCCGTGTGCTCGGCGAGCGCAAGCAGCAGCTCGTCCTGGAACGCTTCGTCTCGGACCGCGCGGTGCGGCTCCTCGCGTCGCTGGTGGTGCCAGTATCCGGAGGTGTCGGCGCCGCGCCCTTCGGCGAGCGCCACCTGGGTCCGGTGCCCGAGTTCCAGATCGTCGGGCGCGTTCGGCCCGCCCATCCGTGTCGGCACCCACCCCGGGTCGACCGCGTTGCTGAACACCCCGGGACGCACTCGCGCGATGGCCGCCGCGAGGACGGTCACGAGGAGTTTGCTGTCGGAGTAGCTCGCCGTCCTCGTGGAACCCGACCAGTCGAGGCCGTCGAGCGTCGCGGTACCGCCGCGGTGCATGCTGCTGCTGAGGAACACGAGTCGCCGCGCGGGGACGAGGGCGGTGAGCAGGTAGGGCGCGACCACGTTGACCGGCAGGACGGCCGTTCCGTCGAGGACGCCGGCGTTGTGGATGATCGCGTCCACGGGACCGGCTGCGGCGACCTGCTCCGCGAGCTCATGGACGCCGTCGAGGGTGGTGAGGTCACCGGTGACGAGGTGCGCGGAGGGCTCGTCGAGCAGTCGGACACCGTCGGCGCGGGCAAGGCTCCGTGCGTGGACGAGCACCTCGTGCCCGTGGTCGACCAGCTCGGTCGCGGCGCCGAGCCCCAGGCCGACGGCGGCACCGGTCACCAGGATGCGCGGCATCAGCGACCCCCTGCCCGTCCGGCCTCGCTGGTGTCGGGCTCGTTCGTGACCGCCGCACCGTCACGCTGCGCAGCCTGCCGCTGGGACGCCGCCCAGTTCGCGAGCAACTGCAGTCGCTCGGCGGATGGCGAGCCGGGCTCCGCCGTGTAGACGAGCACGACGTGACCGGGGTCGGCCGTGATCGCGAGCTCCTCGTAGGCGAAGGTCATCTCGCCGACGATCGGGTGGTTGAACCGCTTCGTGCCCGTGCCGTGCGTGCGCACGTTGTGCGCTCCCCAGAGCGTGCGGAAGGCGTCGCTCCGGGTCGACAGCTCACCGACGAGGTCGTGCAGTCCTTTGTCGTGCGGGTCCCGGCCGGCCTCGGCACGCATGACCGACACGCACATCTCGGCGAAGACGTCCCAGTCGGGGTAGAAGTCACGGGAGGCCGGGTCGAGGAACTGGAACCGCGCGAGGTTCGGGGTGCGCCCGCCGTCGCCGATGACCGGTGAGTAGAACGCGCGCCCGAGCTCGTTGGTCGCGAGGAGGTCCTGGTGGGTGTTGCGGACGAAGGCGATGCCGTCGGTGATCGCATCGAGCATCCAGTGCAGGCTCGCCCGGGTCGGGGGGTTCTTGGCCACCCGGCGACGCGGTCGACCGGAGAGTGGGACGCCGTCGGCCGCGCGGGCGAGGTCGAACAAGTGGGTGCGTTCCGCCTCGTCGAGCTGGAGCGCCCGGGCGATGGCGTCGAGGACGGTCGAGGACGCTCCGGCGATGGCTCCGCGCTCCAGCTTCGCGTAGTACTCGACACTGACCCCGGCGAGCGCCGCCACCTCGGAACGCCGCAGCCCGGTCACCCGACGGTTGGGGCCCGCGGTGAGGCCGGCGAGTTCCGGGGTCAGCCGTGCCCGACGCGTCATGAGGAACTCGCGTACGTCTGCTCGATCGTCCATGCCTCCGACGATACGTCGTCGAGGCGACTCGACAGGTGCCCTCTCGGTACACCTCTCAGGCGGGACTCCCTCCCGCGTCGCCCCGGGCGTTGACTGGTCGCCTGCACCACCCGACAGAAGGAGCACACATGCGCGCAGTCGTCATGCACTCGCCCGGCGACGTCCGGGTCGAGGACCGTCCGGACCCCACCGTCATCGACCCGACCGACGCCGTCATCCGGCTCACGGCGACCTGTATCTGCGGTTCCGACCTGTGGCCGTACCGCGGGGTCGAGCCCGTCGACCACACGAACATGGGGCACGAGTACGTCGGTGTCGTCGAGCAGGTCGGCGAGGACGTTCGGACGATCGCCGTCGGCGACTTCGTCGTGGGCTCCTTCGTGACCTCCGACAACACCTGTGAGATCTGTCAGGCGGGGTACCAGTCGAAGTGCGTGCACGCCGAGTTCGTGTCGGTCGCCGCCGGCACGCAGGCGCAGCTCGCCCGTATCCCCCACGCCGACGGCACGCTCGTGGCGACGCCGGGGCAGCCGGACGCGGAGCTCATCCCCTCGCTGCTCGCCGCGTCCGACGTACTCGGGACGGGCTGGTTCGCCGCTGTCGCCGCCGAGGTGGGGCCGGGGAAGACGGTCGTGGTCGTCGGCGACGGGGCCGTCGGACTCATGGGCGTCCTCGCGGCCCGGGAGCTCGGGGCGGAACGCATCATCGCGATGTCCCGTCACGCCGACCGGCAGGCGCTCGCCCGCGAGTTCGGCGCGACCGACATCGTCGAGGAGCGCGGCGCCGAGGGTGTCGCACGGATCACGGAGCTGACCGGCGGTCTCGGCGCGCACAGCGTCATCGAGGCGGTCGGCACCGAGGAGTCCATGCTGCAGGCGATCCGCTCGACTCGCGGTGGCGGCCACGTCGGCTTCGTCGGCGTCGCCCACGAGGGTGTCTCGCTGCCGCTCGACGAGCTCTTCTTCGCCGAGGTGCACCTCCACGGTGGGCCAGCGCCGGTGCGACGGTTCCTCCCCGAGCTCATCCGGATGATCTGGGAGCGGAGGATCGACCCGGGGAAGGTCTTCGACCTCACGCTGCCGCTCGAGGACGCCGCCGAGGGCTACCGGGCCATGGACGAGCGTCGTGCGATCAAGGTGCTGCTGACACTGTGAACCCCGCGGAACCGATCACCTCGACCCCGGGCGCTCCGGCCGGGGCGTCGCCTCTCCCGACAGCCGGGCCGCCCACCCGGATGCCCTGGTTCGCGCTCGCGGCCCTCGCCGCCATGGGGTTCGTCCTCGTGGCCTCGGAGACGATGCCGGCAGGGCTCCTCCCGGTCATCGCCCGAGATCTCGAGACGAGCGAGGGCCTGATCGGTCAGTTCATCAGTGTGTGGGCGCTCGGGACCGTCATCGTCACGATCCCGGCGCTCGCCATCACCCGTGGGCTGCGTCGCAAGCCGCTCCTCCTCGGCGCGATCGTCGGGCTCATCCTCGCGAACACCGTGACCGCGGTCGCCGGGGACGTCGTCGTCGCGCTGGTGTCGCGGTTCGTCGCCGGTGCGTTCTGCGGGGTGATCTGGGGCATGCTCGCCGCCTATGGGCGTCGCATCAGCCCGCCCGACCGTGGAGGCCTCGCACTGTCGATCGTGTCCGTCGGAGCGCCCGCCGGGCTGGCGCTCGGGACACCGCTCGGCGCCTGGCTGGGCACCGCGTTCGACTGGCGCTGGGCGTTCGGAGGACTCACGGCGCTCGCGCTCGTCGTGCTCGTGTCCATCGCGGTGGTGGTGCCCGACGCGCCCGGACAGCCTCGCTCGGCACGGCTCCCGCTTCGACGGGTGCTCGTCCTACCGGGTGTCGCGGTCGTCCTCGCGGTGATCGTCGTCTGGATGCTGGCGCACAACACGGTCTACACCTACATCTCGCCGTTCCTTCGGTCCTCGGGCACGGGACTCGGAGCCGATCTCGTGCTGCTGGTCTACGGTGTCGCGTCCATCGCGGGCATCGGTCTCACGGCGGCGCTCATCGACCGGGCTCCGCGTGCGCTGCTCCACGGGAGCGTCGCGATGTTCGTCACGGCGGGCGCGCTGCTCCTGATCGGCCACGCGTCGATGGTCGCCGTCCTCATTGCGACCGTCCTGTGGGGCCTGGCGTTCGGCGGCTCCTCGGCCCAGCTGCAGTCGGCGCTCACCCGATCGGGACGCGAGCACTCGGACGTCGCGAACTCCTTCCTGCCCGTCGCGTTCAACCTCGCGATCTTCGCCGGCGGTGTCCTCGGGGCGCTCCTCCTCGGCACCTTCGACGGCCTGATCCTCCCGGTGGTCATGATCGCCCTCGGGCTCGCTGCGCTGCTGCTCACGATCGCGGGACGCCGTGCGGCCTTCGCCGCGGGGTGACGCGGAGGCCGAGCCGGTGGCCCCGCTCGCGTGAGACCATCGGGCATGGCTTCCATGGATGATGCACCCCGGATCGGGGACCTCGAGGTCGAGAGCGACGCACTCATCGGCGCCGGCACGACGCTCTCGGAGCTGGCGGACGAACTGGCCTGTGGCGTCGACGAGACCACCACCGCCGAGGCCCCGTCGGTTGGTTGGCGGGTGCTCCGCCGGTTGGAGAGCGGTGCGGTGTATCTCGGTTCGCCGGTCGATGCGGACCACCGGATCTGGCGCCTGGCACAGCTCCACACGGGAGAGCAGCCTCCGGTGGTGCGCGTGCACCCGGACACGTCGGACGTGCGACCGAGCCGAGCAGAACGCCGACAGGGCTTGGTGCTGCGATGGCCGTCGTTCGTCGCCGAGCTGGCTGACCCCAGTGAGCTCGTCATCGACATCGTCAACGCGGGCACAGCGAGATGGATGCCCACCGATGAAAGGTTCTTCGCCATCGGCGCGCTCACCGTTCCAGGCGAGACCTCGTTCTCCTTCGGATGGATGGGTTCCGCGGCGGGCCGCGCCGTCCCGCTCGACCCCGAGGAGTGCGCCCGAGTCCCGGTGCAACTCCAGCTGCAGTCCGACCCCACCTCACTGGAGCCCGGCCCCTACGACCTGCACGTCGTGGTCGTCGAACTCGGGCTTCGTCTCGCCGAGCCGCTCCGGGTCGAGCTGACCGCTGAGCTGATCGCGCGTCAGGTCTCCAAGCAGAACCGCCACCGGGCCGACCCCGCGAGCGAGCGCCGAGCCTTCGATCGACAGATCGAAGCAGAGCAGCTGCGAGTCGGTGCCCGCCGGTCCTGGCCCGAGATCGCCGAGGTGGTCGGGAGCGCGGTGTCGGACGACGAGGCGTTGGAGCGCATCGCAGCCGTCCTGGACTGTGAGCCGGAGCAAGCGACGTCCGTGTACGACTCCTCACTGCGCGCGATGGTCAGGGCGGACGCCGACCGTCGTGACGAGCAACTGCAGGAACTCATCCGGCAACGCGACGCCCTCGGGTGACCCTTCACCCGAGCACCTGAGACACCTAGACTCCCGCGCATGGGTTATGTCGGAAGCGATCTCTGGGAGCTGCGGCAGCTCGTGGGGCATCGGCTCCTCGCGCTCCCGGGTGCGCAGGTGATCGTGCTGGACAGCGAGGGGAACGCACTCTTCCAGCGGCGGGTCGACACCGGCCTGTGGGAGATCCCGGCCGGCAGCTGCGAGCCCGGAAGTAGCTTCGCGCAGACCGCAGTCATCGAACTGATCGAAGAGACCGGTCTGTCAGTGGACGAGCGCGACCTCGAACCGTTCGCCTGTCTCTCGGCCGCTGAGCACCACGTCCTCGAGTACCCGAACGGCGACCGGGTCCACGCGTTCGCGATGTGCTTCGTGGTACACACGTGGACCGGTTCGCTCCGCGCCGAGGCGGACGAGGTCGTCGAATTCCGTTGGGCCCCGCTCATCGCCCCGCCTTCACCGACGCATGGTCCCACCCTCGAAGTCCTGCGCCTGTTCGACGCCTACGCCGCGTCGGGAAGGTTTCAGGCGGGGTGACGCCGCGCTCCACGAGAGCGCAGTAGATGTCGCCTCAGACGGCGGATGAGCGCCGCTTGTGCGATCTCGGCGAGCGGGCCAGTCGGGGGAGGAAGAGCGCGAGCCCGAGGAGGGCGACGCCGAGCCAGGGGGCCACGGCACGGATGGCGGGGACCACCGGGCCGTCCTCGTACCAAGCGAGCGGGAAGCTGAGATTGGTGTTGCCCGCGGCATGCAGCGCGGCGAAGTCGAACAGGACGACCCACTCCTGTGGACGCTGCACTCCATCGGTGTAGTAGGGTGCCATCGCGAGGACCGAGGGTTCGTCCGTGGTGACCGTCTCACCGGCAGCGGCGACCTCGCCCCGGTTGATCTGCGCATCGGTGTACTCGGGCAGCCCAGCGCTCAACGGAACGTACATGCGCCATTCGTCGGCCAGTGACGCTTCACGCTCGTTCGGGTCCTCCACGCCATCCCGCCCGCTCACCGTGGCGATGAACCGTGCAGGAAGGTCGTCGGACAGGATGAGCTCGTACGGCTCGACGATCGACACGCGGTCCGGGACACGGGAGCGGGTGTCGACGTCGATGAGCGTGAAGGTCCGATCATCACGCGAGTACGACCCGAAGCGACCGACCGGGCCCTGGAATCGTTCGAGCTCGACCTCGGTTCCGTCCGCGGTGGTCACGGTGATGCGGTCGGGCGCGCTGAACGCCGGCCCGTCCGCCGGCACGACCGGGAGGGTGAGCCCTGCCGCACTGGTGAACGCGAGCACCGCCAGCACGCCGCAGAGGACGCGGATGACGACGAGCTGATGGCGACGAAAGGTCTCCCGGCGGCCCCCGTCCGCCGCCGCGGCCTGTTTCTGAACCCGCTGGTCGCCCATAGATATCCCCGTCCCCGTCCGACACCCTAGCGAACCCCGGGCGGAGAGGGACCGTTCCGCCGGATCCCGAGGAGGGTCAGCGCTCGCGCTCGCTCAGCCGGGCCGGATACGCTGGCGAGCGGGGCGAGACGACCGCTCGACCGACGAGGGGATGCCGGATGCTGACTGACGCACTCACCATCGTGCTGGCGGTCGTGTCGGCGCTGCTCCTCGGGTTCGCCGCCCGACGCGTGCTCGACGCCCCGGTGGGTTGGCCACGCAGCATCCTGGTCGGGCTCGTCGTGTTCGTCACCGGCCCACCGTTCGTGAACTGGCTGCTGCAACAGACCGGCCTGGTCCAGCCCGGTGAGGCCGGGGACGCTCGGGCGGCCTTCGCGGCGATCGCCGTCGCCCTCCTCGCGATCGGCTGGATCTTCGCCCTCGGGCTCGGTGTCCTCGTCGCCATCGAGGTCATCATCCCGACCCGGCCGCTGATGAACCCGATCGACGTCGTCCGCTCCGCGATCAAACGACGGCGACGGACGAGGCGATACCTGCAGATCCTCGCCATCGCATCCCGACACGGCGCGGGCTGGCTCGTGCACGGCCGGTCCCGCGTCCAGCTCGAACTCACCACGAGCGAGCAGCGCGCCAACGCGATCATCGCGACGATCAACGACTCCGGCGTCACCTTCGTGAAGCTCGGACAAGTGCTCTCCACGAGACGGGACCTCGTGCCCGAGCCGTACCTCAGCGCCCTCGCGTCCCTGCAGTCCGAGGCGACCACCCTCCCCTGGCACGAGGTCCAGGTCGTCATCGAGACCGAGCTCGGCGCACCGATCGACACCGTGTTCGCGTCGATCGACTCCGAACCGCTCGCGGCCGCATCCGTCGCCCAGGTGCACACCGCCGAGCTGCTCGACGGTACCCCCGTGGTCGTGAAGGTCCAGCGACCGGCCGCCCGCGTGCAGGTCGAGGCAGACGCCGACATCGTCGTCCGCCTCGCCGAGCGCGCCGAGACGCACACCAAGTTCGGGCAGGACCTCCGCCTCGCCTCCGTTGCGCGGGCCTTCACCTCGACCCTGCTCGAAGAACTCGACTACCGGATCGAAGCCCGCAACGTGGAGATGATCCGCAGCACCTTGAAGCGTCGCGATGAGCGCGACGAAGGCGTCCGGATCACGGTCCCACGCGTCTATCCGGCGGCCTCCAGTGCCCGCCTGCTCACCATGGACCTCGTCGACGGACTGCCACTCAGTCGAGCGCGGGACCGCATCGCGACCATCCCCAAGGAGGAACGCGAGACCCTCGCGACCGGCCTCATGGAGGTCGTGCTCGAACAGATCCTCGTGCACGGCGTCTTCCACGCCGACCTCCACCCGGGCAACGTCATCCTCCGCGAGGACGGATCGCTCGGACTGATCGACTTCGGGGCCGTCGGCGTCATCGAGCGCAGCCAGCGGCAGCGACTCACCGCGGTGATGCTCGCCACCGTCAGCGAGGACGACATCGCGGCGACCGACGCCCTCCTCCTCATCGTGGACCTGCCCGAGGACGCCGACCTCGATGCCCTGCGCCACGACGTGGGCATCGTCATCACGACCGAACGTCACCGCCCGGGTGGCGACGGCTCGATCTTCAGCCGACTCCTCGACGTCATCCGGCAGCACCACATCGCGCTCCCCGGCGACCTCGCCGCCGCGTTCCGCAGTTTCGCGACCCTCGAAGGGTGCCTCAAAGCGCTCGACCCCGATTTCGACATGTTCGAACAGGCCCTCCCGATGGTCCCGCGCCTGCTCCGCCGCTCGCAGTCCATCCGGCAGACGGCGGTCACCCTGCAGGCGCAGGCCGCCGTCACCGCCGCCTTGGCCCGCAACCTCCCGCGCCGACTCGACTCGCTGCTGTCCGGCCTCGAGGACGGGACGGTGGGCGTGACGCTGAAGGGCTTCGCCGATGAACCGGCGAAGGGGCTCGTGGAGGGTGTGACCGCGGAGATCGTGGGAACCCTGATCTCGATCGCCGCCCTCGTGATCGCCGTGGTCCTCGTCGTCACCGGTGCCGGCCCGGTCCTCCCCGGCGGCCTCCGGGTGTTCGACCTGATCGCGGCGTTCATCGGGTTCCTCGGCTTCCTGGGCCTGTTGCGCGTGCTGCGGCAGACCGTCGTCCGCCGAGGTCGGTGACCGGAGCACCCTGCTGTTCACCTGACGGCACTACCGTGATCGGGTGAGCGATCCCCGACTGCAGCGACGCCTGGGCACGAGCGCCGCGGTGTTCATCGGCCTGGGGTCGATGATGGGCGCCGGCGTCTTCGCGGTGTTCCAGCCGGCGGCGGAGGTCGCCGGCGCAGGACTCCTCATCGGGCTCATGATCGCCGCGGTCGTCGCCTGCTGCAACGCGATGTCCTCCGCGCAACTCGCCGCACAACTCCCCTCGGCCGGCGGCACCTACCTGTACGGCCGCGAACTCATCGGGCCGTGGTGGGGCTTCGCGGCCGGATGGAGCTTCGTGGTGGGCAAGACGGCGAGCGCCGCAGCCATGGCGGTCGCCTTCGCCGCGTACGCTGCACCGGCCGAGTGGAGTCGTCCGGTCGCCGCGCTCGCGGTCGCCCTCGTGGTCGTGACCAACTGCCTCGGGGTCACCCGCACCGCGACCGCGACCCGGGTGATCGTGGTGGCCGTCCTCCTGGTCCTCGCCGTGGTCGTCGGCTCAGGCCTCGTCGGACCGGACGCCGGTTCGACGGGGCTCGCGTCGCTCGGGTTCGACGCCGGCCCGCTCGCCGTGCTGCAGTCCGCGGGGTTGCTGTTCTTCGCTTTCGCCGGGTATGCGCGGATCGCGACCCTCGGCGAGGAGGTCCGCGACCCAGCCAAGACGATCCCGCGCGCCATCGGGATCGCGTTCGCCGTCGCGGTGATCGTCTACGCGGCCGTCGCGGTCGTGTCGCTGCTCACGCTCGGCGCAGACGGTCTCGCGTCCAGTGCGCGCCCCTTGGCCGCGGTGGTGGAGACGAACGGGTGGCCGTGGGCTGCGACGCTGGTGCGACTCGGTGCGGCGGCGGCCTGTCTGGGGGCGCTCCTCGCCGTGTTCGCAGGCATCGGACGGACCGCCTTCGCGATGGCGAGGACCGGCGACCTGCCCCGGGTGCTCGACGCGGTGCACCCGCGCTTCGCGACCCCCTACCGGGCGGAGCTCCTCGTCGGCGCGGTCGTCGTCGTCCTCGTCCTGCTCATCGACCTCCGGAGCGCGATCGGGTTCTCCTCGTTCGGCGTGCTGCTCTACTACGTGGTCGCCAACGTCGCGGCGTTCCGCCAGACGCGCGAGCACCGACGGTACCCTCGCGCGGTCAGTGTGTTCGGCGCCGTCGGTTGCGTCGTCCTCATGTTCACACTGCCGCCGACGTCGGTGCTCGTGGGCGGCGGCGTCATCCTCGTCGGGTTCGCCGGGCGGGCGGTGGCACTTCGGCAGGCTCAGTGACCGGAATTCGGCTCAGTGACCGGATGCTGGTCCCTGCCCTTCGACAAGCTCAGGATCCGCCTGTCGGAGGGTGGCCGACGAAAGGGGGCTACAGCTGCGTGGAGAGGCGGAAGATGTTCTCGACCGCCAGTTCGGCGGCGATCGCGTCACCGGCCTCGACCGCCTCACGGAGCTCCGGATAGCCCTGCTCCTTGGCCGCCCAGTCCGTGTTCTCCTCGGTGCGGGTCGCGGAGGACCGGTAGGTGAGGCCGTCGATGATGTCCTTCGTCGCCGCGACGAGCGTGGCGTTCGGGCACGCGGCGATGAACGCGTCGAAGAGCTCCCAGCTGAGTCGCCCGTGCTCGGCCATGTCTCGCTGCTCGACGACCACGATCACCTGGTTGATCGCGCGGACGAGCGCCTTCTTCTGCGTCGCGCCGAGACCGGGCACGGTGACGCGGACGACACCGCCGAGCATCGCGCCCAGTGTCTGCATGACCTCGGTGCGCTGTGCCGGGTCGGGCAGGGCGACTCGGGTGTACCGCTGTGCGGCCATCTCGATGAGGCCGACGCGGGCGAGGTCGTTGAGGGCCTCGCGGATCGGCGTGCGGGAGATCCCGAGCCAGGACTGGAGTTCGCCGTCGTTGAGGTGCTCACCGGGCTCGAGGGTGCCGTCGAAGATGGCCGTGCGGATGCGTTCGACCGCGACCTCGCGGAGTGACCGACGCTCGACGGGCGGGTTGGCTGAGGGCACGGGCATGCGGGATCTCCTTCGTCGGCGAATGCTATGCCATCAGCGTACCGAATATCAGCGGATCCACCCGGGGTTGACGGGAGAGTCGACGACACCTGACGGGCGGGGTCACCGCGCGGTCACCGCAGGGTCGCCCGCCCGCAACCGCGCATTCATCCGGTCTCCGTACCGTGATCGGCTGCCGAGCGTTGCGATTCGCTCGGCGGTTCGGGCGATGCCTGCACCTCGGAAGAACACTGGAGATCTGCGTGAACGACATCACCGGCGCGACTGACACGCGCCACCGCTCGCGACACCGCGCGACGCGACTCGCCGGCGGCACCCTCGGAGCGCTCGTGCTCCTCGTGGGCGTCGGCACCACCGCCGCCGCACCGGCGCAGGCGGCCTCGTACCCCGACACCTTCCTCGACACCGCGTCGACCGTCTGGAGCTACTCCGACGACGCGAGCGACCCGGCCGCCGGTTCCGCCGATCGCCTGGTCTGGACGCAGGGCGGCTTCGACGACAGCGCATGGAAGACCGCAAACGGCAGCTTCGGCGCGAAGAACGGTCGCGCGACCGGCATCGGCCCGTACACCGCGAAGACCCTGCTCAACCAGTACATCGACGGCAGCGCGGCACCCGATGTGCCGACGTATCACTTCCGTTCGGACTTCGAGCTGACCGGTGAGCAGCTCGACGGACTCGACAGCCTCCAAGGCAGCATCGTGTACGACGACGCCGTGCAGGTCTTCGTGAACGGCACCAAGGTCGCCGGCTTCGTCGACGAGCAGGTCGAGGCGGCGCCGGAGGCGTCACGCAACCAGATGTACGCCGGCGCCAGCAACGGCGATCCGCTCACCTCCACGTTCACCGTCCCGGCGAGCGCACTCGTCGCCGGCGAGAACACCGTCGCGGTCGCGCTCCACCAGGATCGGGCCACGAGCTCGGACATCTACTTCGACCTGACCTCGCTCGCCCCGGTCGCAGCCGACGAACCCGTGTCGATCTCCGACGTCGTCCTCACGATCGGCGCCGATGAGAGCGAACGCGGCATCACCTGGTACAGCGACCGCGATGTCGCCCAGGTCGCTCAGGTCGCACCGGCGTCCGCGATGACCGGTGACGCCTTCCCCGAGGCGTCGGCGGTGAACGTGCCGGGTGTCGGCGGCGTCACGACGAGTGGTGAGTTCAACCGCTTCGCGACGATCACGGGACTCGCCGAGAGCACCGGTTACGTCTACCGGGTCGGCAGTGACGACAACGGATGGTCGGAGGTCTCGGCGTTCACGACCAAGTCCTTCTCCGGCGACTACGACTTCCTCTTCGTCGGGGACCCGCAGATCGGAGCCTCCGGGAACGTGGCGAACGACCAGGCCGGCTGGGCCGACACCCTGGACGTCGCACAGGCCGCCTACCCCGATGCGGAACTGCTGTTCTCAGCGGGTGACCAGGTCGAGCGCGCCGGCAACGAGGACCACTACAACGCCTTCCTCGCCCCCGAGCAGCTCCGCACCATGCCGCTCGTGCCCGTCAACGGCAACCACGACGTCGGCTCGAAGGCCTACGAGCAGCACTACAACGTGCCGAACCTGGACCCCACCGCCGGCGCGGCGACCTCCGGTACCTCCTCGGGCGGCGACTACTGGTTCTCCTACAAGGACGTCCTGTTCATGGTGATCAATTCGAACAGCAGCGACTACGACTCGCACGCCGCGTTCCTCGAGCAGGTCGTCGCCGAGCAGGGTGCGTCCGCGAAGTGGAAGGTGCTCGCGTTCCACCACTCGATCTACTCGGTGGCGGCGCACACGAACGACACGCAGATCGTGGACATGCGGGCGAAGCTGCCGTCGATCATCTCCGACCTCGGCGTCGACCTCGTCCTCCAGGGACACGACCACAGCTACACGCGCAGCTACCTCATCAAGGACGGCGAGCTCGCGAACCCGGACGAGACCGCCGCACAGGGCACCGTCACCGCGGGCCCAGGCGAGGTTCTCTACGTCACCGCAAACTCCGCGAGCGGGTCGAAGTACTACGACGTCAAGGCGCCCGACGCCTGGTTCGCCTCGGTCATCAACCAGGAGTACACGCGCAACTACTCGAACATCCGGGTGACCGACGACTCCATCACGATCACGACGCTCCGGAGCGAGGCCAACTCTGCCGCCCGGGCGGCGGTGAACAGCGTCGTGGACGAGGTGACCCTGCAGCGCGAGGACACCGTCGCGCCGCAGCTCGTGCTGCCTGAGACCGAGACCACGGTGGAGCAGGGCGCTGCGTTCGACGCGCTCGCCGGCGTCACGGCGACGGATACGCGCGACGGCGACCTGACCGCGGCGATCACCGTCTCAGGATCGGTCGACACGATGACGCCGGGCACCTACGCCCTGAGCTACGCGGTGTCCGACGCCGCCGGCAACACAGCGACGGCAAGCCGCTCGGTCACGGTCACCGCTGCCCCCGCCGTTCCCGGCACACCGGGCGCCGGCAGCGGGACGGGTCCAGGTTCCCCGACGCCGGTCGCGTCCGGCTCCGACCCGCTCGCGAACACGGGTGCGGAGATCGGCGGGATCGTCGCGATCGCGTTCATGCTCCTGTTGGGTGGCGCGCTGACACTGCTGCAGCGTCGGGCCCGCGCGCGTCGCGAGGGCTGACCTCGGGCGGGTGCCCCGTCGTCCATGGTCGTCCGCGACCCGACGGCGGGGCACCTCTGCTTCCGCGTCCGGCCCCGGTCGGTCATCTCGTCATCGCCTGCACGATCGGATCCCACATGTCGTCCACCCGCACGCGCCCATCGCGCGTCGCCCGCTTCCACTCCGCAGCCGTCTTCGCGCTCGCACTCGCACTGACCGGGTGCTCCGGAACCGGTGGAACCGACGGGGTCCTGACGGCGCCGACCGGTCGGACCGACGCTGCGCCGTCGGTGCCGGGCGCGACGAGCACGCCCGAGCCCGCCTCATGGGCCGACGCCGTCGCACCGGAGGGGTTCACGGTCGCCGTCGTGACCGCAGTGCCCCAGGGCGCCGACCCCGAGATCGACGCCGCGGTGGACGCCATCGGCGCGCGAACCGGCGCGGCCGTCAGCAGGACGGTGGTGCCTCCCGGGGGCGCCGACACGGGAGATCCCCTCACGGACGTGCTCGCCGGCTCCCCCGACCTCGTGGTCGTGCTCGGCCTGGAGCTGCTCGACGTCGCCGACCGCTCCTCGGCGTCCAATCTCGGGCAGCAGTTCCTCATCATCGGCGCACAATTGCCGGAGCCGACGGCGAACGTCACCGCGGTGGTCTGGCCGGGTGCGACCGCGCGACGTGCCGACGAGCCACGCGCGGTGCCGAACGGCTTGCCGGGGGTCGTCGCGCATGCGGGCGACGCGCTCCAGGCGGGCCTCGCGGCGCTGATCGCCGACACGACGGGCGGGGTGCTCGTCCTGTCGTGAGCCAAAGTGGCAGTGGAGGGCGGCGCCCCTCGTGATACGAGAAACTCGATCTGAACATATCCTGCATATCAGACTGATATACTGATCCTTCATCGTGAGCTGAGCTCCGTTCGCCGGAAGTCCGTCCGCGCCGTGGCGAGAGCCATGGTCTTCGACCAGCTCCCCCATCGAAGGAATCTCATGACCCCTCCCTCACTCGTCCAACCCGACCCAGGCGTCGGTGCCGCTCCGCCGCGGAGACGGGCACCCGTACTCCGCTCCATCGCCGCGCTGGCGATCGGCGCCGTCGCGGCGATCGCCAATGCCACGCCAGCGCACGCCGCAGACGTCACGTTCGCCGATGGCAACCTCAACTACTGTGTCCAACAGGCGCTCGGGCTCCCATCCGGGACGCCCATCTCCGAGGAGCAGGCTGCGACGGTGACCACGCTCCGCTGCGGCACGACCGTCCAGTCGCTTGTCGGCATCGAGTCACTCACCAACCTCACGTCACTCTCGCTCACCCGTGCGCCGCTCTCCGCCGGCGTCGAGCCGCTCGCGTCCCTCGCTTCGATCACGAGCCTGTCGCTCACCGGGACATCGAGTCTCGACCTGTCGGTCATCGCCGGGATGACACAGCTCACATCGCTCAACATCCAGTCCGCGCCGCTGACCGACCTGTCGCCGCTCGCCTCGATGGTGAACCTCACGAGCCTCGGACTCAACGACGTCGGGGCCAGCGATCTGAGCCCCCTCAGCGGTCTCTCCGGCTTGGAAGCCCTCTCCGTCAAGGGCAACCGGCTGACCACGCTGGCGCCGCTGTCGACACTCACCGCGCTGCACTCGCTCGAGGCGGCGTCCAACCAGATCTCCGACGTCTCGCCGGTGGCGAGCTTGACGAGGCTGCAGCACCTGAACCTGCTCTCCAACCAGATCGAGGACGTCACGCCGATCCAAGGCCTCACGAACCTCCGCACCCTGAACCTGCAACTCAACCGCGTGTCCGACGCCGGCCCGTTGAGCACCCTGACGAGGTTGACCTCCCTGGCGCTCGACGACAACCGGATCACCGACCTCTCGCCCTTCATCCCGCTCACCGCGCTCCAGGTGCTCACGATCAACGACAACCTGATCGAGGACGTCACACCGCTCCGCGAACTGGTCCACATCGAGACCCTCGAGTTGTCCGGGAACCACATCTCCTCCATCGCACCGCTCGCCGGCCTGGTCGCGACGAACTACGTCCGCCTGGACCGCCAGGTGATCGCGCTCCCCGAGATCGCCGTCGGCGCACCACAGGAGAACCCGATCCGGTCGCTCGACGGAACCCCGGCGCCCGTCACCTCGGCCACCGCGCAGTACGACTCAGCGAGCAACACCTGGACGTTCGCAGCGGTCGGCAACAACTCCCTCGCATGGACGGTCCGCGACCTCGGCATCGGCTCGTACTCCGCGTTCTCGGGGCGGATCACCCAGCGCTCGATCGCGACGGTCGGGTCGCTCGAACTCGAGCAGTCCATGGCGCTCGAGGAGACCGGCACCCACCCCGCCCCCGGCGACACGGTGACGCACACGTACACCCTCCGGAACACGGGCACGGCGACGGTCTCCGACGTCTCGATCACCGACACCACTCCCGGCCTCTCCGGATTCAGCTTCGACTGGCCCGCGGCCGAGCGTGTCCTCGCGCCGGGACAGGTCGCGACGGCGACGGCGACGAGCACGCTGACGCAGACCGACATCGATGCCATGCGCCTCGACAGCTCCGCCACCGCCACTGGAGCCGCGGCGACCTCGCCGGTGGTCTCGAACGAAGCGGCAGCCACCCTCCCGATCGACGGACTGAACGAGATCAGCGTGACCATCACGGCGGACACCACGTCCGTCGGCGAACCGGCGGCGGTCGGCGACCCCATCGGCTACGCCATCATCGCGGCGAACACCGGTACGCGAACCCTCACCGGGACAACGGTCACCGCATCGCTCCCGGAGCTGTCCGAGTTCGTCATCGAGTGGCCGGGCGCGGCGGGCGTCCTCGCTCCCGGCGAGCAGGTCCGCGTCACGACCGGGTACCCCATCACGGCGACGGACATCGAGCTCGGGTCGGTCAGGAACGTGGCGACCGCGAGCGGAACCGGGCCCGACGGCGTCGGCGTCGACAGCAGCGCCTCGGTGTCAACCGATCTGAGCAGCTCGATCGTCACGCCGGACCCGGAACCGACCCCGGACCCGGATCCCACGCCGACCCCGGAGCCCTCCCGGTCGCCCGCTCCGGGAACGGTCGCCCCGGCACCCGGCGCGACCACCGGCGACCTGGCGAAGACCGGCGTCGACAGCGGCGCGCTCACCGGACTCACCCTCGGCGCACTGCTCCTGTTCGGCGTCGGCGCCGCGGTGCTCGCGGAAACGCGCCGACGGTCACGCGCCGCAGCAGGCGCTGAGCGGAACGCGTAGACGCATCACTGGTGCAGCGGAGGGCGGGTTGTCGACAACCCGCCCTCCGCTGTGTTCCCGGAGCGACCCCGCTCGTCGGCATGATCGCCGAACGGCCGCCCAAGCCCGAATCCCGATCAGGCCTTCGGATCAGGCCTTCGGGATGAGCGGGATGACGTCGCGGCTCGGCGGAACGACCTCGCCGCTCTTGCTGCCGCCGATGACCTTGCCCTCCGGGCGGTCGTAGACGAGGTCGAACTCGGTCTCATCAGTGCGCACCCAGGCGCCGATCCAGCCGGTCGCCGTCTCACCGGCCGGTGTCGCCTGCAGGAGTGGGTACCCGGCCGACGCCATCGGAGCCTTCAACTCTTCGGGCGTTCCGAGGCCGAGCGTCACGTACTCGAGGTTGACGGCACGGGTGGTGACGGAGACCCGGTGCGGGAAGACGCTGCCGCCGTACTCGTCGCCGGCTTCGAGTCGGACCTGGACGAGCATCGGACGCAGGCCGTCGGTGGTGCCTGCAGGCGCCGGGAAGTCGTCGACGATCGCGAGGGCGGTCACCGTGGTGCCGTCGACATCGTCGGTGAGGGTGTGCTCCTGCAGCGGAGTGCTCGGTGGCTGCGACACGGACGGCGTCGGCGAGGCGGAGGATCGGCCCGCATCCGACGAGGAGCCGGTGGAGCAACCGGCGAGGGCGAGGGCGGCGACCGCGAATGCTGCGGCCAGGGTCGTTCGACGAGAACTGATGCGCATGACTCAATCCTGTCAGACACGCCCAGGTGCGATCCGTCGCCGGATGGTCGGGCGCGGGCGACGCGGGCGCACGGAACGGCCATGTGGCGTTGCAGTCCCGTGCGACCGCGATGCACGCGTTCGATCCAGCCCCTCAGACAGCGCCACCGAAATAGACCTCGACCTCCTGGACGGTTCCGTCCACGACACGAGTCGCTTCCAGGTTGCGATACGTCTTCCCTTGCACGACGTACTCGTAGCGGTGGAGGACGATGCCGTCGGTCTCGACGATCTGGAGCGTCACGCCCGGGGTGTCGAAATGGTCGGCGGTCGGGAAGCAACGCTCGAGCCAGGTCGCTCGGCCGAGGTGGTCGTCCTGCGGGCTGGTGAAGACGAAGTCCGCATGCATGAGCGCCTCGGCAGCATCCCGATCCTGCTCGCGGAACGCCCGCATGAACGCCAGAACCGTGTCGATCGCCGATGAACGCATGCGGTGATCCTACGCGCGGAGCTGGCGCGGCGGTTGGGGAAGATGTCCGCGTGGGCCCTTCGACACTTTCAGGGACCGGCTGCCGGCGTTTCGACCCCTGCGCCGGTCGCGGGGCCCGCTTGAACCTCCCGCAACGCTCTTCGATCGCCGAGGAGACTCGTTCCCTGAGCTTGTCGAAGGGCACCCTGAGCAAGCATCAACTGTGAGATAAATTCCCAGATCAGGAGCTGATTCTTTCGCCGCTCGAATGTCAGTGGTCCGTGTTTGGATGGACCCGTTACCAGCACCGCACCGAACCCGCTCACCGCCGCCGCGGTCGGGTTCGATGCGGTCTGGCAGAGCGCGCTCGATGCGATCCGTCCAGGCTCCGGTGTCGCGGAGCAGCTCGAGAACATGAACGACGAGGCGATCCTCCGCGTCCTCGACGAGCTCGGTGCCGTGCAGCATGCGGTCGAGGTCCTCGCCGCACGCGTCACCGGCGCGATCGCGTTGCGCCCGTCGCCTTCCCGCCGTGACGGCACCCTGGTGCGCGCCGCCGGTTACGCGAACCCGGGTGTCATGGTGTCCGAGCGGTGGCGGGTGGCGCGCGCCCGAGGCGCGGTGATCGCGGAGGTCGGTGCCGCCATCACGCGGCCGCGCGGGTTGCTCGGCGAGCTGGAGGAATGTCCGTTCCCCGCAGTCGCGGCAGCACTCGAACCGGCCGCCAGTCTCGAGTCATCGAACCCCGACGTAGTCTCGGACGACCCCAACCCGTCAACCAGCACCGGCACACCCAGAGCACCCCTGAGCGTCGACGGTGCCGCGGTCATCGTCCGGGAGCTCCGCAACGCCGGCCGCATCTGCACCAGAAGCGAACTCGAGGCGGCGTCGGTCATCGCCATCGAGCACGCCGCCCACGCGCCCCTGCAGGACGTCACCCGCATCGCGAAACTCGTCCGCACCCGCCTCGACCAAGACGGCCGCGAACCCCGCGACGAACTCCTCCGCCGCGCCGAACGCTGCACCATCCACGAA
>NZ_MJGW01000010.1:0-119657 GCF_001865025.1 Plantibacter sp. MMLR14_011
GCGGCCGGGAACACGGTCGTGCTGAAGCCGAGCGAGAAGGACCCGTCCGCGGCGATCTGGCTCGCGAAGCTCTGGAAGGAAGCCGGGCTCCCCGACGGCGTGTTCACAGTGCTGAACGGCGACAAGGAGGCCGTCGACGGGCTCCTCACCCACCCCGACGTCCGCGCGATCTCCTTCGTGGGTTCCACCCCGATCGCGAAGTACGTCTACGAGACCGGCACCGCACACGGCAAGCGCGTCCAGGCGCTCGGCGGTGCGAAGAACCACATGCTCGTGCTGCCCGACGCCGACCTCGACCTCGTCGCCGACTCCGCGATCAACGCCGGCTTCGGATCCGCGGGCGAGCGGTGCATGGCGATCTCCGTCGTCGTTGCGGTCGAGCCCGTCGCGGACGAGCTCATCGCCAAGATCGCCGAACGCGCGGCGACCCTGCGGATCGGTGACGGCCGACGGAACTGCGACATGGGGCCACTGGTCACGAAGGTGCACCGCGACAAGGTCGCCTCCTACCTCGACATCGCCGAAGCCGACGGCGCGACGATCGTCGTCGACGGCCGCAACACGCCCATCGACGGCGACCCGAACGGGTTCTGGCTCGGCCCGACCCTCATCGACAACGTCCCGACGACGTCGAAGGTGTACACGGAGGAGATCTTCGGACCCGTCCTCGCCGTCGTCCGCGTGCAGTCCTACGAAGAGGGCGTCGCACTGATCAACGGCGGGGCGTTCGGGAACGGGACGGCGATCTTCACCAACGACGGCGGTGCCGCCCGACGGTTCCAGAACGAGATCCAGGTCGGCATGATCGGCATCAACGTGCCGATCCCCGTGCCGGTCGCGACGTTCTCCTTCGGCGGGTGGAAGGACTCCCTGTTCGGCGACACCAAGGCCCACGGCGCCGAGGGCGTCCGGTTCTTCACCCAGCAGAAGGCCATCACCTCCCGCTGGCTCGACCCCTCCCACGGCGGCATCAACCTCGGCTTCCCCCAGAACTGAGGTTCCCGGCCCCTCGGCAGTGCTCCTCGCGAGCCTGCCGAGGGGCCGAGTGCTTCCGGGGGCCCTCGACAAGCGGGCCCTAAGGCTGTCGAAGGGCGGGAACGGGGTAGGAAACGCGGTCCCTGAGCCTGTCTAAGGGCGGGACCAGGGACGGTCCCGCCCTTGCCACGGGTCGGACTCAGCCGCGACAATGGCCACGCCGACCACGACCGACGAGGGGCGTCACGATGGCCATCGAACCGACCGAGCTCGACCACCGCTTCACCGCACCGATCGGCGTCGATGTGAAGGGCGACGTCTGGTCCTGCGTCGAGATGCCCGGCTCAGCCGAGTTCTTCGGCACCGGCAAATCCGTCCGCGTCGACGCGACCGTCGACGGTGTCGAGCTGCCGAACGTCGGCCTCATGCCGACCGGCGCCGGTGGTCACATGCTGTCCATCAGTGCGAAGCTCCGGAAGCGCCTCGGCAAGGACATCGGCGACACCGTCGACGTCCACCTCACCCGCCGCCTGAGCTGAGCACAGGAGATCCGCGCGACAGCAGGAGACCCTGAGGGAGAACCTCCTGCTGCCGCGCGGATCTCCGGTGCTCAGCCGCCCGTGACCTGGCGGATGAGGTCCTGGATGAACGGCACCACGTCGGACGCCTGGTCGACGCCCGCGAAGGCGACCGCCAGCAGCGGCCACAGCGACACGAGGAGCGCCGAGATCACCGCGGCGACGGCGAGCACCCAGGAGAGTGCGCCGTTGCGACTGCGGACGCACCCGAGCAGGAACAGCAGCGCGAGGACGTACCCGATGAGGAGCGCGACCACGATGCCGCCGACCGGGACGTCGAGCGCACCGACCGTCGCGCCGTCGGCGGCGCCGATGAGCCCGAGGATCGGGATGAGCACGCCGACGACGATGAGCACGAGCAGGACGACACCCGTGATCGCAGCGGCCCACACGGCACGCGGACGCGGACGCGCACCGTACGACGTGGTCCGGCTGAAGAGCGGCATGTCACTGCTCCTTCGCCGGCGCCGCGGCTTGGGTGGCCGTGACCTCGGCGGAAGCGTCCGCCACCTCGTCGACGTCGGCGACCTTCGGGGCAGACTGGTCGTGCGCGTCCTCGCCGTCCAGCTCGGGGGCCGAAACCGGGTCGGCATCCGAGCCCGTCGCGACGGGCTCTTCCGCCGGAGCGTCCTGAATCGCGTCAGCCGCCCCGGCGGGCTCAGCATCGGCGAGGTTCGGGTCGGCGCCGTGCGTCACCTCCTCGGCGACGGTCGCGAGCGAGTCGGCCGCGGTGGCCAGCTCACGGGCGGCCTCGGCGAGTTCCTCCGACACCACCGCATCGGTCGGTTCGCCGCCGACGTCGCCGTCAGTCACGAGCTCGCCGTCGGCACCCGCGGCCGCGCCCGGCTGCCCGTCTCCCAGCGACCGGCCGCCGTCGCCCTCGGACCGGCCGGTCCGCTGCTCGACCGCGTCACCAGCGGCGTCGGCCAGGTCGGCCGCTCCGGCTCGCGCCGAGTCCACCGCGTCCGATGCAGCAGCCTTCGCCGTGCCGAGGGCATCCCCGGCGGCCTCTGCTGCATCGCCGATCGCGGCACCCGCCGCGGACGTCGCATTGCCGATGGCGGCCTTCGCCTCGTCGATCGCCTCGCCCGGATCGGGCTCGATCGGGTCGAAGGGCCCGTGGATGTCCGTCACCGTGATGTCGATGTCGACCGGTCCCGGGTGGCGGGCCTCCAGCGCGGCCGCGACGTCGGCCCGGACCGTGTCCGCGAGCTCGTCGATGCTGGCCGGGTACTCGGCCACCAGTGAGACCTCGACGTTGAGCACGTCCTCATCGGCCAGGACGTTGACGCCGGGGACGGCGGTGCGACCGAGCAGGCGGGTGCGGGCGCTGTCGATGGCGCGGGCCGTCGGGGACCCGAGGGCGTGCACGCCGGGGACCGTCTCGGCCGTCGTGGCGATCACCTGGGCGAGTTCGTCGGCCTCCTGCTCACGTCGCCGGCCGGAGTCGAGCTCGACCACCAATGCGTCCGCCGCTTCCGGCGGAGCCACCGACTCCGACACCGACACCGTCGGCGTCTCGACGGAGACCGAGTCGGCCACGGCCGGTTCAGCGACCTCCGGACCAGTGACAGACCCGTTCGCCGGCGCGACCTCAGGAGCGGGCGCGGGCCCACCCGCGTGCTCGCCGTCGTGCGACTCGATGCGGCGGACCTCGTCATCGGGATGCGCGGGCACGAGCACCGTCGGGTGCTCCGCCCGGACCTCGGCCGGGGTGGGGATGTGTTGCTGGTCCGGGTGTTTCGTGTCGTCGCTCATGCGATCCTCCTCGCACCGCGTCGGCGGTGCATCGGTCCTACTGCTGTCGATTCGGGTGCCGCGGTGGCACCGCGGAGTGTCGGGTCAGACGACCCGGTTGGTGCTGGCGAGCCGCGTGCGCAGCCCGCTGACGATCTGGATGACCACCGGGGTGGACGTCCCGAGGACGCCGTCCCACTCGTGGATGGCCGCCTCGATGTCGCGCCGCAGCTGGACGGGCGAGGCGCCGCGACGAGCGTGTGCAGTGAGGCGCAGCGTGGACTGCTTGCGGATCCGGAAGCCGGTGACGTCGACGGAGACCACGTCGGGGTTGCGCCCGATCGCCTCTTCGAGGACCTGCTCGGCGACCTTCACGTCGAGCACGACGCGACCACCGGTCGGCGTGTCCTTCGTCCGTTGCTCGTCGACCTGCAGCAGCGTTCCGGTGTGCCCGCGGCCCTGCCGGAACACGAACCAGATGATGGCGAGGATGAGCATCAGGGCGACGACCGCCGCGACCCACAGGATCCACGGCTGGGCGTCGATGGTGTCGTTCGTCGGTCGGACAGCACGCTCGGCGTTCTCGCTGATCGTCCGCTGCACGTCAGGCAGGAGCGCACCCACGGACAGGGCCGCGCCGGCCGCAAGGACGACGAGTCCGACCACGAAGATGAAGAACCGGTTGAGGAAGCGATTCGTGGAGTTCATCAGGCCACCGTTCCCTTGCTGCTCACGCGGACCTTGGCGCGGAGCGCCGGCCGGTAGTCGTAGGACGCGACCTCCGCGTCCACGGCCTGCTGGATCTCGCGCTGGTCGACGCGTCGGCCGCTCGTCGGCGTGACGTCGACGCGGGCGCTCCTGGCGCCGACGCTGACACTCACCTGCGAGGGGTCGATGTCACCGGCGTACGAGGCGACGCGGGCGAGCGACTGCGCGATCACCCGGTCGTCCACGACCGCCGCCGTGCGCTCGGCGATCGACCCGCGACGCCCTTGGCGGGCGGGACCCAGCGACAGGACGATCAGCACGAGGCCGACGATCGCCGCGACCGCGCCGATGGCGACGAGGAGTGGGGCCGGGGCGGTCGCCGCGGTCAGCACCGCGGTGACGATGTCCTTCGGCGCGACGAGGAGCGCCGGCTGCCCGATCGCGGCCAGGACCGACTCGGTGCCGAGCCAGGCGAGCACGAGCGCGAGGATGATCGCGATCGTGATCGCGAGCGTCGACCGCGGCGAGTGGGTCTCGCGACGCACCGCGCGGCGGTACAGGGCTGGGGTGCTCACAACACCCTCCTTCGTTCTTCGAGCTTCGCGCCCGTGATGTGGAGGTCGACGCGTCCGATCGTCGACCCGGTCAGGTCCAGGCACCGCTCTCGGATGCTGGTCTGTGCGCGTGCCAGGCGTTCGAGGACGGTTCCCGAGGTCCGGGATCCGGCGCCGAGCGGCGACACGTGGATGGGCGTGCTCGCGGTGACCGTGAGGGCCCCCTGGGCGTCGGAGAGCTCGACCGAGACCTCCGACGCCCGCACCCCGAGTTCCTCCGCGGTGACGGCAGACACGACGCGACGCACGGCGCGGGAGCTGATCGTGTTGCGACCATGCACGGCCTGTTCGGCCGTCACCGCCGCGGTCACGACGACCGCCGCCCGCGGAGCGCGTCGGCGACACCGCGCAGGTCGAGCTTGCCCTCGAGCACGCGTCCGATGCCGAATCCGATCAGCATGAACAGTGCGACGAGGATCATGCTCCAGAACCCGAATGCGACGGCCGCCAGCGCCAGGACGGCACCGACGAGGATGCCGCGATCGGTCGTGGTCACTGGACGCGGCTCTCGTCAGCGTCGTTGTCGTCGTCCGACGGGATGTGGACGTCGGCGACGGTCACGTTGACCTCGGTGACGTCCATGCCGACGACGTTCGAGATCGCGTCGGTGACGCTGCGACGGACGTCGTCCGCGACGCGCTGGAGGTCGACGGGGTACTCGGCGACGATCACGATGTCAGCGGCGACCTGCTTCTCGCCGACCTCGACCGAGACGCCCTGACCGCGGTCCTGAGCGTTGATGGCGTTGCGGATGGCGCCGATGGCGCGAGCCGCTCCGCCACCGAGGTCGTGCACGCCGGGGACCTCGCGGGCTGCGATGCCGGCGACCTTTTGGACGACGCCATCGGCGATGACGTTCTTGCCCGTGGAGGTCGTTGCGGCGTGGTTCGCGGTGTCGGTGGTGTTCGACATGGTGTTGCTCCTTCGGTGTCTGGTGGTGCTGGTTCACGCTCCGGGTGTCCGGCGGCGGTGCCCGTGTTGCGGGCGACATCTATGAGACTGCGCGTCACGCCCGAATCTCACGGTCCGTCTCGAACTTTTCCGGAAGCACTCATTTTTTGGATATCCGGCGACGGGCGTCAGCCGCGCAGGGTCTGGCTCGGGCCCTCGCCGAAGCGGTTCCGGTAGGCGGAGGCGAAGCGTCCGAGGTGGACGAAGCCCCACCGCTTCGCGACCTCACCGACCGTCGTCTCCTGCGGCGAGCTCTCGGCGAGCTCGCGACGGGTGCGGTCGAGGCGGATGTCGCGCAGGTAGGCGGTGGGCGACATGCCGAGTTCACGACGGCAGTGGAGCTGCAGCGTCCTCGTGTGCAGCCCGGCCGCCTTCGCCGCGTCCGCGGGCGTGATGGGCTCCGCCGCGTGATGGTGCAGGTACTCGACCGCGAGGCGTGTGCGCGCCATCGAAGGCTCGCGGAGCGGCTCCGGCAGGTCGACCACCGCCCACGGTGCGAGCTGGAGCAGCGCGAGGGCGAGCGGTCGTTGGGCGTTCATACGGAGCAGCGGAGGCGCCGTCTCGTCGGTGAGCACCGGCGTGGAGGCGTTCAGCGCCACGCGCCAGCGCTCGATCGCCTCGGGTGTCGGCGTCGCCTCGAGATCGAAGGACACCTGCTGACTCGGGCCGGCGTGGATCTCGGTCGCGATGTCTTCGAGGTACGGGGCGGAGAAGAGCACGGAGTTCTGCCGGTGCGGGGTGAGGTGCACCGTGTACGGCCGGTGGAACGGGAGGACGAACGGGTGTCGCGGGATCTCCATCCGTTGGCCGTCGCGGCGCACGATCCAGCCGCCGCCGGTCGTGACCCACGAGACCACGTAATCCGTGAGGCCCGGGGTCTCGCCGGTGACGTGTCCGGTCATCGTCGCGGTGCGGAGCGAGACACGGTCGTCGCCGATCGACACCCACTGGAACGAGAACGGCTCGGTGCCGCGGGTGACGGTGAAGCGGCTGCCGTCGTAGGCGCGCTCGTAGTTCTGCCGGGCGGTGGCCGGGTCGTCGCCGCTGACCGTGACCTTGCGGATCGGAACCGTCGACGCCGTACTGCTCGCACTGCCGAGCAGTGGGCTGGTGTCCGAGTCGCTCTCCGGATCTGATTCGGATGCGAGGAAGGAGTGTTGCATGGTCGTCCTTGTGCGAGTGGGGGTCTCTTCGTCGCGGGACGGGCCCCAAGGCCCCGTCGGTTTCCCGCGTCATTGGAGAGACGGACCGAGAGGAGGGAATCTCACGGTTCACTCAGCAGTTCGTCAGACAACGCCGTCCCGGATGCCCTGCGGCAGGCGTTCGGGTGAAAAATCAGTAGTCGGGACCCCCGGTCCCTGCGCCACTCCACCCCGGTCCCTGAGCCACTCCACCCCGGTCCCTGAGCCACTCCTCCCCGGTCCCTGAGCTTGTCGAAGGGCAGCCGAAAGCGCCCGTTCCGTCGTCCTGGAGCTCTCCAGACGACGCAACGGGCGCCCTCGGTGATGTCCCCGTGCCGCCTACGCGGCGTCCAGATACCCGTTCGGATTGAGGACGAACTTCTGCGCTGCCCCCGCATCGAACTCGGCGTACCCGCGCGGGGCGTCGTCGAGGGTGATCGCGGTCGCATTGACGTTCTTGGCGATGTGGACCTTGTCGTGCAGGATCGCCATCATGAGGCCGTGGTTGTACTTCATCACCGGGCACTGACCGGTGGTGAACGACAGCGACTTCGCCCAGCCGGTACCGAGACTCAGCGAGAGCGCACCCTTCTTCGCGGCCTCGTCGATGCCACCCGGGTCACCCGTCACGTAGAGTCCGGGGATGCCGAGCGCACCGCCGGCCGCCGTGATGTCCATGAGCGAGTTGAGCACGGTCGCCGGTGCTTCATGACCCGCGTCACCACCGTGACCACGAGCCTCGAACCCGACGGCGTCGACCGCGCAGTCGACCTCCGGGACGCCGAGGATCTGTTCGATCTGCTCCCCCGGCTCACCCTTGGTGAGGTCGACGGTCTCGCAACCGAAGCTCCGCGCCTGCGCCAACCGGTCGGCGTTCATGTCGCCGACGATGACCGCAGCGGCGCCGAGGAGCATGGCCCCGGTCGCTGCGGCGAGGCCGACCGGCCCCGCGCCCGCCACGTAGACGGTCGATCCGACGCCGACGCCCGCCGTCACCGCACCGTGGAAGCCGGTCGGGAAGATGTCGGAGAGCATCGTGAGGTCCATGATCTTCTCGAGCGCCTGGTCGCGATCCGGGAACTTCAGGAGGTTCCAGTCGGCGTAGGGCACGAGGACGTACTCGGCCTGGCCGCCGACCCAGCCGCCCATGTCGACGTAGCCGTAGGCGCTGCCCGGGCGGTCGGGGTTCACATTGAGACAGATGCCGGTCTTGCGCTCCTTGCAGTTGCGACAGCGGCCGCAGGCGATGTTGAAGGGCACCGAGACGATGTCGCCGACCTTGATGAACTCGACGTCCGGTCCGACCTCGACCACCTCGCCGGTGATCTCGTGTCCGAGGACGAGGTTCGGCGGTGCCGTGGTGCGGCCGCGGACCATGTGCTGGTCGGAGCCGCAGATGTTGGTCGCGACGGTCTTGAGGATGGCGCCGTGCGGGACTTTCCGGCCGACGTTGGCCGGGTTCACCCCCGGTCCGTCCTTGAGTTCGAAGGTGGGGTAGTCGATGTCGATGACCTCGACGACACCCGCTGCTTTGTAGGCGACAGCTCTGTTACCTGACACGTGATCCTCCTTGATCGCGGGCGCCCGTTGTGGGGCACCCTGTGTCTGCTCGACCCTATCCCGCGCCTGCCGCAAGCGGCAGTCCCCCGGTCCCTGAGAACACCTCCACCGGTCCGTGAAAGCACTTCCCCCGGTCCCTGAGCGCACGCCCCCCCGGTCCCTGAAAGCACTTCCCCCGGTCCCTGAGCGCACCTCCACCGGTCCCTGAGCCTGTCGAAGGGCACCTGTGGAGAACGCCCCCGGGCGTCCGCACACCTTCTCCAGGCTTCCCTGAGACCGTCGGCCAATGCCACGGTCATCCCCCATATGTACAGACGGAGGCCCAAAACGTACACTTGCGACATGTCCCGGATCAACGTCACCGAGGCTCGCGCGAAGTTCTCCGAACTCATCGCGCGATCCCACACCGAAGCCGTCTTCGTGGAGCGACGCGGGCGCGCAGAGGCCGTCATCATCAGTCCCGAACAGTACGACCGGATGATGGAGGCGCTCGAAGACGCCGAGGACGCCCGTGCCTTCGATGCGGCGATGGCTGAGGAGGGCGACAGCATCCCGTGGGCGCAGGCGAAGGCCGACCTCGGCTGGGAATGAGTCGATACGACATCGAGCTGCGGCCGGCCGCGATCAAGGCGCTCCGCAGGATCGACCATCAGGACCAGCGACGCATCCGGGCCGCGATCGCTCTGCTTGGGGAGAACCCGCGCCCGCCGAGTGCCACGGCGTTGCAAGGACGCCCCGGCTTCCGTGTCAGGGTGGGTAACTATCGGATCGTGTACACGATCGATGACGGTGTGCTCCTCGTGGTCGTCATCACGCTCGGCCATCGGAGCGACGTCTACCGGGGCTGACGTCCGGCGACCTCGTGTCGGCGCCCGGCTCTACGCTGGTGGAGCAGACCCCGAGGAGAGCACCCAGCATGAAGAAGACTCCCTTGGCGTTGCTCGTCGCGCTCCTTGCAGCCGTCGTGGTGATTGTCGCAACGCAGTTCGACGGCGGGATCGTGTTCGGCGACCCGGGGTCGCCACCGCCGACGTCGCTCGCACCGACGCCCGCGGCGGTCAGCCCGAGCGCACGGGCATCGCTCGAGGCCGCCGGTTTCGCCGTCGTGGACGCGTCCGGGCAGTTGGTCGTCTCGGCCGCCGCAGTCGAAGACGCGCTGGCCGACGTCGACACCGCCACCCAGGTGGCCACCGGCTACGACCGGGACCGGTTCGGTCAGCGCTGGGCCGACATCGACCGCAACGGCTGCGACACCCGCAACGACGTGCTAGCACGCGACCTCGTCGACGTCACGTTCAAGCCGGGGACCCGCGACTGCGTCGTCCTCACCGGCGTGCTGAACGACCTCTACACGGGGTCGACGATCGACTTCCAGCGCGGTGAGCGGTCGAGTCAGCTCGTGCAGATCGACCACGTCGTGCCGCTCGCGTGGGGTTGGCGTCACGGCGGGAAAACGTGGACGGAGCAGCAGCGGGAGCAGTTCGCGAACGACCCGATCAACCTGCAGGCCGTCGACGGCGCGACGAACTCGTCGAAGTCGGACTCCGGCCCCGGCGATTGGATGCCGCCGGCGGTCGCGTCGCACTGCGAGTACGCGGCGCGGTTCGTCCTCGTGCTGATGGCGTACGACCTCACGGTCGACGACGCCGACCGCCGGGCACTCACGGGCACGCTGGGCAGTTGCCGGGCGTAGCGGCGTGTGGGCGCCGCACGAGAACAGGACGAACGCCCGAGAACCGGACGTTTCGCGCGATTCCATCCGCTTCTCGCGCCGATATCCTGCTGGCAGGCGGCACGAAAAAAGCGGCCCACCGAAGTGGACCGCTTTTCACAATGTGCGCCCGAAGGGATTCGAACCCCCAACCTTCTGATCCGTAGAAAGAGTCGCGACGTCCACAGACGTCCGGTGGTCACGCGGAGCTGCGTACCGTCCGTCGACACGATCCGGTCCGACAGCTACGGATGCGCTCGCGTTGCTGTCACGGTTGCTGTCTGCGCCCGGTCGGAGACCCTGTGATGGATCAGGACTGGACCAGCGTCTTTATGCCGACGCTCACGCCCGATGCTCCAGTCGGCCATCCGCGTATGCGGGCCGATGTCCTTCCTCCAAGCGTCTTCGGCTCGAACGTTCGAGGCATTGCTCGTGAATCCGAATGGGACAGGATTCGTCTCGCGGTTTCTGCACGCGCCGGGAAGCTCTGCCAGATGTGCGGCGATCAGTCTTACGGTCCCTTCGGCAAGGTTCAACACCCCGACTGCCACGAGATCTGGCGATTCGAGATGAGCGACGGCGTCATTACCCAGGTGCTCGCTGGCCTCATCGCCCTCTGCAAGAGGTGTCACAACACCCAGCACATCGGTCGGGCGCCAGACCTCGAGGATGTCAACGACCGACTACAACTCGTGAACGGCTGGACCCACGCGGCGGCTCAGACAGACATTCGTCGCGGATTCCGACGCCTCCAGCTCTTGGAAGGTCTCGCTGTGGATCTCGATCTATCCGCCTTGAGCGGTCAGCTCAATGTCCCCGGCTCGCCGTCGCTCCAGTTCACAGCTGCCGAACGAGTTCTCCACGGCAACTCATGGAAGCGATCGCACCCGACACCCCAGGCCACGCAGCTCGATCTTGGGCTCGGCTAGATCAAGAAGCAGAAGTAAGCTGCAACAGCGGACTCGCCCCACACACGTGGATCGGCGGGTCTTGCTGATTAACGGCTCAACCGGTCAGCACCTCGGACTCGTCGAGGAGCGCCCGGACCGGAGCGAAGCGAGGACCGGACGCACCGCAGGTGAGTCTGCCGGGCGGAGCCCGGCCTTGAACGAGTAGAGAAAGTTCTCACAGGCTCAGTATTGACGCACATGGGCGAACTGGTACATCCTCAGATCGGGGGATACATACTGCGTCCCAATGGACGAAGGGCAGAACACAGCGACGTGAACGCCCTTCCACCCATGCTCGCGATTCCTGCCCCAGATGACTCAGGGGCAGAGACTGCGTCACGATACGACTGGCAGACCGCGATGGCGGTCGTCGATGGCCTTGCGTGTATAGCCGAGTGCTGGGATAAAGAGTCAAAACGCGCACGCTCTGAAATCTCGATTATCTGCGAACACCACGAGGACTACATAATTTGCCGTGACGACAAGATCGAATTAGTTAGCGTAAAACATCGCGAAATGTCTCTGGGCCCGTGGACAATGGCACTGCTGCCCGACCAAGGCGGTATCGCACACCTCTTTCTCCGATGGCGTGCATTTCAGATGAATGCCTCGATTACACTTGTCACAAATGCCGGCATTAAGAGCGGCGACTCACGCGAATTGGTACGATTCCTAGGGCGGCTCAAATCCCATCCTCAGCAACCACTGCTCGAGCGAGAAACGCAGCTTCTTTCGCTTTTTACAAAGCAGGTCTTTGGTGCGATATCCACCGACAAAAGAGAACAGTCATGGACCGCAGGAAAAGATCCCAGCGATACTTTTATTGACTTGATGCGACAGTTCTTGCACGTTCTGACGATTAGGGACTCAAGGACTGGTCGAGCAGACATCCATCATGTTGCTCCTACGAAGTATGCGCGGCCCTTTCTCGATATGATCGGGGTGAATATTGCGATTTCGGCGGCGTTTTGGCAACAGGCGATGAAGATGGTGCATGCCAGAATGACCGCGCAGGGACCGACCGTTCTTGAAGGGCTCGCTGAAACTGCAATGCAGATGAACGGTGTCGATGAGGGCGCAGCAAATCTGGTCAAACTCGAGTCGAGAACGTTCACATCAGAAGACTTGATGCAGATCGCGGAGGTATGCACCGCAGCCGAGATGTCGTACGTTGATGACGAAACAGTGATAGCTCCTACCGCTCTCGCGCTCAAGCTAAAGAATGCTGGCTGCAGTGACACGACGATCCAAGCAGCGGAACGAGCGGCTCTATATTGGCGAACCCACGAAAGCGCGGCGCTCGATGAGGCCTTTGGCTCTACTAGTGATATCGAGAGAATAAAGCTTTGGGTTCATGTGAAATCAAGTAAAGTCGCCGAACGGTTTAGTAGCAGCTCCGGAACACGCGAAGACTATGGACCCGAGATGTGGAGCGAACTCGACCGCGTGTTCTCAACGGAGATAATGCCCAGGAAGCCTGTTGATGCAGATGAATTGCTCTTCCTCGGCGCCGCGTGCAATCTGGCTAGCGAATGTCAGATTTGGTTTAGCGAACGGTTCGCGATTGCGGATGCACGCCGCGCGTTCCCCTTGAGGCTCAACCAGGCGAAGGCACAAGGGGACGCAATTGATTAACGAGTCCGACGATGCAATCATCCGACAACGCGACATCGAACACCAACAGCTGCGGATACTGATACTGATCTCTGAGGTTGCATCCATCCCCGGGAACGCGAGCAAACTCGACGGCCTGACCAAGTTGGCCAAGCTTGACTTTCTCACGCGCTATCCCGCTGCTCAGCCACTAGTTGCTGACGCGCTTGATGGATTTGTCAGCGAGCGAAATCGAGTGATTCACCTTTCGCCTGACCTCCCTATGATGCGCTACAAATTCGGTCCTTGGGATGACCGATACTATCCAGTCTTAGGAGCTCTGGTCGGCAGAGGCCTTGCAAGCTATGCCAAGGGACGTCGGGGCGGAGTGGCTATATCACTCTCACCGCAGGGCAGAAAGCTGATAAAGACACTACGACAGGATTCACGGTGGTCCGCAGTTTTTGATTCATATCACTCGGTAGCGTCGCAATTCGGGCTCGAGACCGGCAATCGCCTAAAGGATGCGATCTACACCGCTCTTCCGGCAGCGCTAAACGTACCCTATCGAACGGTTATGCAATGACGACTCAACTACGAATCGACAGCGTTCACCTAGAGACCTCTGACGGCCCAGTCGCACACACGTTTCAGGGGCCGCTCACTGTTTTGACGGGTCCGGTGGGTGTCGGTAAAACAACTCTCTTTGAGCTCATAAAGTACGCTCTCGGCGGCGACGCGCGACTATCACCGGTCGCTCGCGATCACGTGAGTTCCGTGACGGTCATTGTCTCAACGCAGAACGGCCGGCTAAGCCTAACTCGCCGCTTGGGGACAGACCATCGATTCGTTACGGTCGATACCGACAAGCCAGAGCTTAGCGGACAATTTCGCGTCAAACATTTGCCTGGCCCAGATTCGGACCGTACTATTGGTGATGTTCTCCTGGAGGCGATCGGTCTTCCGACCGACGCGAAAGTTACTACCGCAAACAAAACGTCACGAGTGACGTTCAACAATTTCCTTCCGTACTTGTATATCGAGCAACGCGAGATTGACCGTAGTGTTGCGCACAACACGGATAAGTTCTCTGAGTCGGCCCGCAAGGCGGTTTTCGAGATTCTGTTCGGCATTTCGGATGCCAAGTTGCTTCAACTTCGCGCGCTCGAACGCACTATCCGGGGAGAAGTTGACGAGGCTGCTCGGCGAGAAGACACGGTTAGATCTTTCTTGCGCGAGAGCCGCACTCGCAGCCGCATCGAGGCTGAGATCGAGCTGACTGCCGCCAAGGAGAGTCTCCAGCGCGGCCTGATGGATGTTGAGTCGCTGAAGGCGGATTCGGCCAGATCTAGAGGGGACGTCGGCGTAGTGCGTGAGCTGGTCCTCCGCACTCGCTCTGAGTTGGCACTGCTCCAGGAACGCGCTGAGATGGTGCGCCGCGATCAGGTGGAACGAAAGGCGCTAGAACGTCAGCTGAGGTCGCGGACGGCAAGCGCCGATCGCGTTGAAAGTGCGGAGTCCATACTTGCGCCTATTGACTTCGTCGTTTGCCCCCGCTGCGTCCAATCGATCACCCAGCGCGATATCCCAGAGCACAGCTGTTCGCTCTGCCTCCAGCCTGAGCCCGTCCCGACAGAGTCCTTGCTCCGGCGTAGCGCGGATGAGAGATCCAGACTCGATTCACAGTTGACGGAGGTGCAGATTCTACTTCGAGCGGGCGAAGTGGAGGCTGCTCGTCTTGCAGAGAGCGCTCATGGCACCAAAGAGAATCTGAAGCGTTTGGACGATTTGCTCGACAAACGGACCCAGGAGTTCGTAAGCCCCAGGCTCGAGCAGTACGCGGACGCATCGTCGGCGGTTGCTCGATCGAAGGCGCAGATCTCGGAACTGGAGAACCTCTTACGACAGTGGGATCTTGTACAGGACCTTGAACACGTCGTGCTTGAAGCTCGCGAACGCCTGAGATCCAACCAATCTGAACAGAAAGAGATTGTTGCAGGCACCTCTGAGCTTAAGGCAGAGGTAATCGACCAGCTCAGCAGCGAGTACTGGCGAGTCATCGCCAAGATTGGCATACCGACAGTCACCTCCGCGACGATTAATCCGGATACCTACCTGCCGTTTGCGAACAACCTCAGGTTTGATCGACTCAGCACAGGAGGTATCGCCACAGCCTTAATCTGCTCCTACTGGGTAGCAATGCTCTCTGTTGCCCTGAGAGATGGACAAACGTTGTATCCAACGTTGCTTATTCTCGACACTCCACGTAAGTCGATCGGCGAGAAGAACGCTCGTCTCGTTGACCAGCTTTACCGCGAGCTTGACACCTTGTCCATCGCATACCCTGGTCGACTTCAGGTCATCATTGCGGACAACGACATCCCCGCGAAGCTGTCATCGAACTGGCGTGCCGTGCGTTTTGACTACCAGAACCCGACGGTCCCCACGGTTCCCCACCCTGGGGAGGCGAACGTGGTGACCGTAGACAGCGGCGCCGCTGATGGGTGGGGTTGACGAGTAGATTTCCTTTTCTTGGGCTGCAGGCAACGGTGCCTGTGATAGACCTACCAGGGCTCTAGATCGACCTCGAACCAACAGCCCTTGTGCATGATTCACCATTCTCGGGCGGCTGGCCGCTGGCTGCACCGGACGCAATAGTGGCTTGGTACGTGTAGACCTCGGTCACTTTGCTATGGCATCTTGCTGATGCATCAGCCCATGCATTCAACTGGAAAGTGTTGCGGTTCGGCTGCCATCGCCACAGCGGTTCCGTGGTGGCCGCGTTCTCGACCAAGGTTCCGGAATCGTGTTGCGCCGGTGTGCAGGGGCGTTACAGGGGCGACCCCGTCGAGCCGCGCTCTCAGGACTGAAGTCTGCTGCTTGGACCATTCAATCAAGGATTCAATCAAGGGGTCCTGAGGAACATCTTCCTGGAACACAGGTTGTGCGCAACTGCGCACCCGATCCAGGAGGAACACCATGCCAGTGAAGAAATCAGGCCTGCCGGTCAACAGCGAGAGCTACTTCGGCGGGCCGGCTTACGCGGTCGGCGATGCGGAGCCGCTCATCGAGTTCGTTGATGGGAAGCCAGCCGGCCAGCAGCACGACAAGGACACCGGGAAGCCACTGTGGACGGTCCGGGTGTTCGACACCGACCCCGAGGCTCCCAAAGGCCAGGGCGAGGTCACCGTCAAGGTTGTGGCAGCTACACCTCCCGCTCTGCCTGCGGAGCTGCCTGGGCTCCCCTTCCGCCCCGTCATCTTCGACGATCTCGTCGTCGTGCCCTACGTCAAGGAGGGAAGTGGCCGCCCTCGCGTCGCGTACTCGCTGCGCGCAAGCGGTATCCGTCCCGCCGCTTCTCGGAAGACCGGCGACTCATGATCATCGCCGAACTCCGCAACTATGGTGCTGCGCTCAGGGCGGTCATCAAGCAACACAAGGTGATCGCGGTTCTCTTCGTTGCGACGATCGTCCTCTTCGGACAGTGGCGACCGGCCCAAGTCGTTCTGGGCGCGACAGTACTCGTTCTCATCCTCATCGCCCTCGTTTGGCGGTACCGGGACGGCCCAAACCTCTCCCTCCACCAGTTCCATGTCCGGCGGCGACGTCAGTCCGCTTACATCCTTGCCGTCTGGCCCGAGCTGATGCTCCGGCTTGGGATCGCCGTCCGAGTTGCGCAGTCTGCGCCGGAAGTTCCTACGATCCGGTCGGCATCGTGGACTGGTCACTCTCAGGTGCTCAGTGTCCTGATCCCTATGGGCCTGGAGCGAGACAGGCTCGCGCTAGCAGCGTCGGCCATTGCGGAGTCGCTTGGATCTGTGGCCGTCACCGTTGATGCAGCACCGGGCGGAGCGAACGTGACAGTTCAGTTCGCGGATCCGCTCGCTCAGCCGGTCGTGGTTCCGGACCCCGGCGACCATGTCGACCTCGGAGCAGTGCCGAACCGTCATCCGCAAGCGCTCGTCTAGCACCGAGTTACCTCATGCTGTTGTCTTGTAACAATGGTGGATACAAAGCAAACGAAGACCATCGGTGAGCACTACGCTGCTGCAGAGCTGGCGCGAAGAGGATGGGCGCCAGCGCTCACTCGCGACGGCCTCGAGCGAACAGACATTCTCGCCGTGAAGACTGACTCGCAACGGCGACTCATTGAGGTCCAAGTCAAGACAGCGATGAACTCCGGGTGGAAATACGTCAATTGGCCGCTTGGCGACAAGAGCCAAACGCCCAGTGCTTCAGAACAGGAGTACTTCGTGATGGTGGGTGTGCTTGCCAACCTGGCGATCGCGCCCCGGTTCTTCGTACTGCCTCGCGCGCATGTGGCTGCTGCAGCCTGGATCACCCATCAACACTGGCTGACTGAGCCCGGGATCCCCGTAGGAACGCGCAACGTGTCCGCGTCGCGTTCCCGCGTCCACGTTCGCACGTTCGAGCAGTACGAAGATCGTTGGGATCTGCTCGACATCGACGAGCACGAGTGTCCGGTACTCCTTCCCCCCGAGTATCGCGATCTTGCCCTGGAACCGCGCGTTGGCTTGCCCGCAGACCATCCGTGGAGAGTTTCTCTTCCCACATGGTGACTTGTCCGAGCTTGTGGTCTGCTTCACTTCGCCAGAAGCGCTTAGCACCAAAGTCGTTCCTGTTCTGACGACTACTCCGTACCCGAACTTCGTGACGAGGTAATGGTGACGGCACGGGATGTTCCGCTTCCTGAGCCAATAGAGTCTCTGTATGAGCTCACTTGGACGTGTTATTGGCGGTGCGTATCTGGACGCGAGTGTTACTACCGCCACGTTTGGAAGTGACCTTGTCGTGCAGACAGGACTCAAAGGCCGTCGGCTCACGGAGAGTACCGTTGACGCCTGGCAAGAGGTAGTCGTGGAGGCGAAAGACGGAGCGTTCACCGCCATGGGGAAGGCCGCCGCCGGCGTCGCCCTCCCTGGCCGGTTCGGCAAGGCGGCCTCCGCCGCGGTTGGGGCGGCCTTCGAATCCAAGAGGCCCGATCACCAGGTGCGCGTTGATTGGTTGGACGGCAAGCGGTCACTCCTCAAACTGCCGGACGCGCTGTTCACCCACCTGGAGCTCGTCCTCCGCGACAAGCGCATCCCGACGGTCGTTCCGACCGTCTCGGCTACATCTGAAGCTACGACCACCACTCCGACTCTCGCCGACAGGGCCTTCGACCTGGTCTCCGGCATCGTGAAAGATCGCTCATCCTCCAGCACCCATGAGCCACAGGAACTGACGTCAACCCCTGAGATGCGTTCTGACGCAGTCGAGCAGCTCCACAAGCTCGCTTCTCTTCGAGACGCGGGCATACTCACCGACGAGGAGTTTGCCCAGAAGAAGGCGGAGCTCTTGGCCCGGCTCTGATGTTGTGCCACTGACGCAGATTCGCGATTCGAACAGCAGCAGCAGACTGGGCCTCCCCCGGCGGTGGGCCGTTTCACGCCAGGACACCGAAGGCTACGATTCACGGGGATGGCCAGCCCTCGTCCAGGCAAGACAAAAGCGGCCCACCGAAGTGGACCGCTTTTCACAATGTGCGCCCGAAGGGATTCGAACCCCCAACCTTCTGATCCGTAGTCAGATGCTCTATCCGTTGAGCTACGGGCGCATTGCTTGCTGAGAGAAGAGAACTTCGGCTCGGCAGGCCGAAGTAGAGCCTACAACACGGAAGCCGAAGACGCGAATCGCCCTTCGACAAGCTCAGGGACCGGGGAAGGTGACGCCCTTCGACAGGCTCAGGGACCGGAGGAGGTGACTCAGGGGCGAGTGCGGCTCGGAGACCACGGATGGGCTCCCCATCGACACGACGGGCGCCGACGTGGAACAGTCGATGCGACCACCTGCCGAGAGGACGACGTGAGCGCAGCACCAGGACCGACGAACGACGGCTTCACGATGATCGGCCGACCGCCCGTGCAGGCGAACCTCGTCCTCATCGTGATCCTGTCGGGCATCCTCGGCGGCGTCCTCGGCTGGATCACCGGCAGCGTCATCGACGGCATCTTCGACATCGCGCGCACAGCACTCATCGTCATCCCGGTCTTCTTCGTCATCACCGCCGGCATCTGCCTGTCCTACCTCCGGACCGCCTTCCGCCCGGTCGGGGTCGACGTCGGCCGCGGCACCGCGCTCTTCCGGGGCGAGACGATCCCGTTGCGCTCGATCGTGAGCGGCGAACTCCTCACCCGCAATCCCGCCGCCACCACGCCCGCCCTCAGCCTGCGACTCACGACCGACACCGGAGCCCGAGCCCGCATCATCGTGAACGGCGGGTGGCTCCGCAGCCTCCCCACCTCCGATCTCGTGCCGCTCGTCGCACTCATCGCCGGCAGCGGCATCCCCGACGACACCGGCCAGGATCCACTCGACGTCGGCCGGGAACGCATCTCCCGCTCACTCGCTGGGAAGGGCTCGGACGTGATGATCGGTCGACGCGGGTTCATCGCCGACTGCATCGCCGTTGCGGAGTCCACCGGCGACGTGAAACTGCTCGAAGCGGTGGTCCAGGCCGCGGGGCCGCTCGGCCGGAGCATCCGGGACGAAGCGATGCGGGCCGCCCAGGGCGCAGTGGAGGACGTCGTGCGCGCGCATCAGGACATCGCTCCGGCGGCGCCCGATGCCCCGAACCCGACTCCCCTGGTGCCGCCTGCGCCGCAGTACGGGTCGATCATCGCTGACGAGGACGAGGCGACGGCGGTCGACGACGACACAGACGACGACCGGTTCCGTCGACCGGACGACCCGGCCCGGCTGGCCGCCGAGCAGATCGTCGACCGGGTGCACCTCGACAAGCTCGGTGACCGGAATGGGGCGCTCGGCAATCGGGATGCGGAGCGCGTCGGCCCGGACGACGGACGCGAGTTGCCATCGTGGATTCCGCCACAGGATCGGGCGCGGGTCCGCTCCTGGCTCGCGGACGACGACGAGGTCGTCCACCTGCAACCGATCCCGGAGACGGTGGGCGCACGCACCCTCCGGAGGATCTGCGACTGGATCCTCATCGGTCTCGCCGGCGTCGGCTTGCTCGCGATCTTCGGGGCAGCCATCGCCGAAGGGGTCATCGACAGCCTCCTGCCGTCCGATGCGAACGCGCTCGTCGCCGTCGCCGTGGTCGGCTCGGCACTGCTCGCGTTCGTCGCGTGGATCGTCGGCGGCATCGCGCGGGCGAGGGAGATCCACGTCGCCCAGCGCTTCTCCCTCGACTGGCTCGAGCGGCGCGGGCCGGAGCAACGCCGCCGCGGGCTCCCGCCCGTGCTGCTGCAGCACTTCCTCGGCCCGATCCCCGCGTCGCGCCTGTTCGCGGCCGGAGCGTACTTCGGCACCTGCGTCGGCGGCGTCGGGGTCCTCGCGGGTGCACTGCTCTCCATCGACCCGGAGGAGCTGGGCGCGACCGGACCGATCATGCTCGGCGTCAGCCTCGTCCTCACGGCCGCCGGGACGGCGCTCTTCATCGTGCGATGGCGACGGGTGAAGCGGCAGCGGGCGCTCGCGATCGAACTCGGCGGCGAGCGCATGGCCTACCTCGGGAACCTGTAGGCGAGAGAGCGGTCGGCGGGCCCTTCGACAAGCTCAGGGACCGGAGGGAGGCTCAGGGACCGGAGGGAGGCTCAGGGACCGGAGGGAGGCTCAGTTACCAGACGAGGGCTCCCCGCCCTTCGACAAGCTCAGGGACCGGCGATGATTGCCGAGAGGATCTCTCGAGCGACCTCCCTGGGCCGTTTGTGAGTCGTGTCGATGCGCATGTCGTCGGTGAATCCGGCCCGCTCGAGGACGCCCGCCAGTTCGGGGTGACGCCGCGTGTGCCAGCTGAGCGCCGCCTCGTCGTCACCGTGGCGTCCGGCCAACCTCGAGCGCGCAACGTCCGGATCCAGGGTCAGGCGCACGTGCAGCGGCCTCGGGGAGCCGAGGGCGACGGTGGTGCGTTGCAGCTGGTCGGGCGTCTCCATCACCGTGGCGACGACGACGACCGCTGCGCCGGCGCGCCGGAAGTTCGCGGTGATCGCCTGCAGATTCTCGAGAGCGAGAGCGGTCCGGAACGGGTCGCCCTCCGGTGCAGGCCAGGACCGGCGCAACCAGTCGACGTCGATGACCGCGCCTGAAACGCCGCATCGCTGCAACGCCTCACCGACTGCCTCGGCAGCGGAGGTCTTCCCGGTGCCCACGCTGCCATTGATCAGGACGGTGTCGAACCTCGCAATGGGCATTGCCCGATGGTATCGGTCGCGGCCACGACGGTGCTGGTGCCTCCACCGCTCCTGCGGAGGGGTGAATGAGCGCCGCCGCGATTCAGGGGAGGTGACTCATCGAGCGACGACCTTGGCGAGCACCCAGCGCGCCTTATCGAGGGTGTTCGCGGGTGCCGGCAGGTACTGGAACGCCCGAGCACCACGCTGCACCGGGACACCCTGCGCCTTCGCTGCCTCCTCCAGCTGCGTGGCGAAGCGCTGCCAGCCGTCGAGGCCCTGCGGGAAGCCGAGGTACTCGGTGAGCGACGTCACCACCACCTCGGAACCTGCGCCCGTCGAGTGGACCTCGATCGTGACATCGTCTTTGGCGACGTAATCGATGCCCCACACGCCGGGCCGCAGCGACTTGGCCTTGCGCTTCGGCAGCCCCTCGATGAGCGCGGTCGCACCGGCGGGGTCCGTGCCGAGGACGACCGAGCGCCCGAACTCCTGCAGCATCTCCGGCACCTTGGTGGCGCGACGGTTCGTCGCCGTCTCGCGCAGCTTCCGGCGGCCGAGTCCCTTCAACACCCCCAGCCCGACGATGGCGAGCAGGACGAGAATGGCGATGATTGCGAGCACGTTGCTGTCCACAGGAGCCCCCCAAGGCTGTCGGTCACGAGCGGTATCGCTCACGACGAGGATGCCGTAGACCCGACATCCGTTCAATGGGTACCGGTCCCCACCCCGTCAGGCCATGGTCAGGCCGGCAACGGGCGTCCAGCGTCAACGACCGCCGACGCCCACCTGTCCGTCGAAGCCGGGACGGTCGACGTTGGAGCGGACCGTGCGACCTCCCGCCACATCGCAGCCGGCGTCACGCCCGGGATCCCCATGATCGAGGCGATACTCCGGAATCCGCTTCGCCGATACAGCGCGCGGTTGCGCTCGTTCGACGACTCCAGGTACACGGGGAGGCCGTCGGCGTCGATGGCGCGCAGGCGTGACTCGAGGAGCGCACCCCCGACACCGGCCCCGCGAGCGCCGTCGCCGACGCCGATCTGCGCGAGGTACCAGTGCGGTTCGACCGGACGGTGCAGGCCGAGTGTCCGCTGTAGGCGCATGGCTCGCGGAAGTCCGCGCAGTCCCAGCGCACGGGCGAACCTCGGCAGCTGCCGCACCTGGTCGAGCACGGAGTGGCGGGCGTCGGGCGTCTCCCAGACGGCGACACCGAGGACGACGCCGTCGGCGTCCCGGCGAGCGAGGTCGACGCGGCCACTCGACGCCGCACCAGAGCACAGCATCGCCTCGAAGAGGAGGGCGAGCCGACGCTCACGGTCGGAACCGGAGACGAGCGTCGAGGTGACCGTGTCCTGTCGGAAGGCGGTCGCGAGCACGGCCGCGGCCTCCTCGAGGTCGGCGGGCGAGGCGGGAGCAATGGTGAACACGCGTTTCCTTTCGGACGGAGAGTGGGTGTGGGGCGACGATCCGCGCAGGTCAGTGCGCCTGCGAACCGAGCTCGATGACGAGCACACCGACCGCGATCAGGCCGATGCCGACGATCATCTTCGGCGTCAGCTTCTCCTTGAAGAGCACGCGCGCTCCGATGGCCGTGAGCGCGACCCCACAGGCGGCCCAGATTCCGTAGGCGATCCCGACGGGCATCCCGTTCGCGAGCGCGATGGTCAGCAACCCGAAGGCGGTCACGTAGAACACGGCGACGGGAGCGATCCACCGCTTCTTCCGCAGGCCTTCCGAGGCGCGCAGGGACAGCGTCGCGGCGACCTCGGTGACGATGGCACCGGCCAGGAGCAACCAGGTCATGCGCCGACCTCCTCGTTCGTCGCGGCGGGCTTCGGCGACTCCGGCGCGTGGCCCGTCTCCACGAGCACGACGCCGGCGATCACGATCGCGATGCCGAGTCCGATCGTGAAGGTGAACTGCTCGCCGAACACGAGCGAGGCGAGCACCGCGGTGAGCGCGACGCCGGCCGCAGCCCAGATGCCGTAGACCACCCCGATCGGCACGCCCATCCGGAGCAGGAGCGACAGGGCGACGAACGCGCCCGCGTATCCGGCCACCGCGAGGATCGACCACCAGGGGTTCTCGATGGCGCCACGGAGCGAGAGGGTCGCCGTGACCTCCAGCAGGATGGCGGCGGAGAGGATCAGCCACTTCTTCATCGCGCTTCACCTCCAGCGAGCGTCAGGAGTCGCGAGACCAGGTCGGCGCGCTGGTCGCGGCCGACGTCGAGGATGCCGGTCGCCTCGGCGATCCAGAGACCGTTCGCCGCCAACCAGACGAGCAGGAGGGAGGTCGAATCGGTGTCCTCGCCGAACCCGAACCAGGTCCGGAGGTACTCGAGCCAGGGAGCGGCGAGTTCGGGACGCCTGACCGCCTCGGCGAAGACGACGAACTCGCCCTGGCTCGCACCGCCCTCCCCGGCGAAGGCGACGAAGGCCCGCACCCGCTCCTCGAGCGTCGACGTCTCGAGCGGCGCCCCCAACTCCTCCACGAGCTCGCGCTGCCAGCGGGCGACGACGTGCTCGATCACCGCGATCATCATCGCGTCCCGCGAGGGGAAGTGGTAGCGCAGGCCGGCCTTCGTCAGACCGACCTCCTGCGCCACCGCCTCGTAGGTGATGTTCGCCTCTCCGGAGGCGTCGACGACGCGGACGGCCGCATCGAGGATCTCGTTCCGTGCACTGGGTCTCATGGGAGTTACTTTAGCTTACGTAAGGTAAAGTAATCCTGGGAACGAACCGTGAGGAACAAACGCCCGGCGGCCCATGTGACGCTCTGTTTCGGGCCCCTCGCGAGCACCCGAGCCCCCGAGTACCGTCGTGCTGGACGGCGCCGTGATCGCCGTCGGACCCAGCCTCGACGAGACGACCCGGTGGTATCCCTGTGAGCAAGCGCATCATCCTCAACGCGTTCGACATGAGCTGCGTGACCCATCAGGCGCCCGGCCTGTGGAAGCATCCTGACAACCAGGCGCACCGCTACAACGACATCGACTACTGGATCGACCTCGCCAAGCTCCTCGAGCGGGGCACCTTCGACGCCCTGTTCATCGCGGACGTCGTCGGCATCTACGACGTCTACCGTCACTCCTCCGCGCCCGCGCTCATCGACTCGGCGCAGCTGCCTGTCGGCGATCCGATCATCCAGGTGTCGGCCATGGCGAAGGCGACCGAGCACCTCGGCTTCGGCGTCACCGTCGCGTCCACCTACGAGCTGCCGTACGCCCTCGCCCGCCGCTTCTCGACGCTCGACCACTTCACGAAGGGTCGCGTCGGCTGGAACGTCGTCACCTCCTACCTCGACTCCGCCGCCCGCAACCTCGGCCTCACCACCCAGATCAAGCATGACGACCGGTACGGCATCGGCGAGGAGTTCCTCGACGTCACCTACAAGCTGTGGGAGGGCTCCTGGGAGGACGACGCGGTCGTCATCGACCGGGAGAACGGCGTCTACACCGACCCCACCAAGGTGCACCCCATCAACCACCGGGGCGAGCACTTCCAGGTGCCCGGCATCCACCTCTCGGAGCCGTCGCCGCAGCGCACGCCCGTCATCTTCCAGGCCGGCGCCTCGGCCCGCGGTCGCCAGTTCGCGGCCACGCACGGTGAGGCGGTGTTCATCAACGGGCTCGTCCCGGAGCTGACGCGCAAGACGACCGACGACATCCGCGACCGCGCCGAGGCCCTCGGACGCCCGCGCGACAGCGTGAAGATCCTCACCCTCGCCACGGCGATCGTCGCCGAGACCGACGAGGAGGCGCAGGCCAAGTACGAGGAGTACCAGCAGTACATCTCGCTCGACGGCGCCCTCACCCTCTACGGCGGCTGGTCAGGCCTCGACCTCTCGTCGTTCGACCCCGACAAGCCGCTCAAGTACGTCGACACCGATGCGGCCCGCTCGGCGCTCGCGATCTTCACGCTCGCCGACCCGGAGCGCGAGTGGACGCCGCGCAACATCGCCCACTACATCGGCATCGGCGGCATCGGTCCCGTGTTCGTCGGCAGTGCCGCGACGGTCGCCGACGAGATCGAGCGCTGGATCGACGTCGCCGGCACCGATGGCTTCAACCTCGCCTACGTCATCACGCCCGGCACCTTCGAGGCCGTCGTCGACCTGCTCGTGCCCGAGCTGCGTCGCCGTGGTCGGGTCTGGGACGAGTACCCGGAGGGGACGCTGCGCGGCCGACTGAACGGCACCGGCTCCCCCGTCGTGCCCGAGTGGCACCCGGCCCACCAGTACCGCGGCGCCTACGTCGGGCAGCCGTCCGCCGCCGACGACACGGCACCCTCCCTCTTCGACACCGACAACGCCGACGCGGCAGACGACAACGTCTACGCCACCGAAGGAGCCTCCGCATGAGCACCGACACGATCAGCACTTCGACCGGCTCAGTGACCGGGCAGCCGGTCCTTGATAGGCGCACCCACTGGTCCGGCACCGCCGACGACGCCGAGCTCGCGCACTGGGACGCCGTCGCCACCGAGGTCGCCACCAAGCTCGCGGTCGACGTCCTCGACCGCGACCGCGCGAACCTCGACCCCACCACCGAGCTCGACCTCCTCCGCGAGTCGGGCCTCGTCAACCTGCTCGACCCCGCCGAGTTCGGCGGCGGTGGCGGCCACTGGGAGAGCGCCTTCCGGGTCGTCCGCATCCTGTCGCGCGTCGACGCCTCCATCGGCCAGCTGCTCGCCTACCACTACATCAACGCGGGCAACATCGGCTTCACCGCCGACCCGGCCACGCAGGCCGAGTGGCACGGCAAGACCGTGGAGGGCCGGTGGATCTGGGGTGACTCCGTGAACCCGACGGACCCCGACCTCTCGCTCACCCAGGACGGCGACGCGTTCCGCCTCAACGGGCTCAAGCGGTTCTCGACGGGCGCCTCCGCCGGCGACGTCATCCTCGTCAACGCGGTCGTCCGCGGCGGCGACCACGACGGCACGATCTTCCAGTTCGTCCTCGACCACGACCGCGCCGGCATCGCCTACCTCGGCGACTGGGACGCGCTCGGCCAGCGGCTCTCCGCCTCGGGGTCCGTGCGGTTCGAGGACGTGCTCGTCGAGCAGGCGGACATTCTCGGCACCGTCGGCGACGAACCGTTCTCCTCCCTCGTGACGCCCGGCATCCAGCTCGCGTTCGGCAACCTCTACCTCGGCATCGCGGAGGGTGCGCTCGCGCAGGGCACGGAACTCGTCCGGGCACGGAAGAACGCCTGGTTCCTCAGCCACGCCGAGACCTACCGCGACGACCCGTTCGTGCAGCGCGTCATCGGCGAGTTCGTGTCGTCGATCGCCGCCGTCGAGGCGCTCGCCGACCGCACGAACGCCCGCTTCGACCGCATCATCGAGCGGGGAGCGGACGTGACCGCGGAGGACCGCGGCGCCATCGCCATCGAGATCGCCAAACTCAAGGTCGTCTCCACGGAGCTCGGCATCGAGGTCGCGAACCGCATCTTCGAGGTCACCGGGTCCAGCTCGGCGAAGGCCTCCGTGGGGCTCGACCTGTTCTGGCGGAACGTGCGCACGCACTCCCTCCACGACCCGGTCGACTACAAGAAGCTCGAGGTCGGTGCGAACCATCTGAACGGCGAGCTGCAGCCGATCTCGCTCTACACCTAGGGGCTCGTCTGGTCCCTGAGCTTGTCGAAGGGCCCACCACACGACCAGCCCACCGCCGCCTCCGGAACGGAACCACATGACCTCCGCCACCACCTCCACCACCGCCCGCCCGGTCGGCTTCGCGGCCGCCCGGGAGCTGCTCCTGCCGCTGTTCGCTGAGATCCAGGCAGGCGCCGTGGAGCGCGAACTCGAGCACCGGCTCCCGCGGGAGGAGGTGCGGAAGCTCGCCGCCGCCGGCTTCGGCGCGCTCCGGGTCCCCGCCGAGTTCGGCGGTTCGGGACTCACCTTCCCGGAGTTCACCGAGCTCCTGATCGAACTCGCAGCGGCGGACTCGAACCTCCCGCAGATCTTCCGCGGCCACATCGCCCTCGTCGAGGACCAGCTGGTCGCGGCCCCGAGCGACCGCCGCACCGCCTGGCTCGAGCGGTTCGTCGCGGGTGAGATCGTCGGCAACGCCTGGAGCGAGGTCGGCTCCGGCGCACTCGGCGTCTCCGGAACGGTCGTCACCGAGCGCGACGGCCGCTACGTCGTGAACGGCCGCAAGTTCTACACGACGGGCAGCATCTACGCCGACTGGACGGACGCCACCGCGCGCCTGGTCGTCGACGGGCAGCCCGACACCGAGGTCACCGTGCTCGTCCGCACGAACCAGCTGGGTGTGACGATCGCCGACGACTGGGACGGATTCGGGCAGCAGCTCACCGGCACGGGGACGATCGTCTTCGAGGACGCCGTCGTCGACGCCGACCAGCTGCACCCCTTCACCGACCGGTTCCGCTACCAGACGGCGCTCTACCAGCACGTGCTCATCGCCGTGCACGCGGGGATCGCGGCGGCGGTCGAGCGCGACGCCGGGGAGCAGATCCGTGCGCGCACCCGCGTCTACACGCATGGTCTCGCGCCACTCGTGAAGGACGACGGGCAGATCCAGGCGGTCGTCGGCGAGATCTCGTCGATCGCGTTCGTCGCGAAGCAGACCGTCCTCGGAGTCGCCGCGGCGATCGAGCGTGCGTCTGAGACGGCCGCCGACCGTGATTCCGCGGACGACCTGCAGGCGAACATCGAGGCCGAGATCCGCTCCGCCCAGGCGCAGGTGGTGCTCTCGGAGCTTGTGCCACGCGCCGCGACGCTGCTCTTCAACACGCTCGGGGCCTCGGCCGTCAGCCGCGCGAGCGCCCTCGACCGCCATTGGCGCAACGCCCGGACGGTCGCGTCGCACAACCCCGTGATCTACAAGACGCGCATCGTCGGCGACTGGTCCATCAACGGAACGCCGCCGCCATTCGTCTGGGCCGTCGGTACGGCCAAGCCGGAGTAGGCCGCCGTGGCACGAGAACAGGACATCCGCGCGAGAGCAGGACATTCCGCGCCGAAACGTCCTGTTCTCGGGCGGATGTCCTGCTGCCGAGCGGGCGGGGGTCAGCGGCCGGCGAAGGCGCCCCGGTAGGCGCGCAGCGGGTGCGTCTCCGGGAGGGTGGGCTCCGCGCCGAAGAGTTTCTCTCGGAGCGTTCCCGGCGCGTATTCGCGCTGGGCGAGCCCGCGCTCCTGCAGCACCGGCATGACCTCGTCGACGAAGACCTCGTAGGAGTGCGGGATCATCCAGTTGGCGACGTTGATCCCGTCGATCCCGGCCGCGCGCCACTCGGCCAGGTGGTCGGCGATCTGCTCCGGCGTGCCGACCACGCGGCCACGCAGCTTCGCGGTGAGCTTCGCGAGGTCGCGGACGGTCGGCTCGCGGTCCGGCGAGAGGGCCTTCAGTGCCTCGAGCATGCTGTGCCCGCCCTGGGTCTCGACGTCCTTCAGCGGAGTGTCCGGGTCGATCGGCTTCCCGGTCGCCTGGTCGGTGCCGAGGTTCGAGTGCGCGAGGAACGCGTCGGCCGACAGGAGGTCGTCGTACTCGGCCTCGATACGCTTCGCCTCCTCCTCGGTGCTGCCGATGATGAACGACATCGCCTGCCAGAACTTGACGTCGCGCGGGTCGCGGCCGGTCTCGGCGACGAGCGCGCGCGTCGACTCCGCGGACGCCCGCGCCGCCTCGATGCTGGGCGCCATCATGAACTGCACCTCGGCGTAGTTCGCGGCGAACGCCTTCCCCGCACCGGACGAGCCGGCCTGGAACAGGAGCGGCGAGCGCTGCGGTGACGGCGACGACAGGTGCGGGCCTTCCACTCGGTACCGTTCGCCGACGTGGTCGATCCGGTGCACCTTGGTGGGGTCGGCGAAGACGCCGCTGGCCTTGTCGGCGAGGAGTGCGCCGTCGTCCCACGACCCCTCCCAGAGCTTGCCGACGACCGCCACGTACTCCTCGGCCCAGGCGTACCGCTCGTCGTGCTCGACGAGACGGTCGAGCCCATAATTGCGCGCGGCGTTCTCGAGGAAGCTCGTGACGATGTTCCAGCCGACCCGCCCGCCGGACGCGTGGTCGATCGTCGAGATCTTCCGGGCGAAGGTGAACGGGTGCTCCTGCAGGATCGACGAGGTGAACGCGAGCCCGAGGTGCTCGGTGCTGATCGCGAGCGCCGACAGCAGCATGGACGGATCGTTGCTCGGCAGCTGCATGCCCTCACGCGCGTTCACATCGAAGGACGCCCCGGCGCCGCCGTAGACCCCGACGACGTCGGCGAAGAAGATCGTGTCGAACCGGCCGCGCTCGAGCGTCTTCGCGAGGTCGACCCAGAGGTTCACGTCGTCGAAGGTGTGCTGCTTCGCGTCCGGGTGGCGCCAGAGGCCGTGCTGCATGTGGGAGCCCGTGTTCATCACGAAGGCACCGAACTGGAGGCGGGAGGACTGAGCGGCGGTCATGCCCTCACGCTACCGGCAGCGGCTCAGCCGAAGGTGCCCTCGAGGTACACGTCGGTACCGGAGGTGTTGATCGAGTAGTCGACCGGATATCCGGACGGACTCGTCCCGACGAGCGCCGGGTCCTGCAGGATGGCGACGATCGCGGCGCCCTGCTCAGGCGTCACGTCGGTGATCCAGAGCTTCGGTTGCGTCGTCACCTCGATCTCGACGCCGGGGGTGGCCTCGACCACGGCGAGGATGGCGTCGACCATCGGCATGCTCAGCTCGCTCGGGTCGTCCGCCATGGAGAAGCGTTCCGGCACGCGGTAGTGCGCGCCGTCCGGGTAGATCGCCCGGAGTTCCCTGACCGCAGCGGGAAGGGTGTCCATGGAGAAGACGGTGATGAGCGGTGCCCCCTCCGTGACGGCGATCGACACCTGCAGCCGCTCCGTCAGCATCAGCTGCTGCAGTTCGTCGGCGAGCTCGTCGATGCTCTGATCGCTCGGCACGAGCTGTACACGCCACGGACCGCGCGGCGGATCCTGTTGCTGGGCCAGCGATGTCGGGTCGGCCTCCCGCTGGATTACGACGATCGCGATCCCCTCGAGCTCCTCGCCGGCCCGCTTCGCCGCGTCTGCCGCGCCGAGCACCTGCCCGACGCCGGCGTCGAGCGACATCGTCACCGTCGCACCGTGACCGACGACCTCGATGTCGGCGATCCCGTCGATGTCGGCGAGCGCGCGGGTGAATCCGTCCACAGCCTCTGAGCGTTGCGCTGCGGCCACCTCACGCGCGGGCGGCGGACGGAACGCGCCGGTCGACGCAACGATGACGGCGACGACGACGAGTCCGGCGAGCCCAGCGGTCACGACCCGCACCCGCCGGCGGCCGATGGCGAACGTGAGGAGCATGATGACCGCGGCGACCATCAGCACGGGGATGCCGTAGGCGATGAGCCCGAAGAGGAGGAACGCGAGCGCTGATCCCAGGTTGGCACCCAGCCACGTCCACGGCGAGATCCCGAAGATCACGAAGACGCCGAAGCCGATCCCGGCGCCCACGACCGCCGTCAGGCCGCCCAGGTAGGCGAGCCCGCGAGAGGGTGTCACGCGACGGATGACCTCCATCACGGGTTGGACGATCACGAGCATGACGCCGACGGCGACGAGGATCCACCCGCCGAGCGAGCCGAGCATCTGGTACCAGAGCTCCGCTTCCGACGGTCCGCCGAGCACGATCGGTGCGTCCGGGCCGTACGACCCGGTGGGCGGTTCGGGACGCAGACCCTGGCCGATGAGGTTGAACAGGGTGGTGATGACGCCCCCGACGCCGACGATCAGGACGGCCGAGACGGCGAGGTCGAGGGAGCGGGTGAGGTACGCGATCAGGAATGCGACGCGCGGCGATCGGCCGGCGGGGTACTGCGGGTCCGTTGACGCGTCGTCGGGCTCGGACGAGGTCGCCACGGTCGAGGTCGCGACGACGGGTCCGACGTCGCTCACCTCGGCGTCATCGCGCTCCGACGATGCCCCGGCTGCGCCCCCGTCGCTCATGGCTCCCCACTTCCGATGCGTCTCGATGACGCTCCCCCGGTCGCCAGTCTCGCACGGCCCTTCCGAGATGCTGCCGCGGCCGGGCCGGCCCCCGGTCAGCGTGCATCGAGCGCCCGGAGCTGTCGCTGGAGGGCGACCTGCCGGTACGAGGTGTCGATGAGTTCGGCGATCAGCGCCCAGTCGACGTCGTCGAGCGTGCGGCTGTCGTCGCCGTCGAGACCGGCGTCGAACGCGAGCTTCCCCGACGGGCCGTCGTACTTCGGCGACCAGAACCGCCTGTCCTCGAGCCAGGCGCCGCGCTCCTCCTCGGCCGGCGTGAACGTGATGCTGTGCGGGATGCGCATCTCCGACCCGACGGTCACGAACACGCGCTTGCCCGCCTTGAACCGTGGGCGTCCGTGGCCGAACGTTTCGACGGCCTCCGGATAGGCGAGGCACAACCGTCTGACACGTTCGACGAACGGGTCGTCGGGTTCGTGCACGATCGGATGCTCCATGCACCGACGCTACTCCGCGCGGGCATCACGCGACAGCCCATCGAGCGTGCCTGTTCTGCGCTTGCTTGGCGCTTCAGACAACAGAACGAGCACTCTCGGTGCGAGGCGCGACAGCGATCATCGGATGCGGTGCCCCGGGTGGGCGGCGTCGTACGCCGAGCGTGACGCCGCGATCGCCGGCCGTTGCTCGAGCGACCAGTCGGCGAGCGTCTTGATCAGGTGGGAGAGCCCCGCACCGGACGGGGTGAGGGCATAGGACACCTGCGCGGGCACCGTCGGGTACACGGTCCGGTCGACGAGGCCGTCGCGTTCGAGTCTGCGGAGGGTCAGCGTCAGCATGCGTTGGGATATCCCGTCGATCGCCCGCTGGAGCTCACGGAACCGGCGATCGCCCGACGCGAGCTCGACGACGAGGAGGACCGACCAGGTGTCTCCGATTCGGTCGAGGACGTCCCGGATGCCGCAGTCCGGGTGGTCCTCCTTGCCGCAGGGTTCGAGGTCGGCGGTTACCGCGGTGTGCGTGAGTGACATGGAAGTGCCTTCTTGTGGGGCCGGAACAGGGGACGCAGACTCGTCCGAGTCATCAATCCGAACACCGAAAGGCCCTGAAATGATCCTCGTCACCGGAACCACCGGCCAACTCGGCGGCGCGATCGCCGATGCGCTCACCACCCGTGGGGCCGCACCGCTCGCGAGCAACCGCAGCGGACAGGGCGGCGCACGACGGATCGACTTCGACGACCCCGACACCGTCTCCTTCGTCGGGGTCGACACGCTCGTCCTCGTATCGGCGGGCGAAGCCGAGGACGACGTCGTGATCGCCCGACACGAGACGGCGATCACCGCGGCCGAGCGGGACAGGGTGCAGCACGTCGTGTACACGAGCCTCACCTCGGCCGGAGACCACCTCGCGTTCGCGCTCGCGCACCGGTGGACCGAGCGTCGGCTGCAGCGCAGCAGCCTGTCCTGGACGATCCTGCGGAACGGCCTGTACGCCGAACTGTTCGGGTCGCTCCTGTCCTGGTCGGGCGACTCGCTCGGCTCGGCGTTCGGCGACGGGGCGCTCGCCGCCGTCGCACGAGCCGACCTCGCTGAAGCCGCGGCCGTCGTCGCGATGTCCCCGTCGGACCACGTCGGTCGCGGTTACGACCTCGTGGGCGAACCGATCACGGCCGCGCAGGTGGCCGATCGGCTGGCCGTCCCGCACCGCACCGTCTCCCTCGCCGAGCAGCGGACGGCGCTGGCTGAGGCCGCACTCAAGCCGTTCCAACCCGCCATGCTGATGTCGATCTTCACCGGCGTCCGGCACGGATTCCTCGACGGCGCGGGCGACGACCTCCGAACCCTGCTCGGACGCGAACCGGCGGACACGGTCGCGGTCGCCGCCGCCTCCCTTCCGCCCCGCTGAGTCGCCCGGAACTGCACGAATCCGAGCCCAAACCGCGCAGTTCCGGGCGACTCAGCGCTCAGGCGGCTGGCAGCGCAGCACCCCGTAGCGGGACGGCGCGACGCCAGGTGGCCATCCGCCAGACCCACTCGACCGGCCCGTAGCGGTAGTGCCGCAGCCAGAGGCGACTGAGCACCGACTGCACCGCGATGAGCGCGAGTGCTCCGACGCTCACCGCGGCCAGGTCGTCGATCTCCCGGAAGGGGACGAGCAGGCCGACGACGACGAACACGGCGCTCGCGGCGAGGTAGTTGGTGAGCGCCATGCGGCCGAGGGGTTCGAAGACGGCTGCGAGGACTCGACGCACCGGTGTCTGCCAGAGCAACGCGAATCCGGTGACGTACACGACGGCCAGGATCCCGCCCGCGATCCCACCGGCGTTCGTGAACCGTGGGTCGCCGGGCTCGGTGGTCTGCCACACGATGGCCGGGACGGCGAGGGCCGTCGCCACGAGGAAGGTGATCCACACGGGCCGTCCGCCGGCGTCGAGCACCTTCGGCAAGCCGTACGCCGCCGCCCCCGCACCGGCGAGGAACAGTCCGGGCAGGGTGGTGAGGCCACCACCGGTGACCGCATACGCGGCGACGGTGAGCACGACGCCGGACCAGAGCAACGCCCAGCGCGGCAACCACAGCATGAGGGGGAGCATGAGGATCCCGCAGATCGCGTACTCGCGGAGGATCTCCCCCGGGTAGAGGAACCCGTGCGCGATCCCGATGAGGAGAAGTGTTCCGAGACGCAGCAGCATCGGGACGAGCGCGCCGGTGCCGCGGCGGCGGGCGGACTGGATCACCAGCATTGCACTCAGCCCGAAGAGGAAGGCGAAGATGGGGACGAACCGCGTCTGCACCGCGAACTCGAGCACGGTGTCCATGAGCGTCGACTGTCGTCGGTCGAACGGGATGTCGCTGCCGAGCCGTGTGATGTCGGGGACGTTGACGAAGAGGATCCCGACGAGAGCGAACCCACGGAGGGCGTCGATGAGGTGCCACCGACGCGATGAGGCGTCGTCGGTGGACGGGATCGGCGGCGCGGAGGAAATGTTGACCTGAGACATATATCACCAGTTCAGCAGCTGTGGTGGGGCACCGCATGCACCCACGGGATGACGTCCTGCCACCCGGGATGGAGATCGCCTCAGACGGCCGGGGCCTTCGGGCAGTGCAGCTGCGTACGCGGGCCGGTCGTGCGGTCGACGATGTGCTCGGACATGGCGTGGCCGCAGATCGGGCACCCCGACTGTGCGGCCGGCGGCAACGGCTCCTCGTTGTAGGGACCGAGGGGCGGCGGTCCGAGCACCTTCCACATGCGGCCGTTCACCCAGCCGTACAGACCACCGGCCTCGCGCACGGACTCCCGGAAGGATCGTTTCTCGCTCATATTGATGAGTGTACTAATCATTTGGGTACGATGGGACCGTGACCGCCAACGAATCCACCACCGTCGCCACGGCCGACGATCTGCTCCAGCTCGAGAACCAGGTCTGCTTCGCGCTCGCCGTCGCGTCGCGCAGCGTCATCTCGCTCTACCGACCGATCCTCGAACCGCTCGGTCTCACCCATCCGCAGTACCTCGTGATGCTCGCGCTCTGGCAGCACAGCCCGCGCTCGGTCAAGGACCTCGGCGGGGCACTGCAGCTCGAGCCGGCGACGTTGTCCCCGCTCCTCAAGCGCCTCGAGACCGCAGGGCTCGTCCGACGCGACCGCAGCCGACTCGACGAGCGCGTCCTCGACGTCTCGCTCACCACTGCCGGCCGTGAGCTCCGCACCCAGGCGGAGGCCATCCCACACCGGGTCATGAACGAGCTCCGCATGGACGCCGAGCACCTCACCCAGCTCCGCGAGATGCTCCACGCGGTGATCGGGGCTGCCACCACCGCGCCCGCCGTCACGGGTGCCGACCCGCTCTGATCGAGATCCCGGCGCCCGGCGAGGTCATCAGGCCCGCGACGAGGTCGTCGTCTCCGGTGCGGTCGCGGTTCGCGGGTTCCGGATGCCGACGAACGACACCACGCCACCGACGAACATGAACACGGCGGTCGCCAGGACCACCCGCGGGAACCCGTCGACGCCGAGCGCGCCACCGGCGATGATGCCGACCAGCGCGATCGACACGAGGCCCGCGACGCGCGACACCGCGTTGTTGACCGCCGATCCGATGCCCGCATGGGCCGGGTCGATCGATCCGAGGATGCCCGCGGTGAGCGGCGCGACCGTGATCGCAAGGCCGAGACCGACGAGCAGGATGCCCGGGAACAGCTGCACCCAGTAGTTCAGATCCTGCTGCGCACCCATCATCAGGAGGAAGCCGACGCCGGCGATGATCGGTCCGACCGTCATGAACAGCCGCGGTCCGTGCTTGCCGGCCAGCTTGCCGAACCACGACGACAACGCGAGCATGACGAGCGTCGGCGGCAGCGTCGCGATGCCCGCCAGCGTGGCACTGAAGCCCGCCGTCTGCTGGATGAAGACCGCGATGGCGAAGAAGCCGAGCGAGAGGGCACCGTAGATGAAGACGGTCGCGATGTTGCCGTAGCCGAAGTTCCGCACGCGGAAGAGCGACAGCGGCAGCATCGGGTCGGGGTGGCGGCGCTCCCACCAGAGGAATGCGACGAACGACACGAGCCCGCCGATGAGCGGCACGAGCAGCATCGGGCTCGACCAGCTGTAGCGCTCCTGCTCGATGAGCGCGAAGACAGGGCCGCCGAGCCCGACGGCGCCGAGCACCGCGCCGACCACGTCGATGCGGGGACGGTGCTCCGGCTCGGGTACGCGATCGGTGCGCATCATGAGCCACAGGGTCACGAGGATCGGAACGATGTTGATGGCGAAGATGAGGCGCCAGGACAGCGTGTCGACGAGCACGCCACCGAGCAGCGGGCCGGTGATGCCCGCGGCTCCCGTCCACGCCGTCCAGGTGCCGATCGCCTTGCCCTGCGCGACGCCGCTGAAGGTCGAGATGATGATGGCGAGCGAGCTCGGGACGAGCAACGCGGCGGCACCACCCTGCAGCAGCCGCGCGATGATGAGCACCTCGGCGGTCGGTGCGACCGCGCACAGGATCGAGGTGACACCGAAGCCGATGAGCCCGATGCGGAGGATGCGGATGCGCCCGAACGCGTCGGAGAGCGAGCCCGCGAGCAGGATGAGCGACCCGAGGGTGATCAGGTAGGCGTCGACCACCCACTGCTGCACGATGAGCCCACCGCCGAGTTCCTCGGTCATCGCAGGGAGCGCGACGTTCACGACCGAGCCGTCGAGGAACGCCACGAACGAGGAGAGGATCGCGATCGTGAGCACGAGGCGCTGCTGGCGGGTCATGGGTTCAGGGTAGCCCCGCGGACCGACGTGTCGAGCGCGATCCCGAGGAAGCTCGACAGGCGTCGGAACACCGTCGACGACCGACGCCCGACGCCACGTCCTTCCCAGCCGACGCCCGTTCCGCGTTCATAGACTGGAGCCCATGGACGACCTGTGGTGGCTCCCCTCGCTCATCGTGTTCGGCGGCGTCGGCATCATCGTGTGGTTGCTCGTCACCCTGCTGCGTCGGCGCAATCCGAAGACCCCCGTCGCCTCCATCGACGACCTCCACCGCCGGGCGGGCATCGCCCTCGTCCGCACCGACGACGCGGTCCGCGAGGCCGAGGACGAGGTCGGATTCGCCGAAGCGGAGTTCGGACGTGAAGCCGCCCGCGGGTATGCCGCCGACGTCGCCTCGGCGCGCTCGGCGCTCGGGGAGGCGTTCCGGCTCCGTCAGTCGCTCGAGGACGAGATCGCCGACACGGAGGCGCAGCGTCGCGCCTGGAACGAGCGGATCATCAGCGTCTGCGAGGACGTCGAACGCACCCTGAGCGCCCGACTGCGCGGCTTCGACGAGCGCCGTGGAGCGGAGCGTTCGGCCCCCGACCTCCTCGACCAGCTCGAGCGACGCATCGAACGCGCGCGCGAACGACTCACCACCACCGGCCTCGCGATCGCCTCCGCGGCCGAGCGCTATGCGGCGAGCGCCGTCGAGGACGCCCGGGTACTTCGCCGGACCGCGCAGGACACGGTCGACCAGGCGACCGACGATGCGACGACGACGAAGGATCGGATCGACACCGGCCGACCGGCCGCCGCGGCACTGCACGCCCTGGGGCGCGAGCTGCAGCAGGCGGAGGACCGGTTGGACGCCGTCGAGCGTTCGCTCGCGGGCATCGCCGCGGCGGAGACCGAACTCGCCGCAGCGGGGCGTGAGCTCCGCACGGTGATCGCCGAAGCGGAGGCGTTGGGTGCGACGGTGGAACGCGCGGAGACAGCCGCCGTCATCGCGACCGCCGTCGAGCGGGCGAACCGCGCACTTCTGGAGGCGGAGTCGACCACATCCCCGGACGGCGACCGCGTCCTGCCCGATCCGATGCGACGTCTCGAGGTGGTTCGCGCAGCCGACATCGACCTCGACGCAGCTCTCGCGACCGCCCGCAGCACGCAGCAACGTCTCGACAACGCACGCGAGGCGATGCGCGGGGCGTTGTTCACCGCGGACAGCAACATCCGCGTCGCCGTCGACGTGATCTCCGCGCACCGAGGCAGGGTCGGTGCCGACGCGAGGACCCGCCTCGCCGAGGCACAGCGGCAGCTCGCACTCGCGGAGGCGGCAGCGGTCGACGATCCGGTCGAGGCGCTCGACGCCGCCCGTCGGGCCTCTCGGATCGCCCAGGACGCGGACGCGCTGGCGCGATACGACGTCGGGTGACCCTCGCGACGTGCCGAGCCTGGCCGTTCACGCCTCATTCATGTTCTAGAATATGAGTATCGCTGTCGTGAGGCGGGCCCACCGGATCGCGCAGTCTCCAATCGACCCCTGAGAGGATCCCGTGCCCAGCTCGTCCGCGCGCCAGCCGCTCTCCCCGTCCCCGATCTTCACGACGCTCACCCACGGGTTCGACGCGCGGGTGACGTCCTCTCCTCCCGAGCAGACCCGCCTGGCCGGAGCGACGACCGAGCACGGCTCGCCGCTCCCCTCACCCGACTGCCCGATCTTCGATCAGCTCGCCGGGCGACGCCTCGCCCGCCGCCGCAGCAACTTCATCCACCCCGCCTGACCCCACCCTTCGACAAGCTCAGGGACCGCAAGAGGCGCGTCCAGGGACCGGAGGTGCGGAGCGCCGCAGTCTAGGGATGATCGCCCGTCCGTGCTGCGCGTTTACGTTTCATCTCGAACGGTGACGGTCCGCGGTAACGCAACGGGCGTCACTCCGCATGCCTGTGGAGACTGGCTCCGTGCACGCACCAGTGCACCCACAGACAGAGCCGAGGACCATCATGAGTGAGCACACGGGACCAGAACCGAGCGAATTGCGGGCGTCGATCGCCTCCGGCAAGCGGAAGCGCCGGAACCTGCTGATCGGCGGTGTCGCGGCCGTCGCCGTCGCCGCGATCGCCGTCGTCGTCTCGGTCGTCGTCGGTGGCCAGAACGGTACCGCCGACGCGGCGACCGGTTCCGGCGCACCCGCCGAGCGTCTCAGCGTGAAGATCGCGGTGTCCGAGGACACGCAGTTCCAGGACGCCGTCAAGGAGGTCGCCGCCGAGAAGGGCCTCGACGTCGAGTGGGTGAACGTGAAGGACTGGGTCCTGCCCAACACCGAACTCGTCGCCGGCACCGTCGACGCGAACGCCTTCCAGCACATCCTCTACCTCTCGGCCTTCAACGCGGAGAACGACGCCGACCTGACGCCGGTGTTCTCGACCGTCATCACGCAGTGGGGGATCTTCTCGAAGACACTCACCGACGTCGAGGACCTCGCCGACGGCGCGCGCATCGCGATCCCGGACGACCCGTCCAACGGCGGTCGTGCCCTGAACATCCTGGCTGCGGCCGGACTCATCGAGATCGCAGCGGACGCGGGGAACTTCCCGACGGTCGAGGACGTCACCGCGAACGACAAGAACCTCCAGTTCGTGCCGCTGCCGGCGACGAGCATCCCGCAGCAGTTCGACGACCCGTCGCTCGCAGCCGTCGTCGTCGGGACCTCCTACTTCGACCCGAGCCAGGGCATCACGAAGGACGACGCGCTCTTCCTCGACGACTCGCTCTCCGAGAAGAACCTGCCCTACGTCAACGTCATCGCCACCCGCGACGAGGACAAGGACAACCCGGCCTGGAAGATCCTCGAGGACACCTACGCCGACCCGCGCGTCGCCGAGGCGCTCGACGACGAGTTCGCCGGGAACTCGATCCTCGTGAAGGTTCCGGTGAAGGACCTCCGCGACAAGCTCGCCGAGCTCCAAGCCGAAGCCGAGTAGGACGACGGCGGCCGGTCATCGCCTCCCGCGATGACCGGCCGCCACCACGCAGTGGCCGTCCGGGGTCTCCCGGACGGCCCTCCCGCGAGAGGAGCAGGTGATGAACACAGCAATCGTCTTCGAGGACGTCAGCAAGACGTTCGAGGTGAAGGGCCGCGCCTTCGAGGCGCTGCGGAACGTCGACCTGACGGTCGAGCGGGGCGAGATCTTCGGCATCGTCGGGTACTCCGGCGCCGGGAAGTCAACGCTCCTGCGCACCGTCAACGCCCTCGAGCGGCCGACGAGCGGACGGGTGGTCGTCGAGGGCCTCGAGATCTCCGCGCTCGCCGGGCAGGCGCTGTACGCCGCGCGTCAACGGATCGGCATGATCTTCCAGCAGTTCAACCTCCTGGAGTCTCGGACCGTCTACAAGAACATCGCCTACCCGCTCAAACTCGCGAAGGTGCCGGACGCCGAGATCCTCGACCGCGTCGAAGAACTGCTCGCGTTCGTCGGGCTGAGCGACAAGGCGCTCGCCTACCCGTCGCAGCTCTCCGGTGGGCAGAAGCAGCGGGTCGGCATCGCCCGCGCCCTCGCCACCCGCCCGGAGATCCTCATCTCCGACGAGGCCACCAGCGCCCTCGACCCGCAGACGACCGGCGAGGTCCTCGAACTCCTTCGGCGGGTGAACGAGGAGTACGGCGTCACGATCCTGCTCGTCACCCACGAGATCGACGTCATCCGCGAACTCGCCGATCGGGTCGCCGTCATGGAGGACGGCGAGGTGGTGGAGCAGGGCAGCGTGTACGAGGTGTTCTCGGCGCCACGCACCGCGACAGCGCGACGCTTCGTCTCGTCGGTGCTCCACCACATCCCCTCCGAGGAGGTGCTCGCGAAGATCCGAGCCGTGCACCACGGGCGCCTCGTCCAGCTGCACGTCGAGGACCGCGACACCAACCACCCGTTCCTCTCGCGGGTCGCCCGCGACAACGACATCGACTTCAACGTCGTGTTCGGCGGCGTCGACGAACTGCAGGGGCGACTGTTCGGCAGTCTCACGGTCGAGCTGCTCGGACCGGACGACCGCGTGGACGCCGCCATCGCGGGGCTCCGCGCCACGGCGACCGTCACCGCGATCGACCCTGCCCCGACCGCGCCGGTCCCTGAGCCTGCACCGGTCTCTGAGTCCACGCCGGTCCCTGAACCTGCACCGGTCCCTGAGCCTGTCGAAGGGTATGAACCGCTCGCCGAGGACCCCGACACCCTGAAGGAGCACACCCATGCGTGACTTCGATCCCGACGCGTTCTTCCCGCGTCTCCTCAAGGCCATCGGGGAGACCGGCCTCATGGTGTCCGTGTCCTTCGCCGTCGCGACGGTCATCGGGATCCTGCTGGGCCTCCTGCTCTACGCGAGCCGGCCCGGCAACCTCCTGCAGAACCGCGTCGTGTTCGGCGTCCTGAACTTCATCATCAACGTCATCCGACCGGTACCGTTCCTCATCGTCGCGATCGCGCTCATCCCGCTCACGCGGCTCGTGTTCGGCACCGGCCTCGGACCGCTTCCGGCGACGATCCCGCTCATCCTCGTCGCGAGCGTCGCCATCGGGCGCGTCTCCGAGTCGAACCTCGTCGCCGTCTCACCGGGCGCCATCGAGGCCGGCGCAGCCATGGGTGCGAGCCCCGTGCGGGTGCTGTTCACGATCGTCGTGCCCGAAGCGCTCGGCCCGCTCATCCTCGGGCTGACGTACATCCTCGTCGCCCTCGTCGATGCGACGGCCGTGGCCGGGGTGCTCGGCGGCGGCGGCCTCGGTGACCTCGCCATGACCTACGGCTACCAACGGTTCGACTGGATCGTCGTCGGACTCGTGGTCGTCACGCTCGTCCTGCTCGTGCAGCTCGCCCAGTTGCTCGGCAACGTGCTGGCGAAGCGGGTGCTGCACCGATGAGCGCCGACGACTTCGACTCCTTCCTCTCCGCCATCCGCGGCGGCGCCATAGCACGCGAGACCGACCGGCGCCTCCTGTTCGACGAGGTCGCCGAACTGAAGCACCTGGGCTTCGCAGCAGCCAGGGTCCCCATCACATCCGGGGGTGGCGGACTCACCCTCGAGCAGCTCTTCGAGCGGCTCATCGACCTCTCGGCGGCCGACTCGAGCCTCGGGCACGTCTGGCGAGGGCACATCCTGTTCGTCGAGGCGCTGCTCGCCTCCCCCGACCACACCTATCGGGAGCTCTGGTTCGCCCGGCTGAACGCCGGCGACCTCGTCGGGAACGCGCAGTCGGAGCGGCACGCGACCGCCCACCTCGAGACCGTCCTCGACCGCGACGGCGAGTCGCTCACGGTGACCGGCACGAAGTACTACACGACCGGCAGCATCTACGCCGATTGGATCTACCTGTCCGCGCTCGACGGAACCGACCGCGTCGCGGTGACCGTGTCCGCGCACGATCCGGGAACCCGCTCGGTGGACGACTGGGACGGCTTCGGACAGCCGTTGACCGGGAGCGGGACGACCACATTCGACCGTGTGCCGGTGGACGAGCGCGACCTCGTCGTCCACAGCGGCGACCCGGCGGCGTGGCACCGGACGGGCGCACTCCAACAGCTCATCCTGCTCGGTGTCGTCGCCGGCATCGCGCAACGCGCCCTCGAGGACACCGTCGACTACGTGCGCGCCAGGCGACGGACCGTCGGCCACGCGGGCGAGCACTGGCCACGCGAGGATCCGCTCGTGCAGTCGATCGTGGGCCAGCTCAGCAGCGTCGTGCACACGGCCCGCGCGCTCGTCCTCACGTCCGCTCGAACCTTGGACGGGCCGGCCACCGATCCCGACGCCGCCCGGTCCGCGCTGCTGGAGGTCTTCCGCGTCCAGCAGGTCGTCCTTCCGCTCGTCCTCGACGCGCTCAGCCGCCTGTTCGAGGTCGGGGGTGCCTCCGCTGTCGGCCGGTCGACCGCGCTGGACCGGCACTGGCGGAACGTCCGGACGATCGCCTCCCACAATCCCGCCGTCCAGCGTTCGGCGGCGCTCGGGCAGTTCGAACTCAACGGCACCCTGCCCGAGTGGCAGGCTCCGGGGGCGCGGCCCGAGACCGAGCCCGTTCCGACGGATGGAGAGCGGGCATGAGCGAGACAGCGACGGTCGACCGCGACCTGACGCAGCGCTTCGCGCCGCTCTTCGACGAGCTCGGGCGGGACGCCGTCGCACGGGAGCGAGAGCGCCGGCTGCCGTATGCCGAGGTGGAGGCGCTCCGAGCGGCGGGCTTCACCCGCGTGACACTGCCGCGACGGTACGGCGGCGAGGCCGCCACGCACGGCGAGCTGTTCGAGCTCCTCGCCGAGCTGGCCAGGCGCGACCCGAACCTCGCGCAGCTGTTCCGCTCCCACTTCTCCTACATCGACCGCACTCTGCACACGCCGTCGTCGGCGGACCGTGAGGCGCGTCTGGCCCGACTGGCCGACGGAGCCATCGTCGGCAACGCGAGCCACGAGCGGTCGGCCGCGAAGGTGGGCTCGCTCGCCACCCGGCTCACCGAGACGCCGGGCGGTCTCCGACTGAACGGGACCAAGTTCTACAGCACGGGGACGCTGTTCGCCGACCTCGTCGGGGTCGCCGCTGAGCAGGACGGCGAGTTCGTCTCGGTGCTCGTGGAGACGGACGCCGCGGGTGTCGATCGGATCGACGACTGGACCGGGTTCGGCCAGCGACTGACGGGCAGCGGCACCACCGTCTTCACCGAGGTCCCCGTCGAACCGTCGACGGTGACCCGGCGCGAGCCGGAGCGCCCCTCGCATGGCGGCGCGTTCGTACAGCTGGTCCTGCTCGCGGCGGTGACGGGCATCGGCCGCGCGATCGTCGACGACGCCGGCGCGTTCGTCCGGACTCGGACCAGGACCTACAGTCACGGTGCGGCCGCGACCGCCCAAGCTGACCCGATCGTGCAGGAGGTCGTCGGCGAGCTGTCGGCGAAGTCGTTCGCCGCCGATGCCGCACTGGCCGCCGCGACGGCTGCACTTGGTCGTTCGAGCGCGGCGATCCTCGGAGCAGACCCGGATCTCGTCCAGGAACGGATCGCCGACGTCGAACTCGCGACGGCGCGCGCGCAGCTGGTGATCCTGCCCGCCGTGCTCGACGCCGCGACCGCCCTGTTCGACGTCGGCGGTGCGAGTGCCGTCGAGACGCACCGGGCGCTCGACCGGCACTGGCGCAACGCCCGCACGATCGCCTCGCACAACCCGTCCCGCTTCAAGGCGAGGGCGATCGGCGACCACGTCGTGAACGGGACGCCGATCGCCTCCTGGTGGAGCACCGGCGAGGCCTGACGCCCCACCGGTCACGCCCTTCGACAGGCTCAGGGACCGCCCTTCGACAAGCTCAGGAACCACCCTTCGACAAGCTCAGGGACCGGGGCGAAGTGCTACTTCAGCCCGGAGAACGCCAGCCCGTCGATCACCCGGCGCTGGAGGACGATGAACAGGATGAGCACGGGCGCCATCGCGAGGATCGACGCCGCCATCATCACCGGGTAGTCCGTCGTCTTGTCGCTCGAGAGCGTCGCGAGACCGGCGGCGAGCGGCATGGAGTTGGCGTACGTGGACACCACGAGCGGCCAGAGCAGTTCGTTCCACGACCACAGCACGGTCGTGATGGCGAGGACGCTGATGCTGGGCTTGGCGAGCGGCAGCATGATCTTCCAGAAGATCTGGAAGGGTCCGGCGCCGTCGATCCGCGCCGCCTCCTCGAGCTCCGTCGGCAGGTTCAGGAACGCCGTCCGCATGAGGAAGGTTCCGAACGCGCTGAACAGGCCGGGTGCGACGATGCCGAGCGTGGTGTTCAGCCACCCGAAGCCCTGCACGATCTGGTACTGCGAGATGAGGTACGCCTGCGACGGCACCATGAGGATCGACAGCGTCACGGCGAGCAGCACCGCGCGTCCGCGGAACCGCATCCGTGCGAACGCGTACCCCGCCATCGTGCAGAGGACGATCTGCGCGAGCGTCCTGATCACCGTGATGACGATCGACGTGCGCAGCTGATCGAGGAACGGAAGACGCTCGAACACCGCGGCGTAGTTCTGCCACTGCAGTTCGGCCGGCCAGAACGTGGGGACCACGCTCTGCACCTCCGCGTTCGTCGACAGCGACATGATGATCTGCCAGATGAACGGGAACGCCATGATGAGGCCACCGACGCCGAGCACGATATGGGCGACGACGTGCGACCCGCGCCGCTGGCCGGGCCGACCGACCTCGCGGCGTCGCGCGGACGCGGCGGACGGACGACCCGATCCCGGAACGGTGACGGCACGGGTGGTGAGCGGTGCTGTGGCGGTGAGTTGCTCAGTCATTGTTCACCCATCGTTTCTGGAGCCGGAACTGCAGGAGCGTGACGAGTCCGATGATCAGGAAGATCACGATCGCGATCGCCGCCGCGTAGCCCTTGTCGTTCTGGACGAAGCCCTGGTCGTAGAAGAAGTAGACGAGCGACATGCTCTTCGGGAGCACCGGGTTGGTGCTGCCGAGGATCGCGTACAGCAGGTCGAAGAGCTGGAAGCTCGAGATCACCGTGATGATCGTGACGAAGAAGATGCTCGGGGTGAGCAGCGGCACCGTGATCGAACGGAACTGCCGCCACCGGGTGGCGCCGTCGAGCTCGGCCGCCTCGTAGAGCTCCGGCGCGATGTTCTTGAGTCCGGACGCCAGGATGATCATCGAGAAGCCGAGCGACGACCAGAGACCGACGATCGCGACGGCGAACATCGCGGTGCCCGGCGTGCTGATCCAGTAGGGGCCGTCGACACCGACGAGCGACAGCGTGTAGTTGAGGATGCCGAAATCACCGTTGAAGATGATGCGCCAGACGATGGCCACGGCGGTCGGCATCGCGACGTACGGCAGGAAGAAGAGCACCCGGTAGAAGCTCGCGAACCGCAGGCCGGGGAGGTTCAACAGGCTCGCGAGGTAGACGGCGATCGGGATGCCGAGGAGCACCACCGCCGTGTAGATCAGCGTGTTGCCGAGGGAGGCGTAGAGCCGCGGGTCGGCGAACAACCGGACGTAGTTCTCGACGCCCGTGAACGTCGTTCCGCCGAAGACGCCCCACTCGGTGAACGAGTAGTAGGCGGTCTGGATCATCGGCCAGATGAAGAAGACGCCGATGCCGGTGAGGAGCGGGAGGACGAAGACCCACGGCCAGGCGCCGTCGCCGCGGGCGGCACCCCGCCGGGCCACGCTCCGCGAGGAGCGTGGCGCCGACGGGGTGCGCAGCACGGTCTGACCGGTCACTTCTTGGCCAGCGCGGCGTTCATCTGCTCGGCGAGATCCTTCGCCACGTCGGCGACCGGCTTGTCACCGCTGAACGCGTCGGGCAGGAGCTCGACCTCGAGGGCGTTCCAGGCGGCGGTGTTCTCCGACACCGGCAGCGGCTTGGCGTAGTCGAGAGCGTCGAGGAAGACCTGCAGGTTCATCGTCGGGTAGGAGTCGACGAACGACTGCTGCGTACCGGTGTAGGCGGGGATGACGGCGCCGAGGTCGCCCTGCTGCTGCTGGGCCTCCTCGCTCGCCAGGAAGACCTGCAGGGCCTGTGCAGCCTGCTTGTTCTTGCTCGCCGACGCGACGACGTTGGAGACACCGTGGATGACCGTCGCCTGCTCCTTGCCGGTCGGCAGCGGGAAGGCCTGGGCGGTGGCGGCGACGTCGGACTCACCGACGAGTGGACGCAGCCAGCTGCCGCCCCAGTACATGGCGAGCTTGCCGGAGGTGAACCACTGGTCGGCCGGCGTGTCCGTCAGCTGCTGGATGCTGGGCGAAGAGCCGTCCGCGATGAGGTCCGTCCAGAACTGGAGCCCTTCCTGGGCCTCGGGGCTGTCGTACTCGGACTCGGTCTGGTCGGCGTTGATGACCTCGCCACCGGCCTGCAGGATCGTGTTGTAGTAGGTGGTCTGGCCGTCCATGCCGCCGGCGGCACCATAGACGCCCTGGTCCTTCAGCTTCGTCGAGATCTCCTGCGCGGCGGTGTCGAAGTCGTCCCAGGTCCAGCCGTCGGCGGGCAGCGCGACGCCGGCCTGCTCGAAGAGCGCCGTGTTGACCCAGACACCGATCGTGTCGAAGTCCTTCGGCACGCCGTACTGGGTGTCGTCCAGCGAGTACAGCTCGTTCAGGGCCTCCGGGTAGTTCTTCGGGTCGATGTCGCCGGCCTTCACGGCCCCGGTGATGGGCTCGATCTTGCCGTTCGCCGCGTAGACCTGGAAGTTCGGCCCGTTCAACCAGAAGAGGTCGGGCAGGGTGTCGCTCGAGGCCTGCGTCTGGAGCTTCGACCAGTACGAGGCCCAGGGTGTGACGTTCACGTTGACCGTGATGTCGGGGTAGACCTTGTTGAAGGCCTCGATGTTGGCGTCGATCGCCTCGACCTGGGCCTGGTCCCAGACGCCGTAGGTGATCTCGGCCTTGAGGTCCTTCGGGGCGGCGGCGTACTCGCCACCGGTGGCGCCCCCGCCACCGGTGCTGCAGCCGGCGGTGAGCGCGGCGGCGGCGAGGAGGCCGATGCCGCTGAGGACGGCGCGGCGGCGGGCGCGACCGCCGGATGCGGTGTTGCGGTTCATGAACGGCGAAGGCATGACTGGAGTCCTTTCGAGGTGCGCTACCGGGTGGCGGCGTCGAGGGAGTGCGGTGCGGTGCGGGCGGTGAGGGAGGAGAAGTACTCGACGAGTGCGGGGTCGAGCGGCGGGACGTCGAGCGGGATCGAACCGTTGCGGAGGGAGTGAGCGGCGAGGGCTCCGGCGGCGACGGCCTGTCGCGCGGCGACCGGCGACAGCGTGGTGGGGGTGCCCTCGGCGACGAAGGCGAGGAACTCGTTCATCGTGTCGAGGTCGGCGTCGGCATGGCCCTCCTCGACGCCCGCGATCGGGTACTCCACGTCGCCCTCGGTGCTCCAGGTACGACGACGGTTCCAGACCTTGACGGTGCCACCGGCGGTGTCGCCGATGTTCTCGAGCCTGCCGTGCGTCCCGATGACGGTGTAGTTCCGCCAGTAGTCGGGGGTGAAGTGGCACTGCTCGTAGCTGGCGGTGATCCCGTGCTCGAGGGTCATGAGCATCATCGAGACGTCCTCGACGTCGACCACGGGGTTCAGACCGCGCTGCGCCTCGGGCGGCCAGTTGTCGTAGGAGAACCAGTCGGCCATGGTCTGGCCGCTGCGGTCCTCGTGGTCGTCGATGTCGCCGTAGACCGCGAGGTCGCCCATCGCGACGACGCGCTGCGTGTACGCGCCGGCGAGGAAGTGGACGACGTCGATGTCGTGGCTCGCCTTCTGCAGGAGCAGGGAGTTCACGCGCGAGCGGTCGGCGTGCCAGTCCTTGAAGTAGTAGTCGCCGCCGTTGCCGACGAAGTGGCGGACCCAGACGGACTTGACCGCGCCGATCTCGCCGCGCTCGATGACCTCGTGCATGAGCCGGACGACGGCGGCATGCCGGAAGTTGTGCCCGACGTAGAGCGGCGTCCGCGACTCGTAGGCGGCCTGGAGGACCGCGTCTGCGTCGTCGAGCGTGATCGCGAGTGGCTTCTCCAGATAGACCGCGATGCCGGCGCGCAGCAGGTCGACCGCGATCTCCTTGTGGGTCCAGTCGGGCGTCGTCACGATCGCCGCGTCGACACCGCCCCGCGCGATGAGCGCCTCGTGGGAGTCGAGGACCTCGATGTCGTCGCCGAACAGCTGCCGTGCCCGACCGCGACCGATCTCGGTGGTGTCGACCGCCGCGACGACCGAGGCGGACGTGGGGCTCGTGGCGACGTGTTCGGCGATGTAGGCCCGCTGGCCGGTGCCGATGACGGCGACCCGGAGGCCTTCGGGGGTGGTGGCTGGTGCAGTGCTCACTCGATCACATCCGCTTCCTTGCGTGAAGTTGATTTATATGATGCCAAAACGATCATGAAATGACAATAGGCGATCACAGCGCTGGCGCAAGCACGGGGTGGCTGATGTGGAGAGGTTTTACCGCGCCGAAACATGGGGAGCGCACTTCGACAGGCTCAGTGACCGGGAGGGGGCGGTTCAGTGACCGGGAGGGGGCGGCTCAGTGGCCAGGAGCGGGGTGGCTCAGTGACCGGGAGCGGAGGACTCAGGCGGCGATGATGAGCTCGACGCCGGCCGCGGCCAGGGCGTCGGCGAACGCCGGATCCACCGGCTGGTCGGTGACGAGCACGTCGATGCGGTCGAGTGGGCAGATGCGGGCAAAGGTCGCCTTCGTCATCTTGGTGCTGTCGGCGACCACGATGACCCGCTTCGCGACCTTGACGAACTCCTGGCTCACCGAGGCCTCACCCTCGTGGAGGGTGGTGGCGCCGAACTGCGCGCTCAAGCCGTCGACGCCCAGGATCGCGACGTCGAGAGCGATCTCGGCGAGCGCCCCCGCGACGAGCGAGCCCACGAGTTCGTAGGACTGGCGTCGTGCGACGCCTCCCGTCACGACGATCTTCACGTGCGAGCGCACGGACAGTTCGAAGGCGATGTTGAGCGCGTTCGTCACGATCGTGACCGAGGCGTCGCCGTCCGAACGGACGAGGTGCTCGCTCCGCCCGATCACCCGCGCGACCTCGCTCGTGGTGGTGCCGCCGTTCAGTCCGACGGCGTCGCCGACGTTGATCAAGGCGGCCGTGGCCTTCGCGATGGCCATCTTGGCGTCCGCCTGGCGGGCGATCTTGTACTGCAGCGGCAGCTCGTAGCCGGTGCCGAGGGCGGCGGCACCGCCGTGGGTCCGCGTGACGAGTCGCTGCTCGGCGAGCGCCGTCAGGTCGCGACGGGCGGTGGCCGCGGAGATGCCGAGCGCTTCGCCGATCTCCGCGATCGTCACATTGCCGCGTTCGCTCACGAGCTCGAGCAGGGCGTTGAGTCGCTGTTGCTGCGTCATCTGTCCTGCTTTTCCGGTCGGGTCGGGCGTACTGTGACCATCATATGGGCGCTCAGCCAGCGCCGGCCTGATTGATTCTGACGATTTGCACTGGTATCGATCAGATTCGATCCGGTATGGTTGCGGCAACGCATCGCCACGCTGCGATCGCGTCCCCTCACGTGAAAGGCACGTCATGCCCGAGACCTTCGTCGCCGCCGAACTGGCGTCGCAGCCCGAATCCTGGCGCACCGCTGCCGCCCTCGTGCCGGAGGCCGTCGCCGTGCTGCCGCAGCCGGGAGAGCGGGTCGCGGTGGTCGGGTGCGGCACCAGCTGGTTCATCGCGATGAGCTACGCCGTGTTGCGCGAGCAGGCGGGGCTCGGTGTCACGGACGCGTTCGCCGGCTCGGAGTTCCCCGGCGTCCGCGACTACGACCGCATCGTCGCCATCTCACGCTCCGGCACGACCACGGAGATCGTGCACCTGCTGGAAGCGGTGGGCGACTCGGTCACCACCGTCCTCATCACCGCGGTCGACGACTCCCCCGCGACCGTTCCGGCGGCACACGTGATCGCCCTCCCCTTCGCCGACGAGCGTTCGGTGGTCCAGACCCGCTTCGCCACGACGACGCTCGCGCTCCTCCGCGGCTCGCTCGGACACGACGTCGAGGCACTCGCCGCGGAAGCCGAGCGGGCGCTGCAGATCCCGATCGACGAGTACCTCGGCGCCGACCAGGTGTCCTTCATCGGACTCGGGCACGCTGTGGGCCTCACCTTCGAGGCCGCGCTCAAGACCCGGGAGGCGGCACAGTTCTGGGCGGAGTCCTACCCCGCCATGGACTACCGCCACGGCCCCATCGCGATCGCGCAGCCCGGCCGACTCGTGTGGTCCCTCGGACCGACGCCCGCCGGCCTGCCGGAGGACGTCGCGGCCACCGGAGCGACCTTCGTGCAGCACGACCTCGACCCCATCGCCGGGCTCGTCGTCGCGCAGCGCTTCGCGGTCGCGTTGGCCGAGGCCCGCGGCCTCGACGCCGACCACCCCCGTTCGCTCACGCGCTCCGTCATCCTGACGCCGTGACCGAGCGGGCGGTCCTCGGCATCGACGTCGGCGGGACCGGGATCAAAGCCGCACTGACGGATGCCGACGGCACGGTCCTCGGGCGCTGGCGCGAAGCGACGCCCTCGGGCGACACCTCAGGCGTCCTGACTCGCGACATCGTCCTCGGACTCGTCACCGCCGCGAGCCGCGTCGCGGCCCCAGCGGCCGTCGGGGTGGTCGTGCCCGGCGTCGTCGACGATGAGCACGGCGTCTGCATCCACGCGGTCAACCTCGGTTGGCGCGACCTCGCCTTCCCCGAGCTCCTCCGTCCCGCACTCGACGTCCCGCTCGCCTTCGGGCAGGACGTCCGCGCCGGGGCGCTGGCGGAAGCGGTCTCGGGCGCTGCAGCCGACGTCACGGGCACGATCGCGTTCGTACCGGTCGGAACCGGCCTGGCCTCGGCGCTCGTCATCGACGGCGTCCCCTTCGCCGGCGGCGGCTGGGCCGGCGAGATCGGCCAGCGCGTGATCCAGGACGGCCCGCACCGCGGACTCCGGGTCGAGGAACTCGCCTCAGCGGGCGGCATCGCACGTCGTGCGGGTGCCCGCGACGCGAAGACCGTCGCCGACGCGGTCGCCAGCGGTGACGCCGCCGCCAGCGCCATCTGGAACGACGCCGTCGATGCACTCGCCGAGGCCCTCGCCGGCATCACCGTCGTCGCCGCACCCACCGCCATCGTGATCGGCGGTGGGCTCGCCCTGGCCGGAGCCGCCCTCTTCGAGCCGCTCGAGCACGGACTCCGCGAGCGGCTCGACGTCGTCCGCGTCCCGCAGCTCCTGCCCGCTCGTCACGGCGACGAGGCGGCAACGGTCGGTGCGGGGATCCTCGCCCGCCGACTGGTGACGGCGCGATGACGACCACCCCCGCACCGCGTCGCGTCGTGGTCGTGACGCCGAACCCGGCCGTCGACATCACCTACGCGGTCGCCGAGCAGCAGCTCGGGGTCACGCAACGCGTCCAGTCCGTCGTGCGGCGTGCCGGTGGGAAGGGCGTGAACGTCGCTCGCGTCCTCGAGTCACTCGACGTCCCGACCCTGCAGGTGCTGCCGCTCGGCGGCGCCTCCGGCACCTGGCTCGGGGACGCCCTCGCGGCCGACGACCTCCCCGCCCGGGTCGTGGAGCTCCGCGCCGAGACACGCTCGACGGTCGCGGTCGTCGACGGCATCCAGCATCCGACCCTCTACGCCGAGGCCGGACCGACGGTGACGCCCGAGGAGTGGGCCGCCCTGACGACCGAGCTCAGGCGCTCACTGCAGGACGCGAGCGCACTCGTCATCTCGGGCTCGCTCCCGCCGGCCACGCCCGACAGCGTCGTCGAAGCCCTCGTCCGAACCGGGCACGACGCCGGCGTCCCCGTGATCGTCGACGTCAGCGGCACGGCGCTCCTCGCCGCGGCACGCGCCGGTGCGACGATCCTCAAACCCAACCTCGACGAGGCCCTCGAGGCGACGGGCGCGGCCGACCTCGCATCGGCTCGCGCGGCACTCCTCGCACTCGGCGCCCGCGCGGTCGTCATCTCCCGCGGTGCCGACGGCCTCACCGCCGGCGACGCCGATGGCGCCCACGAGGTCCCGGCCGTCCCCGGCGTCAGCGGCAACCCGACCGGCGCCGGCGATGCCGCAACGGCCGGCCTGGTCGCAGCACTCCGCGCGGGAGCCACACTTCCCGAGGCACTCCGCTCAGCGGCGGCTGCAGGTGCGGCGGCCGTGCTCGAACCGATCGCCGGCGCGATCGACCTCGCCGCCTTCCACCGATTCATCGACGCACCCGCCGCATCCGACCCCATTGGAGCAACCGAATGACCACCGCCCTCGACTTCACCGCGCTCCTCGCCAACGCCTCGGACTCGAACGCCGGCATCGCGGCGTGCAACGTCGTCCTCCTCGAGCACGCGGAGGCGATCGTCGCCGGCGCCGAGGAGGCCGGGCTGCCGGTCATCCTGCAGATCAGCGAGAACTGCGTGCGGTACCACGGGTCGCTCGCGCCCATCACGCTCGCCTCGCTGGCCATCGCCCGTGCAGCGACGGTCCCGGTCCTCGTCCACCTCGACCACGTGGAGTCGGCCGAGCTCGTGCACGAGGGCGTCGATCTCGGCGTCGACAGCGTGATGTTCGACGCCTCGACCCTGCCGTACGACGAGAACGTCCGCGCGACGAAGGAGATCGTGGACTTCTGCCACGCTCGCGGCGTGGCCGTCGAAGCGGAGCTCGGCGAGGTCGGCGGGAAGGACGGCGTCCACGCTCCGGGCGCGCGCACGGTGCCTGCAGAGGCCGTCGCGTTCGTCGCAGCGACCGGCGTCGACGCGCTGGCCGTCGCCGTCGGCACCTCGCACGCGATGACGAGCCGGGAGGCCGCCGTCGACCACGCGCTGATCGCGCAGCTCCGCAGCGAGGTGCCCGTTCCGCTCGTGTTGCACGGCTCCTCCGGACTCCCCGACGACGAACTCCGCGCGGCGGTGCGTTCCGGGATGACGAAGATCAACCTCTCGACGCACCTCAACGGATTGTTCACCCGGGCGGTGCGCGACGTCCTCGACGAGCAACCGAAGCTCGTCGACCCCCGCGCCTACGTCCGGGCCGGTCGCAGCGCGGTCGCGACCGAGACGGCGCGGATCCTGCGCCTCCTCACCACCGACTGAGCACTCCCAGGAATCCCACAGCAACACGCAACGCTGAGCTGTTAATATATATTGCGTTGGAGTTCTTCCAGCGCCTCCACCGGTAACCGATCGTCCCCCGCGATCACCCTCCGGCCTCCCGAGCCCGATATCCCTTCGGGTGCGCGGGAGATACGGCCACCCCTCCCCTAGGTGCGGTGGCCCGAAGCTCTGCGACACCGCCGGTCGATGCTCGGGTCTGACCTCGGGCATCGACCCGCGCAAGCATTGAAGCCCGTTCTTCCCAGGTTTTTCTCAGCTTGGTCGCGTACGTTCGTTCCTCGAGTGCCGATGTCACAACCGGCTTCCGTGTGCAGAGTCCACACCTCCACGGATACGCCGATGCTCCCGACACGTCACCACCAGCCGCCCTCCAGAACGGCGAAGAACGATCCACCGGACGGCCCCAGCCGACCAGCGCAGCCGAATCTCGGCGCAGCTGCATTCCGGACGGTCTCGTCGCTCCATCCATGCGACCAGCACCGATCGTCATCGCATTCCCCTTCTGGAACCGGCCCATCCATCATCCGCAACACCAGAATCGAGAACCACCATGTCCATCACCCAGACTCGGACCCCAGCGTCCTCCAACCGTTCCGCGGGCACCGCCGTCCACGGCCGCGGTCACTCCACCGAGAAGCTCACCTACCGCTTCGGTCTCCGCACCCGCGAGACCGGCGCGGAGCAGCGCGGTTCCAGCAGCGCGGCCAACCGCCGCGGCTGAGCCGCCTCACCGTTCCAACCGACGCCCCCGCACGGCTTGACCGTGCGGGGGCGTCGTGCGTTCGGGACCGGCGCCGCTCACGGCCGGTCCGGAGTTCGGACGATCGTACGGACGACCACGGCCTCCCAGGTGGGAGAATCCCCACATGGATCCCGTCGCGCTCATCTCGTGGATCGTCGTGTTCGTCGTCGTCACCGTCATCGTGTCGGGCCTGTCCGGCCGAGCGGGCGTCTCCGCCCCGGTGGCCCTGGTGCTCGTCGGCGGCGTCGCGTCGTTCATCCCCGCCGTCCCGACCGTCGAGATCGAACCCGACCTGATCCTCTACGGCCTGTTGCCGCCGCTCCTGTTCGCATCGGCGATCCGGATCTCCCTCATCGACATCCGGGCCCGTAACGACGGCATCATCCTGCTCTCGGTGGGTGCGGTCGCGTTCACCGTCGTGTCGGTCGGGTTCGCCAGCTGGCTCCTCATCCCGTCGATCACCCTCGCAGCGGCGTTCGCGTTCGCAGCGGTCATCGCGCCGACCGACGCCGTCGCCGTGAGCGCGATCGCCGGACGACTCGGGCTCCCCCGCCGTGTGCTGACGATCCTCGAGGGTGAGAGTCTGCTCAACGACGCCACCGCTCTCGTGGCACTCAACGCCTCGATCCTCGCCATCACGAGCGTCGTCAACCCGGTCATGATCGCCGGCGAGTTCGTCATCGAGGTCGTCGCCGGCGTCGGTGTCGGTCTCGCGGTCGGTTGGGTGCTGTCCGAGGTCCGCCGACGTCTGCGCGCCCCGGTCCTCGACACCTGTCTCTCCCTCATCACCCCGTTCCTCGCGTTCCTCCTGGCGCAGGCGATCCACGGTTCGGGTGTGCTCGCTGTCGTCACCGCCGGGCTGCTGCTCGGCTATCGAGCGCCCATCGTGCAGTCGGCCGAGGCGCGCATCGCCGAGTCGCTCAACTGGCGCACCATCCAGTTCCTGCTCGAGAACGCCGTCTTCCTGTTCATCGGGCTCAACCTGGCCGGCATCCTCGAGGGGGCGATCCAGACCGGTCCGGGGCTCTGGCCGACCGTGTTCATCAGCATCGGGGTCCTCGCGGCGCTCATCGTCTCGCGGTTCGTGTGGGAGATGACGGTCACGGCGATCTACCGGCTCGGCCCCAGACGGCTCCGTGAGCGGAGCTGGTCCTGGGGCAACGGGATCGCCGTCTCCGCAGCCGGCGTCCGTGGCGTGGTGACCCTGGCGGCGGTGTTCCTGCTGCCTGAGGACACCCCGTCGCGCGAGTTCCTGCAGTTCCTGGCGTTCGTCGTCGTGGTCGGCACACTCCTCTCGGGGCTCGCGCTCCCCCGGATCATCCGCGCGCTGCACCTCCCGCCGCCGAACCACAGCCAGGAGCGCGTCGAGCAACTGATGCTCATGGCGGAGGTCCAGACGGCCGGCCTGGACCGCCTCGACGAGCTGACGACCGAGGAGGACGAGGAGCAGGTGCTCAACCGTCTGCGGACCAATGCGAGCTTCGTGGCCAACGCCCTCGAGCAGTACACCGGTGACGGCTCGGAGCTCCGGACGGTCGCGTTCGCCCGACTCCGCCGCCAGATGATCGCGGCGGAACGCGAGGCACTCCTCTCGGCGCGCGCCGAGGGTCGCTACCAGGAACCGGCGGTCGCGGCTGTTCTGGCCGCGATCGACGCCGAGGAGGCGACGCTCAAGGCGATGACGCCGAAGCCGCCGCGGTCATAGCACCCCGACCGGTCCGCTCGCACGCCCCGTCCACCAGGCCCGCGCACGACGATCGGTCGGGCAGGATGAGCGCATGATCATGTTGTTCCCGGCCGCCGTCTTCGCGGTGCTCTACGTCGTGAGTCGACGCAGCGACGCCCGCCGCCTGCGCAACGGGGTCTTCCTGGTCTCCGCGATCGCCTGCGGGCTGGTGGCGCTCCTCTCGGAGGCGTCCCGCACGACGCCGTTCACCGTGCTCCTCGCCGCGTTCGGCACAGTCCTACTGGTGGGTATGCTCGGGGTCCTCCTCATCGGCAACGGCATCACGATGCTCCGGCTCGAAGGACGCAGCCTGGGCAACCTGCTCTCGCTGTTCGCCGGGGTCGCGATCCTCGTCCTGCCCGTGCTGGCCGTGCTGCTGGTCCTCGGAGCGCACCCGCAGTCCCTGCCCTCGTGGCTGACGATCGTCCTCGTCGCGCTGGGCCTCCTGCTCGGGTTCGCCTGCTTCTACGCGGCGGCGACGTTCGCTGCCTTCGGCGTGTACTCACTCGTCTACAGCCGCTATCGGCACACGCGGACGCCCGACGCCCTCGTCGTCCTCGGGTCCGGCCTCATCCACGGTGAGGTCCCGCCGTTGCTGCGCAGTCGCCTGGACCTGGCGCTCCGCATCTACCGGGCCACGTCACCGGGGGCGACGCGGCCGCTCCTGATCCCGTCCGGCGGACAGGGCGACGACGAACCCCGCCCGGAGGGCACCGCCATGGCCGAGTACCTCGTCGCGAACGGCGCGGACCCGTCCGACGTGCTGCCGGAGACCGCGTCCACGAACACGCGCGAGAACCTGGTGCTCTCCCGCGACCTGCAGCAGTCGGTCGGACGGGACGGCGAGACGATCGTGGTGACGAACAACTACCACGTCCTCCGCGCGGCCCTCCTTGCACGTTCGATCGGGAGCGAGGCCCAGGTGATCGGCTCCCCGACGGCCGCCTACTACGTGCCGAGCGCGTTCCTCCGCGAGTACGTCGCCATCATGGTCGAGCACCGCCTGCTCAATGCGCTGGCGATCGCCGGCGTCGCGGCCCTGATCGCCCTCGCGGTGGTCTGGTCGCTCCTACCGATCTGAGCCGCCCTCCCAGCCCGAGGCCGACGACGCCCGCAACGCGCGACGGGCCGTCGTCCGAAGGGATCGGATGACGGCCCGTCGGTCGTGTGGTGTCCGACTCAGTCGGGTGCGGTGTCGTAGACCTCGCGGGCGTCGTCGGTGGCCTCGGAGGCCGGCCCGGAGTCGGGCTGGTGGTCGGCCGAACCGTCGGCGTCGCCACCCTCGCCCTCGGCGAGCGGTGCGTCGAGTTCGGTCGAGGGCTCCGGGGTCTCGACGGCCTCCTCGGTCGCCTGCTCCTCGTCGGGAGCCGCGTCCTCCGAGCCGGTGCCGTCGACGGTCTGACTCGACCCGTCCGAGCCCGGTCCGGCGGTCGTCTGGTCGGAGCTCACGAGCTCTGCGGTGTCGATGTCGGCACCCTCCCAGGCTTCCTGGTCCGCTCCGGCCGCACCGGTCGCGAGGTCGTCGCCTGAACGCTGGTCCTGCTGATCCGTCATGATGCACTCCTCTCCGCGGAACGCGTCGCGCTCCGTGTCCTCGGACTCTACGACGTGATCCTTCACGGTCTCCCGGGGTTGACAGCCGCCGACGGGCGTCCGGGCCGGTCGCGATAGCGTGGGGACATGAGCCTCCCCGTCACGGACACGCGCGTCACCTATCCCACCGGAGCCCTCGTCTCGACGGGCACGGTGCTGCACGTCGAACCCGTCGGCGATCACCTCGCCGTCGTGCTCGACGAGACGGCCTGCCACCCGGTCGACGCCGCGTGGCCCGACCAACCTGCGGACTCGGCGACCATCACCTTCGGTGAGGGCACCAGCGCCGTGGAGGTCGCCGTGACCGACTGCGTCGTCGCCGCGAGCGACGGGACCCGGCTGTACCTCGGCGCGGACATCCCCGTGAAGAAGGGCACCGAGGGGTGGGCCTTCCTCGTCGCCCACCTGGTCTCCAGCGAAGCGGCACGGAGCGCCGTCGAGGGCGCGACGGCCCGCATCGAGGTGGACGCGTCCACCCGACACGCGCTCTCCGCCGGGCACACCGGGTGCCACCTCGCATCACTCGCCTTGAACGCCGCGCTCGCCGACGCCTGGCGCAAGGAGGTCGTCGCCGATGCGCTCGGGGCCCCCGATTTCGACGCGCTCGCCTGCGAGTCGTCGCGGATCGCCCCCGACGCGTCGACCGACCGTTACCGCATCGGCAAGTCGCTCCGACGGAAGGGGTTCGACCCGGCCGCCCTCGACGACCTCGACGCACTCGGGTCACGCATCCGGAACACGCTCGACGGCTGGCTGGACAGCGGCGCCGCCGTCCGGATCGATCGCGAGGGCGAGCTGCTCACCGATCGGCGCAGCTGGCACTGTGAGCTGCCGGGCGGCCCTGCGGTCATCGCCTGCGGCGGCACCCACGTGGCGTCGTTGGGCGAGTTCTCGACGATCGCCGTCTGGCTGGAACGCGAAGAGGTCGACGGCGCCGTGGTGCTGTCGATGGTCAGCACGGTCGTCCCGGCCGGCTGACCGGCGGCCGAGCGACTGACCGGCGGTCAGGCGACTGACCGGCGGTCAGGCGGCGATGCCCGTGGAGGCCGCACTGCCGACGCCGGCGAGCAGCCCGCCGATGACGAACACCCAGAGCAGCACGAGCGCCGCCCAGACGAGCAGGAACAGTCCGTTGAGCACGACGCCCGTGATGGCCATCGCCCGACCGGCGGGCTCGCGGCGGAGCCCCATGAGCCCGAGGACGAATCCGACGACCGGGAGCACGAAGGTGAACCCGAAGAACAACGACACCAGGCCGATGACCATGCTGGAGATGCTGAGCCCCTTCGGCGGCGACGCCGGGTACGGGTAGGGCGCGGGGTACACGGGCGTATACGGCTGCGCGTACGCCTGCATGCCGTACTGGGGCGGGTAGGGCTGCTGCGGCGGGTAGGGCGCCTGCTGGGCGTACGGCTGCACCCCGTACTGCTGCGGCTGGAGCTGCTGTTGCGGGTACGGATGCGGCGGAACCGACTGCTGCGAGTGTGCCTGCTGCGGCGCCGAGGGCTGCGGCTTCGATCCGTCCGGTGTGCTCATGCCCGTCAGCCTATCGACGAGCACGCACTCGGTACCCGAATCCGGGCCCCGACGGCAGCCTCCAGCTCTCTGAGCTCACGCTCAAGGGCGGTGAGGGGCCCGGAAAGCGACTACCGTATTCGTGCGGTCCTCGCAGGGAACCCGGAACACGGACCGCGCCACACCCAGAAGGAGCACCGTGCAGAACGACGCGATCGCCGAGGAACAGGACCATCTCGATCGGCTGCACGACGTCATCCGGTCGCAGTCGGACCTCGAGGAACGGCGCTCCGAACTCGCCCTCCGCGCCTTCGACGGCGACGACGACTCGAGCTTCTCGGAACGCGACGCCCTGGTCGCCCACCACCGCCAGCGGATGGTCGAGCTGCGTTCGTCCAGCTACGGACTCCTCTTCGGCCTCCTCGAACGCGAGACCGACGAACGGCACCACATCGGCCGCATCGGGCTCCGCGACCCGGAGAGCGGCGACCAGCTCCTGTTGGACTGGCGCGCACCGGCCTCGCGCCCGTTCTACACGGCGACGCCACTCCGCCCCGAAGGCCTCCGCCTGCGCCGCCGCATCGGCACGGCCGGTCGCCGCGTCACCGAGGTGCACGACGAGGTCCTCGACACGACCATGCTCAGCGACGACGAGCCGAGCGGCATCGGCGAGTCCGGTGCGCTGCTGGCGGCCCTCGGTCGCGCTCGGACCAAGCACATGGCGGACATCGTCGACACCATCCAGGCCGAACAGGATGCGATCATCCGGGCGCCCCTCCCCGGCACGCTCCTCGTCCAGGGCGGTCCGGGCACCGGCAAGACCGCCGTCGCCCTCCACCGTGCCGCCTATCTGCTCTACGAGCACCGCGAGCGACTCATGCGCAGCGTCGTGCTCATCGTCGGGCCGAACTCGACGTTCCTCGACTACATCAGCCGTGTGCTGCCGTCACTCGGCGAGACCGCCGTCGTCCTCGTCACACCGGCGACCCTCGTGCCGGGCCTCGACGCGCACGCCGAGGACTCGCTCGAGGCCGCCGAGCTCAAGGGCCGGCTGCGCATGGCCGACGTCGTCGCCCGGGCCGTCCGCGAGCGCCAGGTGCCGCTCGACCAGCCGGTCACCATCCGCATCGCCGGCGACGGCCCGCTCCGCGTCACGCCGGGCGTCCTCCGCCGGATCAAGGCCGGGATCGAGCGATCGGGCACCCCGCACAACGAGGCCAAGCTGCGGTTCGACCGCGCCGTGCTGACGCACCTCATCGGGCTCGAGGCGAAGCGTGACGGCTTCGAACCCCGCACGGGCGAGGACGCCGACGAGCGGCGACAGGAGCTGAGCGAGGAGCCCGAGGTCGAAGAGCTGCTCGACACGATGTGGCCGATCCTCGAGCCGGCCGAGATCATCGACCGCCTCTTCACCGACCCCGAGCTGCTGGCTCGCGTCGCTCCCGACCACACCGAGGAGGAGCGTCGTCTGCTGCTCCGTCAACCCGCCGCCGGAACGAACGGTGCAGATGAGGTCGACTGGGCCGCGCGGCTCACGCCCGGCGACATCGCCCTCGTCGACGAGGCCGCCGAGCTCATCGGCGAGGACCAGCGCCCCGAGCTGGAACGGCAACGCCGCGCCGCCTACGAGCGCCGTCACGACGTCGAGTACGCGCGCAGTGTGCTCGAGATGATCGGTGACATCAGCATCGACGACGAGGCCCAGGACGACGACTACCTCCGTTCCGCCCAGGACCTCGCCGACCGCCAGACCGTGGAGGACGACCGCAGCCCCGCCGAACGCGCCGCGAGCGACCGCACCTGGGTCTACGGGCACGTCATCATCGACGAGGCGCAGGAGCTCACCCCCATGCTGCTGCGGGCCGTCCTGCGACGCGGCCCCAACCGCTCGATGACGCTCGTCGGCGACATCAACCAGCAGAGCACCTCCGCCACCCGCTCCAGCTGGCAGCAGCTGCTCGGCCCGCAACTCCCGCGCTGGACGGAGGAGCTGCTCACCGTCAACTACCGGACGCCCGAGCAGATCATGGCGCTCGCCGATCCCGTCCGGCTCGAACTCGACCCCGACTCCCCGGCGCCCGTGTCGATCCGACGCGGCGAGGAGGAGCCCGTGCAGCTCACGGTCGAACCCGCCGCGCTGGCCCCGACGGCGGTCCGCGCCTCCGTCGACGCGATCACCGCACACCCCGGCATCGCGGGCGTCATCGCTCCCCGCTCGCTCCTGGCGGAGATCGACGCCCTCCTCGCCGAGGCCGGAGCCGATCGCGCCCGGGTGTGGACCGGCACCGCGCGCGAGAGCAAGGGCCTCGAGTTCGACAGCGTCGTCCTCGTGCAGCCCGACGCGCTGGGCGGGACGGGCCACGCGGCGCTGTCACTCCGGTACGTCGCGCTCACCCGCGCCACCCAACGGCTCACGGTCATCGACTCGTCGAGCTGACCGTCGGCAACCGGCGACGCACCGTCGTCCGGACCCCTCCAGAGCACCGGGCGACGGGAAGGACCGTAGGCTTGGGCTCTGCCAACAGAATGTGAGGCTGGGATGAAGGTCATCAGCTACAACCTCCGCAAGAACAAGGCCAGCGGCGAGCTCGTCGCACTCACCGAAGAGTTCGGCCCGGACGTCCTCGCGTTGCAGGAGGCCGACACCCTGCAGCTGCCCGCCGAACTCGGCGGCCTGCACCTCGCCGACAGCACCCACCGCAACCGGCTCGGCCTCGCGATCTACTACCGCCGCGACCGGTTCACCGCCGAGTCGACGCAGACGTTCGCACTGAAGAAGTCGCTGCACGACATGGTGCTCGCGCCGGCGCACGAGCGGCTCATCGGCACCCGCCTCACCGACGTCGAGGCCGGGCGCGAACTCATCGTCGCATCGTTCCACGCGGCCCCGCTCACCGCGCTCAACTCACTGCGTCGGCACCAGATCAAGGCCGCGCACGAGCAGCTGCACGCGATGGGCGACGTCCCGACGCTCATGGTCGGTGACTACAACTACCCGCTCTTCCAGAAGGGCCTCGGCACCAAGATGCAGGAGAGCGGCTACGATCTGAGCCTCAGCGACCGCAGCACCTACACGCGCTACAAGATGTTCCGTGGACACTTCGACTTCGCGACGTCCGTGGGCCTGAAGATCGACCGGGTGCAAACGCTCCGCCGCGGTATCTCGGACCACCTGCCGATCCTCGTGGACGCCACCTACGGTGCGGCCGTGCCGGTCGACGACGACGCACCGGAGTCCGCCGCCCGCTGACCCGGTCGCCTGCCCCTGCGCGCGCCCCGTCCGGTTCGCAATTCAGGATGCGCTCGGCGCGGTGCCCTCCGCCGCGGCGTGTCACGCGGGACACGCCGCGCTCGTCCTGAGTTGTGAACTCGGAAGCGACGTCAGATGAGGCCGCGGAGGAACTCCTGGACACTCGTCCCGGCCTCGCGGGCGCGACGGACCAGGCGCTCGTGCTCGTCGGTCGTGAGGTCGAGGGTGAGCTGGTGCCACGTCGGCTCGACGTCGAGTGAGAACAGCGCGCCGTCGTCCTCCGCGTCGAACACGGGGGCGGTGCGTTCCTCCTGGACCTCGAGCTCGGCGAAGAGCTCCGGCTCGGTCGTCTCGGGAGCGTCTTCAGCGTCGGCATCAGCCTCGGGGATAGACGGGGTCTCCGCTGCTCCGGCCCCGGTCCAGCCTGGTCCCTCCGGGACCGGCGTCTTGCGCTGGAACGCCTCGGCGGCCGTGCGGGCACGGATGTCGGCGGCCTCGTTGAGTCGGTGACCGACGTGCCCCTTCACCCACTCGAACCGGTAGCGCCTCCCGGCGATGGCGGCGTCGATCTCCTGCATGAGTTCGAGGTTCATGACGGGCTTGCCGTCGCCCTTCTTCCAGCCCTTCTTCTTCCAACCCGGCATCCACTTCGTGATGGAGTCGATGACGTACTTGCTGTCGCAGAGGATGTGGAGGTCCTCGTCGAGGTGCTCGGTGGCGCGGAACAGTTCGAGGACGGCGCGAAGCTCGCCCATGTTGTTCGTGCCGTGCGGCCAACCCCCGGCTGCCCAGCAATCGTCGTCGACGTACCAGGCCCAGCCGGCGGGTCCGGGGTTGCCGAGGGCGGAGCCGTCTGCGGCAGCGGTGATCGTCATGAGCGCCTTTCGATGAGTGCCCTCCATCGTATCGACGCACCACCGACGACCCGACGCCGGTCCCGCGGTGCCGGTGTCGGGCTGGCCGGCGTCAGGCGGGCGCGAAGACGCTGAGCGTGACGGCGACCGTGACCGTCGTGTAGCCGGGCAGGTCGGCGATCGCCTGCTCGAAGACGTCGTCGTCGAGGTGGTGGGCGCTCGGCCCCATGCGAACCTCGTCGCGCACCTCCTCCGGCATGAGTTCGACGGCGTAGTCGAGCGTGTCGCGGGAGCGGAGCGTGAAGCCGTCGAGCTGCGCGTCGAGGCGGGCGTCCTTGCGCTCGGCGATCCCGATCATGCCGAGTCGGTCGCGCAGCTCGGCCAGGTGACCGGGTTGGGGTGTCACGACGGTGAGCAGGCCGTCCGGGCGCAACACCCGACGCATCTCGGGACCGTTCCGCGGGCCGAAGATGCTCAGCAGGTGGTCGACCGAGGCGGTCCGGAGCGGGAAGGGTGCCCAGGCGTCGGCCGTGGCGGCTGCCGCTCGTCCGTGCGCACGCGCTGCGCGACGTGCTGCGAGCGGCGACAGGTCGAACCCGAACCCGCGCCAGGCCGGTCGGGCGTCGAGGATCCGGCCGAGGTAGTAGCCGGTCCCGCCGGCGATGTCCACGACGAGTGGGGCGCTGTCGTCGTCGACCGAGCCGTCCGGGAGGAAGCGCGCGAGCGGCAGGGTCGTGGCGACGTGGTCCGCGATCGGCTCGTAGTGCTCGGCCTCGAGGAACGCTGCGCGGGCCGCGACCATTTCCTGCGTGTCGCCGGTCTTCGGCGTCCGACCGCCGACGACGAGCGAGGCGTACCCCTGCCGGGCGATGTCGAAGCTGTGACCGGCGGGGCAGCGCAACACGCGGTCGCCGAGCTCGAGGGTCGCGGTGCAGATCGTGCACGCGAGATCGGGGGCGACGAGGCTCAGCCGATCGTGCTGCGGGACGTCAGCGAGGATCGGCATGCCTTCGAAACGCTCCGCTTCCAGCTGCTGTGTCCGTCGCTGCCGCGATGCTTCCGGTTGTCGCACTTCACCCACACGGTGAGTCTAGGCGCGTGCCGCATGGTGCGTGCGCCGGAACATTCGAGCGGCGATCGGTCGCGGCGGGGCTTCGGCACCGCGGTGACTCGATCAGCTCGGTCACTCAGTCCTCGAGCGCGCTCCGCAGACGCTCGACGTCCTCGTGTGCTGCGTCGCTCACACGCTGCGCCCGGTCAGCCTCTCGTTGGCGTCGGGCCCACTCGCGCTCGGCGTCGGCGATGTCCGCGTCGAGCTCCTCGAGCCGCCTCGCGAGGTCCTCGCGGTCACGCAGGAGTCCCGACCGCCGGACCGCCGACTCGTCCAGGAAGGCGGTCGCCTCCTCACTCGCGCTGGACGCTGCCTCCTCGTCGCGCTCGGCCGCCTCCAGCCGGGCCCGAAGGCGTCGGCGTCGGTCGTCGTCTTCGCCGGAATGGTCGCCGTCTCCGTCGCCCGGCGTCCCGACGGAGCCGTCGGCGGTGGAGCGCCTGCCGGGGGTGCCGGCCCCGCCGACCACACCGCCCCACCCCGCTCCGCTCGACGTCGGGGCGTCGGTCAGTCGACCGGACGACACCTGCGCGGCGAGGTCGGCGTCAGCACTCGCCGCTTGCAGACTCTGGCGGACGGTCTCGATCACCGCGCCCGAAAGCGACGCCCCCTCCGCTGCGGCGGCTTCGACGGTGGCGGTGACGAGCATCGCGATCAACGAGCGACGTTCGGTGCCGAGCGTGCGGAGCGCTGTGGCGTCCCCGGAGCGTTGAGCGTCGCCGAGCGCGGAGCCGAGTTGTTCCAGTTCGCTGAGCAGGTCCGGGCGGTGCGCCGTCAACACGTTGAGCGCCCAGGCGGCGACCGTCGGTTTGCGGAGCGCGAGGATCGCCGTCGCCAGGTCGTCGTCCCCGTCGTCGCGCGCTGCGACGGCCAGGCGTCTGCGCTCCGCCACGAAGCCGCTGAGCGGGACGCGCAGTAGCTCGACGGCGGCAGACGCCAGGTCCGTCGGGGCCGGCGTCCCGGTGTCGCGGTCGTCGGGCACGGTGCCGCTCCCTCGCATCATTTCACGTCAGGCTAGCGCCCTCTTGCGCCAGAACGGAGTCCGACTGTCGCCTTTTCGGGGGACGCTACCGACAATGTGGACATGGATGCCAGACCTTACCCCGACACGGTGGAGCCGCCTGAAACAGCGGCCTGCGCCGATTTGAAGTCACTCCTCAGGACCGTGGACTTCCCGATCTCACGCCGCGAACTGCAGTCGATCGCCGTCCGTTCCGGACTCGACCGCGGGACCCTCGCCGCGCTCAACACGCTCACCGAAGAGCACTACGCCGGCTCGTTCGGCATCCTCCGCGAACTCCGCCACCACGGCGAGCTCCGTCGCTCCGCCTGACCGCCCCGTCCGACACCTGGTGGATTCCCCAGCGCGGTGCGCTGACGTGAGCGCGGGTCACAGACGCGGGCGCGGGTCTCCGGAGGGACGCGCTCACGCCTACGGGGCGCGGTGACGTCAGCGCACCGCGCTGGCGATTCCGACAGACATCGTGCAACGCAGAAACCCCCGGCGAACCGAGGGTTTCGAGCTGAGATCCAGTGCGGAGACGGCGGGATTTGAACCCGCGGTCCCCGTGAGGGGACTCCACCTTAGCAGGGTGGTGCACTAGGCCGAACTATGCGACGTCTCCATGTGCGCTCGCAAGCGGACGCACGACGACCAGCATAACCGGAGATGGGCGTGGTGACGAATCCCCGGGTCCGCGACGCCCTTCGACACGCTCAGGGAACGAGGTCGGGACGCCTACTGGTCGTCGAGGGTGCGGCCTCGGGAGCAAGTGCGCTGGTCGGCGGTCTGGCCCGTCACCGTCGACGGGAGGACCACCGCACCGCCGGCGGACGTGTCGGTCGCATCGGCGGGCGGAGCCGTCGCGGCAGGATCGCCACCTGCATCCGCACCTTCGGCGGGATCGACCGCGGTCGGGTCGGTCGGGTTCGTCACCGCACCGGCGCCGGTCGCGCCCGAGAGCTGGATGGGCTGGTCGTTACCGAGGGCCTCGAAGAGCGCGGCGGCCGCGTCGTCGATCGGTTCGACCCCGCCATCGACGGCCGCGTTCGGGTACTGCACGAACGCGATGTTCGACAGGTCGACGTCGCGCAGCGTCATGGCGATCGCGATCATCGTGTCGAGGCTCGTCAGGCTGTCGGACAGCTGCATGTTCTGCGCCGCCGCCTTGGCCAGGGAATAGAGGGTCCCAGGGTTGGTCAGCGTCTCGGCACTCTTGACCTGCTGCATCATCGCCGACAGGAACACCTGCTGGTTGCTGATGCGACTGAGGTCGCTGCCATCCCCGACACCATGCCTGGTGCGGAGGAACTGCAGCGCCTCGTAGCCCTCGAGGGTGTGCTCGCCCGCCGACAGGAAGGTGCCCGTGTACTCGTCCTCGATCGGGTCTGCGACGCACACCGTCACCCCGCCGAGTGCGGTCGACATCGCCATGACGCCGCTGAACTGCACCTCTGCGGCGAACGGGATCTCGAGACCGGTGAGCTGCGACACCGTCAGCGCCGTGCACGCGAGCCCGCCGTAGCTCAGGGAGGTGTTGATCTTCTGCCGGCTCATCGAGTCGAACGAGCCGCCGGACGGGTCGGGACAGGACGGGATGGGGACGAACATGTCGCGCGGGAAGCTGACGACCGTCGCGTTGCTGTGGTCCTCCGAGATGTGCACGAGCATCGTGACGTCGTTGAGGTTGCCGGTCTCCTCCTCAGCGTCGCCGAAGACGGGGTCCTGGCCGGCGCGGGAGTCGCTGCCGACGATGAGGAGGTTGACGCCGCCCGGATACGCGCCGATCGCGGGCAGATCGGTGACCGCCTCACCCTGCGAATCGACGAGCGCGACACCGGGCTTCACCGAGGCGGCGACGTCCCAGAGGGCGATCCCCGCGACGATGCCACCGCTGACCAGCGCGACGGCCAGGGTCGAAGCGACGATCTTCAAGCCGGTCCGCACGGCGCTAGGCCGCTGCAACCGCCCGTGACGGGCGATGGTGCTGAGCTTGCGGGAACGTCCCTCACGACCGGCTGCGCCACGGCCCGTGCGGTTCCGCGCGGGCTCGACGGCGTCAGACGTGATCGGGGGCATCGGAACAGTAAAGCAGGTCCGGCTGTGAACGGGGGTGCCCGACCGGGTTTCCGCGACGCATCAGTCCCAGCGCACCACCGGGGTTCCCGAGGTGAAGTCCACCTGCGGCGAGCCGAGCGAGGGACCGAACAGGATGTCGCAACCGCCGGTCGCTCCGTTCTGCGTGCAGCTCGTCGAGGACGCCTTGACGCTCCCGATGTAGTCTCCGTAGACCTGGAGCGGGTTGACGAACGTCTCGCGGGGTTCGAGGTTGGCGAGGTTGGCCTGCGCGTCCGCACTCAGCGTGCGCGTGATGGTGCCGTCCGCGACCGCCGTGCCGTCCGACAGTGTGGCCGGGATGTCGAGACCGCACCCTGCGGTGAGGCTGGTCGAGGCGATGCAGGCGTTCACCGCTTCCGTCACGGCGTCGCGGAACTGCTTGACGCCTGCCTCGTTGAGCTCGACCTTCACGTCCGAGAGGAGGTCGTAGGAGTCACCGGCGGCGACGAGGTCGTCTGCTCCGGAGATCGAGAACGATTCCTCGAGTGCCTTGGGGAGCGCGAGCTGGTAGGCGCCGGGGAACACCGTCCAGGAGTCGCCCTTCGCCTCCTGTCCGTTGACCGTTACGGCGACGCCGTCGAGCATCGACGGGTACAGGCTGACCGTTCCGCCCGAGAGGATGGAGTAGCCACCTTTGTACGCCTTGTAGACGGTGAACTCCTGGGTCACGGGGGTGGAACCGACCGAGAACGTCGCCCTGACCGTGGTGGTGGAACTGGATTCCTTCGCGGAGGTCAGCTTGACCTTGCTGATCTTGCCGAGCTTCGCGGACGCTTTCAGGACGTCGTCGGTGAGCAGCGTCTTGTCGCTGATCGACTCGTCGAGGTAGCTCAGTGCCTGCTTGGCGTCGCCATCCTGCAGGGCGGTGAAGTAGTCGGTGACGATGCTCTTCGGGTCACCCTGCGCCCCGCGGATCGCGGAGCTGATGCCGATACCGGCAGCCGTGACCACGATGATGACGAGGACGACCGCCCCCGCGATGATGCCGATGAGTCCGCCGCGGGACAACTTGCGCCGCTTGGCGGGACCGGCGACACCGTGGGCGTAGGGGGACGGTGCGCCGACGTAGGGGTTCTGAGACGCACCGTACGGATTCTGCGGAGCGCCCGCCGGGCTCTGGGACGCACCGTACGGGCTCTGCGTGGCACTGACGGGATACTGGGACGCACCGTACGGATACTGCTGGGCCCCTGCACCGTTCTGCGGCGCATCGGCGCGCGGCGTGGATCCGTCGATCGACGGGTGCTGTGGAACGGGGCCCTGAGGCGGCGGCACCTGCCCGCCCGTCTCCTGTGGTTTCTCAGGCTGGTCGGATGGCTCGGTCATCGCTGGTTCTGCTTTCGAATCGTCCGCCGACACGAGTCGACGAGTACGAACTCGAGCCGCTCCATGTCTGCATATCAGTCGATGAATATCATACCGATGAACTGTGCAGCGCAGGCCCACCCGGCCATCTCGAGTACGTGCGGAGGGCGTGGGATTCGAACCCACGAGACATTTCTGCCCACCAGTTTTCAAGACTGGCTCCATCGGCCGCTCGGACAGCCCTCCTGATGGTCGATCGCCCGCGATGACGCAGCTGACGACCAGGATCGAGTGTATCGGATGGGGCCAGCGGCGAGGCGGCCCCATCCGATCACGCGGTGACTACTGGTCTTCCTCCGGACGACCGGCCGTGCAGGTGTTCTGGGCCGCGTTCTGGCCGGTGATCGTGTCGGGCAGGGCGACGGGGCCGGCGGCGGACGGATCCGCGGGCGCAGCCGGGTCCGCCGTGGCAGCGGGATCCGCCGCCGCGTCGGTCGTCGCCGGGTCTGGCGTGACCGGTGCGTTCGGGTCAGTCACGACGTACTTGCCGGTGGCGGACAGCGCCACGGCCTGGTCGCTCTGCAGCGCCGTCCACAGCACATCCGCATCGGACGTCGCCTCCACGCCACCTTGGACCGTGGCCGTCGGCGTCTGCACGAACGCGACACGGTCGAGCGGGATGTCCTTGAGCGCTGCGGCGATCGACACCATCGTGTCGATGTTGTTCAGGCTGCTCGACAGCGTCACGTTCTTCAACGCCGCACGGGCGATCGAGTAGAGCTTGATCGGGTCGGAGAGCGTCTCACTGCTCTTCAGGGTGCGGACAAGTGAGGAGAGGAACACCTGCTGGTTCGAGATGCGCGAGAGGTCACTGCCGTCGCCGACGCCGTGACGCGAGCGGAGGAAGGCGAGGGCGGACGCGCCCGAGAGGTCGTGGGTGCCGACGTCGAGGTTGATGCCGCTCCAGGCGTCGTTGAGGGGTTCGGTGACACACACCGGCACGCCGCCGACCGCGTTGGACATCGAGATGACACCGTCGAAGCCGATCTGCGCGGCGAACGGGATGGAGAGCCCGGTGATGCCCTCGACCGTGGAGACCGCGCAGGCGAGCCCGCCGTCGGCCCCGCCGTACATGAGGGCGGTGTTCATCTTGTCGCGACCGTTGCCGCCGTCGGCGCAGTCACCGATCTGCACGTACATGTCGCGCGGGAAGCTGACCACGGTCGCGCTCGAGTGGTCTGCCGAGATGTGCATGAGGATCGTGACGTCGTTGAGGTTCTCCTCGCGATCGCCGTACGCCGCATTGCCGTCGCCCGAGTCGCTACCGACGAGGAGCAGGTTGACGCCGCCCTCGATCGCGCCGATGTTGGGCGGCGGTGCACCCGGCGTCTCGTTGTCGAGGTGGGCGACGGGCTTCACGCTGTTGGCGAGGTCGAGTGCGGCAACACCGGCGACCGCGATACCACTCACGCCGACGACGGCGGCCGTCGCGGCGACGATCTTCGCGACGGTGACGAACGGGTTCGACTTGCGGAGTCTGCCGTGACGGACGGCGGCGCGCGGTTTGGACGCGTCGGCGTTGCGGGTCATGGATCTCGCTCTCGTCTCAGGAACAGGGGTTGCCGGAACCCTGGAGACCGGGCCGCGGCGAGTCGTCCGGCGGACACCTGGAGCAGGCGCGCACCGACACGCCCCGTGCCCACCGGAAACGGCGTATCGGAACGGAGCTTTGGACGATGCTAACCCGAAATGCTCCTGAGGAGCTGAGAGAGACCGTCGTCGGTGACTGTGCCGGTGACCTCCGACGCGACCGCGATGACCTCTTCGGGCGCCTGGCCCATCGCGACACCGCGTCCTCCGGCCGCCGCCCAGCCGAGCATGTCGACGTCGTTGCGGCCGTCACCGACGGCGACCATCTGCGAGCGCTCGAGCCCCAGCCATTCCCGGACCCGCTCCAGCGCGGTCGCCTTATTGACGCCCTTCGGCGCGATGTCGAGCCACGCCGTCCACCCGATCGCGTAGCTCACCTGGCTGAGCCCGATCTCGTCGACGATGCGGAGGAACTCCTCCTCGTCGTGGCTCGGGGACACGACGACGACGCGCGTCACCGGGCTCGTCACGAGTTCCTCGAACGGCACCTCGATCGCGTTCTCGAGGTTCCAGTCCTCCATACCGACCGTGTACTTGCGGAAGCCGTCGGGGTACTCGACCATGTAGCTGCCCTCGGAGAGGTGCGGCTGGATGAGCCCGAGGACCTCGGTCGGGTCGAAGGTCTCCGTGAAGAAGCGCTCGTAGGAGTCGGGCTTCGACTCGTCGCGCTTCATGATGAGCGCACCGTTCGCGCAGACGACGTACTGCGGCGTCAGCTCGAGCTCCTCGAGCACCGGGCGCGTGCTCTCCCAGCTGCGACCGGTGGCGAGCGTCACGATGTGGCCGAGGGAGACCACGCGACGCACCTCGTCGGCGACCGACAGGCTGAGCGAACCGTCCTCGTGCAGCACGGTGCCGTCGATGTCGAGGGCGATGAGCAGCGGGGTGGCGGTGGTGGTCACCTCGTCCGTCATCGGATCGGCCTCGCGACCTCGATGCCGCCCAGGTACGGACGCAGCACCTCGGGGATGACGACGCTGCCGTCCTCCTGCTGGTGCGTCTCGAGGATCGCGACGATCCAGCGAGTGGTCGCGAGCGTTCCGTTGAGCGTCGCAACCGGCGTGGTCTTGCCCGACTCCGTGCGGTACCGGGTGTCGAGGCGACGCGCCTGGTAGGTGGTGCAGTTGGAGGTGCTGGTGAGTTCGCGGTACGCGTCCTGCGTCGGCACCCAGGCCTCGACGTCGAACTTGCGTGCCGCACTCGACCCGAGGTCGCCGGCGGCCGTGTCGATGACCCGGTAGCTGAGGCCGAGCGACTGCAGCATCGCCTCCTGGTACGACAGCAGGCGCTCGTGCTCGGCGGCGGCGTCCTCCGGCTTCGTGTAGACGAACATCTCGAGCTTGTTGAACTGGTGCACCCGGATGATGCCGCGGGTGTCGCGCCCGTAGGACCCGGCCTCCTTGCGGTAACAGGTCGACCAGCCGGCGTAGCGGAGCGCGCCCTGCTCGAGGTCGAGGATCTCGTCGGAGTGGTACCCGGCGAGCGCCACCTCGCTCGTGCCGGTGAGGAAGAGGTCTTCGCCGGCGATCTGGTAGACCTCGTCGGCGTGTTCGCCGAGGAAGCCGGTGCCCTTCATGATTTCAGGGCGCACGAGCGTCGGGGTGATGAGCGGGACGAAGCCGGCCTCGATCGCGCGGTCGAGCGCGAGGTTCATGAGGGCGATCTCGAGGCGGGCGCCGATGCCGCGGAGGAAGTAGAAGCGCGAGCCGCTGACCTTGGTGCCGCGCTGCATGTCGATGGCGCCGAGGAGTTCGCCGAGCTCGAGGTGGTCGCGGGGGGCGAAATCGAAGGAGGGGCGTTCGCCGACCTCGCGGAGCGTGATGAAGTCGGCCTCGCCGCCGGCGGGTACGCCCTCGAGGACAGGGTTCTGGATGCGGCCGGCGACATCGGCGAAGTAGGCCTCGGCCTCCGTCGCGACCTGCTGGGCCTCCTTGACGCGGACGGCGAGCTGCTGCGCCTGGGCGACGAGGGTGGCCTTCTCCTCCTTGGGGGCCTTGGCGACCTGCTTGCCGAACGCGTTCTGCTCAGCACGGAGTTCCTCGAACCCGGTGATCGCGGCGCGGCGTGCGGTGTCGGCGTCGATCGCCTGGTCGACGAGGTCGACGGAGGACCCTCGCTTCTGCTGCGACGCTCGGAGGACTTCTGGCTGTTCGCGGAGGAGTACGGGATCGATCACCCGGCAAGTCTAGCGATCGAGGTCGATGACGAGGCCCCGGGACAGTACCGTTGGGCCATGCCGACTCCCGCGCACGCCGCGCTCGTGTACAACCCGGTGAAGGTCGACGCCACCAGGCTGCGGAGCGCGTTGGAGGCGCGGTCGCAAGAGGCGGGATGGGCGGCTCCGCACCTGTATGAGACGAGTGTCGACGACCCCGGTGTCGGTCAGGCGCGGCGCGCGGTCCTCGACGGCGCCCGGGTGGTGCTCGTGGCCGGCGGCGACGGGACCGTGCGGGCCGTCGCCGAGGGGCTGCGCGGGAGCGGTGTGCCGCTGACCCTCATCCCCTCGGGGACCGGCAACCTGCTCGCGAGGAACCTGAAGCTGCCGCTCGGCGACCAGGTTGCCGCGATCGGGACGGCGTTCATCGGCGACACGCGCGCGATCGACATCGGCGTCGCCATGATCACCCGCGCCGACGGGTCGGAGGAGGAGCACGCGTTCGTGGTGATGGCCGGCATGGGCATCGACGCGATGATGATCGCCACCGCGAACCCCGACCTCAAGAAGTCGCTCGGCTGGCTCGCCTATGTCGAGTCCGGTCTCCGCTCGATCGCCACGGCCGCGCCGTTCCGCATCCACTACCAGTTGCGCGGGCACCGTCAGCATGCGGCGACCGTGAGTTCGGTGCTCGTCGGGAACTGCGGCACGTTGCAGGGCGGCGTGCAGCTCATGCCGGACGCCGAGCTCGACGACGGCTTCCTCGACGTCGCGGTGCTGCAGCCGAAGGGCGCCTTCGGCTGGCTGCTCGTGTGGCGGAAGGTGACGTGGGAGAACCGGGTCCTGCGGCGGACGGCCGTCGGGCGGCGGATGATCCGGTTCACCGAGGGCCGTGGTGGGAACACCGTGACGAACCTGCGTGCTGAGGCGTTGACCGTGCGGGTCGACGAGGCGCAGGACCTCGAGCTCGACGGCGACGCGTTCGGCATGGCGACGATGGTCGCGTTCGACGCGCACCGCGGCGGGCTGCTCGTCAAGTTCCCGTAGTCGGCGAAACCGCTGAGCCCGGCTACCCTCCTTCGACGAGGTCCGCGATCTCGGCGAGGAGCGCCGTCGCCCGCTCGAGGTCGGGGCGGAGGTCGCGGTCGGCGTCGTCCGAGCCGAGCGACGTCGATGCCCGGGCGAACACCTCGGCGAGCGCCCCGGTCAGTCGATCGGCCACACCGCGACGCCGCACGACCCGCACCGCTCCGAGGAGTTCGCAGGCGATGAGCGTCCTCGTGGCGACGAGCGCGTCCTCCAGCTGGGCGACGGCCTGCGCGGCGAACGGCGCGTCCTCCTCGGCTCCGCGCGACAGGACGACCGTGCCGAGCGCCGCCGGTTGCGCCGCGTGTCGGATGTCGGCGACCGCGCCCGCCGCGACGTACTCGACCATCATCAGTCCTGAGGCACCCGGTTCCCCGTCGCCGAGGAACGGCGGCAGCCCCGTGAACGCGGGCTCGTTCAACAGTCGCAGGCGGGAGAACGTGACCGTCGACGTCTGCGCGAGCGCGAGCGCGGTCGCGTCCAGCTCGGCGGCGAGCTGCGCCTGGAAGAAGGCGCCATGGTGGAGGACCGCGCGTGATCCGTCATCGGCACCGAGGACGTACAGCGGGTTCTCCTGCGCGGCACCGATGAGCGCTTCCACCTGGTCCGCGAGCCGGTCCGCCGCCGTCACCACCACGCCCTGCGTGATCGCCGCGATGCGGAGTGTGAACGGATCCTGGATCCGGGCCGGTTCCGGCACGGGTCCGATGAGCGCGCGCACCGCCGCAGCAGCGGCTTCGACACCGGGTGCGGCGGACGCACCCGCGGCCGCCTCGGCGTACGCCTGCGCGTTGCCGTCCAGCGCGTGGAAGCTGAGCGCGCAGACCGCCGACCAGACCTGGTGGAGCTTCCGCAGCTCCGTGACCGCGAGCGCCGCGCGCGCGATGGTCAGGGCGCTGCTGCTGATGAACGACAGGGCGCTCTCCGAGCCCCAGGCGCCCAGCGGCTCGAGTGGCGTCGACGCCGGCCGTTCACCGAGGATGGTCAGCGCCGTACCGGCGAGCGCGGTGAGATCGCCGGTCCCGATCGAACCGAGGGTCCGGACGGTCGGCAGCGCGTCGCGGCGCAGCATCTCGGCGAGCGCCGCGACGACCGCGGGCTCGACGCCCGATCCGCCGACCGCGAGCTGGTTGAGCCGGACCGCGAGCATCGCCCGCACGACCCGGTCGGGGACGACCTCCCCCGCGTCGACCGCGTGGCTGCGGAGCAGGCGGCGTGCGTGGGCATCGCCGTCGTCGGCGACCGCGGTGTCCTTGTTCGCCCCCACGCCCGTGCTCCTGCCGTAGACGGCCGCGTGCTCGGCGAGGTCCCGCGCGTCGTCATGAGCGGTGGCCAGCCGTTCGAGCACCGCGCGAGGCACCGAGGCCTCCTCCTCGAGGTCCGCGATCCGCCGCAGCTCGTCGATGCCCAGTGCTCCTGCGATCTCGATCATCCCGACACCCTCTCTTGCGCTCCGCCGTCGTGTGCACCATCCTTGCTCACACGGCGAACGTCCCACCAGATGAAATTCGAGTTTTACCTGACGGAAACATTCGAGGCGGTTCGCTGAAACGGCGGGGCCATAACGTGGTGGCTCGACAGAGAGGGATCTGATGGCTGAATCATCGACTCGAACCGTGGAGCGTGCACTCTCGCTCCTCGCCGTGGTGTGCGACCGCGGCCGCACGACCCTCGCCGAGAGCGCGCGACTCGTCGACCTCTCGCCGAGCACCGCTCTCCGGCTCCTCCGCACCCTGGAGTCCACGGGGTTCGTCCGGAAGGACGCCGACGGCAGCTACCGACCCGGCAGCCGCGTCGTCCAGCTCGGCACGCAGGCACTCAGCAACGAGTCGCTCGTCGGCTTCTGCCACACGGAGATGCTCGACCTCGTCGAACGCACCGGCGAGTCCGCCTACCTGAGCGTCGAGGGTCACGCGTCCACCGCGCTCTACCTCGCGATCACCGAGGGCACCCACTCCGTCCGTCACGCGAGCTGGGTCGGTCGCACGATCCCCCTCGACGGGTCGGCCGCGGGTGCCGCACTCACCGGTCGGACCCCCACCGCCGGCTACGTCACGGTCGAGCGGGGCGTCGAGTCGGACGTCACCGCGATCGCCGCACCCGTCCGCTCGGGAGCTCGGGTCGTCGCGGCGCTGAGCCTCGTCATCCCGAGCTACCGGATGACCGACGACCTCATCGCCTCCTACGGCGAGCTCCTCGTCGCCGCCACGGACCGGCTCTCCAGCGGGCTCGCCTCGTACACCGGCCCCATCGACAACACCGCCGCGACCGTCCCCGACGACGCCGCTGACCTCCTGGAGGGACGCGCATGATCCGCTTCACGAACGTCAAGAAGGCCTACCCGGACGGCACGGTCGCCGTCCACGACCTCTCCTTCGAGGTGCCGACCGGATCCCTCACGGTGCTCGTCGGCCCGTCCGGCTGCGGCAAGACCACCTCGCTCCGGATGATCAACCGCCTCATCGATCCGACCTCCGGGTCGATCCTGCTCGACGACGTCGAGACCCAGTCGCTCGACCGCGTCACCCTCCGTCGTCGGATCGGCTACGTCATCCAGAACGCCGGTCTCTTCCCGCACCGCACCGTCGTCGACAACGTCGCAGCCCTCCCGCGCCTCCTCGGCGGCTCGCGTCGGGAGACGCGCACGGCGGCCCTCGAACTACTGGAGCGCGTCGGTCTCGACGAGAAGTTCGCGAAGAAGTACCCGTGGCAGCTGTCGGGCGGTCAGCAGCAGCGCGTCGGCGTCGCCCGCGCCCTCGCGACGAACCCGCCGTTCCTCCTGATGGACGAACCCTTCAGCGCGGTCGACCCGATCGTCCGGACGCAGCTCCAGGACGAGTTCCTGCGTCTGCAGGCCGACATCTCGAAGACGATCGTCATGGTCACCCACGACATCGACGAGGCACTCAAGCTCGGCGACCAGGTCGCGGTCCTGCGCGAGGGCGGCCTCCTCGCGCAGATCGCGCCGCCGGTCGACCTCCTGACCCGCCCCCACGACGCGTTCGTCGCCGACTTCGTGGGCGAGGCCCGCGGCTACCGTGCACTCGGCTTCCTCGGACTCGACCACGACGACGCCCTCCACCGCGAGCCCGTCGCCCGGCTCGGCGACTCCGCCGTGACCGGCGTGCACGCGAGCGGCTGGGTGGTGGTCACGGACGACGAACGCCGTCCCCTCGGCTGGTTCGACACGGCAGCCGGTCACGGCTCCGTCTCGACCGACACCATCAGCGGTCACGGCCTGTTCGTCCCGCGCACGGCGTCCCTCCGCATCGCGCTCAACGCAGCGCTCGCGCACCCGAGTCGACGCGTCGGCCTCCTCGACGACGACGGCCGACTCACCGGCACCATCGCCGCCAGCGAACTGCTCGAGCGCCCCGCCCCCGAGCGGAGCCTCCGATGACGATCGACTGGATCTGGGAGAACCTCCCGCTCATCGGCGACCTCACGCTCAACCACCTCTGGTTGACACTCACCCCGACGGTGCTCGGCCTCCTGGTCGCCCTCCCGTTCGGCTGGTGGGCGCACCGCTCGCGTCGCGGCCGTCCGTTCATCGTCGGTACCGCCGGGCTGCTGTACACGATCCCGTCGCTCGCGCTGTTCATCATCCTGCCGACGATCCTCGGCACGAAGATCCTCGACCCGATCAACATCGTCATCGCCCTGACCGTCTACACGGTGTCGCTCCTCGTCCGCGTCGTCTCCGACGGACTCTCCTCGGTGCCGGTGGACGCGGTGCAGGCGGCCGAGGCCATGGGCTACCGGTCCTGGCAGCGACTCGTGCTCGTGGAACTACCCGTCGCCGTCCCGGTGATCGCCGCCGGCCTGCGCGTCGCGGTCGTCTCCAACGTCAGCATCGTGACGATGGCCGCCCTGCTCGGCATCCCGCAACTCGGGACACTGTTCACGCAGGGCTTCCAGCTCCGCCTGTTCGTGCCGCTCGTCACCGGCATCCTGCTCTGCGTCGTCCTCGCCGTGATCCTCGACCTCGTCATCGTCCGGCTCGGCTCGCTCGCGACGCCCTGGCGTGATCGGACGGTGGTGGCATGAGCGTCATCGACTGGCTGACCGACCCCGCCAACTGGACCGGCCCCGACGGCATCCCCTCGCAGATGGGCTACCACCTGCTGTACACGGGCATCGCGCTCGTGATCGCCGCTGCGATCGCCGTGCCGCTCGGTGTCCTCGTCGGCTACACCGGCAAGGGCGAGCGTCTCGTCGCCGGATCGGCCAACGCCCTCCGCGCCCTGCCGACCCTGGGCCTCCTCATCCTGCTGTTCCTCCTCATCTCGCCGGTGGTCCCCGGGCAGCTCGTCTACGTCATCCCCACGATCGTCGTCCTCGTGCTCCTCGCCGTCCCGCCCATCCTGACCGGGACGTACACGGGCATCCAGAGCGCCGATCCCGACGCGGTGGGCGCCGCCCGCGGCATGGGCTACACGAGACTGCAGATCCTCTGGCACGTCCAGCTCCCCTGTGCCCTCCCCCTGCTGCTGTCCGGCATCCGCTCGTCCACCCTCCAGGTCGTCTCGACCGCGACGGTCGCCGCCTACCTCGGCCTCCAGGGGCTCGGCCGGTACATCATCGACGGCCGCGCCCAGGCCGACTTCTTCCAGATGGCCGGCGGCGCGATCCTCGTCGCCGCCCTCGCCTTCGCTCTGGAGATCGCCTTCACCCTCCTCGGCACCCTCATCGTCTCCCCCGGTCTGCGGCGCACCAGCCGCAGGCGGCGGACGGCGGCCCCGACCACCGTCACCGGGGCGATCCCCCGGCCGGCCTGAGCCGCACCCGCACCGCACGACCACCTCCGCACGACCGCACCACCGATCCGTCCATCTCACCGAATCGAGGTCCTCATGCCCTTCCCCACCTTCCCCCGTCGACTCGCGGCCATCGCCGCGACCACCGCAGCCGCCGCTCTCGTCCTCACCGGCTGCGGCGGCCAGGACGCCCTCAGCAGCGACGGCGCGTCCGGCTCCTCCGGCGACGCCGTCATCATCGGCTCAGCCGACTTCACCGAGAGCCAGCTCATCGCCACCATCTACTCCCAGGCGTTGCAGGCCGAGGGTGTCACAGTGAAGGAGCAGTTCAACATCGGCAGCCGCGAGGTCTACATGGCCGCGCTGCAGGACGGCTCCATCGACCTCCTCCCCGAATACTCGGGCGCACTGCTCAAGTACCTCGACTCCGAGTCGAAGGCCAGCACGAGCGAGGACGTCGTCGCTGAACTCGGCGACAAGCTCCCGAAGGGTGTCAGCATGCTCGACATCTCGCCCGCGGAGGACAAGGACGTGCTCGCCGTCACCCAGGAGACGGCCGATAAGTACGACCTCAAGACGATCTCCGACCTCGTGCCGTACATGTCCGAGCTCAGCCTCGGCGGCCCGCCGGAGTGGAAGACGCGCGTCAACGGCGTCGTCGGCCTCGAGCAGGTCTACGGTCTCACCTTCAAGGAGTTCGTCAGTCTCGACGCCGGTGGGCCGCTCACGATGACCGCGCTCACGAGCGGCCAGGTGCAGGTCGGCGACATCTTCAGCACCGACCCCGGGCTCACCGCGAACAAGCTCGTCGCCTTCGAAGACGACAAGTCGCTCTTCGCCGCCGAGAACATCGTCCCCGTCATCAGCACGAGCAAGCTCGACGACACGATCTCGAAGACGCTCGACAAGGTCTCCGCGGCCCTCACCACCGAGGACCTCATCGAGATGAACGGCAAGGCGTCCGACGGCACGAGCCTGAAGAGCATCGCCGAGGAGTGGCTGAAGGACGCCGACCTGGGCTAGCAGCACCCCTCGACGGGCTCAGGGGCCGAGAAGCAGCTCAGGGCCGCGAACCGGTTCAGGGCCGGCGACCCGCCCCTGAGCCCGTCGGAACAGCACCACCACCACCGCACCGCAGACGTAAAGGACCAGCGCATGCCGACCACCACCCGGACCATCCGTGCCGCCCGCGGCACCACCCTCACCGCCAAGAGCTGGCAGACCGAGGGCCCGCTCCGCATGCTCATGAACAACCTCGACCCCGAGGTCGCCGAGCACCCCGAGGACCTCGTCGTCTACGGCGGCACCGGGAAGGCCGCGCGGAACTGGGAGGCGTACGACGCGATCGTCCGCACGCTCGAAGGGCTGGAGGCCGACGAGACCCTGCTCGTGCAGTCCGGCAAGCCCGTCGGCGTCTTCCGCACGCACGAGTGGGCGCCCCGCGTGCTCATCGCGAACTCCAACCTCGTCGGCGACTGGGCGACGTGGCCCGAGTTCCGCAAGCTCGAGGCCGAAGGTCTCACCATGTACGGGCAGATGACCGCCGGCTCGTGGATCTACATCGGCACGCAGGGCATCCTCCAGGGCACCTACGAGACCTTCGCCGCCATCGCCGACAAGCGGTTCGGCGGCACCCTCGCCGGGACGCTGACCCTCACCGGCGGCGCGGGCGGCATGGGCGGCGCACAGCCGCTCGCCGTGACGCTCAACGAAGGCGTCGTGCTCATCGTCGACGTCGACCCGAGCCGCCTGGAGCGACGCGTCGAACACCGCTACCTCGACGAGATGACGGACGACCTCGACGACGCCGTCGAACGCGTGCTCGCCGCCAAGGCCGAACGGCGCCCGCTGTCGGTCGGTCTCGTCGGCAACGCCGCGACCGTCTTCCCCGAACTGCTGCGACGCGGTGTCCCCATCGACATCGTCACCGACCAGACGAGCGCTCACGACCCACTCGCCTACCTGCCCGAGGACACGGCGCTCGCCGACTGGCAGACCGAGGCGGCGGCCGACCCGGTCGACTTCACGCGCCGCTCGCGACTCGCCATGGCGAAGCAGGTGCAGGCGATGGTCGACTTCCAGGACGCCGGCGCCGAGGTCTTCGACTACGGCAACTCCATCCGAGCCGAGGCGAAACTCGGCGGTTGCGAGCGCGCCTTCGACTTCCCCGGCTTCGTGCCCGCCTACATCCGGCCGCTCTTCGCCGAGGGCAAGGGCCCGTTCCGCTGGGCGGCCCTCTCCGGCGACCCGGCGGACATCGCCGCGACCGACCGCGCCATCCTCGAACTGTTCCCAGAGGACGAGAAGCTGCGCCGTTGGATCACCTCGGCCGGCGAGAAAATCGCTTTCGAGGGGCTGCCAGCCCGCATCTGCTGGCTCGGCTACCAGGAGCGCCACCTGGCCGGCCTGAAGTTCAACGAGATGGTCGCCTCGGGTGAGCTGAGCGCACCCGTGATCATCGGCCGCGACCACCTCGACTCCGGTTCCGTCGCCTCGCCGTACCGCGAGACGGAGGCCATGGCCGACGGCTCCGACGCGATCGCCGACTGGCCGCTGCTCAACGCCCTGCTCAACACGGCGTCCGGCGCGACCTGGGTGTCGATCCACCACGGCGGCGGGGTCGGCATCGGCCGGTCCATCCACGCCGGTCAGGTGATCGTCGCCGACGGGACGCCGCTCGCCGCCGAGAAGATCGCGCGCGTGCTCGTCAACGACCCGGGCACCGGCGTCATGCGTCACGTCGACGCCGGCTACGAGCGGGCGGCCGAGGTCGCCCGCGAACGCGGCCTGCGGGTGCCGATGTGGGAGGGCGAGTGACCGACGGCCTGATCGCCCACGGTCGACTCGCCGGGCTCGACGAGATCGCCGGCGTCGGGGTCGATCCGACACGCGGCGGGTACTCCCGGCATGTCTGGACGCCGGCCGAGTTCGAGCTGCGCGAGTGGTTCACCGCTCGCGCCGCCCGACTCGGGCTCGGCGTCGAGACGGACCGGAACGGCAACCTGTGGGCGTGGTGGGGTGTGCCGGGTCCTGACGCGGTCGTCACCGGCAGCCACCTCGACTCCGTGCCGGGCGGCGGCGCGTTCGACGGGCCGCTCGGCGTCGTCTCAGCGCTGGACGCCGTCGCGCGTCTGCAGGCCACCGGGTTCCAGCCGTCGCGTCCCGTCGCCGTCGTGGTGTTCGCCGAGGAGGAGGGGTCCCGGTTCGGCGTCGCCTGCCTCGGATCCCGGCTCCTGTCCGGGGCGATCACCGCGGACGCCGCCCGAGCGCTGACGGACGCGGACGGGGTCACCGTGGCCGAGGCCGCAGCGGCCGCCGGGCTCGCTCCCGAGCACCTCGGCCGTGACGACGAAGCGCTCGGCCGCATCGGACTCTTCATCGAGTTGCACGTGGAACAGGGTCGCGGCCTCATCGACCTCGGCTCGCCCACCGCCGTCGCCTCGTCCATCCTCGCCCACGGCCGCTGGCGACTCCGCGTGAGCGGTCAGGGCAACCACGCCGGCGCGACCGGTATGCGCGAGCGCCGTGATCCCGTGGTCGCAGCAGCACGTGCCGTCCTCGCGGTCGAGCAGGCCGCCCTCGCGACGGACGACGCCCGCGCCACCGTCGGCCGCCTGCGCATCGTGCCGGGTGGCACCAACGTCATCGCCTCCCAGGTCGACGCCTGGGTGGACGCCCGCGCGGCCACCGACGCCGGCACGCGCGCCCTCGTCGCGGACATCGAGGGCCGGGTGCAGGAGGCCGTCGTCGACTCCGGCTGCGTGGTGGAGCTGATCGAGGAGTCCTGGTCGGGCGTCGTCGAGTTCGACCCCGAGCTCGCCGCGCGACTCGCCGGCACGCTCGGCGGGGTCCCACTGCTGCCGGCGGGCGCAGGCCACGACGCCGGGGTCCTGAGCGGCGCGGTGCCGACGGCGATGGTCTTCGTCCGGAACCCGACCGGTGTCTCGCACTCGCCTGAGGAGTTCGCCGAGACGGCCGACTGCGTCGCCGGCGTCGAAGCGCTCGAAGCCCTGCTCCGGAGCGTCCTGTGACGGTCGCGAGCATCGACCCCGGCGCGGCGGACGTGCGGGCCCCCATCTGGGCCGCGACGGCGATCATCGACGGTCGCCCGACCGGCCGCGTGCGCTTCACGGCCGACGACTCCGGGCGGATCGCCGCCGTCGAGCGGGGCGTCGAGCCGGAGGCGGGCGACCGCCGCCTCGGAACGGTCGTCCCGGGCATGGGGAACGCCCACTCCCACGCGTTCCACCGTCTGCTGCGCGGACGCACCCACGCCGACGGCGGTGACTTCTGGCAGTGGCGCGAGGCGATGTACGCGGCGGCCGCGAGCCTCGACCCGGACCGCTACGGCCGGGTCGCACGTGCCGTGTTCGGCGAGATGCTCGTCTGCGGCTGGACGGCCGTCGGCGAGTTCCACTACGTGCACCACCAGGCCGACGGCACCCCGTACCCGACCGCCCACGCGATGGAACTGGCGGTCGCCGAAGCCGCCGCCGACGTCGGCATCCGGCTCACCCTCCTCGACACGGCCTACCTCGCAAGCGGCCTCGGGCCAGCCGGCGGTCCTGCCGCACCGCTGCTCACCGAACAGCTCGCGTTCGGCGACGGCGACGCGGCCGACTGGCTCGCCCGCTGGCATCGCCTGCGCGACGCACTGTCCGGCTCCGTCGGTACCGCCGGACTCGTCACGCTCGGTGCCGCGCTGCACTCGGTGCGTGCCGTGCCCGTCGACGCCATGCGCACGATCCTCGCCGGCCTGCCCGACGACGTCCCGCTGCACGTCCACCTGTCGGAGCAACCGCAGGAGAACGTCGACACGCTCGCGAAGACGGGCAGGACGCCGACGGGCGTGCTCGCCGCGCTCGGAGCGCTCGCCCCGCGCATCAGCCTCGTCCACGCGACGCACCTGACCGACGCGGACGTCACGGCGATCGGACGGTCCGGCGCGACCGTCGTCATGTGCCCGACGACCGAAGCCGACCTCGGCGACGGCATCGGACCGGCCCGCCGCCTCGCGGACGCGGGGGCCCGGATCGCCGTCGGATCCGACCAGAACGCGGTGGTCGACCCGCTGCTCGAACTGCGTGGTCTCGAAGCCGGGGAACGGCTCGCCTCCGGCAGACGCGGCCGGTTCTCGCCCGCCGAGCTCCTCCAGGCGGGCACCGACCACGGCTACCGTTCGCTCGGACTCGGGAGGCACGCGCTGGATGTTGGCGACCCGCTCGACCTCGTCGAGGTGTCGACGTCGAGCCTCCGCACCACCGGCATGGACCCGGCGCAACTCGCCCTCGTCGCGACCGCGTCCGACGTCGAGCGTGTCGTCGTCGGCGGGCGGCTCGTGGCGGAGCGAGGTCGGCTGCTTGCGACATCACGGGAGTCGACGCCGGAACAGCTCCTCGCGGTGGCGCTGGCTGAGCTGGCAGCATCGACGGAGACGCCCCGGGCGGCCGCCTCGCATCCGACACCCGATCACCCCTCGCAGGAGAGGCAGCCATGACCAGCGAACTCATCACCGGCATCGCCGAGCTCACGACCAACGCGGGCTCCGGGCCGGGCGACGTCGACGGCAACCGGATCACCGATGCGGCGGTCGTCATCGAAGACGGCCGGATCGCTTGGCTCGGCGCAGCGGCCGACGCACCCGACGCCGACACGCGGACCGACGTGGGCGGGCGCGCCGTGCTCCCGGGTTGGGTCGACACGCACACGCATCTCGTGTTCGCGGGCGACCGCTCGGCGGAGTTCGAGGCGCGCATGGCCGGCGGCCGGTACGCGGCGGGCGGGATCGCGACGACCGTGGCCGCCACTCGGGCCGCATCGGAGGAGCAGCTCGTCGCGGGTGCGCAGCGGTTGCGAGCGGAGGCGCTCACGCAGGGGACGACCTTCCTCGAGGCGAAGACGGGGTACGCGCTCGACGTGGAGGGCGAGGCGCGCTCCGCTCGCGCGGCGGCCGAGGTCGCCGACGTCGTCACCTTCCTCGGGGCCCATCTCGTGCCGGCCGGCGTCGACCGCCGCGACTACCTCGACCTCGTGACCGGACCGATGCTCGCGGCGGTGGCCCCGTTCGCGTCGTACATCGACGCGTTCTGCGAGGTCGGGGCCTTCGACGTCGAGGAGTCGCGTGAGGTGCTGCTCGCCGGTCGCGCTGCGGGCCTGGGCGTCCGGGTGCACGGGAACCAGCTCGGCGAGAGCGGCGGGGTGCGCCTCGCGGTCGAGCTGGAGGCTGCGAGCGTCGACCACTGCAACCACCTGTCGGACGCCGACGTCGACCTCCTGGCCGGTTCGTCGACGGTCGCGACCCTGCTCCCGGCCTGCGACCTGTCGACGCGCGAGCCGTTCCCGCCGGCGCGCGCGCTCATCGACGCCGGTGCTTCGATCGCGCTCGCGACCAACTGCAACCCGGGCACCTCGTACACGACGTCGATGGCGTACTGCGTGGCGACAGCCGTGCTGCAGATGCGACTGACGATCGCCGAGGCGGTGTGGGCGGCGACGCGGGGGGCCGCGGTGGCGGTCGGTCTCGAGCACGGTGCCGACGCCGTCGGATCGCTTCGCGTGGGTGGTCTTGCGGACCTGCAGGTGCTCGACGCCCCCTCGGTCTCGCACCTCGCCTACCGACCCGGTGTGCCGTTGACGGTCGGCGTCCGGCACCGCGGCGAGCGTGTCACGGCAGGGACGACGCAGCGGTGAGCGACGCGACGGAGGGCCGCGCACTCGTGTTGCTGCCGGCAGACCGGCATCGGAGCTACCGCTGGCGGAACGGGCTGGGGACCGCGACGGAGATCGCCGTCGAGGCCGTCGGGCTCCGGACCGATGGTGGGCTCGGCGACGGTGACGGTGACGCGCCGGCCGCTCCGGGGTGGACGCTGAGCATCGCGACGGTCGAGTCGGACGTCGCCTTCTCGTCGTTCCCGGGCGTCGACCGTCAGCTGATGGCGTTGTCGGCGGGTGGACTCGGACTCGTGATCGACGGTGAGCCGGTCGAGTTGGACCGGTGGCGGGTCGCCGCCTTCGACGGGGCCTCAGCGGTGTCATCGCGGGGCGTGGTCGGGCCGACGCTCGATCTCAACCTGATGGTGTCGCGGGACCGGTTCCGTGGATCGCTCGAAGTCGGCGTCGTCGACGGCTCGAGGCTCGTCACCACGCCCCCTGGTGCCACCACGTTCGTCGTGTTCCTCGATGGGCTGCTGTCGGCGGAGGGGCCAGGTCTGGACCCTCGTGCGCTCCAGCGGCACGACACCCTCCGACTCGAGGCCGGCACCCTGTCCCTGACCGGCGACGCCAGGATCGCGCTCGCCCGGATCCTCCCCCGTCGGTGATGGGTGCCAGCGCGGTGCGCTGACGCGAGCGCGCCCCACAGCCGCGAGCGCGGGTCTCCGGAGGGGTGCGCCGACGTCGCTGACCCGCACTCACGCCGACTCGACAGCTCTCGCGCCAGCGCACCGCGCTGACCTGAGACCTCCCCTCCGGGTGCCGGCGCGGTGCGCCCACGTGAATGGCGCACACCCGGCGTGAGCGCTCCCCGCGCGCGTGAGCGCGGGGCTCCGGAGGGGCGCGCTCACGTCACAGGTCCGCGCCCACGTCAGCGCACCGCGCTGGCGCAACCGGACCGGGCTACTTCTTGCGGTCGAGGACCGCGAAGCGGAAGGTGTAGGTGGCGTCGAGCGTGTCCTCGAGGCCCGTCACGTTCTTCTGGGCGAGGACCGTCTCGGTGCCCTGGAGGAGCGGGATGATCGGAGCCGCGGTCGCGGTCAGCGCCTGGATCTGCTCGATCGCCGCGATGCGCGCCGCCGGGTCGGTCGCCGTCGCCTCGGTGTCGATGAGCGCGTCGACGGCCGGATCCGAGTACCCGTTGGCGACGGACGCCCCGGTCGTCGAGTACGCCGAGCGCAGGAAGTTGTCGGGGTCCGGGTAGTCCGGGAAGAACCCGAGCTGGTACGCCGGGTAACCGGACTCCGGGTTCAGCTCCTTCACGTAGCTCGTCCACTCCGTCGACTGCAGGTCGACGGTGAACAGACCGGACTCCTCCAGCTGCGACTTGATGAGCGCGTACTCCTGGTCGGAGTCGGGGCCGTAGTGGTCGCTCGTGTACTGGATCGGCAGAGCGACGGGGGTGCTGACGCCCGCGGCCGCGAGGATCGCGGCAGCCTTCGCCGGGTCCGGCGCGTCACCGTACGCGGTCTGGAACGCGGGCGTCGCCCCCGTCTGCCCGTCGAGCACGACCGAGTAGGCCGGCGCGTAGGTGCCCTTGTAGACCTGGTCGGCGATCTCCTCACGATCGACGAGCGACGCGACCGCCTGCCGGATGGCGAGCTTCTGCGCGTCGTTCGCACCCGGCTGGGTGTTCAGGTTGAACGTGAGGAACCGCACCGAACCGCCCGGCCCCTCGACGACCTGCAGGTCGGAGTCGCTCCGGAGGTCGGCGACGTCCGTCGCGGTCAGCGAGCGGTAGGCGATGTCGACGTCGCCCTTCTCCAGGTCGAGCCGCAGGTTCGACGCCGTCGTGTACGGCTTGAGCACGACGTGCTGCGTCTTCGCGCGGGTCCCGGAGTAGCGCGAGTTCGCCTCGAGGGAGAGCAGCCCGCCCGCCTGGTAGCTGTCGACGGCGTAGGGGCCGGAGCCGATCACGTCGTCGTCGCTCAGCAGCTCGTCAGCAGGGAAGGCCTCTTCGTCGACGATCGGCCCGGCCATGCTCGTGAGCACGTAGGGCCAGGTCTGGTCGTTCGGCACCTTGAGGTGGAAGACGACCTGGTTGTCGTCACCCTCCTCGACGCTGTCGAGGTTCGCGAGCAGCGGCGACGGGCCGTTGTCGGCGGCGATCTCACGGACGCGGGTGAAGGAGTAGACGACGTCCTCGGCCGTGAGCGCGTGGCCGTTGGAGAACGTCAGCCCCTCCTTGACCGTGCAGACGTAGGTGGTCTCGTCGGTGAAGTCGCACGATTCCGCCGCGTCGGGGGCGGGGACGACGTCGCCCTCGTCGTAGCTGAGGAGGTGCTGGTAGATCTGGTTCTGCGGCGTGAAGGATCCGCGATCCCAGGCACCGGCCGGGTCGAGCGAGACGATCTGATCGGTGGTGCCGATGACGAGCGCGGTGGTCGTGGTGGTGCCGCCCTGGGCCGTGCAACCGGTGAGGGCGGCGACGACACCGAGGCCGACGGCGACCGTGGCGAATCTGGCGGATCGGTTCATGGAGCGGTTCCTTCGGGTGACTGCGGGAGAGCTGATGCTGATGGCGCGACGGGTACCGCGTGGGCGGCGAGCGCGAACCTCGGGTGCGGTTCGGCTCCGTCGACGAGATCGGCGATGAGGCGTCCCAGTACCGGGCCGAACTTGAACCCGTGACCGGAGAATCCCGTCGTGACGATGATGCTGTCGATCCGGTCGATCACGAAATCCTCGCTGGGGCTCAGATCGTAGAGGCAGCTGATGGTATGGGGTGCGGACGCGTCGACACCGGGCACCCATTCGGCGACGTAGGCGGTGAGCCGCGCGAGTTCCTCGGGTTCGGCGAGGCCGTCGCGTTCGTCGGGGTGGACGTGGACGGCACCGCCGTGCAGCCCGACCTTGACCCCCTCGCCCGGCGTCAGCAGCCCGTACACGCTCGACCCCTCGGCGGGGTAGTGGACGAAACTCGGCCAGGCGTCGGCGCCCAGCCCGCTCGGGAAGTGCGCGGGCTGGACCTGCGTCACGACGATCTCGGGCAGCGGACGACCGACGCTGCGAGCGAGTGCGCCGACGAGGTCGGGCGTCCAGGAGCCGGCCGCGACGACCACGTTGTCTGCGATGACGTCGCCCAGCTCAGTGCGGACGACGGCGCCGGCGACACCGGCGACACCGGCGGTCGGATCCGTCGCATCGACGCCCGCCACCCGCACGCCGAAGCGCAGGGTCGCTCCGGCCACCTCGGCGAGGTCGAGCAGGGCCTCGATCGCCTCGGCGGAGTACAGTCGACCTCCGGTCGCGTGGTGGAGGACCTCGCGGTCGAACCGCAGTCCGGGCCAGCGGTCGCTCGCCTGATCCGGGGTGAGGCGCTCCGACGCGACCCCACCTCGGGTCATCGCCGCCTCGATCGCTGCGAGCATCTCGGGGCGGCCGTGGTCGAGCGCGCCGGTGAGGTCGAGCAGCTTCCGCCCGCTCGCCGATTCGAGCTCCCGCCAGGCCGAGAGCGCCTCGGACGTCAGGGCGACGTAGTCGTCGGCGTCGTAGCCCTGACGGAAGATGCGGGTCGCTCCGTGGGAGGAGCCGTGCTCGTGACCGCGCGGGTACCGCTCGAGAAGCAGGACGTCGCGGCCCTGCTCGGCCAGCGAGCGTGCAGCCGCCGCACCGACGATCCCGGCACCGATGACGACGACCTCGGCGCGCGCCGGCAGCGCGGTCGGCGTCGCGTCCGCTGCCGGACCCGGCGCGGTCATCGGCCGGACTCCGCAGGCAGGCCCGACTCCGTCGTGACGCGCTTCGCTGCGGTGGCGCGCGCGTCGACCGCTCGACGAGCCGGCATCGCGGCGGCCACGGCGGCTTCGTCGGCGAACGGACGGGACGGGAACCGACCGGGGGCGTACCGCGACGCGTCGACGAATAGGCTCTCACCCGTGACGATCAGTTCGGCGAGCATCCGGCCGAGTCCAGGGCCGTGCGTGACCCCGGACTCGTTGTCGCCGGCCACGACGAACAACCCGTCGAGCTCCGGGACGGACCCCGCGATGAAGCGGCGGTCTGCGGTGTACGACACGATCCCCTGCACGGCTTCGGCGTCGTCGACGACGGGCGCGGCGGCCGGGATGAGCTCGGAGACGATCGGCGACAGGTGCTCGCGCATCGCCTCGACGAGGTCGGGGCGGTCCGGTCGACGATCCGCGGGGCTGTCGCGCACGGCGAGCGCCTCGTAGCCGACGCCGTTGCCGTACGTGAGACCACCGAGGTGTTCCCTGATCCACAGTCCGTCCAGCTCCGGGATCATGAGGGTCGGCACCTCGCCGAGGCCGAACCGGGCGGTGGTCAGGCGGCTCGCGATCACCCGCGCGAACGGCAGCACGCGGTCCGTCGCGGCGAGGAGCTCGTTCGTCCAGGACCCTGCGGCGAGGACGACCTCGTCGCCGAGGACGCGCTCGCCGGTGGCGGTCAGCACGCCGACGGCTCGGCCACCTTCGGCGAGGAGATCGACGACGGGCGTCTGCTCGATGATCTCGACGCCCTCGGCCCGGGCGAGCGCCGCGAGCGCGAGTCCGGCGTCGGGCGCGCTGATCTGGATGCCGTCGGGATGGATGAACGCCCCGACGATGGCTTCGGGGTCGAGACCCGGAACGAGCTCGGCGGTCTCGACGGCGGTGAGCAGGCGGGCGTCCTCGGGGCGGAGCGGGTGCTCGGCGAACGGCAGCAGGTGGTCGAGCACGGCCTGCTCGGTGAGGGCGAGCCACACGTTGCCCGTGTTCCGCAGCCCGATGTCGTATCCGGCAGCGTCGAGCCCGCGGTAGAAGTCGAGGCCGGCCTGCTCGAGGGCGAGTTCCGACTCGTCCCAGTACCAGGCGTAGCCCGCCGCCCAGAGGCCGACGAAGCCCGCTCCGGCTGCGGTCGTCGCACCGGCGGCGGTGCCCGACTCGAGGACCGTCACCCGTCGACCGGCGCGGGCGAGGTGGACGGCGGTCGCCAGTCCGAAGAGGCCGGCGCCGACGATGACGGTGGTTGCGGGGCGGGGGTCGGTCACCCTTCGAGGCTAGTCACTCGCCGTCCAGGAGCCGACCATCCCGCCGCAATCGGACACGTGCGCGTTCGCAACTCAGGAACGCCGCCGGCGTGTCCGCACCCCGATGGACGAGATGGGGGCGACGCCCCGGCGGCGTCCTGAATTGCGAACGGGAAGAGCCGACTAGATGACGCCCTGGGCGAGCATCGCGTCCGCGACCTTCACGAACGCGGCGGTGTTCGCCCCGACGACGTAGTCGCCCGGCCGGCCGTAGCGCTCGGCTGCCTCGTAGGCGGCGCGGTGCACGCCGTGCATGATGCCGCGCAGTTTCACCTCGCTGTCATCGAAGGACCACCGCTGCCGGGCCGCGTTCTGGCTCATCTCGAGCGCCGAGGTCGCCACACCACCGGCGTTCGCCGCCTTCCCCGGGCCGAAGAGGACGCCGGCCTGCTGGAACACCCGCACGGCCTCGGGCGTCGACGGCATGTTCGCGCCCTCCGCGACCGCGATGACGCCGTGCTTCACGAGGGCGATCGCGTCGCGTTCGTGCAGCTCGTTCTGCGTCGCGCTCGGCAGTGCGATCTCCCCCGGGACGTCCCAGACACTGCCGCCGGCGACGAAGTGGGCGCCCTGACGGCGGGCGGCGTACTCGGAGATCCGGCCGCGCTCGACCTCCTTGATCTGCTTGAGGAGCTCGAGGTCGATGCCGGCGTCGTCGACCACGTACCCGGAGGAGTCCGACGCGGTGACGGCGGTACCACCGAGCTGGTGGACCTTCTCGATCGCGTACGTCGCGACGTTCCCGGAGCCCGACACGATGACGCGCTTGCCCTCGACCCCGCGGCCGTCGACGGCGAGCATCTCGTCCACGAAGAACACCGTCCCGTACCCGGTCGCCTCGGTGCGCACCTCGGCGCCACCCCAGCCGACGCCCTTGCCGGTGAACATGCCCGACTCGTGACGGTTGGTGATCTTCCGGTACTGGCCGAAGAGGAAGCCGATCTCGCGCGCGCCGACGCCGATGTCGCCGGCCGGGACGTCGGTGTGCTCGCCGAGGTGGCGGTAGAGCTCGTTCATGAAGCTCTGGCAGAAGCGCATGATCTCGGCGTCCGATCGCCCGTGCGGGTCGAAGTCGCTGCCGCCCTTGGCGCCGCCGATGCCCTGCGCGGTGAGAGCGTTCTTGAAGATCTGCTCGAACCCGAGGAACTTCACGATCGACAGGTTCACACTCGGGTGGAAGCGCAACCCGCCCTTGTACGGGCCGAGCGCCGAGTTGAACTGGACGCGGAAGCCGCGGTTCACCTGCACCCGGTTGCGGTCGTCGGTCCACGGCACGCGGAACACGACCTGCCGCTCGGGTTCGACGAGGCGTTCGAGGATGCCCGCCTCGAGGTACTCCGGGTGTTCCTCGAGCGCCGGGCGGATGGACTCGAGGACTTCGAGGAGTGCCTGGTGGAACTCGGGTTCGCCCGCGTTGCGCCGCAGGGCGGCCTCCGCGACGGCGTGGACGGGGTCGGTGGACGTGGTGGTGCCGGTCACTGTGGTGCTTTCTGATCGGCCGACCAGGCGTCTCCGGCTGTCGCTCGACGGTGGTCGGAGGCAGTGGAGCGCGACTCGCCGGCGGGGAGGTACACGGGCCGTCGTGGGGCCTCGGCAAGCCTGGCAGCCGCGATAGATATCCGTCAAACGTCGACTAGACGAGCCGACCGGACCGGTGGGACGACGGCCTAGAGGTGGTCGTGCTCCGCGGCCTCGCTCGGGATGATCGGGATCGCGAGGGCCGGGAGCACCGCGACCGCGAGGAAGGCGAGCGGATAGCCGACCAGGCCGATGAGCGCACCGACCGCCGGGCCGACGACCGACGCGGCGATGAACTGGCCGGTGTTCTGCGCCCCCAGCGCCCGCCCCGCCCAGGTGGGGCCGGCCATCTCCGCGACGGAGGTGAAGGCGAGCCCGTTGTCGGCGACCGTCACGGCACTGGCGACGACGAGCGCGACGGCGACCGCCACCGGCCCCTGCAGCAGCCCCACACCGGCGAGGAGCAGCATGACGACGACCGCCGACACCGCCACCCAGCGCAGCGGTCGCACCCGGCTGCCGAGGCGGTCGCTCAACACCCCGACGCCGATCCGGCCGACGGCGCCGACGAACTGCGCGACACCGACGAGCGCGCCCGCCGCGAGCGCATTCCAGCCCTGGTCGGCGACGAGCCAGACGAGTGCGAAGGTCGTGAGCGTGAACTGCGGCACCACGAGCAGGATCGACACGGCGTGGATGCGCCAGAGGAAGCCGTCGCCTCGGTAGGGGTTGCGTGGTCGCGCGGTCACGGGGTTCGGCGTCGTCTCCGTCGGGACCGGCTTCGACACCACGGTCCGTGGCGGATTCCGGAGTCCGATCGTGCAGGCCACGGCGAGGACACCCGTCGCGACGAGCGAGATCACGAGGGCGGCGGAGATGCCCGACGCCGCCGCCACGGACGGCACCGTCACCGCGGCCGCCGTGACGCCGAGGGGCTGCGACATCTGGCGGATCCCCATCGCGAGACCGCGGCGGTCCTTCGGGAACCAGCCGACGACGATCCGGCCGCTCGCCGAGTTCGTGCTCGCGGAGGCGGCGCCACCGAGCAGGAGCAGGATCCCGAGCGGACCGTAGCCGAGCGACGGGATGAGGCCGTCCGCGGCGATCGCCCCGGCAGCGGCCAGAGCGGTGAGGGCGAGGCCGCCGGCGATGACGATGCGCTCGCCGACACGGTCGGCCAGCCAGCCCCAGGCGATGAGCGTCAGCACCATGCCGAGTGTGGGGGCGGCGGCCAGGACGCCGGCCTCGGCGAGCGACATGCCCCGCTCGGCGTGCAGGAGCGGGATGAGGAACGCCGGGGTGCTGACGAAGAGCGTGCCGGCGGTCTGCGCGGCGACACCGAGCCCGAGGACGGTCCAGGCCCGACCGGCGTTCGGCATCGGTGGACGCGCCCCGCGAGCGGTCGCCGGGGCCTCGGGGGCTGGTGTCGATCCGGTCATCGTGCCGCTTCCTGCGGTGGGTGTCTCCCGCTGCTAGCATGACGGTACACCATTTTGGTATACCAATTGTCACCGGCCAGATCGGGAACACACATGAGTACTCCGACGCAGACCACGCAGCTCTACGAGCGCCTCCGCGGGGCGATCCTGACCCTCGACCTCGCGCCCGGGCAGCCGCTCACCGAGCGCGGGCTCGAGCAACGGTTCGCGGCGTCACGGACGCCCGTGCGCGCCGCACTCACCCGGCTCGAGGCCGAGGGTCTGGCGCGTCGGGACGGCCGCGGCTGGATCGTGGCACCCATCGACCTCGAGGAGATCGGGCTCATCGCCGAGGTCCGTGAGGCGCTCGAGACCGCCGGCGTCCGGCTCGCCGCCGAACGCGCGACCGAAGCGCAGCTCGCCGCGATCCGCACCCTCCTCGACGAGCCCCGCCCCGACGACGAGCACACGGTCCTCCGCGTCGGCGGCGACTTCCACGAGGAGCTCGCGGCGCTGTCCGCGAACCACCTGCTCGCCGAAGGGGTGCGCGGCGCGATGGTCCGGCTCGCCCGCACCCGTTGGCTCGAGGTGCGGACGCCCGAGGCCCGAGAGCAGGCCGCCACGGAGCACCGCACCATCCTCGATGCGGTCGCGGCGCGCGACCCCGAGCGCGCGGTGGATCTCGTCGCGCGCCACATCCGCGGGACGAACGAGCGGCTCATCGCATCGCTCACCGCCGACCAGCGTCGCCTCCGCGGTCACGGAGTCGACATCGTCAGCTGAACCCCGGCGACACCTCGTCGGCGCTCACAACTCCTGCACCCCGCTGGGGATAGCGTCGACACGCCGTCCCCGACGTCGAACCCGTCCTCGAATGCGGACCGACAGCAGGAGCTGCGCGCGAGCGTGACGGCTCAGTCCTCGAGTGGCTCCGCCGACAGCAGCCCGCGCAACCAGTCACGGGCCTCGATGAACACCTCGTCGTTGTAGCGCGAGTGATAGTCGACGGCGGTGCGGTCGGCGCTCGGGTACGAGCCCAGGAAGATCACGTTCGGGCTGAACCGCCGGAGCCCGAGCAGGGCGTCGGCCATCCGCTCGTCCTCGATGTGGCCGAGGGCGTCGATCACGAAGCGGTAGCGGCCGAGCGCATCGCCGATGGGCCGGGACTCGATGAGACTCAGGTTCACACCTCGCGTGGAGAACTGCTCGAGCATGCCGAGCAGCGAGCCGGACTCGTCGTTCGGCAACTCGACGATGAGGCTCGTCTTGTCGGCGCCCGTCCTGGCCGGGATCTCCCGTGAACGGCTGACGACGACGAAGCGGGTCACGGCGTTCGGGTTGTCGCCGATGTTCTCCGCGAGGACGTCGAGGTCGTAGTGGTTCACGATGCCAGGCGGGGCGACCGCGGCGTCGGCGGTCGAGGTGCCGTCGAGCAGGGAGGCTGCGGCGGCGACGTTGCTCGACGCCGGGATGTGTCCGTGTGAGGGCAGCTTGGCGTCGAGCCAGAGGTGGCACTGCCCGTAGGCGACAGGGTGCGCGTTCACGACCGCGACGTCCTCGAGGCGGGTTCCGGGGCGGGCGACGAGTACGAAGTTCACCGGCACGAGCACTTCGCCGACGATGCGGAGACCGGGCATCGTGGCGAGTGCATCCTGCGCCACCGACACGCCCCCGTCGACCGAGTTCTCGATGGCGATGACCGCGGCCGTGCTGCGGCCCTCGAGGACGTCGCCGAGCGCCTCGCCGACGTTCGACACGGGCTTCCAGATCTGACCCTTGGCCTCCTCGACCTGGCCGAGCGCCACCTCGGTGAAGGTCCCGCTCGGACCGAGGAAACTGTAGCTCCGGAGGGCGTCGTCGGCGGGTGCGGCTGGCATGCCTCCGAGCGTACCGTGTGCTTCGCGACACGCTCTGGAACGGCCGTTGACTCCCATCCAGGTCACATTCGGGTGATTTCCAGGAAGATCGGGCCATTTCGGCCCCGATACCCCCCGTTTTGAGCTATTCAAATCACGCCAATACCCGCCACAATGGATACAAGGGTGTATTGAGCGCTGCCGCTCGTCTCGGGAAGCGAGTTCACGGCCGTTCGTCTCCCCGATCTCGATGCGTGACCCATGTCGCGTGAGGCTCCACCCGACGGGCTGAGACAGGAACAGGAGTGACGTGACGAGTGTCTTCACCGACGCCGCCCCGCGGTCCACTCCACGGCTGAACCTGGCGAGCGGCGGCGAGGCCGTGTTCAGCCTCGGCTCCTCCTGGAACCTCCCGTCGTTGTCGCTGCCGGCCTGGGTGCACCGGCCGATCTCGGCGGCCCGCGCGACTCTCGTCAAGTCGCTCGTCATGACCGTCGCGATCGCCGCGATCCTGGCCGGCGTCGTCACGGTGACGCAGACCTCGACCGCCGGCGCGACCGCGATCTCCGCCGCCGACTTCGCACCGGCGGCCTCCTCCGTCCCGACGATGACGGCCGCCGCCTTCACCACCGCCTACGCCGGCGACCTCGCTGCGGCGGCGACGGCCCTCACGACGATGTCCTCATCGCAGGTCGCGCAGCTGTGGACCGAGCTCGCTCCCGGCTACCGCGCACTGCTCATCACCGGTTACCCGGCGGTCATCGGCAACCTCGAGGGCGTCGCCTACACGGACCGGGCGACGGCCAACGTCTCCCGCCTCGCCGGCCTCCTCGCCGACACCGAGGCGAGCTACCGCTCGCTGACGGTGAGCAGCGACCAGGTCGACGGGCAGGCGGACTCGGCGGCCCTCGCCACGACCCTGTCGCGCCTGGACGCGATCAAGCTGCTCGTCGACCGGTACTCGCCGGACGCGATCGCCGCCCGCCTCCAGCCGGAGTACCTCATCACCTTGCAGGCGGGCGGCTCCGGACCCCCGCGGGTCGCGGTCGCCGTGGGAGACGTGGACACCGCCGCCTACGTCACGGTGTTCGTCCCCGGGATGAACAGCAGCGCCCTCGAACTCGACGACTACCTGCGCGGGGCGAAGCGCATCCAGAGCGCCGCAGCCGACAGCGCGGTCATCCTCTGGATCGGCGGACACAGCCCGAGCGCGCTCGAGGTGCCGTCGAACGACCGGGCGGTCGAAGGGGCACCCCTGCTCGCCGGAGTGCTCGCCGGATACGACGCCGTCCGTTCCGCGCGCGGCATCGTCTCCCAGTTGAGCGTCGTGGCGCACTCCTACGGCACGGCGACGGCCTCGCTGGCGTTGGCGTCCGGCGACTACCACGTCGACGACTTCGTCATGCTCGGCTCGGCCGGCATCCCGACGGAGATCGGGATCGAGGATCTGCACGTCCCGGCCGGCCGCGTGTACGCCTCCCAGGCGAGCGCCGACACCCTCGCCGGTCTCGGCCAGTTCCTGTCCGGTCGAGCCGATCCTGCGATGAGCTCCTGGGGCGCGACCACCTTCGGCTCCGACGGCCTGACGCTAGGCGACGGCGACCACCTCGGCGCCGTCGACGGGCACAACGCGGTCGGGTCGAGCAACGCCGACGACCGGGGGAAGTACCTCGGGCCGGCGACCGAGAGCCTCTACGCGATCCAGCGCATCGTCACGGGTCAGGCGTCCGCGGTCGCCGATCTGACGACGCCCGGGTCGTCCCACCAGCGCGGCTCCGTGCCGGATGCCGCGGGCGTCGGGGCGGGCGCATCCACGACGAGCTCCTCCACGACCACCTCCGCTTCCGCCTCAGCCGCGGCGCTCCTCGCCACGCACTAGTCGACGGCCCTCCACAGGTACCTGGAGCAGCGCCCACTCCACAGATCCGTGTCGGCTCACCCCTGCACCGATGGGAGAAGGTAGCGTCGTTGACATACCGACATACGCCTTCGTAGGCTCGGGTCATGCGAACGACCATCCGACTCGCCGACGAGTTCTACGAGGCCGTCCGCGAGCACGCCTCGCAGGAGGGGAAGACCGTGACCGCCTACATCGAAGAGGCCCTGCGAGCGAAGCTGGCCGCGGCGGCCGCACCGCCCGAGCGGGAGCCGTACAAGGTCGTGCCGTACGGCCGGGGAGGACCCCGCCCAGGAATCGACCTCACGAACAACGCGCAACTCGAGGACATCATGGACGGTTTCGAGTGAAGGTGGTCGACACCAACGTCCTCATCGGCGCGTTCCGACCCGACTCACAACACCACCGCACGCTCGCAACCTGGTTGGAAGATGCCGTCCGATCGAGAGAGCCCCTGGGCGTCAGCGAAGCCGTGCTCGCGGGGTACATCCGGATCGTGACCCAGCGTCGGATCTTCGTCGATCCCACTCCGATCTCCGTCGCGCTGGACCAGATGCAGCGACTCCGCGACGAGCCCGGGGTCCAGGTGGTCCGCCCTGGCCCGTCGTTCTGGACGGTCTTCACCTCGCTCTGTGCAGCGGTCGAGGCCCGAGGCAACCTCGTCTCGGGCGCGGCCCACGCCGCACTCGCGATCGAACACCGGGCCACCTTCGTGACGCTCGATCGCGACTTCGCGCGCTTCCCGGACCTCCGGTGGGAATCGCCACTCGCCACGGGTCAAGCGCCTTCCTGACATCGGTCGTTCCTGCCAGACTGGTGCGATGAACGATCGCGCAGGTACCCCCGCCACCGAAGCAGATCTGATCGACGTCCCGTCGCTCATCGACGCCTACTACACGCTGAAGCCGGACGTCTCGATCCCCGAGCAGCGGGTGGTGTTCGGCACCTCCGGCCACCGCGGCTCCTCGCTGAACACCGCGTTCAACCAGGACCACATCGCCGCGACCACGCAGGCGATCGTCGAGTACCGCACGAGCCAGGGGATCACCGGGCCGCTCTTCATCGGATCCGACACCCACGCGCTCAGTGGGCCGGCGCAGACGACGGCGCTCGAGGTCCTGGTCGCCAACGGTGTGCGCGTCCTGGTGGACGAGTTCGACGACTTCGTGCCGACCCCCGCGCTCAGCCACGCGATCCTCAAGTACAACGCCGAAGGCAACGGCGACCAGGCGGACGGCATCGTCGTCACGCCCAGCCACAACCCGCCGGCCGACGGCGGCTTCAAGTACAACCCCCCGCACGGCGGACCTGCCGACTCCGACGCGACCTCCTGGATCGCGAACCGCGCCAACGAGCTCATCGCCGGTGGGCTGCACGACGTCAAGATGGCGGAACCGTCCGCCGTCGAGACGTACGACTTCCGCGGCAACTACGTCGACGATCTGAAGCACATCATCAACCTCGACGCCATCAAGCGCAGCGGGATCCGCATCGGCGCCGACCCCCTCGGCGGTGCGAGCGTCCACTACTGGCAGGCGATCGCCGACCGTTACGAGATCGACCTCACCGTCGTGAACCCGCACGTCGACCCGGCCTGGGCGTTCATGACGCTCGACTGGGACGGCAAGATCCGCATGGACCCGTCGTCGCCCTCCGCCATGGCGGCGCTCGTCGCACGACGCGACGAGTTCGACCTCCTCACCGGCAACGACGCCGACGCCGACCGCCACGGCATCGTCACGCCCGACGCCGGGCTCATGAACCCCAACCACTACCTCGCCGTCGCGATCGACTACCTCTACGCGAACCGGCCGGGCTGGCGCGACGACGCCGCCGTGGGCAAGACCCTCGTGTCGTCGTCGGTCGTCGACCGCGTGGCCGAGTCCCTCGGACGCCGCCTCTGGGAGGTCCCGGTCGGCTTCAAATGGTTCGTCCCCGGTCTCGTCGACGGTTCGGTCGGCTTCGGTGGCGAGGAGAGCGCCGGCGCGAGCTTCCTCCGCTTCGACGGCTCGGTGTGGACCACCGACAAGGACGGCATCCTCCTCTGCCTGCTCGCCGCGGAGATCCTCGCCGTGACGGGCAAGACCCCGTCGGTGCTCTACCGCGAACTGACCGAGCGCTTCGGCGACCCCGTGTACGAGCGTGTCGACGCCGCAGCCTCGAAGGAACAGAAGGCACGGCTCGGCAAGCTCGACGGCGACGCCATCACGGCGACCGAGCTCGCCGGCGACCCGATCGTCGCGAAGCTCAGCCACGCGCCGGGCAACGACGCGGCCATCGGCGGCGTCAAGGTCGTGACCGAGCACGCGTGGTTCGCCGCGCGTCCGTCCGGCACCGAGGACGTCTACAAGATCTACGCCGAGTCGTTCAAGGGCGCGGAGCACCTCAAGCTCGTCCAGGCGGAGGCGAAGCAGATCGTCGACGCCGCCCTCGGCGCCTAGCTCATCTCCTGGTTCCTGAGCCTGTCGAAGGGCGCACTTCGACAGGCTCAGTGACCGGTCTTCCCTGACGCTACCCCGGTCCCTGAGCGGACGCCCGGTCCCTGAGCCGCTACCCGGTCCCTGAGCCTGTCGGAGGGTTAGTTCAGGTATCCGGGAGCCGCCGGGAGCCCGAAGAACTCTTCGAGCGTCGTCACGCCCGTGTTGTGCATCTCGGTCGCGAGCGGCACGCCGATGTAGCGGTAGTGCCACGGCTCGAACGAGAAGCCGGTGACGTCGACCTTGTCGGCCGGGTACCGCAGGAGGAACCCGAAGCGGTAGGCGTTCGCGGCGAGCCACTGCCCCTCCGCCGTGTCGCCGAAGCAGGTGTTGAGCGAGCAGTTGCCGCTCTCGGCACCGATGTCCATCGTCCAGCCGGTCTGGTGCTCGCTGTAGCCGGGGCGCGCGGTCGTCGAGTCGTCGGGTTCGCTGTCGTACACCGACACCTGGCTCGAGTAGCTGCGATACGCGCTGTTCGAAGCGAGCGACAGGCCGGCCTCGGCTGAGGCGGTGTCGAACAGCTGCACGATCGCGGCGGCGGCCTCGGCTCGCAACAGCGGGTCCCAGGTGTGGGCGACGGGGACGGACACGAGGTCCGGTGGCGTGTAGTCGACCGGGTTCAGCGGCCGGGTCTTGTTGACGACCACCCACGGGCTCAGCGGGTCATCGATCGAGTAGGCGGCCTTGTCGAACGCCGGCGGGGCGGGGGGCGCGACCGGAACCGTCTCCGTCGGCGTGGGCGTGGGGGTCGGCGTCGGGGTGACGGACGGGGTCGCACTCGGTGTCTTCGTGGCGGCGGCCGGGGTGGGCGTGGCGCCGCCGGCGATGTTCACGACGAGCACCACCAGCAGGATCGCGAGCGCGGCGGCCAGGACGCTCAACGCGATCACGCGGTTGCGTCGGACGCGCCGCGAGACCGGGCGTCGGTGGGAGGGCTGGTGGGCTGCGGTCACACGTCGAGCCTAACCGCGACACGGCGCATGCGCCTCTGCCACACTGTCGACAGGCTTGCACACCGGACGAGGGGCCCGACCATGACCGCAGGGACGCCAGCACACCACGCGCCGACGCACCGGAAGCGCCCGCGGTTCCGTCGGCTCCTGACCGCGGCCGCCGTCGTGGTCGGTCTCGGCCTCGTCGTCGCGGTCGTCGCGGCCATCACCCCGTGGCCGTCCGCGCTCCTCATCCGCTCGGTGTTCGAACGCGGCGGTGCTGCGACGGTCGCCGAGATGGAGCCGTACGTCCCCGACACGAAGCTCACGGAGTTCCGCGACATCGCGTACGCGGCACCGAGCGGTGGCCGACCACAGGTGGACACCACCCTCGACGTCTTCACCCCGGCGGACGGCACCGAACCGCTCACCACGATCGTCTGGATCCACGGCGGCGCCTGGATCTCCGGCGAGAAGGGCAACGTCGAACCCTACCTCCGCATCCTCGCGGCCGAGGGGTACACGACGATCGCGGTCAACTACACGATCGCTCCCGAGGCCGTCTATCCGACGGCCGTGAACCAGCTCAACGACGCCCTCGCGTACATCTCGGAGCACGCCGCCGAGTGGAACGGGAACCCGGACCGCCTGGTGCTCGCGGGCGACTCAGCGGGATCGCAGCTCGCCAGCCAGCTCGCCGTCCTCACGACCAACCCCGACTACGCGACGCTGTCGGGCATGACCCCTGGCATCGCTGCGGACCAGCTCGTCGGGACGATCCTCAACTGCGGGGTCTACGACCTGCCGGCGATGGCCGAGCTCGACGGCATCGGCGCCTGGGGCCTCCAGACCGCCCTCTGGGCCTACGCGGGCACGAAGGACTGGTCGGAGACGTCGACCGGCGCGCTCATGTCGACGATCGACTTCGTCACCGCCGACTTCCCGCCGACCTTCATCACCGGTGGGAACGGCGACGCGCTCACCTGGCTGCAGTCGGTCCCGATGAGCAGTGCCCTCGAGGACGCCGGCGTCGACGTCACGAAGCTCTTCTGGGCCGCGGACCACGAGCCGGCGCTCCCCCACGAGTATCAGTTCCACCTCGACCTCGACGACGCCCACGTGGCGCTCACGGCCACCCTGGACTACCTCGCGGCGCTCGACGCGGACCTCGACGCAGCGCAGACCGCCACGCCCTGACCGAAGCGGTTGCCGCGGAACTTGCGCCGGGTGTAAGTTTGCACACTACGCAAAATCCCCAACGTCGGTGCGCCTGCAGACCGGCGCGCCCAGAGTCGAACGAGACCGCATGTCATCCAGTTCCCCCGCCTCGACCGAGCCGTCGGGATCCGCCCCCGTCCTCAGCCACCGGCAGATCCTCTTCATCATCTTCGGCCTCATGGCCGGGATGTTCCTCTCCGCACTCGACCAGACCATCGTCGGCACCTCGATGCGCACGATCGCCGACGACCTCGACGGCATGGCCCTCCAGGCGTGGGTCACCACCGCGTACCTGATCACCTCGACCGTCTCGACGCCGATCTACGGCAAGCTGTCCGACATCTTCGGCCGCCGCCCGCTGTTCATCATCGCGATCTCGATCTTCCTCATCGGCTCGCTGCTCGCCGGCATGTCCGGTTCGATGTACGAGCTGGCGATCTTCCGTGCCATCCAGGGCCTCGGCGCCGGCGGCCTCATGGCCCTGCCGCTGACGATCATGGGTGACATGCTCGCCCCGCGCGAGCGCGCCAAGTACCAGGGGTACTTCCTCGCGGTCTTCGGCGTCTCGAGTGTCATCGGCCCGCTCATCGGCGGTCTGTTCGCCGGTGCCCCCGAGCTGCTGTTCATCACCGGTTGGCGCTGGGTGTTCCTCATCAACCTGCCGATCGGCGTCATCGCGCTCGCGATCGTCCTCCGCTTCCTGCACATCCCGCACACCCGCCACAGCGTCCGCATCGACTGGTGGGGTGCCGCAACGGTCGTCCTCGCCGTCGTGCCCCTGCTGCTCGTCGCCGAGCAGGGCCGCATCTGGGGCTGGGCTTCGGCGGGGTCCATCGCCTGCTACGCCATCGGGGTCGCCGGCATCGTCGGGTTCATCCTCGTCGAACGGGCGATGGGCGACGACGCACTCATCCCGTTGAAGCTCTTCAAGAACTCCACCTTCCGGGTCGCCACCATCCTCGGCGTGCTCGTCGGGTTCGGCATGTTCGGCGCGATGATGACGGTGCCGCTGTTCCTGCAGCTCGTCGAGGGCGCGACGCCGACCGAGTCCGGTCTGCTGATGCTGCCGATGATCCTCGGCCTCATGATCTCGTCGATCGCGAGCGGCCAGATCATCGCCCGGACCGGCAAGTACAAGGCGTTCCCGATCGTCGGTACCTTCCTGCTCCTGAGCGGCTTCTTCTACTTCAGCTTCGCGACGGCCGACAAGCCGGTCTGGTGGATGATGGGCGGCATGCTGCTCGTCGGCCTCGGACTCGGCCAGCTGATGCAGACGCTGACGATCGCGAGCCAGAACGCCGTCGAGGCGCGCGACATCGGGGTGGCGACGAGCTCGTCGACCTTCTTCCGCCAGATCGGTGGAACGCTGGGCACGGCCGTGATCTTCTCCGTGCTCTACACGCGGATCCCGACGACCATCGCGGCGGCGTTCGCCGACCCGACGCTCAGCGAGCGGGTCCGGGCTGCGGCGCAGGACCCGGCCGTGCTGTCGGACCCGGCGAACGAGGGCATCCTCAAGGTGCTGCAGCGTGCGCAGGAGAACAGCGGCTCGGCCGGTTCCGCGCTCGACGGCGACACCTCGTTCCTCGTCGGTGCGAACCACGACCTGGCCGCGCCGTTCCTCACGGGGTTCGCGGATGCGACCGTGACCGTCTTCTGGGTGAGCTTCGCGGTGGTGGCCGTCGCGTTCGTGCTCAGCTGGTTCCTCAAGGCGCCGCCGCTGCGGGCGAAGTCGGCGCTGCAGGAGCGAACCGATGCCCAGGCTGCGGAGGACGCCGAGGACGAGTTGTCGCTCGCCGCCCAGCGTGCCGCCGAGCTGGCGGGGTCGCAGCTGTCACCCGACACCGCGAGCAACCGCGTCGTCGATCCCTCCACCCGTCGCTGACCGTCGTTCGTCGGTTTGCCAGCGCACCGCGCTGACGTGAGCGCTGTCGAATCGGCGTCACCGCGGCCCCAGCACGTGAGCGCGCCCCTCTGGAGGGGCGCGCTCACTCCGTAGACCCGCGCTCGCGTCAGCGCACCGCGCTGGCGCCACACCCCACCCACACGCGAGACCGACATGAGAGCGCTCTCAGCAGGCGATAGCATGGGCGTGCACCCAGCCACGAGGAGCTTCGATGACGCACGCCCCCCAGCCCACCACCCGCCCGGCCCTGATCCTGCCGCCGTTCCTCTGGGGTTCCGCCACCGCGGCCGCCCAGGTCGAGGGGGCGGCACACGAGGACGGCAAGGAGGACTCCATCTGGGACGCCTTCGCCCGGGTGCCTGGAGCGATCGCCAACGGTGACGACCTCGAGGTCGCCGTCGACCACTACCACCGCACCGCCGGCGACATCGCGATCATGTCCGAGCTGGGCCTCGACGCCTACCGCTTCTCCACGAGCTGGGCGCGCATCAAGCCGGGCGACCGCGACGTCAACCCAGCCGGCCTCGACTTCTACAGTCGCCTGGTCGACCAGCTCCTCGACGCCGGCATCCTCCCCTGGCTCACCCTGTACCACTGGGACCTTCCGCAGGCGCTCGAGGAGCAGGGCGGCTGGACGAACCGCGACACCGCCCTGCGCTTCGTCGACTACGCCGAGGTGACCTACGAGGCCCTCGGCGACCGCGTCCGGCACTGGACGACCTTCAACGAACCGTTCTGCTCCTCACTCCTCGGCTATGCGGTCGGCGTGCACGCACCGGGTCGTCGCGACGAGGCCGCCGCGCTCGCCGCCATCCACCACCAGCACCTCGCCCACGGGCTGGCGACCACCCGCCTCCGCGAGCTCGGTGCCGAGCAGATCGGCATCACCCTCAACCTCACCAACGCGATCCCGGCGGACCCCACCGACCCGGCCGACGTCGACGCCGCCCGCCGCGTCGACGGCATCATGAACCGCATCTTCCTCGAACCGATCGTCCTCGGCGAGTACCCGGCCGACGTCGCCCAAGACCTCGAGGGCCTCGGCCTCGACACACTCGTCCACGACGGCGACCTCGAGACCATCTCCGCCCCGATCGACTTCCTCGGCGTCAACCACTACCACGACGACCTCGTGTCGGGTCACCCCGACGACTCCGGCGCCGACGGCGGCCACTCCGGCGCGACCGAGCGCGAGGCAGGTTCGCCGTGGCTCGCCTCGCCCGACATCTCCTTCCCGAGCCGCGGACTCTCCCGCACCGCGATGGACTGGGAGGTGCACCCCGCCGGCCTCCGCGCCCTGCTCGTCCGACTCGGCCACGAGTATCCGACGCTGCCGCCGCTGTACGTGACCGAGAACGGTGCGGCCTACGACGACGTCGTCGCGGAGGACGGCCACATCCACGACGTCGACCGCGACGCCTTCATCCAGGACCACATCGACCAGGTGGAACTCGCGATCGCCGACGGCGCCCACGTGCGCGGCTACTTCGTCTGGTCACTGCTCGACAACTTCGAGTGGGCCTACGGCTACGACAAGCGGTTCGGCATCGTGCGGGTCGACTACGACACGCAGGAGCGCACGATCAAGGACAGCGGACTGGCGTACGCACGCCGCATCGCCGCCTCGCGTGTGGCGCCCACCGTGGCGGAGCTTCCCTGACGCAGGAACACTCCGGCGTGTCGCGATCGAGGGGCCGCGACACGCCGGTCACCTCCTGAGGAGCGACACCGGCCACGGACGTCCAGACGCCCGGCGATACACTGCACTCGGCACGCTCACCCGCTCGGAAGGGGACGATGATGCAGTCCGGTCAAGGGGCCCCGACACTCGAGATGGTGGCGGCACGCGCAGGCGTCTCCCGCGCGACCGTGTCGCGCGTCGTCAACGGCTCGCCGAAGGTCACGGCCGAGGTCGTCGCGGTCGTGAACGAGGCGATCGCCGCGCTCGACTACGTCCCGAACCGCGCCGCCCGGTCCCTGGCCTCCCGCCGGACCCAGGTCATCGCGCTCGTCGTCCCGGAGTCGACCGCCCGGGTGTTCTCGGACCCCTTCTTCGCGGCGGTCGTGCAGGGAGTGGCCCTCGAGCTGGCGGAGACCGACTACACACTCAACCTCCTCATCGCGAGCGAGGCGAACTCCGAGAAGACCCGCCGATACCTGCTCGGCGGCAACGTCGACGGCGCGCTCGTCGTGTCACACCACAGTGGCGACCACTCGTACACGCGGCTCGGCCAGGAGCTCCCGATCGTGTTCGGCGGTCGCCCGATGGGTGCCGACGTCGTCGACAGCACCTACGTCGACGTCGACAACGTCGAGGGCGCGAGGACCGCGGCCCGTCACCTCATCGAGGCCGGCCGGACGCGGATCGCGACGATCGCGGGCCGTCAGGACATGCCGGGTGGGGTCGACCGACTCGCCGGGTGGCGCGCGGAGCTCGAGGTCGCGGGTCTTCCGCACGACCTCGTCGAGGTGGGCGACTTCTCCCCGGCCGACGGCGCTGCCGCGATGCGGCGTCTCCTCGCGCGCGGCGTGCCCATCGACGGACTCTTCGCCGCGAACGACCAGATGGCCGCCGGCGCCTACTCCGTCATCCGCGAAGCCGGCCTGACGATCCCCGGCGACATCGCCGTCGTGGGCTACGACGACGACCGCTACGGCGAGACCGCCGCACCGCCGCTCACGACGATCGCGCAGTCACCCATCGACCTCGGTGCCGAGATGGCGAGGGTGCTGGTCCGTCGCCTCGCCGGCGAGCCGGTCGAGCGCGTCACGATGATGCCGACCCGCCTCGTCTCGCGCGCCTCCGTCTGACCCTCCCCACCAGCCCGCGAACGGTCACCAGACGATAGTCCCGGGCGCAGCGACTGTGCTGAACTGACCGTTCGCGGGCTAGGAGAGGCGGGAGCGGATGATCTCGATCGCCTGCGGGTTCTCGTCGACGAGGACGTAACGACGACCGAGCGCCTTCGCGACCGCCCCCGTCGTGCCGCTGCCGGCGAAGAAGTCGAGCACCCAGTCGCCCTCGCGGGAGGACGCCTGCACGATGCGACGCAGGATCCCTTCCGGCTTCTGCGTCGGGTACCCGGTCTTCTCGCGGCCGGTCGGCGACACGATCGTGTGCCACCAGACGTCGGTGGGGAGCTTGCCGCGCGCCGCCTTCTCCGCGGTGACGAGCCCGGGCGCCATGTAGGGCTCGCGGTCGACGGTCGCGTTGTCGAAGTGGTACCCCTTCGGGTCCTTCACGTAGACGAGGATCGTGTCGTGCTTCGTCGGCCAGCGGCTCTGCGCCTTCGCGCCGTAGTCGTAGGCCCAGATGATCTCGTTGAGGAAGCACTCCCGACCGAAGAGGGCGTCGAGGAGCACCTTCGCGTAGTGCGCCTCGCGGTAGTCGAGGTGGAGGTAGAGGGTGCCGTCGGCCGCCAGGACGCGCCAGGCCTCGACGAGTCGCGGCTCGAGGAAGCCCCAGTAGTCGTCGAAGGCGTCGTCGAAGCGTCTGAGGTCGCCGCGGATGCGCTCGTACGCCTGCCCTTTGAAGCCGGCGAAACGGTTCACCCCCGTCTCAGCGGTGCGCACCGAGGTCGAGGAGTGTCGACGCTGCACGCGCCCGGTGTTGAACGGCGGATCGAGGTAGATGAGCGTGAACGCCTCGTCGGGCAATTGCGCGACGACGTCGAGGTTGTCGCCCTCGAGGACGAGGTCGGGGCCGTCCGGGGTCCACCGCAGCGGCACTTCATCGGCTGCTGCGGCGAGGGACATGTGCCTATTCTGGCAGCCCGCGGCCCGCACACCCGGGAAGGAACGACCGACCCCGCGCGTTGTACCGCGTATGACCACGGAGTTCGCCAACGAGACCGATGCCCAGCGCTACACCATGCACGTCGACGGCCAGCTGGTGAGCGTCGTCGACTACCGCATCTCGGGCGACTCGATCTCCTTCCCCCGCACCTTCACCACGCCGCCCTTCCGCGGCAAGGGGTACGCGGGCGAACTCGTCGCCTACGCGGTCGACGACGTCGAGCAGCACAGCGACCGTCGGATCGTCCCGATGTGCTGGTACGTGGGCGAGTGGTTCGACGCGCACCCCGAGCGTCAGGACCTCCTCACCCGCTCCGCCGGCTAGCCACGAGCGCGTCACCCACCGGCCACCTGGCGGTCACGCACGGGGACTAGCGTCCCGACCATGCAGCAGCTCGTCTCGCACTACGCACCACCGCCCGCACTCGACCAGGTCGACGGTTACCAGGTGGTCGATGTCGACGACGACGACCCCATCCTGCTGGACGCCGCCGGCAGCCACATCGACACGTGGCGCGAGGGCTACCCGTATGCGGAGCGCATGTCGCGTGAGCAGTACGAGAGCGACAAGCGACTGCTCCAGATCGAGCTGCTGAAGCTGCAGAACTGGATCAAGGCGAACGACCGTCGGCTGGTCGTCGTGTTCGAGGGACGCGACGCCGCGGGCAAGGGCGGCACGATCAAACGCTTCACGGAGCACCTCAACCCGCGTGGCGCCCGCGTCGTCGCGCTCGAGAAGCCGACCGCCCGCGAGTCCACGCAGTGGTACTTCCAGCGCTACGTCCAGCACCTGCCGGCCGCCGGCGAGATCGTGCTGTTCGACCGGTCCTGGTACAACCGCGCGGGCGTCGAACGCGTGATGGGGTTCTGCACCCCGGCGCAGTACGACGAGTTCATGCGTCAGGCGCCGCTGTTCGAGCAGATGCTCGTCGGCGACGGCGTCGACCTCGTGAAGTTCTGGTTCTCCGTCTCCGCCGACGAGCAGCGCACGCGCTTCGCGATCCGCCAGGTCGACCCGGTGCGGCAATGGAAGCTCTCCCCGATGGACCTGGCCTCACTCGACAAGTGGGGCGATTACACCCGCGCGAAGGAGGCGATGCTCGAAGCGACGGACACCGCCGACGCCCCGTGGACGATCGTCAAGAGCAACGACAAGAAGCGCGCCAGGGTCGAGGCGATGCGGCACGTGCTGCACCGCTTCGACTACGAGAACAAGGACCACGAGGTCGTCGGCACGCCCGACACCAACATCGTCGGGCCCGCCGCCTCGGTCTACGAGCGCGGCGAGCGCAACGTCGGCGACTGAACCGGGGACGCAGGGCTGCAGCGCCCGCTATCCTCTGGATCATGCAGCCGAAACCGTCACCGTTGCGACGCCTCACCTCGTCGAGCGCGATCTACGGCACCGTCGTCTACGCCGGCCTCGTCGGTGCGTCGAGCGTGTACGAGGACGACGACGTCGAGCAGGTGCTCATCACGAGTGCGCTGACCCTCATCGTGTTCTGGCTCGCGCACGTCTACTCGGCCACCCTCGCGCACCACGGTGACGATCGGCACGAGGCGTTGGTGACACTCGGCGCGTCGATCAGGCACGGGTTCCAGGAGTCGTCCGGGATGCTCCTGTCCGCCGTGCTCCCGACGATCCCGCTCGTCTTCGGCATCGCCGGTGTGCTCAGCCATGAGCACGCCGTGATGCTGGCGTTGCAGGTGTCCACGCTGATGCTCTTCGTGCTCGGCTGCGCGGCGTTCGTGGTGCGCGGGTCACGCTGGTGGTGGTGTCTCCTCGGCGGGGTCGCGACGGCCCTCTTCGGGATCGTCATCATCCTGCTCGAGGCCGGCACCCACTAGTCCGGCCCGCGACGGGTCCCGAATGGCTGGCGCCGAGCGTCCGGGACCGACCGTTCGGGCCCCCTCGCGAGCTCAGCGGCGGGCGGCGAGCGCTTTCGCCGACTGCTGCGCGGCGCGACGGACCTCGCGGTCGGGGTCACGGAGGAGCGCTTCGAGGAGCGGCTTGGCGTCCTCACCACCGACGACGGCGAGCGCCCGGGCTCCGGCTGCGCGCACGCGGGCGTGGTCGTCGCTCAGCAGTGGGGCGATCGCGGCGACGTCGCCGATCCGACGCTCGGCGCAGACGCGTGCGGCCATCTCCCGGACGCGCCAGGCCTGGTTGCCGAGTGCTCCGACGACGGGCGCGGTGGCCGAGTCGTCCCACACGTGCAGCAGGGCGCGGGTGCCCCAGAGCTCGGGCCAGTAGAGCGCGGGCGCTCCGCCGAGGATGCCCTCGGCGTGGTGTCCGCCGACGACGCGGAGGAAGTCCTCACCCTCGTAGCGACCGGCGAGCAGGGAGACGCAGCGTTCGACGACCCGGGTCTCGCTCTCGGCGGCCACCGCGTCGGAGAGCCGTTGCTCGAGGGACGCCTGCGTGGCGGGGGTCGACGGGTCGGGTGTCTCGTTCTGCGCTGTCATCGTCCCCCCACCCTAGCCCGCGAGCTGTCACCAACGGTGGGTGATGCAGGCCTACACCCGCCCCTGGTGACAGTTCGCGGGCTGCGGCAGGTTATGGGACGCGGGTGAGCCAGGCGTCGGTGGCGAACTTGTCGGTGACGAGCTGCTCGGCGGCGGAGCGCTCGGCATCGGTGACGTGGCCGGGGGTCGCGCCGGTGATCTCGACGAAGGTGTCCTTCATGCGGTCGATGATCTCGGCCCGCGAGAGCCCGGTCTGGCTGCGGAGCGGGTCGACGCGCTTCGCCGCAGAAGTCGTGCCCTTGTCGCTGAGCTTCTCACGCCCGATGCGGAGCACCCGGGTCATGAGCTCCCCGTCCATGTCGTAGCTCATCGTGACGTGGTGCAGGACGGCACCGTTCCCGAGCCGCTTCTGCGCGGCACCGCCGATCTTGCCCGACGGACTCGTGATGTCGTTGAGCGGCTGGTACGTCGCCTCGATGCCGAGCGAGCGGAGGGCGACGAGCACCCAGTCGTCGAGGTAGGCGTAGGAGTCGGCGAAGGTCATGCCGTTCACGAGCTCGGCCGGGACGTAGAGCGAGTAGGTGATGATGCCACCGCGCTGCATCATCATCGCGCCACCGCCGGAGACGCGGCGGACGACCTCGAAGCCGTTCGCCTTCGCGTTGTCGAGGTCGACCTCGTTCTTGAGCGACTGGAAGCTGCCGATGACGACCGCCGACTGGTCCCACTCCCAGATGCGGAGCGTCGGACCACGGCGGCCCTCGCCGACTTCGTTCGTCAGCACCTCGTCGAGCGCGAGGTGGAGCTGCGGTGACACCGAGCCCTCGTGGATGAGCTGCCAGTCGTAGTCGCCCCAGCCCGTCGCCTTCGCGAGCGAGCGGCGGATCGCCGTCGCGACGGCCTCGGGCGTGAAGCCGAGGAGCACGGCGTCCTCGGGCAGCGCCCCGCGGATGGCTGCGGCGAGGCCTGCGGCGTCGGTGGTGGCGGGAAGCCCCGTGACGGCGCGGTCGATCAGCGCGAGTGCGTCGTCGGGTTCGAGGAAGAAGTCACCCGCGAGGCGGAAGTCCGCGATGCGGTCGTCGACCACCTCGAGATCGACGACGACGAGCTTGCCACCCGGGACCTTGTACTCACCATGCATGCACCCAGCCTATTCCTGGACGGCGTCCGGATTCCCCGGAAGGGGCGTCGAACCGGGTCAGGAGGCGAAGCCGATACCGAAGCGGTCCATGACCTTCAGGAGCAGGCCGTCGCGGCCCTCGTTCGCGTCGGAACGGGCGACCGCACGGCGGACGGTCTGGATCGCGGGGTTCGCGATGGGCTCCGGAGGGATGGGGATCGGCTTTGATCTGACCATCTTCAGGCGGGTCAACTCGGTCGATTCGCCACTCAGCAGATCGAGCATGACCTTCGCACCGAAGCGCGTGGCGCCGACCCCGAGTCCGGTGAACCCGGCGCTGTAGGCGACGCGTCCGCCGAGTGCCGTGCCCTGGAACGCCGAGAGCCGCGAACACATGTCGATCATGCCGCCCCACGCGTGGGTGAACCGGACGTCGAGTTGCGGGTAGGTCGTGAAGAAGTGGTCGGCGAGGGTCTCGAACGTCTCGCGGCGCTGATCGTGCTCCGGCCGGATCCTGCCACCCCGGTGGTAGACCGCGTCGAAGCCGCCGTAGAGGATGCGGTCGTCGGCGGACCTGCGGGAGTAGTGGAACTCGCGACTCGAGTCGGCGATGCCGAAGCGGTCGGTCCACCCGATGCTCTCGAGCTGCTCCGGGGAGAGCGGCTCGGTCATGAGCACGTAGTCGTACACGGGGATCGTCAGGAGCTCCGTGCGCCTGAGGAGCGACGGGAAGCCGTTGGTGGCGAGCGCGACGTGCCGAGCCTGCACCCCGCCCTGCTTCGTGGTCACCGCGACGCCGTCGCCCGAGCGCCGCAACCGGGTCGCCGGGGTGTGCTCGAAGACCCGCACTCCGAGCTCGATGCAGGCGCGCTTCAAACCCCAGGCGAGCTTCGCCGGGTGGACGAGCGCAGTGCTCTTCCACTCCCGCTGACCAGCCAGGTAGACGGGTGAGTGCACGAGCGCCTGGACGGCCTCGCGATCGAGGAAGACACCGTCGCCCGACACCTCGCGCAGCGCGTCGACCTGATGCGGCTCGGTCGCGACCGTGAGCACACCGGTGTGCTCGAACTCGGCGTCGATCCCGAGGCGGTCGAGCGTGGCGACGAACTCGTCGAAGTTCTCGTCCGCCAGGCGATCGAGCTCCGGCAGTTCGTCGGCGAAGTGACGCTCGCCGTTGTCGACACCGTGGGTGAGGCTCTCCTCGAAGAAGCCGCCGTTCCGGCCACTCGCCGCCCAGCCGACCTCCTTGCCCTCGATGAGCACGACGTCACGCGAGGGGTCGGTCTCCTTGGCGATGAGCGCCGTCCAGAGTCCGGAGTAGCCGCCGCCGACGACCAGCAGATCCGCCGTGACCTGGCCGACGAGTCGGGGCTCCGGCGTCGGCCGGTCGGGGCTGTCGAGCCAGTACGGGACCGTACTCGCTCCCGCGAGCGACCGCGCGATGCGCTCGGCCGAGTTCCGTCTGCGGTGGCTGTAGGTGGGTCCGTCCGAGGTCACCGGGTCTCCTCTGCGTCGAGTGTGGGTGTCGCGACTGTACCCCGCGGCTCCCGCACTTGTCACCGGGTGGCCCGCCTTACCGGTCCCTGAGCGCGATACCGGTCCCGGAGCCTGTCGAAGGGTGATGGGCCCGCCTTCGGTCAGCCCTTCGACAAGCTCAGGGACCGGGGCCGCCGCTCAGGGACCGGGGCCGGGTACCCGACGCCCCGTCTGCGCAAGTGCGCTTGTCGAGCCACTCCACGACGTCGCGCTCGACGTCCTCGCGGTTCAGCTCGGTGAAGATCTCGTGCCGCGCCTCGGGGTAGATGACTGCTGCGCCGTTTCTCTGAAGAAGCATCTGCCTATAGGGTGAGGCAATGTTCTCGTTGGACAATTTTCGTGACGAACGCTTCGCTTTCAGTCTCACGCCTCAATCGGCTAGCGAACGCGATCGTTTCACCGTCATCATTGGTCCCAACGGTTGCGGCAAGAGCCAGATGCTTCGAAGGCTAGCTGAGACACGTAGATCCGATTTATGGATGAACAACGGAACTCCGAGCGCCATACTCGCGATATCGAATTTGGTGTCAGACTCATTTCCCTTTGCCTCGGCACGCATCGAGGGCCCCTACCGCTACCTAGGGTTGCGACAAGCCGCCAACAACATGTCGACAGGATCACTTCACGATTCAATCGCAAATTCACTTATCGAATATCTCGCGCGCCAGTCGAACGCCGACCTTGCCCCTCTCCTCTCGGAGCTTGAATTTGATGATTGGCGATTGATCGTCCGACGCTCAAACACTAAATCCGCACAGGCACCGCGATCACGACTTCTCAACGATCTCGATAAGGCAGAAGAGCCACGTGCGGCCGAAGTAGTAACTGACTTGAATGACGAGATGAGGGCTTTCGGCAATTCATACACCGAACGCGCTGTCACCGACGAAGGCCGGTATCCGGGTTTTATCGCGCACCTCGCCCGAAAGTATGGACTTCCGATACCCTTCATAATGCGGCAAGTCAGACGAACGGCGGGTCTTCATCTAGAAGTAGAATTCGCTCGAGATTACACGGGAGTTCTTGCCCGAGAGCTCAGTTCCGGTCAGGCTATGCTCTTTTCAATCTTTGCGCGAGTTGCGGCAACACTAGAGACCGGTTCACTGATCCTAATTGATGAACCTGAGCTCGGGCTACACCCGAATTGGCAGTCGGCATTTATTCCACTCTTGCGCACCTTGCACCCGGAGGGATCCGGCTCGCATTTCTTCATCGCAACACATTCACCATATCTGGTCGCGGATGCCACGGACGTCCTAACGCCTGGTCCCCAATGGGGCGAATTTGTGGAATTTGACGATCCCTTCGAGGGACGGTCGGTTGAGAATATTCTCTACCGCGTCTTCAACGCTCGAGTGGCGGGTAACCAGATGGTCGAAAGCGATCTGTCGCTACTGATTACCGCTATGGGCAATGCACAATTCGACCAAACTATCGAAGATGGCGTCCTAGACGCCCATCGCCGTCTGAGAGGGCTGTCATCTCCGGACACTTCCACCCTAAACAGAGTACTGGAAGAGTTCGACGCGAGACTCGCCGATCGCACATGAGGCGACTCAAGAAGCCACCTCGACGATTTCGTCTGGATAGATCGTTGACACATGACAGCAGCGGCAGACTGCGGCCCTGGGCGACGACAAATGCTACTAAACAGTTTCGCACAGAGTTCACAGCGTGGTGTTTTCGCAGCCAAAAGCGACGATGCGCCTACTGCTCTCTGGAGGTCGGACTACACGTCCGGCGCGGAAGAGCGCTTGATCACTTCGTGCCAAAGAGCACAAAACGCGGGGTTCCCGAATGGACTTACGAGCCGCTCAACCTATTCCTCAGCTGTGATTCATGCAATTCGAAAATTAAGAAGAATTTTGATCCCCTGTTGCGGCCATTTCCGACAAATTACCGTAAGGCTAGATTTACGATCATCCATCCGTACCTCGATCGCGTCCGTGACCACATGACAGGTGGCTACACCGGTGGTGCGAATAAACCATCTGCACCTGTGTCGCATACCGAAAAAGGCTCTGCGACGATCGAACGGTTTCGTTTGACCGATGCCGGACTGCGTAATACGTGGGAAGGCGAATACGATCTGGCCCTCAAACGGCAAGCACAATCTGGGTGGACGTCAAAGCAACAGTCCGACTTCGCCTCTGCGCTCGACGAAGTGAGCGGACCGTTGCGTTCCTAATGCGAGCCTCGCCAATGCCTTTTACGGCGTGAACCACTCAGGCCCGCTTGTCGAGCCACTCCACGACGTCGCGCTCGACGTCCTCGCGGTTCAGCTCGTTGAAGATCTCGTGCCGCGCCTCGGGGTAGATGACGAGCGTCACGTCCGTCAGCTTCGAGCGCTTCACGTACGCGTCGCGAAGCAGGGTCAGGCCGCGGACGCCGCCGAGGGCATCGTCGGAGCCGCCGAGGATCAGCACGGGCAGCTTGCGCGGCAGGCGCTTCGGCGGGCGACCGAGGAAGGCGAACGCCTGGATCGGGTTCCACACCGGGGTCACACCGATGTCGAAGTTGCGCTCGTCGGCGGCGAACGCGGCCCAGGCGGCCGGGTCGCGGTTGAGCCACTCGAGACCGGTCTTCCCGGTCTTCCGCCAGCGCTTGTTGAGGTCGCCGGCGTTGATGACGCCGGGCATCGCGAGTGAAGTGCCGGAGAGGATGAGGAGTTCGTACAGATCGTGTTCGGCGACGACCTTCTGCGCCATGAGCGAGCCCCAGCTGTGACCGAGCAACGCGAGCCGCGACTCGGGGAAGCGGGTCCGCAGGTACCGGCCGACGGCGGCGACGGAGTCGATCGCGCCCCGGGTGGTCCGCGGGCCGAGCTTGCCGAGGCCGAGGTGCTCGAGGCCCGTGCGACCGTGGCCGCGGTGGTCGTCGGCCACGACCGTGTATCCCGCGTCGTTGAGCCGTGCGGCGAGACGCCCGTACCGGAGGGCGTGCTCGCCCGCGCCGTGGGCGATGTGCACGACGGCCCGCGGGTTCGGCACCTCCCACAGGTAGACGTAGACCGTGACGCCGTCGTCGTCGACGATCGTCTCGGTCGCATACGGTCGTGGCTCGACGGGGCGGTTCGCGTCGGAGACGGGTGGCGGGGTCTGCTCGCTCATCCCGCCAGCGTATGCCCTCGGACCGTCGGCGTCGCGAGTCCGTTTGCGGTTCCCGGAGGGCAGGCGTACGGTGAACGAGGCCCGAACGGCGGGCCGGCAGGTTTCGACGGAAGCGAGGTGAGCGGCCATGGCTGGTGACAGTACCCGCGCCACCGCATCGACGAGCCGCCCCGCCTCCCTCACCCGGTAGGCGCTGCCACCGCCGGTGCCGAGGCGCCCTCACTCACACCTCCCCGGGTGCGATCCACCGAGATCGCCTGCACCCGCGCGGCCGCCGCACGTTCCCGTCGATCGATGGACGGAGACCTCATGGCACTCATCGACAACGGCATCTACGTGACCGGACGGCGCTCGGCGAGCCCGCGATCGCTCGACGCCACGTACGAGCTCCTCAACGAACAGCGCGGCATGGCCTGGATCGGTCTGTACCGCCCGGAACCGTCGGAGATCCGCTCCGTCGCTCAGGAGTTCGACCTGCATCCGCTCGCCGTCGAGGACGCCCTGAAGGGCCATCAGCGGGCGAAGCTCGAGCGGTACGGCGACACGCTGTTCGTCGTCCTGCGTCCCGCCCGCTACCTGGACGAGGAGGAGCGGGTCGAGTTCGGCGAGGTGCACCTGTTCGTCGGACCCGGGTTCGTCGTCACGGTCCGCCACGCGGAGAAGCCCGACCTCGGCCAGGTCCGGCGGCGACTCGAAGCCCGGCCCGACATCCTCGCACTCGGTCCCGACGCCGTCCTGCACGCGGTGCTCGACCAGGTCGTCGACGGCTACGGTCCCGTCGTCGCGGGGCTCGAGAACGACATCGACGAGATCGAGGACGAGCTCTTCGGCGACGCCGCGGACGTCTCGCGTCGCATCTACGAACTGTTGCGTCAGGTCATCGCGTTCCAGCGCGCGACCACGCCCCTGCGGGCCATGCTCCACGGCCTGCTGCAGGGTGCCGACAAGTACGGTCTCGACGAGGAGCTGCGCAACGGCTTCCGCGACGTGCTCGACCACACCCTCCGGATCGCGGAGCGCGTCGACTCCTTCCGCCACCTGCTCCGGAACGCGCTGACGGTGCACGCGACGCTCATGACGCAGCAGCAGAACGAGGAGATGCGACGCCTCTCGGAAGCGAGCCTCGCGCAGAACGAGGAGTCGCGTCGGATGAGCGAGACGGCCCTGGCGCAGAACGAGGAGATCAAGCGGATCTCCTCCTGGGCGGCGATCCTCTTCGCCCCGACACTCATCGGCACCGTCTACGGCATGAACTTCGACGACATGCCGGAGCTGCACTGGCAGTTCGGCTACCCGGTCGCGATCGGAGCGATGCTCGTCCTCTCCGGGACCCTGTACGCCATCTTCCGAGCCCGCCGCTGGCTCTGACCCCCCTGCTCGCGAACTGTCACCAACTGCCAGTCCTGCTCCCCGTGCACTGTCGGTTTGTGACAGTTTGCGGGTATACTTAGGGTGGCTAATGAGCTAAGCTAATGGATCGTGGCAAGCGGAGCAGCGACGAAGACCAGGGCACTGACGATCGCCGAGCAGGCGTCCGAACTCCGGATGGGCACCTTCCGGCTCGCGAGACGACTGCGCGGGGAGAAGTCGGTCGACGACCTCAGCGACCCGCAGTTCTCCGTTCTCGGAGGGCTCTACAAAGAGGGCTCCGCAACCCTGCGGGCACTGGCCGAACGCGACCGCGTGTCCGCGCCATCCATGAATCGCACCGTCAACTGCCTCGAAGAGGCCGGGTACGTCACCCGAGAAACCGACGCGGCCGACCGCCGGAAGGTCACCATCGCCCTCACCGAAGCGGGCCACACCACCGTCACCGAGACCGTCCGGAAACGCGACGCGTGGATCACCCAGCAGCTGCGCGCGCTCACCCCGGACGAACGCGACACCCTCGCCCGCGCAGCCGAGATCATGAGGAGACTCGCCACCCAGTGAGTGCAATGTTCCGTTCCCTGTCCAGCGTCAACTACCGCATCTGGTTCATCGGCGCTCTCGTGTCGAACGTCGGCGCCTGGATGCAGGCCACCACCCAGAACTGGGTCGTGCTGACCGACCTCACCGACAACGACGCCGTGGCCGTCGGGGCCACCATGGCCCTGCAGTTCGGCCCGCAGCTCGTCCTCGTGCCGATCACCGGTCTCATCGCCGACCGCTTCGACAAGCGGAAGATCCTCATCCTCACCCAGTCGAGCCTCATGCTCCTGGCCGCAGCCCTCGGCGCCCTGCTCATCTTCGGTCACGCCGAGCTGTGGCACATGTACCTCTTCGCGCTGGCCCTCGGCATCATCAACGCCGTCGACGGCCCGGCCCGCCAGACCTTCGTCTCCGAGCTCGTCGACGAGCACAACATGTCGAACGCCGTCGCGCTCAACTCGGCGTCCTTCAACGCGGCGCGCATGGTCGGCCCCGCCATCGCCGGTCTCCTCATCGTCGCGATCGGCTCCGGGTGGGTGTTCGTCGTGAACGCCTTCACCTTCCTCGGCGTCATCGGCGCCCTGTTGGCCCTGCGCACCGGCAAGCTCCGTCGGGCGCCGCGCCCACCGCGGGCTCGAGGACAGTTCGTCGAGGGCTTCCGCTATGTCCGCGGGCGGCCGGACCTCATGGTGATCTTCGTGATCGTGTTCATCATGGGCGCGTTCGGCATGAACTTCCCGATCTTCGCCTCGACCATGGCCGTCGAGTTCGGCAAGGGCGCGGGCGAGTACGGCATCCTCTCCTCGGTGCTCGCGATCGGTTCCCTGACCGGCGCGCTCCTCGCGGCGCGGCGGGCGCAGGCCCAGATGCGGATGATCGTCGGTGCGGCCGGGCTCTTCGGCGTCGCTGCACTCACGGCCGCGTTCATGCCGAGCTACTGGTCGTTCGCCGCCGTGCTGATCCTCGTCGGCTTCTCGACGGTGACGCTCCTGACCACCGCGAACGGACTCGTGCAGACGAGCACCGAGGCCGCCGTCCGTGGCCGGGTGATGGCACTGTACATGGCGATCCTCATGGGTGGCACCCCGATCGGCGCGCCCATCGTCGGGTGGGTGGCGAACACCTTCGGGCCGCGCTGGGCGCTCGGCCTGGGCGCACTCGCCGGGTTCGCCGCCTGCGCCACCGGCCTCGCCTACGGGGTGTTCCGTCATCACCTCCGCCTGCGCGTCGCACCGGACTCCCGCTGGCGCCTGCAGTTCACCCACGACGGCGTCGTCTCACCGGTCACGCCGGAGGACTTCTCGGAGCAGATCGCGCTCACCTCGCCGATCCCGCTGCCGAAGCCGAAGTCGCGCGCGAAGGCGCCCGAGTCGCGTCCCGAGTCGTCGCCGGTCGACGAGTCGACGACCCTCACCGGCTCCCGCCGCTAGACGGTCCTCCGCTCCGACCCGCTCGGCGTCCACAACTCCTGCATCCTGCGACCGCCGGGGCTCCCGGTCGCGCGGGGCGGCGGGTGACGCGGCCGGTCGTCACGCGCAGCAGGAGTCACGAACGACCCGACACCGGGCGGACACTCGGGACCCAGCACCGCAGCTCATCGCGGTAGCGGCGGTAGGGCTCGCCGAAGCGCGCCTCGAGGTCGGCCTCTTCGACCGGCCGGACCAGGACGTTCCAGACGACGGCGCCGAAGACCGCGTAGACGACCACGATCCAGGACGACAGCAGGAGTCCGACGCCGACGCCCTGGACGATGCTGCCGACGGCCATCGGATTGCGGACGAAGCGATACGGGCCGGCGATGACGAGTCGGTTCGGCATCGCGGCGGGTAGCGGCGTCCCACCACCGGTCGTCGCCATCGCGGCCGCCGACCAGAGCCCGACGACGCTCCCGAGCACCACGACGACGATGCCGACGGCCACGGCGAACTGCTCGGCACCCGGCGGCAGGGCGACCGCGACCCGCCACCGCAGCTCGAAGAAGCGCAGGACGGCGGGGATCACCGCGAGGAAGACACCCCAGAACGCGACGATCTCGACGGCGGTCCTCACGAGTTGCGAACCGGTCGACGCCGACGCGTCCGCCGGGCGGAACGCGAACGGCCCGAAGGCGATCCACGCTCTCGGGATCCCGCCCGTGAGGACGAGCGCGAGTGCCGTGACCGAGCCGACCGCGGCACCGACCATCAGCAGGGCACCGACGCCCGCCTCCTGGGTCACGGCCGCGAAGATCCCCAGTGACACGGTGACCAGCAGCGTCCATCCGGTCGCGAGGATCGCCGCCCATCGGATGGCGCATGCGGCGAGCGCCGAGGCGACGACGAAGAACGGGACGTCGAGCACGGCTGTGACGACGGGGTCGAGGCTGCCGAGCGTCGCCGCACGGACGGGCGGGACGAGGAACACCGACACCCACCACGCTGCACCGGCGAGGGCCTGCACCGCGAAGTACCAGCGTCCCCAGCGCTCGGCGCTCATGTGCTCGTCGGTGTCGGGGTCGGGGTCGTCATCGGCGTCGGCGCGCGATGAGCCACGCGACGAAGCGCCACCCCAGGAGGAGAACGGCGAGGACGAGGACGGTCACGATGACGAAGCTGAGTTGGACGCCCTGGCCGGAGACCGCGCGCAGCACCATTCCGACGACGACGGTCGACACCCAGACGACGACGCCGGCCCAGCGGACGGAGCGGGTCTCGCGCTGACCGAGGACGAGTGCGAGGACGTGTCCGACGAGGAGTCCGACGGCGAACGGCCACAGCGTCACGAGGAGTCCGAGGACGCCTTCGCCGTGGCTGGCGCGGCCGATGAGGACGAACACGATGACGGCGAGGAGGTCGATGCCGACGGTCGCGGCGAATCCGGCGGGGGTCCTGCTGGGGCGGTCCATCCCCTCACCCTATTGGCGTCGTCGCCGCCCACCCTGGAGGGAGGCCGCATGGCGCGCTGCGAGGCCTATCGCTCGGTGCCGGCGCTGGCTACGATGGCGCTGACACCCGATCGACGAAGGAGCCGTCATGTCGTTCCAGGCCTATCTCGATGCCGCCGAGGCGAAGACCGGCAAGACCCCGCGCGCGCTCGTCGACGAGGCGCACGCCCGCGGCTTCGACGCGTCGACGAAGGCCGGTGAGATCCTCGAGTGGCTGAAGGCGGACTACGAGCTCGGCCGGGGTCATGGGATGGCGCTCGTGCACGTCATCAAGAACGGTCCGACGATCAGCGAGAAGCACGTCGGCACCGACGGGGTGCACCGCGACGAGTCGACCGAGCTCTGGCTCGACGGAGCGGCGACGAAGCCCGCCGCCCCCTGATTCCCCGTCCGGGTTGCTGCCAGCGCGGTGCGCTGAC
>NZ_MJGW01000011.1:0-13507 GCF_001865025.1 Plantibacter sp. MMLR14_011
CTGCAGTTGTGCGCACGTGCGAGTGTCGCCCACGGCGCGTGACTCCGCTGCCGCCGCTTCGATCCGCTCGGAGACGCCCTGCGCGATCGGTGCCGTCGTGAAGAGATGCACCCACGCCATCCCGTCGGCCGCGGGCTCGAACTCCACCCGGCGGTCGGCCTCGGAGCGGACGGCTCGGGCGGTGATGGATTCGGGGTGGAGGCGTTCGCGGAGGACTCGGGCGCGCTTCCGGAGGTACGCATTGGTGGATTGTTCGGCGACCGGCAGGACCTCGGCGAGGAACACCGCCCGCCCCTCGACCGGCACATCACTGAGTTGATCGAGGATCGTCTGCGCGTGCCGCGCCGAGATGCGCCCGGCCTCAAGCGACGCCAGCACGGCCGGCGCGTCGTTCACGAGCCGTTCGGCGTCGTTCGTCGCACGCTGGATCGTCCGCTCCGGCATCCGGGGCGCCATCGCGAGGGCCGCGCAGGTCGACCGACGGGACAGTGCCTGGTGTTCGGCCGGCGGGAAGACCGCCGGGACCGTGGCGTCCGCGAAGGCATCGGCACAGGCGGCGGAGCGGGCGAGGAGGCGCGCCTTGCGTGTATCGAGGACGGCCTGCTGGCGGTGGAGCTCCGCCCACTCGTCCGAGAACTCCGCGAGGCGCGCCGCGCAGTCGTCGCTCGCGCGGATCGCGCTGAGGGTGGTCTCGGTCATGGGACAAGTCCACCATGGACCACTGACATTCCAGATGTCAAGTGAGGGTGGCTGTGGAAGTTGCTCGTGAGCCCTTCGACAGGCTCAGGGACCGGGCGCGTGCTCAGGGACCGGGAGGGGTTGCTCAGGAACCGGGCGGGGTTGCTCGGAGTCGCTGTGGCGCTCAGGGTCGGAGGAAACAACCGGAGGATCTCGACGAGCAGCACCCAAGCACCAACCACGGAGCCGATGAACACAAGGATGAAGCCGGCAGCCAGCCAGCCGAGACCGACCGACGAACCGAGGAGGAGCAATACACCGCCGATCACGAACGGGATCATCTGCAACACCGGGACCGCAGCCTTGAGGGCGCGCGGTCCATGCTCGGCATCCTGGTGGCGGAGGATCCGGACCGCGGCGTCGATCGCGAACCACAGAGCGAGGGCGGTCAGGAGCAGGACCTCGACACCGTACAAGGCGTCGGCCTGACCCGGGATGAGTCCTGCGGCAGCGACGACGACGATCAACACCAGGGAGCTGATCGTCGCCGCCGCCCGCGCCGGCATGGACGGGATCTCGATGATCTTGGCGATGTTCACGGACATCGCGACGATGATGAGTCCGGCGAGCGCCGCCGCAGCGCCCGCTGTCGCCACGAAGAAATCGTTCCACGCTTCAGTCATCGCTGCTCCTCGGGAAGCCGATGTCGTCCCGCGACACCACTGCAGTCACACTCACGTCACCCCTCCGCAGGGGCGGCGATGTTCACCAGCCAGGTGATCCCGAAGCGGTCCTGCACCATGCCGAAGGAGTCGCCCCAGGGCGCCACGGTCAGCGGCTGCTGGACGGTGCCGCCATCGGAGAGCCGCTCGAAGTACTCGCGCAATTGGGTATCGTCGGTGTCCGACCCACTCAGCGACATCGAGAAGTTGTTGCCCTCGCGGTAGTGCATGTGCTTCGGCGTGTCCGACCCCATGAAGACGACCCCGGCGTCGCCGGTCAGCTGGGAGTGCATCACCAGATCGACCTCGTCCGGCTCGACCGCGGCACCGAAGTCGCCGAACGTCGACACCGTCAGTTCGCCGCCGAAGACCCCCTGGTAGAACTCCATCGCCTCACGGGCTGTCCCGCGGAAGCCGAGGTACGGGTTGAGCGTCGTCATGATCGTCCCTTTCGCCTGGACGGGCGCATCGTCGCGCTCGTCTCGCGATCATTCTCACGCTCCGGCGTCGGATGTGCGAGCACGTTCTGGTGTCTCCGTCACGAGGGGCTGGGACGCCCACGGCTACTAGGCTCGTCTGGTGCCCTCGCAACCCCAGCCCCTCCGCATCGCGATGATCTCGCTCCACACCAGTCCCGGTGACGAGCCGGGTTCCGGTGACGCCGGCGGGATGAACGTCGTGGTCCGTCATCAGGCCGTCGCGATGGGCGCAGCGGGCCATGAGGTCGACGTCATCACCCGGCGGTCATCTGCCGACCAGCCGTCCGCCGCATCCCTCGCCCCCGGCGTGACCCTGCGCTTCCTCGACGCCGGTCCCGCCGAACCGGTCGCGAAGGGTCGGCACGAAGAGTTCGTCGACGACTTCCGCTCGGAACTCGCCCGACTGCCGCGATACGACGTCCTGCACGCCCACCACTGGTTCTCCGGCATGGCCGCACTCCCCCTCGCGCGGGAACTGGGGATCCCGCATGTGCAGAGCTTCCACAGCATCGCCGCCGAGTCCACCACCCCGCTCTCGCACGGCGAGCGCGCCGAGTCCCCCGGGCGCCTGGCCGGCGAGGCACGGCTCGCCGCGGAGTCGGACGCGGTCGTCGCGATCAGCGCGGCCGAGGCCGACACCGCGATCGCGCGGCTCGGAGCCCGCCCCGACCGGGTGTCGATCGTGCCACCCGGTGTCGACGGGACGCTGTTCCACCCGCTCGACGGTCCTCGTTCCGGTCGCCCGACCGCGGTGGTCGCCGGTCGCCTCCACCCGCTGAAGGGCTTCGACCTCGCCATCGAGACCATCGCCGCGGTCGCGCCCGAGCTCCGCCCCGAACTCGTCATCGCCGGGGACGTCTCCGTCGACTACGACCGCTACGCCGAGGAACTCGCCGCCCTCGCCCGCGACCTCGGTGTCGCCGACGACGTCCGCTTCGTCGGGCCGCAGTCGCGCATCGGACTCGCCACGCTGTTCCGCGAGAGCACGCTCGTGCTCGTCCCCTCGCACTCGGAGACGTACGGTCTCGTCGCGCTCGAAGCCGCGGCGAGCGGCGTGCCGACCGTCGTGGCCGCCTCAGGCGGATTGCGGGAGGCCGTCGTCGACGGAGAGACGGGCATCGTCATCGACTCCCGCGACCCGCACATCTGGGGTGCTGCGGTCTCGTCCATCCTGGGCGACCCGAAGCGGCTCGCGCAGCTCGGTTCGGCAGCGCGACGTCGGGCGGAGCGGTTCGACTGGCAGCGCTCGGGAGACGCCCTCGTCGACGTCTACCGGACCCTGGTCGAGAACGCTCCCGCCGTCGCCACCGCCCCGGCGACCTCGACCTCGTGAACCACGGACTCCTCCCGCTCATCGACAGCGGGCGCACCGTCCTGTTCGCGCACGCGCATCCCGACGACGAGACCCTCGCTTCGGGCGCGCTCATCGCCGAACTCGTGGACCACGGTGCTCGCGTCGTCCTCGTGACGGCCACGCGAGGCGAGCGCGGCGAGGTCGTCGACGGCCCGCTCCGGTCCCTCGCCGGAACCGCTGCTCTCGCGTCCCACCGCGAGTCGGAGCTCGCCGCCGCCTGCCGCACGCTCGGCGTGGCCGAGCAGTTCTGGCTGGGGACGGGTCCGGCGGCCCGACCGGGGACGTCGACGCGATACGTGGACTCGGGCATGCGGTGGGTGCGCGAGGGACTCGCCGGCCCCGCTGACGACGTCTCCCCCGGTGCGTTCTCGCTCGCTCCGCTCGACGACGTCGCCGACGACCTCGTCGCGGTCATCGGACACGTCTCGCCGGACCTGGTCGTCAGCTACGACCACGGTGGCGGGTACGGGCACCCGGACCACCTCCGGATGCACGAGGCCGCGATCGTCGCCGCGCGGAGGAGCGGGGTGCCCTTCGCGGAACTCGTGCACCACCGCACCGACCTGGAACCGCTGGGCGACGACGCCGTGTGGTTCCCACTCGGGCACCGCCTCCCGATCGTCGCCGCGGCACTCGCGGAACACGCCAGCCAATTGACGGTCGACGGCGAGCAGCTCGTCCACTCCGGCGGTCAGCGTGAGGACATCACCACCTCGGTGGGCCTGCGACTCCAGTCCCGCTAGGCGGTCGTCGACTGGTTCCGGTGCTCCCGCGGCATGCGGGACGCGAGTACGGGGACGAGCAGCATGAGCACGACCGCGGAGCCGAACGCCGCGGGGAACGAGAAGGCGTCGAGCAGTGCGCCGGCGACCAGCGGGCCGACGATGGCGCCGAGGTCGGACGTCGCCTGGAAGACCGCGACGGCCCGACCACCCCGACCACCCGCGGCGTCTCCGACGGCCGCCGCCGGAGCGGTCCCGAGGAAGGCCGCCGCGACACCGTAGACGCAGAGGGCGACGACCAGCAGCCAGAGCTCGCCGACGAACGGCATGGCGAGGAGCGCCGCCGCCGCGACCGGGAACGCGACGAGCATCGCGGGTCGTCGTCCGACGGTGTCGACGAAGCGGCCGGCGGGACCGAGCGCGAGCGTCTGCGCGACAGCGGCGATCGCGAAGGCGATCCCGGTCCAGGCTGCTTCCTCATGGAGCGCCTCCACGACGAGGACCGGAACGAGTGCGCCCCGGACGCCCATCGACGCCCAGCCGTTCGCGAAGTTCGCGAGGAGCGCCGCCTGGTACCGGCGATCGGCGAGGACCGTGCGGAAGGGCTCGGCCTGCGTGGCGGTCTCGACCGGCGCGGCGATCCGACTGCCGCGCAGCATCACGAGTCCGAGGACGCCGGCGACCGCGAGGGTCCCGGCGTAGAAGAAGAACGGTGCCGTGAGCGAGATGGTCGCGAGCAGGCCACCGACGGCCGGTCCGGCCATGCCGCCGACGAGGAACCCGCCCTGGTAGAACCCGACCGCCCGCCCGCGACGGTGCGGTGGGGTGGTGCGCAGCAGCAGCGTCATCGCGGCGACGGAGAACATCGCCGACCCGATCCCTCCGACCCCGCGGAGCAGGAGCAGCTGCGGATAGTCCGCCGCGAGCCCGACGAGCGCGCTCGACACCGCGACGATCCCGATGCCGGACGCCAGCACCACCCGCTCGCCGATCCGATCGACGAGCGCACCCACGAACGGGTTCGCGATGAGCCGCATGAGCGCGAAGACCGAGACGACCGCGCCGACCTCGAGGTAGCCGACGCCGAAGCTGCGCACGTACACGGGCAGGACCGGGATCACGACACCGAACCCGAGCATCACGAAGAACGCGACACCGCCGAGGACGAGGACCTCGCGGCCGAGGGGTTCACGAGGAACGGCTCCCGCTCCGCCTGGACGACGGAACGGGAGCCGGATCATGCTCTCAGGGTATCGGTGCGATCAGCCGATCGTCGCCGTGTCGATGACGAAGCGGTAGCGGACGTCGCTGCGGACCACGCGGTCGTAGGCGCCCTCGACCTCGTCGGCACCGATGAGCTCGATCTGCGAACCGATGCCGTGCTCAGCGCAGAAGTCGAGCATCTCCTGCGTCTCGCGGATGCCGCCGATGTTCGAGCCGGCGAGCGAGCGGCGGCCACCGACGAGCGAGAACACCCGGAACTGCTGCGTGTTCTCGGGCAGTCCGACGAAGACCATCGAGCCGTTGAGCTTGAGGGTCGACAGGTAGGCGTCGATGTCGAGGTCGGCGGAGACCGTGTTGATGATGAGGTCGAAGCGTCCGCGGAGCGACTTCAGGGTGCCCTCTTCGCCGGTCGCGTAGTAGTGGTCGGCCCCGAAGCGCTTGCCGTCCTCCTCCTTCGAGGTCGTCTGGCTGAGCACGGTCACCTCTGCGCCGAGGGCGTGGGCGATCTTGACGCCCATGTGGCCGAGACCACCCATCCCGACGATGGCGACCTGCTTGCCGGGACCGGCGCCCCAGTGCTTCAACGGCGAGTAGGTGGTGATGCCGGCGCACAGCAGGGGTGCCGCGACGTCGAGCTCGATGCCCTCGGGGATGCTCAGCACGTAGTTCTCGTCGGCGACGATCTGCTTGCTGTAGCCGCCGTAGGTGGGCTCGCCGTCGTACTCGCGGCCGTTGTAGGTGGCGACGTTGCCCTTCAGGCAGAACTGCTCCTCGCCGGCGAGGCAGTTCTCGCACTCGCGGCAGGAGTCGACGAAACAGCCGATGCCGACGCGGTCGCCGACCTGGTGCTTGGTGACCGCATCGCCGACCTCGGTGACGATGCCGGCGATCTCGTGACCGGGGACCATCGGGAAGATGGCCTTGCCCCATTCCTCGCGGGCCTGGTGGATGTCGCTGTGGCAGATGCCGGCGTAGTGGACGTCGATGACGACGTCGTTGGCGCGCGGCGCACGGCGTTCGATGGTGCCGACCTCGAACGGCGCGTCTGCGGTGGGCTTGATGATGGCGGCGACGGTGGTCACAGGACTCCTCGGGCTGGGGTGTTGGGGGTGCCGTGGGGCGGGATGCACGCGCCGGACAGCACGTTCGACGCTAGCAGCCCACTCCACCGAACGGACCCCCAAGGGACGATCACCCGGGCTGTGCTACGAGCAGCGCGGAGGTGTGAATCCCTGCAGAGTTGCTTGGCAGTTCCCGCAGAGGATCGGCCTCGGGGTGGCATCTCGCCGAGAACCCGAGCATGGTGGGGAACTCGTATTCGCGAACGGAACGGAGAACACACATGCTCACCCTGACCGAGAACGCCGGCCGAGTCGTCAAGACCCTCGCCGAGAACGCACCACTCACCCCGGGACTGGTCGTCCCGGACGACGCGTCGTCGCTCACGCACGGCGCCGGACTGCGCATCAGCAGCAGCTCCGACGACAACAACTTCGAAGTCACCATGACGGCGACGCCGCACGAGGCCGACCAGGTCATCGAAAGCGCCGGAGCGACCGTCTTCCTCGAGGAGTCCGCAGCCGTCGCCCTGAGCGACGCGGTCCTCGACGCGCAGATCGACGAGCAGGGCGGCGTCCGCTTCGCCCTCGGCAAGGCCGAATAGCGCCCTGAGTCCACAGAACGCCCGGTGATCCACGATCACCGGGCGTTCGTGTGTCCGGGTGGGCTCAGTCCTCGGCGTGTCTGGCGCGACTCGGCTGCACCCGTGGCGGCTCGCCCGGCATCTTCGGGAAGTCGGGAGGGAACGGGAGCTCGCCCAGCCCCTGCTCGAGGTCCCGCTCCCACCACTGCAGGAGGACGTCGATGCGCCCAGCGGTGTCGTGCATGCCGGCCCACGGGTCGCCGGTCGTCCGGAGTCGCTCCGGGACGGTCCGCACTGTGAAGGAGCCCGGGTCGATCTCGGGGAGTTCGTCCCAGGTCACCGGGCACGAGACGGTCGCCGAGGCCAGCGCACGCGGGCTGTAGGCGCCGGCCATCGTCCGATCGCGGTTCGCCTGGTTGTAGTCGACGAAGATGCGTTCACCACGCTCCTCCTTCCACCACGAGGTCGTGACCCGGTCGGGATCCCGTCGCTCCAGTTCCCGAGCCGCCGCGATCACGGCGTGCCGGACGTCGAGGAACTCGTGCTCCGGCTCGATGGGCGCGAACACGTGGACACCTCGGTTGCCGGAGGTCTTCACGAACCCCGTCAGACCGACCTCCGTCAACAGCTCCCGCAGCGAGCCCGCAACGCGCACGGCGTCGGCGAAGTCGGTTCCCGGCTGCGGGTCGAGGTCGATCCGCAGTTCGTCCGGATGGTCGGTGTCCGACGCCTGTGACGGCCACGGGTGGAACACGACCGTGTTCATCTGCACGGCCCAGACGACAGAGGCCGCCTCGTCGAGGACGAGTTGCGGATGCCGCCGGCCACTCGGATACACGACGTCGACCGCCCGGACGTACTCCGGCGCCCCCTTCGGCGGGTTCTTCGAGAAGAACCACTCGCCGTCCACGCCGCCTGGGAACCGCTGCAGGGACACCGGACGGTCGCCGTTGGCGGCGAGGAAGGCCGGCGCGACCTCGATGAGGTATTCCGCGAGCTCCCGCTTCGTGACACCGGACGCCTCCCAGAGCACGCGGTCGGGACTGGAGAGACGCACCTCGCGGTCGCCGTGCGGTCCGGGGACGGTGAGGACGATCGCGGTGCTGGCCATGTCGGACACGGTACGCCGACGGCACCCTGCTGTCAGGAGGCTTGTGCTCGACGAAGCGGCGCCGTCCCGCTCAGCCCAGGTGGACGGCCTGCTGGTCACCCGAGGGCAGGAGGTCCTCCTTGCGACCGCGGATGCAGACGACCGCGATGACGCTCGCGATCACGAGGCCGACCGCAGCCGCGATGAACGCCGCCGAGTAGCCCTGGGTGAACGCCACGAGCTGCGAGGCCTGATCCGTGACCGTCGCCTGGTCGGTGACACTCGCGTAGACCGTGGTGAAGACCGACAGGCCGATCGACCCACCGATCTGCATGGAGGCGTTCGCCGTGGCGGAGGCCGCACCGGCGTCGTGCGGGGCGACTCCCGTCAGCGCGAGGTTCTGCATCGGGACGAAGATCATCGCCATGCCGATCCCGAGCACGAGCAGCGCCGGCAGCACCTGGACGAAGTAGTCGCCGTCGGCCGTGATGCGGCTGAGGTATACGAGGGCGGCCGCCGCGACGAGCGGACCGATGATGAGCAGCGGGCGCGGGCCGATGGCCGGCAGGAGCTTCGTGGCGATCGGGGCGACGATCATGATCGCGACGGTCATCGGGAGGGTCGCGATGCCCGCCTCGAGCGGCGGGAAGCCGAGCACGATCTGCAGGTGGAACGTCAGGTAGAGCAGGGCACCGATCATGACGCTGCCGACGATCATCTGCATGAGGAAGGCACCGCCGCGGACCCGGTCCGCCACGATGCGCAGCGGGAGCAGAGGCTGCGCGACACGCATCTCGATGAAGACGAAGAGGGAGAGGAGTCCCGCACCGAGCGCGAGGAAGCCGATGGTGTCGGCGCTCCCCCAGCCGCCCTCGGCCAGCGTGAAGCCGTAGACGAGGGAACCGAGGCCCAGGATGACCGTGATCGCACCGAGCCAGTCGTAGCGGTTGTCGCCCTCGGCCTTGCTCTCGGTAACGAGGATGAGGCCGGCGATGAGTCCGACGATCACGAAGGGCACGTTGACGAGCAGGCACCAGCGCCAGTCGACGAACTCGGTCAGCACGCCGCCGAGGATCAGGCCCACGGCCGCCCCGGCACCGGCGACGGTACCGAAGACGGCGAAGGCCGTGTTGCGGTCGCGGCCGTGGGCGAAGGTGACGGTGAGGAGCGCGAGTGCGGCGGGCGCCATGAGCGCGGCGAACACGCCCTGCAGGCCGCGCGCGATGATGAGTTCGGTCCCGCTCTGGGCGAACCCGCCGAAGGCCGATGCGGCGCCGAAGCCGACCATGCCGACCAGGTAGGTGCGCTTCCGGCCCCAGTAGTCGGCGATGCGGCCACCGAGCAGCAACAGCGCGCCGAACGCGAGGGCGTAGGCCGTGACGACCCACTGACGCTGCGTGTCGGACAGCTCGAGCTCCTGCTGGGCTGCCGGAAGGGCGATGTTCACGATCGTGCCGTCGAGGACGACGATGAGCTGCGTCATCGCGAGGACGACGAGGACCCACCAGCGGCGGGCCGGGGAACCGGACGGTGCTGTGGTGGGATGCGATGCGGTGGCTGCGGATGCAGACAAGGAGGACCTCCGTGCGAGGGGTGTGGGTGCTGGGGGTTTCCAGCCCCAGATCGATGCTCGACACACGGCGCGGGTGCAGCACGGTGCGGACGATCAACCACCCCAACCACGAAGTCGGGCAGAGGACCAGGATAGCGGATGCCGACGTCGCTGCACCCGTGAGGCCACGCGGATCACTCCGAGGTGAAGAGATCGAGCACGGCCTCCGGGTGTTCCACCGCCGCGAAGTGCCCGGTCGCCGGCAGGGTGCGCAGTCGCAGGTCCGGGACGAGAGCGGTGAGGACGGCTGCATCGTCGGGCCCGACGAAGACGTCGCGGTCGCCCGTCATGCAGCGGACGGGACACCGCACGCCGCGCCAGACGTGCAGGTCGTAGGCGGCGGCCGCTCGGGCCGCCAGGAGGAACGACGCCGGCCGGACGTCGGCTGCGAGCGCGTCGACGACCGAGCGGTCGAGGTCCCGACGTCGTCCGAACAGGGGCGACATGAGCGGTGCGAGCAGACCGATCCGGTTCAGCGCGCGGACGAGCCCTGGCCCGCGTCCGCCGAGCGCCTGCAGCATCCGCATCGCGAGGAGCATGCCCGCGAACCACGGGAGCCGGGCGCCGCCACCGAGCGGCTGCCGGATCGCCTCGACGACCCCGATCCCCGTCGGTGAGACGAGGTCGACCCGGATCGTCGCCTCGGGTTCGCGGACGGCGAGGTCGAGCGCGACGAACCCGCCGAGCGAATGCCCGACGAGACGCCAGGACAGGTAGCCGAGCGAGCGGGCGACGGTCGCGACGGCGGTGGAGAGGTCTCCGACCGTCACCGGATCGGCGGCGGGAAGTGCCGATGCACCCCACCCCGGGAGATCCACGGCGATGACGTCGTCGACGACCGCGCCCCGCTCGTCGTCGGCGCGGAGGAGGGGTGACCAGGTGGTCCAGGAACCGGCGGCGCCGTGCAGCAGGATCGTAGCCGGTCCACCCGCTTCGCGCCCCGCACGGACGGTGACCGGTCCGAGATCGGTGTCCACCGTGACGCGTCCCAGGCCGAGCGCGGTCGCATCGGCGGTGATCACGGAGGGGTCGTCCGGCGGGGCGGGACGCGAGGGGTTCACGGGCATGCGTGTCATTCGGAAACGAGGTGCCGCTCGGATCGGTGCTCGATCGACGACGCCGGTCCACCGGCACGGCGCGCAACCCCCCTGGTGGTCGGGAACCCGGCCGCTACCGTGGTCTGATGCCTGAGAACGCACGCGCCGCCGCAGACCAAGCCGCTGGAACCGCACACAACAGCACGACCCTCCGCACGCTCGCCCGCACCGGTCACGCCGTCAACGGGTTGCTCCACGTCCTCATCGGCGGGATCGCGATCTCCATCGCCCTGTCCGGCGCGAGCGGTGGATCCGGCGGCGGCGGTGACGCGGACCAGTCGGGTGCGCTCAAGACGCTTGCAGGCACGCCCGGCGGGATCGTCATCATCTGGGTCGTCGCCGTCGGCCTGTTCGCCCTCGGTCTCTGGACGGCGATCTCCGCCTTCCTCGTGCGCGAATCCGACACCCGCAAGCGGTGGAGCAAGCGGATCTCGACCGCCGGACGCGCGATCGCCTACCTCGCCGTCGGATCGACCGCGCTGACCTTCGCCCTCGGCGGCAGCCAGGACTCCTCGCAGTCCAGCCAGGGCCTCACAGCGACACTCCTGTCCTCCCCCGGCGGGGTGTTCGTCGTCATCGTCGTCGGCCTCGTGGTCATCGGCATCGGCGGCTTCTTCGTCTTCAAGGGCGTCACGCGGAAGTTCCTCGAGGACGTGCACCCGCCCACCGGCACGACGAAGCGTGCCGTCGTCGTCCTCGGCGTCATCGGATGGGTCGCCAAGGGGATCGCACTGGTCACCGTCGGCATCCTGTTCCTCGTCGCGGCCGCCACCCAGGACCCCGAGAAGGCCTCCGGCATGGACGGTGCCATCTCGGCATTGGCCGCGCTCCCGTTCGGCGTCGTCATCCTGCTCGTGGTCGGCGTCGGGCTGATCGCCTATGGACTCTTCTGCGGTGCCCGGGCGCGCTGGGGCAGCCTGTAGGACGGTGAGGCGGGCGCCCCGGGCGACGGCGCGGACCGGTCGGCTCCAGACCATGTCCTGCAAACGCTTGCGTTGCGACTACCGTTAGGAGTATGACGTCTTCTGATTCCACGACGCAGCCCGAGGCGGAACCCGCCGGCGCTACGCAGACCTTCTCCGACCTCGGCCTCGACGACGCGGTGCTCAAGGTACTCAAGGACGTCGGCTACGAGACCCCGTCCGCCATCCAGGCGGCCACCATCCCGCTGCTGCTCGAGGGACGCGACGTCGTCGGCCTCGCACAGACGGGCACCGGCAAGACCGCGGCGTTCGCCCTGCCGATCCTGTCCCGCCTCGACATCACGCAGAAGACGCCGCAGGCGCTCGTCCTCGCACCGACCCGTGAACTCGCCCTCCAGGTCTGCGAGGCGTTCGAGAAGTACGCCACCCACCTGCGCGGCGTCCACGTCCTGCCCGTCTACGGCGGCCAGGGCTACGGCGTCCAGCTGTCGGCCCTCCGTCGCGGCGTCCACATCGTCGTCGGCACGCCGGGTCGCATCATGGACCACCTGGAGAAGGGCACCCTCGACCTCACGGAGCTCAAGTACCTCGTGCTCGACGAGGCCGACGAGATGCTGAAGATGGGCTTCGCCGAGGATGTCGAGACGATCCTGGCCGACACCCCGAAGGACAAGCAGGTCGCGCTGTTCTCCGCGACGATGCCGTCGTCCATCCGTCGCATCTCCGCGAAGTACCTGAACAACCCGGAAGAGATCACGGTCAAGACGAAGACCACGACCTCGGCCAGCATCACGCAGCGCTACCTGACGGTCTCCTACCCGCAGAAGGTGGACGCGCTGACCCGCATCCTCGAGACCGAGAACTTCAGCGCGATGATCATCTTCACGCGCACGAAGAACGAGACCGAGACGCTCGCCGAGAAGCTCCGCGCACGCGGTTACTCGGCTGCCGCCATCAACGGCGACGTCGCCCAGGTGCAGCGCGAGCGGACCGTCAACCAGCTGAAGGCAGGCAAGCTCGACATCCTCGTCGCGACCGACGTCGCCGCGCGCGGTCTCGACGTCGAGCGCATCAGCCACGTCGTCAACTACGACATCCCCGTCGACACCGAGTCCTACGTGCACCGCATCGGTCGCACCGGCCGCGCCGGACGCACGGGCGACGCGATCAGCTTCGTCACACCGCGCGAGCGCCACCTGCTGAAGGCCATCGAGCGGGCCACCCGTCAGCCGCTCACGCAGATGCAGCTGCCGAGCGTCGACGACGTCAACGCGACCCGCCTCACCCGCTTCGACGACGCGATCACCGAAGCGCTCGGCCAGACCGAGCGCATCGAGCGTTTCCGCGAGATCATCGGCCACTACGTCTCGCACCACGACGTCCCCGAGGCCGATGTCGCCGCGGCGCTGGCCGTCGTCTCCCAGGGCGAGACGCCGCTGCTCCTCTCCGCGGAGGACGAGCGCCGCCGTCGTGAGGAGTTCGACAACACCAACCGCGGCAACGACCGCGCCGGTCGCGACCGTCGCGACTCCGGTGACCGCGGCTCGCGCTTCGACCGCGGCGACCGGAGCGACCGCGGCGATCAGGGCGACCGCCCCGAGCGTCGCAGCCGCCCGTCCAGCGGACCGATGGCCCCGTACCGCATCGCCGTGGGTCGTCGCCAGAAGGTCGACCCGCGTCAGATCGTGGGCGCGCTCGCGAACGAGGGTGGTCTGAAGCGCGAGGACTTCGGTGCGATCCAGATCAAGCCGGACTTCTCGATCGTCGAACTCCCGGCGAGCCTCGGCAACGACGTCTTCGACCGTCTCGAGAACACCCGCATCAGCGGCAAGCTCATCGAGCTCCGTCCCGACCGCGGCGGCCCGGCCCGCCGACGCGACGACGAGGGCGGCACGGGCGGCGGCTCGTACGACCGCAAGCCGCGTTCCTAGCACGCCACACAGACGACGAGAGCCGGACGGAAT
>NZ_MJGW01000011.1:14144-61011 GCF_001865025.1 Plantibacter sp. MMLR14_011
ATTCCGTCCGGCTCTCGTCGTTCCGCACCCGGCGGGGTGCGTCCGTCAGTCGCGCGGGTCGAGCACGCTCGTGACCACGGCGTAGTCCGCGTCGAGCGTGATCTCGAGCTCGTCGCCGTTCTCGAGGAGGACGTCGACCTCGAACGCCTCGCCGGGGTCGTCACTGCGGTCGACGTCGGTCACGGTACCGCCCTTCGCCTCGGCGAGCGCCGCCTTCGAGGCCGCGTCGAACTCGGTGTCGGTCAGCGGCACGTCGTCGGCGTCACGGGCGTCGCGGTCGTCGGTCGCCGCCGTGGTGTCACCGTCGTCGACGGCGGTGCCACCGTCGCGGTCGGTGTTCGACGCCGCCGTGACGCGGTCGTCGTCGGCGTCGCCGAACTCGTCCACGGCGTAGGCGGCACCGGCTCCACCGAGGGCGAGGGCCCCGACGACGATCGCGGTGATCCACACGGGCTTCCGGCGCCAGAAGGCCGGCTTCCCGGAGGTCGCCGGGGTCGCGGGGATGGCGGTGTGATCGGTCGTCTCGACACGGTCGATGGGCTCGATGCGCTCGGTGGCTGCGGTGTCCTGCGTACGATCGGTGGGCTGGGAGGCGGTGTTCTCGTTCATGTGCCCCAGACTGTCCGAGGAGCGCTGAAGCGGACCTGAAGCGAGCTGAAGCCGCGTTCAGGAAGCGGACGACGCCGGGAGCGTGACGATGAACGCCGCACCGCCGAGCGCGCTGTCGACGAGTTCGATCGACCCACCGTGCAGCCGCACGACGTCGGCCACGATCGCCAGGCCCAGGCCCGAACCGCCGGCGTCACGCGAACGGCTCTCGTCGAGGCGGACGAACCGTTCGAACACGTGTGCGCGGGACTCGACCGGCACGCCGGGGCCGTCGTCCTCCACGGAGATCCTGACGAACCGACCATCGGTGGCGGATCCCAGTCGGACCACGGAGCACGCGTGCCGGACGGCGTTGTCGACGAGGTTCCGCACCACCCGGGCGAGCAGGACGTCGTCACCGTCGACCCTCGCCGCCGCGACGGCCGCGGACTCGACACGCAGTCCACCGGCGGATCGGAGGCGAGCGGCCTCCGCCAACAGGAGGTCGTCGACGTCGACCGTGCGCCGCCCGGTGCCCGTCGCCCCTTCGTCGAGCTTCGCGAGGAGCAGGAGCGACTCGACGAGCCCCTGCATCCTGGCACCCTCCTCGAGGACCGTCGAGGACAGCTCGGCCGGATCGACCCGGTCCGGGTGGAGCGCCGCAACCTCGGCGTACTGCCTGATCACCGCAAGCGGTGAGCGGAGCTCGTGGGAGGCGTCCGACACGAACCGCCGCTGCGCCGTCTGGGCGTCCTCGAGCCGCTCGAGCATGCCGTTCATCGTCCCGGCGAGGCGACCGATCTCGTCGCCCGTGGCCGGGACCTCGATCCGTCGGTGCAGCTCGCCCGCCCCGAGCTCCGAGACCTCACGGCGGATGCGTTCCACCGGCGCCAGCGCACGCCCGACGAGCAGCCAGGTCAGGCCGCCGACGAGGGCGACGAGCACGGGCACCGCGATGAGGAGGAGCATCGACACGAGTCCGACGGCGTCGTCGGTCTCCTCGAGGGAACGGCCCGCGAGGACGACGAGGTCACGGCCGTCGACGTCGACGTCCTCACTGGCGAACACCACCGGCTCGTCGTCGACGACCGAGACGAACACGTCACCGTCCGGGATCGGCGTCGGGAGCTCGATCTCGTCGTCCGTCCGGTCCACGACACGTCCGTCCTCGACGAGGACCAGGAGTCGACCGTCGTCCTCGGGCAGCGTCGTCGCGTCGGCCGCGACGAGCTGTGCCGAGACGCTCTCCGCCTCGGCCGAGGCGCTCTGTTCGACGCCGGAACGCAGCGCCGCGGAGAACAGGCCGACGAACGCCACGGAGCCGACCCCGAGGAAGAGTCCGACCGCGAGCACCGATCCGAGTGCCGCGCGGGCTCGGACGGAGCGCCACAGCCGCCGTCGGGGCGCGACCGCTCCGTGCTGCCCGCCGTCAGCCACGACCGCCCGCCAACCGGTATCCGAACCCGCGCACGGTCTCGATCGAAGCACGCTCGAAGGGGCGGTCCACCTTGTTGCGGAGATGTCCGACGTAGACCTCGACGATGTTGGGGTCGCCCTCGAAATCGTCGTCCCAGACGTTCTGCAGGACCTCGCGCTTCGACACCACCTCGCCCCCGCGTCGCATGAGGAACTCGAGGACCGCGAACTCGCGCGAGGTCAGGTCGATCGGGACGTCGCCCCGGTGGACCTGCTTCGACGCCGGGTCGAGCCGCAGTTCGCCGATCTCGAGCACCGTCGGCCGCTCCCGCGATCCACGCCGGACGAGTGAGCGGATCCGTGCGACGAGCACCGCGAAGGAGAACGGTTTGCTCAGGAAGTCGTCGGCACCGGTGTCGAGGGCCTCGACCTGGTCCCAGTCGCCGTCCTTCGCCGTGAGCATGAGGATCGGGGTCCAGTCGCCCGCGTCGCGGAGCTGCTGACAGACGCGGTAGCCGCTGAGGCCCGGCATCATGATGTCGAGGATGATGGCGTCGTAGCGATGCTCGCCGGCCATCCACAGACCGTCGACACCGTTCGCAGCGACGTCGACCGCGAAGCCCTCCGCCTCGAGCCCTCTCCGAACACCGTCGGCGAGTCGCACCTCATCGTCCACGACGAGTATCCGCATCCGGTGCAACCTCCAGGCTCCGTGCCGGTCGACGGTCGAGCGGCGCGTCCCAGTCTGGCGCGGACGAGCTGAAGCAGTGCTGAAGCGGGGCGGTCCGGCGCGGACCCCCGTACGCTGGAGCGGTGCCAGTCCCCGCCGCCGCCGACCCGTGGGAGCAGTCCCTCGACGCGACGGACACGGCTCCGGCGCGCCGCCGACTCCCCCTCTACGAGGCCGGCGCGATCCCCGTGCCCTTCGTCATCCGCGGCAACACCGAGCGGATCGCGCGGGACACGCACTGGGACGAGCACTCCCACCCCACGCACGAGCTCCTGTGGAACGATCGCGGCGCATCCACCGCGAGCGTCGACGAGCGTGTCTGGACCGTCACCCCGCACCACGGTCTCTGGATCCCGGCCGGTGTCCGGCACACCGGATGGACCCCGGCGGGCACCTGGCAGCGGGCCGCGATGTTCAGTGTCGATCGCGTCCCCACGATCTCCGAGCAGCCGACCGCGGTGGAGGTGACGCCTCTGCTGCGTCTCCTGCTCGATCGGCTCAGCGACGCCGAGCTCGAGGACCGCGCGCGTGCCACCACCGAGGCCGCCATCGTCGACGTGCTGGAGCCGGCCGAGCACGAGCTGCTCCTCCGAGTCCCCCGGTCGGCGCTCCTGGCACCCATCGCCGAGCGCATACGCATCGACCCGTCCGACACGACCTCGCTCGTCGACTGGGCCACCCGATTGGGCGTGAGCACCCGGACGGTGACGCGCGCCTTCGAATCAGAGACCGGGTTGGGGTTCACCCGCTGGGTCGCCGCCGCCCGTGCCCAGCACGCGATCACCCGGCTCACGGCGGGTGACAGCATCGACGAGGTCTCGACCGCCGTCGGGTACCGCTCGTCGACGGCGTTCGGGACCGCGTTCCGCCGCGTTACCGGCATGAGCCCCGGGCGATTCCGGAACCGCTAGGACGGATCGGTGGATCCGCGATCGGTTGTCCGATTCGCGAAGGAACGCGTCGGATCCGCTCGATTGCGCCAGGATCGGTTGCCAGATAACTTTGGTTAGGCAACCCTTCATCTCCTTCTCCTCGTGCATGATGCCGGCCGCTCACGGTCGCCATACCCGACCCCTCGACGACGTCCTCCGGCGCCGTCGTTCGTCGTGCCCGCACGCAGGTGTCAGCCAGCAGCACCCGAAAGGACCTCATGCAGCGCGCACCACGTCTCATCGCCCTCTCCGCGGCGGCGTTCCTCACCATCGGCCTCGCGGCCTGCTCGTCGTCGTCGGCCGACGAAGGCACCGGCAGCGGCGACGGCTTCACGCCGATCACGATCGAGCACGCCCTCGGCACCACGACGATCGACGCCAAGCCGGAGCGCGTCGCCACCGTGAACTGGGCGAACCACGAGGTGCCACTGGCCCTCGGCGTCGTGCCCGTCGGGATGGCCGCTGCGAACTTCGGTGACGACGACGGCGACGGGATGCTCCCCTGGGTCGACGAGAAGCTCGAAGCGCTCGACGCCGAGACCCCGGTGCTCTTCGACGAGACCGACGGGATCGACTTCGAAGCCGTCGCCGACACGAACCCCGACGTCATCCTCGCCGCATACTCGGGGCTCACCCAGGAGGACTACGACACCCTCACCGAGATCGCCCCCGTCGTGGCCTACCCGGAGACCGCCTGGGGCACGTCCTGGCGCGACACCATCCTGTTCAACAGCGAGGCGATGGGCATGGCTGACGAGGGCGAAGCACTCGTGACGCAGCTCGAAGACGAGATCAGCGACGCGGCGGCGGCGTACCCGCAGCTCGAGGGCAAGACCGCGATGTTCCTCACCCACGTCGACACCAGTGACCTCAGCGAGGTCAGCTACTACACGACCCACGACACCCGCACCGCGTTCTTCGAGGACCTCGGCCTCGCGTTCCCCGAGAGCGTCGCGGCGGCCTCCGCCGAGACCGAGTCGTTCTCCCTCACGCAGAGCGCCGAACAGGCCGACGCGTTCAGCGACGTCGACATCATCGTGACGTACGGTGGCGACGAGCTCATCGCGGCGCTCGAGGCCGACCCGCTGCTGTCGCAGATGCCCGCGGTCGCGAACCGCGCCATCGTCGCCCTCCCCGGCACCAGCCCCCTCGGAACCGCCGCCAACCCGACGCCGCTCTCGATCTCCTGGATCCTGGACGACTACCTGAAGCTGCTCGCGCAGGCGGCTGACCAGGCGGCGTGATCACCGGCACCGCCACCCCACCCGCCTCGGGTGTCGCCGTCGTGCGACGCCCGAGGCGGGTTCGTGGGCTCTGGCTCCTCGTCGCAGCCCTCGTCCTCCTCGCCGCGATGGTCGGTTCCGTGACGATCGGCTCGCGCGACGTCGACTGGTCGGCGGTCCTCGGTGCCTTCGCGGGTGGCGTGGACGGCTTCGACCAGGCGGCGGTGGCCAAGCGGATCCCACGCACGCTCCTGGCGGTCGTGGCCGGTGCGGCGCTCGGTGTCTCCGGCGCCGTCATGCAGGGCGTGACCCGCAACCCCCTCGCCGACCCGGGCATCCTCGGGATCAACCTCGGCGCCTCCCTCGCCGTCGTGACCGGTCTCGCCTACTTCGGGCTCGCAGCGGCGAACACCACCGTCTGGGTCGCGATCATCGGTGCCGGAGCCACGGCGGTCTTCGTGTACACGGTCGGCTCGCTCGGCCGCGGTGGCGCGACCCCGCTCAAGCTCGCCCTCGCCGGGGCCGCGACGTCGGCCGCCCTCGCCTCCGTCATCACCGCCGTCGTGCTGCCCCGCGGCGACATCGCGAGCAGTGTGCGGTCCTGGCAGATCGGGGGCGTCGGTGGCGCCACCGTCGTCCAGCTCGAGCAGGTCCTCCCGTTCCTCGTCGTCGGGTTCCTCGTCTGCCTGCTGTCGGCCCGCGGCCTCAACTCCCTCGCACTCGGCGACGACCTCGCCGCCGGCCTCGGCGAACGGGTCGCCATCGCACGCGGTGCGGCGGCCCTCGGTTCGGTGGTGCTCTGCGGGGCGGCGACCGCGGTCACCGGTCCCATCGGCTTCGTCGGGCTCGTCGTACCGCACGCCTGTCGGCTCATCGTCGGCGTCGACCACCGGTGGCTCCTCCCCTTCTCCGCCGTCGTCGGGGCGATCCTCCTCACCGTCGCCGACGTCCTCGGCCGCATCGTGGCCCGCCCCGCGGAGATCGACGTGGGCATCATCACCGCGCTGATCGGCGCACCGATCTTCATCGCGATCGTCCGACGCCAGAAGGTGAGCGCCCTGTGACCGGCGTCGACGAGCAGACGCCCTCGACCATCGACCGCGTCGTCGGTGGACGCCGGGTGCGCCGTCGTCGCCGGGTCGCCGTCATGACCGCCCTCGCCGCGCTCATCGTCGCGGTCTTCCTGATCTCGCTGATGGTGGGCAACACCTTCTATCCGCCGAGCGACGTCGTGCGCGTCATCCTCGGTCACGACGTGCCGGGCGCCTCCTTCGCCGTCGGACGGTTGCGGCTCCCCCGGGCGGTCCTCGCGGTCGTCGCCGGCGCCTCGTTCGGCCTGGCCGGCGTCACCTTCCAGACGATGCTCCGGAACCCCCTCGCGAGCCCGGACATCATCGGCATCAGCGCCGGGTCGAGCGCAGCCGCCGCCTTCGCGATCGTCACCCTCTCGCTCGGCGCGACCGAGGTGTCGGTCTTCGCCATCGTCGTCGGCCTTGCGGTGGCGGTCCTCGTCTACGTCCTGGCCTACCGCGGCGGCGTCGCCGGAACCCGACTCATCCTGATCGGCATCGGTGTCGCCGCCATGCTCGACAGCGTCACGACGTACATCCTGTCGCGGGCGGCCCAGTGGGACCTGCAGGAGGCCACCCGGTGGCTGACCGGCAGTCTCAACGGGACGAGCTGGTCGCAGCTCGGTCCGGTCGTCGTGGCATTGCTCGTGCTCGGCCCCGTCCTCCTCGCCCAGTCCAGGGACCTCGCCGCGACTCAGCTCGGCGACGACACCGCCGCCGCGCTCGGCGTCCGCGTCGACCGGACCCGGTTGATCATCATCGTCGCGGCCGTCGGGCTGATCGCGTTCGCGACCGCGGCGTCGGGTCCCATCGCGTTCGTCGCGTTCCTCTCCGGCCCCATCGCCTCGCGGATCGTCGGCCGCGGCGGGTCGATGCTCGTGCCCGCCGCGCTCGTGGGCGCCCTCCTCGTCCTCGTGGCCGATCTCACCGGGCAGTACCTCCTCGGCGCACGCTACCCCGTCGGCGTCGTGACCGGGGTGCTCGGGGCACCGTTCCTCATCTGGCTCATCATCCGCATCAACCGCGCCGGTGGCTCGCTGTGACCGGCACGCCGCCCGACCATCCCGGAGGCACCTTGTGACCACGGAACACCAGCTCCTCGTCGAGCGACTCGCACTCGGCTACGGCGACCGGACCGTCATCGACGGACTCGACCTCCTCGTTCCGCCCGGTCGGGTGACGGCGATCGTCGGCGCGAACGCCTGCGGCAAGTCGACGCTGCTGCGATCGATGTCCCGCCTGCTGACGCCTCGGAGCGGCCGCGTCGTCCTCGACGGCAAGGACGTGCACCGACTGCCGGCGAAGCAGCTGGCACGCACGCTCGGCCTGCTCCCGCAGTCGCCCATCGCGCCGGAGGGGATCACGGTCGCCGACCTCGTCGGCCGGGGCAGGCACCCGCACCAGGGCTTCCTCTCGCGCTGGAGCACCGAGGACGACGTCGCTGTCGCCGCAGCCCTCGACGCCACCGAGACGAGCGAGCTCGCGGACCGGCACGTCGACGAGCTGTCCGGCGGACAGCGTCAGCGCGTGTGGATCGCGATGGCGCTCGCGCAGCAGACCGACCTGCTCCTCCTCGACGAACCGACCACCTTCCTCGATGTGAGCCACCAGGTGGAGGTGCTCGACCTCCTCACCGACCTCAACCGTTCGCGCGGGACGACCATCGTCATGGTGCTCCACGACCTGAACCTCGCCGCACGATACGCCGACCACCTCATCGCCCTCGCCGGCGGCCGCGTCCATGCGGCGGGGACGCCCCACGAGGTGCTGACGGAGTCGACGGTGCGCGCGGTGTTCGGACTGCAGAACCAGGTCATCACCGATCCGACCTCGGGCAGGCCGCTCATGCTGCCGATCGGCCGTCACCACGTGACGGTGTGAACGGCGGCGTCACCGCCGACCGCGTCTAGGCTGGGCGCATGGGTGATGAGGACCGCCGGAAGCGAGCCGCCGAGCAGGAGGCCCGGGCACTGCGTGCGCTCGAGTCGATCAGGAACGGTGGCGATCTCGGCCAGGAGACGCTCGACCTCTCGAACGAGTACTCCGACGGGCTGGGCACCCGCGTCGCAGCGTGGTTCCGCGGCGCGAGACGCCGGAAGGACTGACCGCCGTCAGTCCGCCTGCTCCGGGCGCACCGGGTAGTGGCTCGTGATCGAGACGCGGTTGAAGGCGTTGATGACGATCGCCAGCCATCGGACGGCGGCGATCTGACCGTTCGTGAGCGTCGACAGGTCGTCGTCCGGCAGTCGCCGGCGATGTTGCACGTCCGCGATGAGGGTGACGTCCTCGGTGATCGCGAGGGCTGCCTGCTCCACCGGGCTGAAGTACTCGCTGTCGCGCCAGGCGGACAGGATGGCGAGGCGTTCCGTGGTCTCGCCGAGCGCGATCGCATCGGCGACGTGGATGCGCAGGCAGTACGCGCAACCGTTGATCTGCGAGGCCCGGATCCGGATCAGCTCGATGAGCCGCTTGTCGATGCCGGTGGCGAGGGCCGCTCGACCCGCGGCGCGTCCGGTCTCGACGAGCGCCTGATAGACCTCGGGTGATTCCTTGTCGAGCCAGACGTCGGCGCTCATGGGGTTCCTCTCGTCACTGGGCGGGCGCGGTCCCGCATGCATGCGTCTAACGCTAACGCGCGCGGCGGGAGGACGTCACCGTGGTCCGTCTCGGTGCTGCATCACCGCGGCGGGATGTCCTGGCGCGTGACCGCGACCGCTGGTTCGTCGGCGTGGGGTCGCAGTTCCACCCGACGACTGCCGCAGGCGGTACACCGGAGGTAGCGCAGCGACCCCTCCGAGGTGATGTGCGCCGACTCCGTCGCCCAGGTGTGGCGGCAGGCGTCGAGGGCGTTCGGCGACGGTTCGGAGGACTGCGGGGGTGCGTCGAGGAGGGTCATGACTCCACCATGATGTAATGGCGTTATGCATCTCAACCCTTACGGTTCGTACGCCGTCCTCCTGGCCGCGTCGCTGGCGAACGACTGGCCCGACGACCGGCACGGCATCGTCGCCCGCACCCGCGAGCACGGGATGACCATGCCCTTCACCGAGGTGACCGACGACCACGCCCGAGTCCGCCGGGTCGTCGACGAGTGGCTGACCGTCGTCGACGCGGCAGACGATCAGGCCAGGGCGACCGCACTCAACCGTCAGATGGCTTCCGCGGCCGCGTTCCCGCGGCTGACGGACCACGACGGCGAGGGGTGGCACCTGCACTACCGCGACGAGCATCAGGCGCTCCCCGAAGTCCTGGCCGCGGTGATCAGCGTCGGGACCGCCCTCCACCTGACGACGAGGGGGATGCAGCGGCTCGGTCGGTGTGCCGCGGGGACCGAACCCGGCGACACGTGCCGGCAGGTCGTCGTCGACGTCACCCGCAACGGCCGTCAGCGCTACTGCTCGGTGCGGTGCGCCAACCGGTCGGGCGTCCGCAGGCACCGCGCACGCGCGGGCGGCTCAGCCCGCTGACCGGGCGTCGGGCAACAGGAACCAGACGCTCGCTCCCCCGAGACCCGACTCGTCGATCTCGATCCGGCCACCGTGCGCCTCGACGATGCGTCGGCAGGTCGAGAGGCCGATGCCGAGGCCGGCGACCTCGCTCCCCGCCGCGCGTTCCATGAGGTCGAAGACGCGCTCACGCTGCTCCGGAGCGACGCCGGGACCGTTGTCCTCGACCGCGACCAGCACCCCGGCGGAGACCCGCTCGGCCTGGACGAGCACGTGCGGGACGACTCCGGCGGCCGCACTGAACTTCACGGCGTTCGCGATCAGGTTCTGCAGCAGGGCTCGCAGCAGCGTCTCGTCGCCGTGCACCTGGAGGCGCGTGTCGACCTCGACGGTCGCGCCGGTCGAGGTGATGGTCGCGTCGAGGTCCTCGACCACGGAGGACACGAGCGGCTCGAGGTCGATCGGGACGCGTCGCGGACGGGCGCCACCGATCCGTGCGAAGTCGAGCAGGTCGGTGATCATCGCCGCCATCCGGTCGGCGGCGGACTCGGCTCGCGCGAGCGCCTTCGCCGCGTGTGGCGCGTTCACCATCTCCGGACTGTCGGTCGCGAGCTCGAGGAACCCGGAGACCGCCATGAGCGGGTTGCGCAGGTCGTGGCTCACCTGCCCGGCGAACTGGGCGAGCTGTTCGTTGGACTGGCCGAGCTCGTGCGTCAGGCGAAGCAGCTCGAGGACGTCGACGACCTGCCTCGCGAGGAGGTCCAGGGCTTTGCCCTGTTCCGCGGACAGCTCTCGGACACGGTCGTCGAAGATGCACAGGGTGCCGATCGGGACGCCGTCGGGGGTGATGAGCGGGCTCGACGCGTAGAAGCGGACGTTGGCGAGCTCACCGGTGACGAAGGGGTTCGCCGCGAAGCGTGGGTCCTCCCGAGCGTCCGAGACGATCGTCCGCACCCGCTGTTGGAACACGACCGCGCACATCGAGTCCTCGCGCGAGCAGCTCGCCGGTTCCAACCCGACCGCGGCGATCTGGTGCTGGAACCGGTCGTCGATGATGTTGATCACGGCGGTCGGCACGTCGCACATGGCCGCGGCGAGGTGGACGAGACTCTCGAGGTCCGTCTCGGGCGGACGACCGACGACCTGGTACTCGGCGATCGCGGCACGCCTCGTGATGTCCTCTGCGGTGATCACGCTCGGCCTTTCGTCGTCGGAATCCGGAACGTGTCCATGCTACCCATCCAGGGCACGTGCGCTGCTCCAGTTGTCGGGTTCGTCCGGGACGTCCCTCGTTGCACTCGGACGGTCGACCGTCGCTCACGCGAGCTGGAGACGCCTCCAGGCGAGTTCGGCGAGCACCGCGGCCTGCAGGTCCAGAACGCCGTCATCGAACACCGCGCGCTCGGAGTGCAGCGCGACGGATCCCTCGTCGGGGGCGGCGCCGACGAAGACGAGCGTGCCGGGGACCTCGTCGAGGATGTAGGCGAAGTCCTCCGACGCCATCGACGGCACCTCCTGGCGGATGACCCGGTCTGGCCCCACGAGCGCGTCGAGCGTGCTGAGGACGAACCGCGTCTCCTCCGGGTCGTTGACGGTGACGGGGTAGGACGCGATGAACGTCGACTCGAGGGTGCAGCCGTGCGCCTCGGCGATCGCGGTCAGCAGCTCGGGCAGCTGCTCACGCACCGTCTCGAGCGTCGCCTTCGACAGCGTGCGGATGTTCGCCTCAAGGCTGACGGCCGAGGCGAGCACGTTGCTGGCCTCGGAGTCGCTGCTCAGCCGGGTGATGGAGATGACGGCCTGGTCGGTGGCCGGAAGCCGACGGGCCGCGAAGGTCTGCACCGCGAGGATGAGGTGCGCGGCGACCGGCACCGGGTCGACGGCGAGGTGCGGAAAGGCCGCGTGACCGCCCGTCCCACGGATGGTGAGCTGCAAGGCGTTGGCACTCGCCATCATGGCGCCCTCCCGCGTGACGAGCTGCCCGCGTGGGGTGCTGCAGTCCACGTGCAGTGCGTACGCCGCGACGGGTCGTTCTCCGGCGATGTCGAGCAGACCTTCCTCGAGCATGAGCCGCGCGCCGGCCTGGCCCTCCTCCCCCGGCTGGAACATGAACACGACCGTGCCGGCGAGGTCGGCGCGACGGGCGGCGAGCAGGCGGACGGCGCCGAGGAGGCCCGCCATGTGGAGATCGTGGCCGCAGGCGTGCATGGCTCCGGACGTCGACGCGAACGGCAGCCCGGTCGCCTCGGTGACCGGCAGACCGTCCATGTCGGCACGGAGCAGCACGGTGGGGCCCGGAGCACCACCCCGGAGGACGGCGACGACCGAGGAGAGGCCGGTGCCCGTCGTGACCTCCAGGCCGAGCCCGGCGAGTTCGCGCAGGATGATCCCCTGGGTCGCGGGCAGGTCGAGGCCGACCTCGACGGCCTGGTGCAGTTCGCGCCGGACCGCCACGAGCTCGTCGCGTATCGCCGTCGCGTCCTCCTGGAAGCCGGTCACGAGCGCATCGCCTCGACGTGCGGCGAGCGCCGGTACACCTGCTCGCCGCGGATCCACGTCTCGGCGACCCTGACGGTGGCGATCTCGTCCGCGGGGACGGAGAAGACGTCGCGGTCGAGGACGGCGAAGCTGCCGTCGTACCCCGTGGCGATCCGACCGACGCTGTCGAGCGGCGAGAGCAGGCCGGCTCGTCCCGTGTACAGCAGGAGCGCCTGGGCGACGCTGACGGCTTCCTCGGGGACGAAGTCGGCGCCGTTGTAGGCCTGTCGTCGGACGGCGGCCTCGACGGAGAGCATGACGTCGTCGGCGCCGCTCCAGGCGGTGGCGGGGCGGTCGGAGGAGAGCGCGAGTGGCCCGATGGTGCGGAACAACCGGGCGATCGGGTAGGCGTCGGGGACCTGTTCGGCGCGGAGTGCGAGTTCGTAGCCGTCGTATTCGGCGAAGAAGAACACGGTGTGGGTGGCGATCCCGAAGGTCATGCGCGCGCCGCGGAGCCGTTCGGCGTACTCCTCGCTGATGATGGTCGCGTGCTCGATGCGGACGGACGGGATACCGTCGAGCCAGGGCTCCTGGTCTGCGAAGAGGCTCGCGACGCGGTCGAGCGCTTGGTCACCCATGGCGTGCACCGCGAGCTGGACGCCGTTGCGGCGGGCCCAGGCGCCGGCTGCGAGCACGTCGTCGTCCTCGACGAGTCGGAGTCCGTGGTCGCAGGATTCGGGATACGGTTCGGCGACCCAGGCGGTGCGGTTCGAGTAGGCCCCGTCGAGGACGACCTTCACCCCGCCGATGCGGATCCGCCCCTCGCGATCGTCAGGGGTCAGCTCGTCGAGTGGCGCGGAGGGGTCCCAGCCCGGGTAGAGGGCGACGCGGGTGCGGAGCCCCTTGGCGGCAGCGGCGCGGAAGGCGTCGAGGGGGTCGTGCAGCCGGTTGGACAGCAGGTCGCACACGGCGACGATCCCTCGTGAGGCCAGTTCCTCGCCGATCGCGACGAGCGAGGCGACCTGCTCGTCGCGTTCCGGCACGGGGATGAACCTGGCGACCGCCTCGACCGCGGCGATCTCGGTGAGGACACCGTTCGGCTCGCCGTCCGGTCGGCGTTCGAAACGCGCACCGGCCGGGTCGGGTGTGGCGGCGGTGATGCCCGCGAGGCGGAGCGCCGCGGTGTTGCAGACGGCGGAGTGGGCGTCGCAGCGCCAGACGAGGACGGGGCGTTCTGCGGACACCGCGTCGAGGTCGGCCGTGGTCGGCATCCGTCCCTCGGGGAACTTCGTGTCGTCGAACCCGCGGCCGAGCACCCAGGCGCTCGGCGCGGTCAGCGTCGCCTGGTGCTCTCGCAGCCGCTCCACGAGTCCGTCGATGGAGAGCACTGACGGCGGGAAGCACTCGGCGGCCACGGCGGTGGCGGCCATGAGCGCCGGGTGGGTGTGGCTGTCGATGAGGCCGGGGAGCACGGTGCGTCCGCCGAGGTCGACCGCGGGTTCCCCCGCGACCGCGGACGCCTCCCCTACCCAGTCGAAGCGGCCGTCGACGATGCGGAACGCGGAGGCGACGTCCGTCTCGTCGGTGCCGGTGAACACCCGGGCGTTCGTGAAGAGCTGCGAGTGGGTCGGCGTCGCGGTGGGTTGCGGTGTCACGGTGGGGGTCTCCGTCTCGGTCTCAGCTGCCATCAGATCGCGCGCCAGGTGAAGCGACCGCCGAGCAGGGTCGCGGCGACCGGCATCGACCGCAGCCGCTCGGCGTCGGCGTCGAACGGGTCGAGGTCCGTGATGACGAGGTCGGCGGGCTGCCCGACCGCGATCGAGGTGCGGACGCTCGCGGCCAGGGCCACGTCCAGCGGGAGCCGTTGCTCGGGGTGCCAGGCGTCGCGGCCGTCGCGACTCCGGCTCGTCGCGGAGGCGATCGCCTGCCACGGGTCGAGTGGCGAGACCGGAGCATCCGAGCCGAGCCGGAGGCCGACGCCTGCGCGGTGCAGGGATCCGAACGCGAACGCGCGACCCGTGCGGCCGCTCCAGTGGCGGTCGGCGACGTCCCGGTCGTCCATCGCATGCTCGGGCTGCACGCTCGCGATCAGCCCGAGGCTCGCGAACCGGGCGAAGTCCTGCTCGCGCACGAGCTGGGCGTGCTCGATGACGCCGCGCATCCCGAGCGCTTCGAAGGTGTCGAGGACCTCGGTGTTGGCTCGGTCGCCGATCGCGTGGACGGCAGCCTCGATCCCGGCGCCCCTCGCACGTTCCAGCAGTCGGCGGAGCTCGTCGACCGAGACGCTCTCGACCCCGCAGGCGTGCGCACTCGACGGGTCGACGCCCGGATACGGGTCCCAGCACCAGGCGGTCCTCGTGTTGAGGGAACCGTCGACGACGACCTTGAGTCGCCCCATGGTGAGGAGTCCGGCCGGGTCGATCGCGTCGCCGGTGCGGAGTCCCGCCGCGATGACGGACTCCAGTCGGTCGGGCCACGCGGCGGCTTCGATCCGCAGGCTCGTCGCGCCGTCCGCGATGCGCTCGGACCATTCGCCGAGATTGTCGGTGTTCTCGAACTCGACGACCCCGACGACGCCGCGTCGGGCTGCCGCGTCGGCGGCATCCCGGTAGGCGTGCGCGGCAAGCCCCGAGTGCTGGTCGATCCGCTGCAGCGCCTCGATCCACGGCGCTTCGGCGACGACCCCGCTCGCGTCGAGGTCCAGACCGAGTCGTCGCGCGGCGCGCGTGTTCATCCAGGCGCAGTGGAGGTCGCCGCTGACGAGGACGACGGGTACGTCCGATTCGGTTGCCTCCAGCGCGGCGAGCGTCGCCGGCTGCGCCCACAGGCCGTCGCGGAACCCGTACCCCATGAGGAACCCGTCGGTGAGGGGTGCACCGGTGTCGACCGCGCGCCGGACGGCCGCGAGGACGTCGGCCGCGCTGGCGGTGTCGGTCAGGTCGATCCGTCGCCGCTGGATCACCCACTGGGTCATGTGGACGTGCGCGTCCCAGAGCCCCGGTCCGACCGTGCGTCCGGCGACGTCCACGACCTCGCCGGACGCCGGGGCCGTCCCGGCCGGTCCGATCTCGGCGATCCGACCGTCGCGGACGAGGATGTCGACGGGCTCGCCGCCGGAGGGCCGTGCGTTCCGGAGCGTGAGGTCGGTCACGGCGCGAGTGTCCCGTCGTCGGTGGTCGGCGCAGCTGTCCGTGCGTCGAGCCCGTGGAGGGCAGCCATGCGGGCGGCGAGGCTCGGGTTCCGGTACGGACCCGGCTCCCCGAGCGCCGTGACGACCCGTTCGACGACCTCGGCCGGTTTGTCCTGGCTCATCTTCTCCTTGGCCTCGAACCGGGTCACGCGCAGGCGGAATCCGACCGTCCCATGGACGATGCGTGCCGCGTACTCGCTGTTCGCGATCGTCCCGTTCATGAGGTACGGCTCGGGCAGCACACGCTCGAAGTGGGCGACGAGGCGGTCGAGCACCTGGAGGTTCTCCTCGTCCGAGAGCAGTTCGGGCACCCCGTACAGGTGCGCGACCGCGAAGTTCCAGGTGGGGACGGCCGGCGACGTGTCGTACCAGCTCGGCGACACGTACCCCTGGGGGCCGTAGACGATCACCATGGCCTCGTGCTGACCGAGCTCGTGCAGTCGCTCATCCGGCCGCCCGACGTGGCTGAGGAGCACGATCCCGTCCTCGTCCTCCTCGAGCAGGACCGGATAGTGCGACGAGACGAGCCCACGACCGGGGACGTGACTGACGACCGTCGCCCAGGGGTACTCGCGCACGAGTGCGCGGACCGCTTCGACGTCGTCCTGGACGTACTCGGTGGTGTGCCTCATCTGCCGCCTCCTGCGGTGCTCGGGGTGTCGACCGCGGACGCTGCGGCCGCCAGGGCCGTCGCCACGTTCGAGGGGGCTCCGACGCCCCGGACGCGCGCCAACCAGGCGGTCGTCGCGGCGAGGGCCCCGAGGTCGAGCCCGGTCTCGATCCCGAGCCCGTGGAGCATCCACACGAGGTCCTCGGTTGCGAGGTTACCGGTGGCGCCCTTCGCGTACGGGCAGCGACCCAGGCCACCCACGGAGGAGTCGAACTCGGCGACGCCCAGGGAGAGCGCCGCGTACACGTTGGCGAGTGCCTGCCCATAGGTGTCGTGCAGATGCAGCGCGACCGCCTCGACCGGGATCCCGGCGGCGAGCACGTCCCGGACGACGCGGGTCGTGAGCCCGGGCGTCCCCACGCCGATCGTGTCGCTGACGGCGACCGTCGAACACCCGGCGCGGTGCAGCCGCACGGCGGCCTCGACGACCGTCGCCGGATCGACAGCACCCTCCCAGGGGTCCCCGAACGCCATCGACACGTAGCCGCGCACCGGGACGCCCTCCGCGGTCGCGGCGGCGACGACCTCCTCGGCCCGTTCGACGGCCCCCTCGCGCGAGGTGTTGAGATTGGCCCTGGCGAACGACTCCGACGCGCTCACGACCACGGACACCTCCCGGACACCCGCGTCGATCGCCCGATGCAGACCGCGCAGGTTCGGCACGAGGCCGACCGCCCGAGCACCCGTCGGCACCTCGAGTCCCGCGACGAGCCGTTCCGCATCCGCGAACTGCGGGATCCAGGTGGCCGGTACGAAACTCGTCACCTCGAGGTCCCGCGACCCCGCCTCGTACAGGCGCCGACAGAGCTCCGCCTTCACCGCCGTCGGCAGGATGTCCGTCTCGGCCTGCAGCCCGTCCCGCGGTGCCACCTCGTAGACGCGCACCCGGGTCGGGAGACCGTCCACCGGTTCCATCCGGGGCTGCGGAAGGCCGCTCATGCCGACGTCGCCCGGAGCTCGTCGAGCACCTCACGCGCGTACTCGACCCGGATCCGACGGTCGGCGACGATCCTCGCCGCGACCGCCCCGATCTCGTCCACGGTCGCGCCGGCGCTCGCCGCGATCGTCCGGGCGTGCAGCGTCATGTGTCCGCGCTGGATGCCTTCGGCGGCGAGCGCCCGACACGCGGCCAGGTTCTGGGCGAGGCCCACCGAGGCGATGACGGCCGCGAGTTCCCGGGCCGTCTCGACGCCGAGGAGAGTCACGCCCGCCTGCGCCGTCGGATGTGCCTTCGTCGCTCCACCGACGAGTCCGACGGCCAGTGGGACCTCGATCGTGCCGACGAGGTTCCCGTCGGCGTCCTGCTCGAACTGTGACAGCGCCGAATAGCGACCGGACCGCGCCGCGTGAGAGTGGCAACCTGCTTCGACCGCCCGGGTGTCGTTGCCCGTGGCGAGGACGACGGCCGTGATGCCGTTCATGATGCCCTTGTTGTGTGTGGCCGCCCGGTACGGATCGGCCTCGGCGAACGCGCTCGCGGCGACGATGTCGGCGACGACCTGCGCACCACCGAGGAGGTCGGCGTCGAACACCGCCCTGGCACGGGTGATGCGCTGATCGGCCTTGTTCGTGAGGATCCGCAGGAGGGTCCGCGATCCGGCGATCTCGGCGATGCGGGGCGCGATCGCCTCCGCCATCGTGTTCACGGCGTTCGCGCCCATGGCGTCGCGGACGTCGACGTGGAGGTGGACGATGACCTGCGTCCCGACGCGCGTCGGCAGGATCCGGACGTCGATGTCTCGGGCGCCACCGCCGAAGGAGACGAGGATCGGGTCGAGCTCGTTCGCGAGGGCGAGCAGTTCGTCCCGGGCCTCGAGGACACGGAGCCGCGCGGCGTGCGGGTCGACCGCGTCGAGGACCTGGATCTGCGCGATCATGACGTCGCCCGACGACGACGTCCGGAAGCCGCCGTGCACGCGCGCGATGCGGGCGGCGTTGGAAGCCGCGGCGACGACGCTCGGCTCCTCGGTCGCCATGGGGACGAGTCGGTCCTGGCCGTCGATGGTGAAGTTCGTCGCGACGCCCACCGGGATGGCGATGACGCCGACGACGTTCTCCACCAGGTGGTCCGCCTGGGCGATCGACAGGCCGGCGTCGGGTCGCAGTGCGGCGAGCGCCTCCGCCTCGATCCCGGCCCCATCGGCGACGAGCTCGAGCCGCTCGTCCGGCGTGTGGTCGCGCAGCCCCTGGATTCGGCTGTTTCTCGGCATGGGTCGCCCTTCGGTACAGGCAGACACCGGATCCTCGGTGCTGCGGTCAAGACGACCCTAGGAGCGGCGATCGTCGACGACGATGGGTGGATGACTCAGCGGATCGACGATCGTGTGGGCGGATCCCACACCCCGCTGGACCGGCCGTCGCTTTAGACTCCTGAGGGACCAGTCAGGAGACCCGATGCGAGAGCCTGCCGACATGCGAACGGCCACCGACCTCGTCGACGCCGACCCCGTCCACGACACCGAGCGGGAGCTGATCCGGCTGCGACGCCGCGAGCACGAGCTCTCCGCCCTGTTCTCCAGCGCCCGTGAACTGGCCGAGCTCCGCGACAGCGACGCCGTGCTTGCCAGGCTCGTCCAGCGCGCCCACCAGATGATGGGCGTCGATCTGGCCTACCTGTCCGAGTTCGACCCGGTCACGCACGAGTTACGGGTCCGCGAGACGAGTGGCTCCGTCAGTCCGTCGTTCCAGACGCTCCGGGTGCCTCCCGGGCGAGGGCTCGCGAGTGTCGTCGTCGAATCACGCACGGCCCAGTGGGTCGCGGACTACTCCGACTACTCGACCGACCGACACGAGCGCGGCATCGACGACGCGGTCGCAGCGGAGGGGCTCGTCTCCCTGCTCGGCGTGCCGATGCTCACGAGCGACGACGTCCTCGGCGTCCTCTTCGTCGGCAACCGCGACCGGAAGGACTTCTCCCCCGACGAGGTCGCGCTCCTGGCGGCGCTCGCGGACCACGCCTCGGTCATCCTCCAGACGACGCAGACCCTCCGCGACCTGCAGGACTCCGAGGACGCCAGCCGACGGAACCTCGCGGACCTCACCGCCCACCTCGTCGAACGCGACCGGGCGAACACCGTCCACCAGGAACTCGTCCAGGCGGTCCTCGCCGGGGGCGGATTCGCACCCGTCGCGGAGACGCTCGCCACCGCACTCGGTCGTGCGGTCGCCGTGACCGACGCGCAGGACCGGGTGATCGCGGCGGCCGGGCTCCCGCTCTCCCCCGGCATGCTCGACCTCGACGACGCCACCCGCGCAGCCATCACCGACAGCCGTCGCTCGGGCCACTGCGTCCTGGTCGCGAGCGGTGGTGTCGGAGCGGTCGCCGCCCTGTCCGCCGGCAGCCGGCACTTCGGCGTGCTCATCCTCGGTGACGGCGACTTCGAGCTCGGCGCCGTCGACCTCCGCACCGTCGAACGCGCGGCCCAGGTCGCGGCCCTCCTCGAGCTGCAGCAGGAGGCGGCCTCGGGCGCCGACCACCGCGTCCGCAGCGAACTCATCGCCGACCTCCTCGACGATGTGCCCGAACGCCGATCCGACGTCGAACGACGCGCCAGGCGCCTCGGCATCGACCTGCACGAACTCGACTCCCTGCTCCTCCTCGCCGTCCCGGGAGACCAGCAGACCACCGCCGCCCGGGCGCTCAGCCGCCGACTCGACGACCACGCGCTCGTCGGCGAGTACCGCGGGTACGTCGTCGCCGCACACGCCTCCGACCGCCGGCCGCTCGACGCCGACGCCGTCCGCCGACACGTCGCCGGCAGCATCCAGCAGCCCGTCGTCGCCGTCGTCCCCCGCACCGCTCCCGACGCCCTCACCTCCGCGTTCACCAGCGCGATGCGTACCGCCAGACTCATCGCCGCGCTGGAACTCTCGGACCTCACCGCATCGACCGACGACTTCCTGCCCTACTCCGCGATCTTCGACACCGATGCGCGGGCGCTCGCCGACTTCCTGCGCGACACCATCGGACTCGTCCGGCGCTACGACGCCGAGCGGAACGCCGACCTGCTCGGGACGCTGCGCGCGTTCGTGCGGAACAACGCGAGCCCCACCCGCACGGCGCGCGCCCTGAACTTCCACACGAACACGATCCTCCAGCGGCTCGACCGGCTCGACCAGGTGCTCGGAGCGTCCTGGCGCGAGGACGAGCGCATGTTCAGGCTCGGCATCGCCGTCCGCCTCGACGAGCTCCGTGAGCAGTTGCAGGCCGGACGGTAGGCGAGGTCGCCGGATCAGCGGTCCGTGTCCGCGGCGAAGGCCTCCACGCCCGACTGCGGGAACGGGTTGCCCGTCGGCCGGCCGAAGACGAGGATCATCTCGGCCACAGCGTCGGACTCGTTGCGGACACCGTGGACGAGCCCGGCCGGCGCATAGAACGCGTCGCCGGATCGCAACAGCCTCCGGTGCTCACCCGAGGTCACGACGAGTTCGCCCGCGGTGACGACGTACAGTTCGTCGGAGCTGTTCGGCGAACAACTCGCGTCGTCACCCTCCAGGTGGAGGTGCTCTCCCTCTGCTGCTCCGGGTTCGAGACGATACCGCATGACCGATGACGGCAGGGCCGTGGTCTGCTGGAAGTACCACTCCAGATCGATCCGGCCCGGGCCCTCGTACAGGGCCACCTCGTGAGCGTTGTCGCCGAGTCGTTGCACGCGCATCCGGTTCCTCCTGGTGGTCGTCGATCGGTGGGTGGGATCAGGTCCGGTAGAGGACGGGCATCGACTCGAGGAGTTCGCGCGTGTAGGCGTCCTGAGGTCGGGTCATGACCTGCTCCCCCGTCCCCTCCTCCACGACGCGGCCGTTGCGCATCACCGCCACCCGATGCGCGACGTGATGGACGACCGCCAGGTTGTGGGTGATGAAGAGGTAGGTCACGCCCGTCTCCTCCTGGAGGCGGACGAGCAGGTTGAGCACCTGCGCCTGCACGGAGACGTCGAGGGCCGAGGTCGGCTCGTCCAGGACGACGAACTCCGGCTTCGCCGCCATGGCCCTGGCGATCGCGATGCGCTGCCGTTGCCCACCGGAGAACTCGTGAGGGAAGCGCCCCGCGGCGTCCCCCGGCAGCCCCACCTGGTGGAGCGACTCGACGACCCGAGCTCGACGAGCTGCCGCCCCCAGCCCTGCGGCGACGAGCGGTTCGGCGATCGAACGTGCCACCGTGAAGCGCGGGTCGAGGGAGTCGTTGGGGTCCTGGAACACCATCTGCACCCGCCGCCGGTGCGTCCGCAGCGCCGACCCACGGAGCCGCGAGACGTCGCCACCGTCGAACTCGATGCAGCCCGAGCTCGGTCGCCGCATCAGGAGGATCGCCCGGGCGAGGGTGCTCTTCCCGGAGCCGGATTCTCCGACGAGTCCGAGCGTCTCGCCCCGACGCACTTCGAGCGACACGTCGTCGAGCGCGAGCGTCGCGTGCTCACCGTGTCCGAACCGTTGCGTGACGCCGTCGACGCGGAGCAGAGTGTCGCTCATCGGACCTCCTCCAGGACCGCCGGCGCCTCGGCGAAGTCGTTGTCGACGGGGATGACCGCCAACGGCGACCGCACCGGCACCGACGGTCGCGGAATGCTCTCGAGGAGCGCCCGGGTGTACGGATGCTGCGGGTCCGCGAGGACCCGCTCGGCGCGGCCGGTCTCGACGATGCGCCCGCGGTACATCACGGCGACCCGCTCGCAGAGCTGCCCGATGACGCCGAGGTCGTGGCTGATGAACAGGACGCCCATCCCCGTCTCGTCGCGCAGAGTCCGCAACAGCTCCAGGATCTGTGCCTGCACCGTCACGTCGAGCGCGGTCGTCGGCTCGTCCGCGACGAGCAGGGTCGGTCCGGCGGCCACCGCGATGGCGATCACGACTCGCTGGCGTTGACCGCCGGACAGCTGGTGGGGGTAGTAGCCGAGCCGTCGTTCCGCGTCGGGCATCCGCACGAGGTGCAGGATCTCCAACGCCCGCGCCCGAGCCTGCCGTTTGTCGGCGATCCCGTGGATGCGGAGGACCTCGGCGATCTGCGCCCCGATCCGCATGCACGGGTTGAGGGCGGACATCGGCTCCTGGAACACCATCGAGGCGCGCGCTCCGCGGAGCCCCGACCAGTCCCGTTCCGTGGCGCCCTGCATGTCGGTCCCCGCGACGTCGAGGCGGGACGCCGTGACCGTCGCCGAGTCCGGCAGCAGCCCCATCATCGCGAGGGCGATGCTCGACTTCCCGCTCCCGGACTCGCCGATCACCCCGACGATCTCCCCCGGACCGACGCGCAGGGACACGTCCTGCACCGATGGCGCAGCGCCACCGTAGGCGATGCTCAGCCTCTCCACGTGGAGGGCGTCGACGTCTCGATCCATGGTCAGACCAGCTTTCGCTCGAGTGGTGCGGGAGGGACGGTGGGGTGGACGACAGGACTACTGGCTCAGCCAGGCCTCGTCGAGCCGGTACCTGGAGTAGTACGCGTCGCTCTGGTAATCGTGCAGCTTGGCGCTGTCCCAGACCTCGAAGTAGACCGGGACCGCGACCGGCACGATCTCGAGCACCTGCTCGGCCGCTTCCTCTGCCAGCTGGTCGACGAGCTCGGCGTACTCGGCCGGGTCCGAGGCGCTCTTCGCCTGCTGGAAGAGCTCTCGAGCCGCATCCGCCTCGGGGTTCCCCTCCCAGTGGTTGTAGACCCCGCCGTCGACGAGCACGGGGTCGTAGTAGAACAGCGACGCCGCACGAGGGCTGCCCGGGATGGCGACGAGATCGGTCCAGCTCTCACCGGTCGTGAAGACCGGGGCGATCTCCGACAGCGGCTTCGCGTCGAGCTTCAGGGTGATGCCCGCTTCGGCGAGCTGCTGCTGCATCATCTCGTAGACGGGGTGGTGCGACTGCGCGACGTCGCCCATGTAGCTGAGCGTGATGGTCGGGTTCGGCTGGCCGGCGTCCGCGAGGAGTTCCTTCGCGCGGCTGACGTCGCGCTCGTAGTACGGCAGCCCCTTCGGGTCGAGCGCGCCGGGGTCACCGGCCGGTGGCACGAACGACAGCGCGGCGTAGCCGAGCATCGCCGTGTCGACGAGGGCCTGGCGGTCGAGGGACAGCGCGACGGCGCGACGGACGTCGATGTCGGCGAGCGGCCCGGTCTCCGGGTTGATGTAGATCGCGAGGTTCTGACGGTAGGACGCCTCCCCGAGGGTGAATCCGGCCTGGACCGCCTGATCGGCGAGGCTCCCGTCCGTGAAGTACGCGGCCTGGATGCTGCCCTGCTGCAGCGCGGCGAGGCGTGCGGACTCGTCGGGGATGAAGTCGAAGACGATCTCGTCGAGGTACGGTTTCGTGTCCTGCCAGGCGTTCTCGTTCTTCGCCATCGTGACGCTGACACCGTCGCTCCAGTCGGTCACCTGGAACGCGCCGGTCCCGAAAGTGGTCCGCTGCCGCTCGTCCGGGGTCGCCGCGCCATAGCTCTCCTCGCTCACGATGAAGAACGTCTGGCGTGCGGAGACCGCGTCCACGAAGGTGCCGTCCGGTGCGCTGAACCGGAACGTGACCTCGGTCTCACCGGTCTTCTCGATGCTCGAGACGTTCGCCAGGTAGGTGCTCGCCGACGTGGTGGCCTCTTTCATGAGGGTGAAGGAGTAGACGACGTCGTCGGCGCTGAACGCGCTGCCGTCGGCGAAGGTGACGTCGTCGCGCAGCTCGAAGACCCAGGTGAGTTCGTCCGGTTGCGACCACTCGGTGGCGAGCGCCGGGATGACCTCGCCGTCGTCGTCCTTCGCGAGCAGCGTGTCGTACGCGACGGCGTTGATGACCTCGGCGGCGATCGCGCTGGCGGCCATCGGGTCGAGTCCGCCGGCCGACGGCTCGGCCGGGACGCCCCAGTGCAGGGTGCCGCCGGCGACCGGGTCGCCGCCCGCGTCGGCCGTGGATCCGCCGGGCGCACAGCCGCTGAGCGCGAGGGACGCCGCCACGATGGCGACCGTCCCCGCGAGGATGCGTGTCTTCATTGCTGCCTCTTCTCTGGAGCGTCGTCCGTGGACGCCGCGTCGATGGTGGTGCGGGATGACGTGCCGTGGTGCGCCACTGCCGTTCACCGACGCCCGCGTGGGCGTCCGAGCGAGAACGCGGGCTCCCGCCTCGGGGCGAAGTGGTCCTGGAGCCCGTCGGCGAGGAGGTTCCAGGCCGCCGAGAGCAGGATGATCACGAGGGAGGGCAGGACGATGAGGAGGGGCTGCACCTGCATGAAGCGCGTGAACTCGCTGATCATGCGGCCGGCCGATGGTTCGGGCGCCTGGACACCCTGACCGAGGTAGCTGAGCGCGGCTTCGATGAGGACCACCTGCGAGGCGACGGACGCGAACTGCACGAAGAGCGGCGTCAGGACGTTGGGGAGCAGGTGCTCGACGATCACCCGATGTCCCCGCACGCCACTGAGCGTCGCTGCGAGGACGAAGTCCCGTTCGCGCAGCGCGATGACCGGGGCTCGCATGACCCTGGCGAATCCCGGCGCGAACACGAGGCCGAGGGCGATGATGAGCGGCCACGGCCCGGTGCCGATGACGACCCCGACGACGAGCGCGACGAGGATCGCCGGCAGGGCGAGCGCCGCGTCCACGATCCGCATGATGATCGCGTCGACCCAGCCGCCCAGGTACCCGGCTACGAGCCCCAGCGCGGTGCCGATGACCGCACCGAGCAGGGCGGCGCCCGAGATGAGCAGACTCGTCCGTGCGGCGAGCGCCAGCCGGGTGAGGTTGTCGCGGCCGAGGTTGTCGGTGCCGAGCAGGTGGTCGAGGCTCGGCGCGGCGAGGGCCGGTCCGGAGGCGGCGAACGGGTCGTAGGGCGGCGCGAGGGTCATCCATCCGGCGAGCAGGAGGATGCCGACGAGGATGCCGGATCCACTCCAGAAGGCGGGGCCGAACCCGTTGCGACGGCGGCGGCCGTCGATCTTCGCGAGCGCGATGGCGCGGGTGACCGTCATGACGTGTGGACCCTCACTCGTGGGTCGATCAGCGGGTAGATCAGATCGACGATGAAGTTGATGAGCACGTAGACCGCACCGATGAGCAGCACGGTCGCCTGGATGATCGGGTAGTCGGACGAGCGGATGCCGGTGAGGAGGAGCGAGCCCATCCCGGGGAGCGCGAACACGGTCTCGATGACGACCGTCCCGCCGACGAGCGCGGCGAGTTCGATCCCGATCACGGTCGTGACCGGGATGAGGGCGTTGCGCAGCGCGTGCCGGCCGACCAGTCGGGACGGTGACGCCCCCTTGGCTCGCGCCGTGCGGACGAAGTCCTGTCCGAGCGTGTCGAGCAGGGTGCCGCGGGTGTACCTGGCGACGATCGCCGCGAGGACGAGACCGATGAGGAGCGCCGGCAGGACCAGCACGCCGACGAGTCGCAGCGGATCCCCGCTCGCCCCCGCCGTACCCACGAGCGGCAGGCGCAGGGTGAGTGAGTTCACGAGGATGAGGACGGTGCCGAGCACGAACGGCGGCGTCGCGAGGAGCACGAAGGACAGCCCTCGGACCGCGTTGTCGGGGGCCCGACGCCACCGGGTCGCTGCGAGGACACCGGCCGGGATGCCGAGGACGGTCCCGAACAGGGTCGCCATGACGGCGAGGGTGAGGCTGAGCGGGAGGCGCTGGGCGATGAGGTTGGACACCTCGTTCGGGACGGTGATGGCTCGTCCGAAGTCACCCTGCAGGACACCGAGCAGCCACGCGAGGTACTGCGTCAGCCAGGGTCGATCGAGGCCGAGCTCCGTGCGGAGGGCGTCGAGCGCGGCCGGGTCGGGGTTCGAGGGGTCCGCGAACGCCGACAGGGGGTCGCCCGGGATCACCCGGACCATCGAGAAGACGAGGACGGACAGGACGAACAGGACGAAGAGCGACGACAGGACCCGGGAGACGATGTATCGCGCCATGGGATCAGCTCACGGAGGTCGGCATCGGTGAGACGCGGTCGGCGCTGCGGGCGTGGGACGGGGCGAAGCTCGAGATGTCGTCGCTCGTCCGCCCGTCGAGTGCGAGCTCCGCGAGGATGCGTCCGAACGCGGGCGTGAACTTGAAGCCGTGACCGGCAGCGAGGGCGACGATGACGTCCGGGTGCTCCTCGAGCGGGCCGAGGACGAAGTTCCGGTCCGGGGTGAGCGCGTACTGGCACGTCACCGTGCGGAGCTCGCGGCCCGACGCCGGCACGAGGTCCGCCATGAAGTCGGCCAGCTGCCCGGTGAGCTCCGGCGACGGGACGAAGGTGCGCTCCGCCGGCGACATGCGGTTCTCCGAGACGTCGCGTGCGGCCTTCACGGTCGGTTCCCCGAAGGTCGGGAAGCCGTAGTAGCACTCCTCGTCCTCCCAGATCCACACCGGGAACCGCTCGCAATCGAGCTGCTCGGCATCGGACGGGCGGAAGTAGGTGATCTGCTCCTGCATCACGTCGAGCGGGATCGCCGCGTCGAGCGGCTCGAGCAGCTCGTTCGCCCAGGCGTCGGCGGCGAGGACGACCTTGCCGGCACGCACCGGCCCGCTGGAGGTCTGCACGACGACGCCGGCTCCGTCAGGGGTGAGTGCGTCGACCCGGGTGCGGTCGCGGATGTCCGCCCCGAGCGCCCGAGCACGGAGCTGGAGCGTCGCGACGGTACGGGCCGCGTGGGCGATGCCGGTGTCGGCGGTGTAGACCGTCTCCACGTTCTCGGGGATCCGGAACTGCGGCCAGCGCGCCTGCACCTCGACCGGCGTCAGCAGCTCGTGCGGCACCCCGCACTCATCCAGGGCCGCGGTGAAGTCGGTGGCCGAGTAGGGGCCGTCGACCGGCAGGAAGATGACGCCACCCGTGATGGTGAGCAACCGTTCGCCCGACTCCTGCTCGAGGTCAGCCCAGTCGCGGTACGCCGACTGCGCGAGTCGCACGTACTGCGGAGCCCCGTACGACGTCCGGACGATCCGCGAGGTGTCGTGCGAGGCGCCGCGGACGTGCCCGAGTTCGAACTGCTCGAAGGCGACGACCTTTGCGCCCCGACGGGCGAGGTGGTAGGCGGCGGCACTGCCGAGAGCTCCCATGCCGACAACCGCGACGTCGAACGATTCCATCCGGTGGTGCTCCTTCGTGCTTGCCCGATCGATTCAGGCAAGTGTGCTGGAGCTCCGGAGACCGGCCTATGGACCGATGACCCAGGTTTTCGCGTCAGGAATGTGCCGTGGCGACGACCGCACGCCGGGTCAGCGGCCGCGTCGCCCCGAGAACAGTGCGTGGAGGAGCGGTACGACGGAGACCACCATGAAGACGGTGCCGAGCACGGCGTCGTCGGCTCGGAGGACGGCTCCAGCGACGAGGAGCGCGGCGAACAGCACGGCGGAGACGACCCGGCCCGTCGTGCGGTCGAGCCGCGCGATCCGCTGTTCCAGTCTCGGGTTGGTGGTCGCGACCGCGCCGGCTTCCACCCGCGTGATGACCGCGTCGAGACGCTTCGGCAGGCGGACGGCGACCGTGGCGATGTCGAGTGCCTCGCGACCGAAGTCCTGGACGACGTTGCCGCGTTCGTCACGGAGCAGCTGCGCGGCGTAGGGCTCGACGGAGTCCCAGAGGTTGAACTCGGGATCGAGGGCACTGCAGACACCGGAGGTGAGCGAGATCGCACGGATGATGAGCAGGAAGTTCTCGGGCAGCTGGAACGGCAGCGTGCGGATGACCTCGCTGAACTGGTTGCCGAAGTCTCGGAACTCCTTCGGGTCGACGTCGCGCAGTTCTGCGAACCCCATGCCGCCGAAGCGTCCGAACAGTGCGGTCATGGCCCGCTCGAGCTCGGTCGTGTCGGCCGAGGGCAGGAGGACGCCGAGGTCGCGGATCGCGTCGACCAGGCCCTTGCCGTCGCGCGATGCGGCGGCGATGAGGAGCTTCCGGAGGCCGCGCCTCGTGTTCGGTGGAACCTCGCCCATCATCCCGAAGTCGATGAACGTCAGCTTCCAGGGTCGCTCCCCCGGGGCGGCGTCGACGGGCGTCACGAAGATGTTGCCGGGATGCGGGTCGGCGTGGAAGAAGCCGTTGGTGAAGAGCTGGTCGAACATGACGGCTGCGAACACGGGTGCCACGTCGACCGGGTCGATGCCGGCGGCGCGCAGGGCGTCCGCGTCGGTGATCTTGATGGCGGTGACGTCTTCGAGCGTCAGGACGCGCTGGGTCGTTCGCTCCCACACCACCGCGGGCACGGAGACGCGGTCGTCCCCGGCGAAATCGACGGCGAACCGCTCGGAACTCGCGGCCTCATGGAGGTAGTCGATCTCTTCGAGGCTCGTCGCGGCGAACTCCTCGACGAGTGCGGGCATGTCGACGCGGTCGGAGACGAGCCGGACACGGCGCAGCCAGCCGCCCACCTTGCGGAGGGCGGCGAGGTCGACTGCGACGATCTCGTCGATGCCCGGCCGCTGGACCTTGAGCACGACGGCGTCGAGCCCGGTGTCGGCAGCGAGCGCCGGCGCGAGCATGGCGCGGTGCGCTTGTCCGAGCGAGGCTGCTGCCACGGGACGTTCGTCGATGCCGGCGAAGACCTGCGAGAGCGGCACGCGGAGTTCCGACTCGGCGAGCGCGCGGATGCGAGGGAAGGCGACGGGCGGGACCTCGTCCTGCAGGCCTTCGAGCTCCTTCGTGATCTCCGGCGGGAGCACGTCGAGGCGCGACGACATGAACTGGCCCACCTTGATCATGAGGCCGCCGAGGTCGACGGCGAGCACGTGGAAGCGTCGTGCGAACTTCTGCATGCGGCGAGTGCGGGTCCGCTCCGTCAGTTTGATGAGTCCGAACCGCGGCAGGACGATCTCGAACCACCAGGCGGCGGCCAGGTGCCAGCTCGCGAAGCGGAGGATGCGACGGTACCGGGCACGCCCATGAGCGGGCGGACCGGCTGGAACGCCGGCCCGCCCGCTCAAGGGGAGCTCGCCGAAACGGGACGCCGTGTCGCTGGGCGTCCCGCCGGTCGACGACACTCGGTCAGTCCTGGGCGAGGATCGCGTAGAGGCGCTTGCGAGCGTCGTCGAGGATGGCGACGGCCTGCTGGACCTGCTCGGGCGTTCCGGTGCGGCCGACCTGGGCTGCGGCCTGGGCCAGCTCGACACCGGCCTTCGGCAGGGCGGTGAAGCCGGGGTGGTCGGACGAGTCGGCGTTCTGCCACGGAGCGGACGCCCCGGACTCGGCGACCTCGTCGCGACCGGCTTCGGTCAGCGCGTAGGTCTTGCGACCGCCCGACTCCTCGGCCGTGATGATGCCCTCGTCGGAGAGGAGCTGCAGCGTCGGGTACACCGAGCCTGCGCTGGGCTTCCAGGAGCCGCCGCTGCGCTCTTCGATCTCGCGGATGATCTGGTAGCCGTGCATCGGCTGCTCGGCCAGGAGGGCCAGCACGGCGGAGCGGACGTCGCCGCGGCCGACACGGGAGCCGGCGCTCTTCTCGAACTTCGAACGCAGCTGTTCCATCATCTGCCACATGCCGTCGGTCCCGAAGCCGGCTCCGCTGCCGAAGCCTCCACCGTTACCGAACCCTGCGCCACCGAATCCTGCGCCACCGCTTGGGAATCCACCCATGATTGCTCTCCTCCGTCGTACGTGAACGATGCTCAACGATATATCGGTGAAGCTGTGAACGATATGTGTAATCGGAAGATCGTGATGGCGTAACGTCGCCCTCATGAGCCCCTGGACCGCAGCAGACATCCCCGACCAGCATGGCCGCGTCGCGATCGTGACCGGTGCGAACAGCGGGATCGGCGCGGTGACGGCCCGCGAGCTCGCCGCCCGCGGTGCCGCCGTGATCCTCGCCTGCCGCGACACCGAGAAGGGCGCGCGGGCGGCGGCGACGATGACCGGCGACGTCGAGGTGCGGCAACTGGATCTCGCCGACCTGGCGTCCGTCCGTCGATTCGCCGACGGGGTCGAGCGGGTCGACGTACTGATCAACAACGCGGGCGTCATGGCGGTCCCCGAACGCCGCACGACCGACGGCTTCGAGATGCAGATCGGCACGAACTTCCTCGGGCCCTTCGCACTCACCGGCCTCCTGATCGACCGCATCACCACGCGGGTCGTGACGCTGTCGAGTGCCGCGCACCGGGCCGGCAAGATCGATTTGGCCGATCTCAACTGGCGCAACCGGACGTATCGACGCTGGTCGGCCTACGGCCAGTCGAAGCTCGCCGACCTGATGTTCTCGGCCGAGTTGCAGCGACGCCTCACGGCGGAGGGGTCCTCGGTGCTGTCCGTGGCCGCGCACCCCGGCTTCGCGTCGACCGAGCTCCAGTCGCACACCGAGTCCGCGCAGGGTCCGCTCCTCGCATGGGGAACTCGGCTCCTCGGTCAGAGCGCGGACATGGGTGCACTTCCGACGCTGTATGCGGCGACCTCGCCCGACGTCGAGCCCGGCGGCTACTACGGTCCGAGCGGCTTCGGGGAGATGCGTGGTGGTCCGAAGCCGGTCGGCCGGACCTCGGCGGCCCGCGACGAGCACGTCGCCGCCGAGCTCTGGAAGACGGCCGAGGCGCTCACCGGAGTCACCTACCGGTGAGCGCTCCCGGCCGTCTCGGCGTCACGCGGGAAGGCTCTCCTCGATCGCGGCGATGACCTCGGGGGCGTCCGGCTCGGTCGTCGGACGGAAGCGGTGAACGGTCCCGTCGGGCGCGATGAGGAACTTCTCGAAGTTCCACTTGACGTTGCCCGCCTTGCCGTTCGCGTCGGCGGTCTTCACGAGCTCCTGGTAGAGCGGGTGCCGGTTGCGGCCGTTGACCTTCACCTTGTCCATCATCGGGAAGGTGACGCCCCAGGTGGCCGAGCAGTACTCGGCGATCTTCTCGTTGTCGCCGAGCTCCTGCAGGAACTGGTTGCTCGGGAACCCGATCACCGTGAAGCCGCGGTCGGCGTACTGCTTCTGGAGTGCCTCGAGCTTCTCGTACTGCGGTGCGAGGCCGCAGCGGCTCGCGACGTTGACCACGAGTTTGGCCTTCCCGTCCCACTCCGCGAGGGTCGTGTCCCGGCCGTCGAGGGTGGTGACGGGGATGGTGTCCAGATCGGTCATGGTGTGATGCCTCTCATCTGTCGAACGACGTCCTGCCCGTGCACTGGTGTGCGCAAGCGGATCCACTCCGAACGCTACTCGCCCGGGGCGCGACCGGCGCCCTTTCGGCAGGGCGTTCCCAGCCGACAGGCGTTGACACCGCCTGCCCGCCGGTGGATCGTGAGTGCAGCAGATCGGAGCAGGACATGGGACGCATCCACATCGACCTCTTCATGACCCTCGACGGCGTCGCGCAGGCACCCGGCGGGCCCGAGGAGGACCCCAGCGACGGGTTCGCGTTCGGTGGCTGGCAGGCGCCGCTCATCGACGAGGTCGACGGGGAGCAGATCGACGCCGGCATGGTGGGTATGGACGCCCTCCTGCTCGGGCGCCGGACCTACGACATCTTCGCCGGGTACTGGCCGCACCAGGAGGGTGGCCAGGACGACGGCATCGCGAGGCTCTTCAACCGACTGCCGAAGTACGTCGCATCACGCGAGCCGCAGGAGCTGGGGTGGGCGAACTCGACGCAGCTCGGACCGGACCTCCCCCAGGCCGTTCGAGCTCTTCGCGAGCGTCACTCACAGATCCACGTCATCGGCAGCCTCGACCTCGTGCAGACCCTGCTGGCCGACGCGCTCTTCGATCAGCTGAACCTCTGGGTGTACCCGATCACGCTCGGCACCGGGAAGCGCGTCTTCGCGACCGGCACGGTCCCGTCCACACTGCGCCTGCTCGGCCCCGCGACCACTTCCCCCGCCGGGACCGTCCACCTTCGCTACGAACGGATCGACGGCACACCGGCCACCGGCGACATGGGCGACCCGCGATGAGCGCGTTGGACGAGGCATCGGCGCAGCGGCCCGAAGCAGACACCCGCTTCGACACGGTCGTCGTCGGTGCCGGCGTCGCGGGGCTCGTCGCCGCACGGTTGCTCGCGGCCGCCGGACGCGCGGTGGTCGTCGTCGAGGCCCGCGACCGGGTCGGCGGGCGGGTGTCGACCGAACGTCGCGACGGCCGGGTGACCGATCTCGGCGCCTCATGGGTGCACGGTGTCGATGACAGCGCGGTCGCCGCGGCGGCAGAGGCGTTCGGGATGCGGACGGTCGAGTTCACCGTCGGTGGTTACCAGCCGGACAGCCGACCGATCGCGTACTACGGTCCCGACGGCAGGCGCCTGTCGGACGCCGAGGCTCGCGGTTTCGCCGAGGACGTCCATGCCCTCGATGCGACGCTGCTCGGTGTCGTCGCCGAGTCTGCTCCGGACGCGTCGTACCGTGACGTGACCGAGGCGGCACTCGCCCTGCAGGCGTGGGAAACCGAGCGGGTGCAGCGGGTCCGTGAGTACCTGGAGCATCGTTCGGAGGAGCAGTACGGCGCGTGGATCGAGGACCTCGCGGCGCACGGGCTCGACGACGACGCGATCGACGGTGACGAGGTCGTGTTCCCCGACGGCTACGACGTGCTCCCGCGACGGCTGGCCGAGGGGCTCGACGTGCGCCTGGAGCACGTGGTGACGAATGTGCGGTGGTCCACGGACGGCGTCGAGGTCTCCGCACAGGGACCGACGGGCGAGGTGGTGCTGCGCGCGGGCTCGGTGGTGGTGACGGTGCCCGTCGGGGTCCTGCAGTCGAAAGAGTTCGCGATCGATCCCCCGCTGCCGGAGCCGGTCGCCGGGGCGCTCTCCCGGTTGCGGATGAACGCGTTCGAGAAGGTGTTCCTCCGGTTCGAGCGGCGGTTCTGGGACGACGACGTGTACGCGATCCGCCAACAGGGGCCGGAGGGTCGCCGGTGGCACTCCTGGTACGACCTGACGACGGCGCACGGCGCCCCGACCCTGCTGACGTTCGCCGCCGGCCCGACGGCCGTGGAGATCCGGGACTGGGACGAGTCGCGCGTCGTGGAGTCGATCCTCGACCAACTGCGGCGTCTGTACGGCGACCGTGTCGAGGAGCCGACGGAGGTGCACGTCACCCGGTGGCAGGACGACCCGTTCTCCCGCGGGTCCTACGCCTACATGACCGTCGGCTCGACGACCGCGGACCACGACGCCCTCGCGACCCCGGTCGGCGACGTCCTCCACCTCGCGGGTGAGGCGACGTGGACCGACGACCCGGCGACCGTCACAGCGGCCCTGCACTCCGGCCACCGGGCCGCCGAGCGCGTCCTCGGTCGGTCGATTCCCATCGAGACCCTCTGGCGCGACGAGAGCGCAGTACCGGTCGTCGACCCGGTCCGATGACGACCACGAGTGCGCTCTCGCGAGCGTCGAAGGAGAGGAAACGTATGCGATTCATGATGTTCGTCCTCACGGACCCCGTGCCCGACGAGCCAGCCGATGACGCGGACGTCGACCACGGGGTCCAGGAGCTGGACACGACGGGGCGTCGTCTTCTCGGCGACGTGCTGGATCCGAGCGAGGCGCGCGGCGTCCGTGTGCGCGCCGGTGAGCGACTCGTCACCAACGGACCGATCCCGGGAGCGACCGACACGCTCTGGGGCTTCGACATCCTCGAATGCGCCGACCTCGATGAGGCGATCGACATCGCCGCCCGCCACCCGATGGCCCGCAACGGCCGCCTCGAGCTGCGCCCGTTCCCGGGCGCGTAGGAAGCCGACGGGCTGAGCGGACACCCAGGCGCCGACCGCCGGTCTCAGGAGCCCGCCGGCGTTGACCCATTGACCTCGGGCCGACGAGGGAGGCGGAATCGCCGAGCGTTCGATCCTTCGATCAGGCGCGCAGCGGCTTCAGCGCGCCTGCCCACGCCTCGAGCTGGTCGAACAGCACCCCGGCGGCTTCGGTGTGCTGGGGCCCGGGCGTGAAGGTGCTGAAGTCCTCGAAGTCGGTGAAGAGCGAGAAACTCAGCTGCTGCCGTACATCCGCGATCTGCAGTTCCGCGCTGATGCCGCGAAGGTGTTCGATCGCGCGGGCACCGCCGAGGCTCCCCCACGCCACGAACGCGGCGGCCTTGTTGTTCCACTCGGCGTACAGGTAGTCGATGGCGTTCTTCAGGACGGCGGACGTGGAGTGGTTGTATTCGGGCGTGACGAAGACGAACCCGTCGTAGGGCGCGATCGTCGCCGCCCAGGCCTTCGTGTGCTCGTTCTCGTATGCCCCGAACGACGGCGGCGTCGGCTCGTCGAGGAGAGGCAGCGGGTGGTCGAGCAGGTCGATGAGCTCGTAGCTCGCGCTCCGACCGGCGGCTTGCTCGACGACCCAGTCGGCGACTGCCTTGCCGTTTCGGCCGGGGCGGGTGCTGCCGAGGATGATGGCGATTCGGAGGTCTGACATGGGGTGCTCTCCTTCGATGTGCGTGCCCGTCCCGCGAAGCACGAGACGTGGTGGTGCTTGGCTCGCACTGTAGCCGGGAGGCCGGGTAGGCGTCCCCATCCGCGGTGGGGCTTGCCGAAGGGCTCCGGGCGTGCTGGGACCGGCGAACCCCGGCGTCGTGCTCAGGAGACGGCCGGCCCGCTTGGCAGGGTCTGCGCGCCGATGACGGCGAGGAGTCGGAGTTTCTCGGCGCTCTCACTCCCGGGCTCGGCCGTGTAGACGAGCAGCCGGTGTGACTGCCCGGGGTCCAGCAGCGTCTGGCAGTGCAGTTCCAGCTCGCCGACCTCGGGGTGGAGGAACCGCTTGACCTCCGTCGGCCGGAGACCGACCTCCTGCGCGGCCCACAACTCGCGGAAGTCCTCGCTCCGTTCCAGCAGTGCGTTCGCGAGTCGTTCCGCACGCGATCCGGGACCGCGCATCGTGACGACCTCGCGGAGCCCAGCGGCGTACACGCGCGAGAGCAGCAGGCGATCGGCGGGCGCGTAGGCCGCGCTCGCGGTCGGGTCGGTGAACCACCGGTAGCCCAGGCTCCGGTCGTCCCCGGTGAACCGGGAGGCGTCGCCGTTGAGTGCGACGGACATCGGGGTCTGGCGAAGCGTCTCGCCGAGTTCGTTGATGATCTCGGCGGGGGTGTCCTGCAGGCGGTCGAGGATCCGCAACAGACCTGGGCCGACGTGGTCGCCGTGCGCTCCACGCGCGGGAGGCGTGCGCCCGGCCAACCGGAAGACGTGGTCCCGTTCGTCGAGGGAGAGGCGCAGGCCCTGCGCGATCGCCGCGATCATCTGCTCGGACGGCTGAGGCCCGACGCCTCGCTCGAGCCGCGCGTAGTAGTCGGTCGACATGTTGCAGAGCGCCGCGACCTCCTCCCGGCGGAGGCCGTCCGTCCGTCGCCGCGGACCGCGCGGAAGCCCGACGTCCTCCGGCTGCAGCTGGTGCCGACGGTGGCTGAGGAAGGTCGCCAGGCCGTGCCGATCGATCATGTCGCGTCTCCTCGTCGTGCAGCGGTCCGTGGACCTCCTTTCTATCGTGCGAGAGCGGTGCCAGCCACGGATCGCCGATCAGTGGATGAGCCGGTCCTGGACCGGCCGAAACCGACCGTCGAGAGTGGTTCCCACACGCCGGACCACGGCGACACCCACGACGAAGGAACGACCATGCCAAGAACACCCGCGTTCACCATCCCCGACCTGACCGGGTCGTTCGCCGTCGTCACCGGCGCGAGCGACGGCCTCGGACGGGTCATCGCGACCGAGCTCGCCCGGGCGGGTGCCGAGGTCGTCCTGCCCGTGCGCTCGACCACGAAGGGCGCGCACGTCGCCGACGGCATCCGTGCAGCGGTTCCCGGCGCGACGGTGTCGGTCCGCAGTCTGGACCTCGCCTCCCTGGATTCCGTCACAGCGCTCGTCGAGCAGCTCACCGCCGAGGACCGCGCGATCGACCTGCTCATCAACAACGCCGGCGTGATGACGCCGCCCGAGCGGCAGGAGACGCGGGACGGCTTCGAGCTGCAGTTCGGTGTCAACCACCTCGGCCACTTCGCGCTGACCCTTGGTCTGCTACCGCTGCTCAAGGCCGGTGGAGCGCGCGTCACGCACCAGACGAGCATCGCCGCCCGGAGCGGATCGATCAACTGGGACGACCTCGACTGGAAGAGCACCTACGACGGGATGCGGGCCTATCAGCAGTCCAAGATCGCCGTGGCATTGTTCGCCCGCGAACTCGATGCTCGGAGCCGAGCCGGCGGCTGGGGTGTCTCCAGCAATCTGTCGCACCCCGGCGTCTCCCCCACCAACCTGTTGGCCGCCCAGCCGGGCATGGGCCGACAGCGCGACACCGGAGCCCGTCGTGTGGTCCGCCTGCTCTCACGCCTCGGCGTCGCAGGCACGGTGTCGAGCGCCGCTCAGCCCGCGCTCATGGCCGCGACGGCACCGACCGCGCGAGGCGACGAGTTCTACGGCCCGGTCCGCACGATGGGTGGCCGACCCGCGCTCCTCCCGGCACTCTGGCCGCCGATGCGGAACCTGGACGACGCCCGTCGCCTCTGGGACGAATCCGAGCGGCTCATCGGACGGTGACGCGGCGGCTGGGCGCTGGTCGGACGGCCGGCGCTCCGAGCACGCCCGCTGGAACCCGTAACAGTCACCGCCACCCCGGGCGACCAGCGGCGTGCTTCGACGTGATTCGCATGGTCGCGCCCTACGGGAGCGGAGGCGTCCCATCCGCGCCGCGTGCGATGCGGAGCATCCGCGTCGCTGTCGCGTGGAGGAGTTCGCGGAGATCCTCGGGTTCGTCGACGATCACCGCATGATCCCCCAGCCCGGCGATCACCGCTGGAAGCCAGTCGAGGCGTTTGGCTCGGATCGAGACCCGATGCCAGGTGGGTGCGTCATCGATCGACTCCACGACGGCCACGCTCTCCGGGAAGTGGGCCCGGATCTGCGGGACGCTCGCCTGGATGCGCAACCGGACGTGCCATCGGTAGTCCGCCCCCGCGAAGCGATCGACGAGTGGAGGGCGCTCCGCTCGAGCACCCGGGCCCGAGACGACGCCGGGCAGCGTCCGCGCCGATCGGATGCGGTCGACCCGGAAGGTGCGCTCCTCCGCTCGCTCGACGTCGAACGCGTCCAGGTACCAACGACTGGCATGGACGAGCAGGTCGAACGGATGCACCGTGCGACGCGAGGGCGTGTCCTCCGCGTCGCAGTAGCGCAGTTCCACGGGGCGTCTCGCTCGGATCGCGTCCGACACGGTGAGCAGGACGCCCGCGTCGGGCACGTCGTGGCGCTTCGGCCTCCGTGCTGCGGCCTGCAGGACCGCCTCGAGGCGGTCCACGGATACGGCCGGGAGGGATCGTCGGATCTTCGCGAGGGCGATCTGCGCTGCGAGATCCGGGGAGTCCGAGGACGACTGGGCTTCACTCAGGCCGAGGAAGACGGCGACCGCTTCCTCGTCAGTGAGCATGATCGGCGACACCCGTCGGCCGACGGCGAGGCGGTACCCGCCGTAGCGACCGCGCACCGACTCGATCGGGACATCCATATCCACGAGACGCTGCACGGAGCGGCGCACGGTCCGTTCGTCCACGCCCAACCGCTCGGCGAGCTCTGGCACGCTGCGGATCTCCGCGGACTGCAGCAGCTCGAGCAATTGCAGCGCTCGAGCAGTCGGCGAGCCGGCATGTCCCATCTCATGAGAATACCGGGCGAAAACAGTCCGGTATTGGCTCTATCGTCGTCACCGCCCCGCACCTGTGGGGGAAGACCACCAGCCAAGGAGACACGCATGCACCTCGCAGCCACCCGGATCATCACCGACGACGTCGACACCCTGGTCGCGTTCTACGAACGGGTCACCGGTGCGACCGCGGCACGATTGCACCCGTTGTTCGCCGAGGTGCGCACCGACACCGGCACGCTCGCCATCGCCAGTTCGGCGACCATCCCGCTGTTGGGCGAGGACGCCGCCGCACCGCGAGCCAACCGATCCGTCATCCTCGATCTACTCGTCGAGGACGTCGACGCGGTCTACACGAGGCTGCAGGGCGTCGTGGAGACGTTCGTGAACGAACCGACGGACATGCCGTGGGGCAACCGGTCGCTGCTGTTCCGCGACCCCGACGGCAACCTCGTCAACGTCTTCACCCCGATCACCACTGACGCCGGTGAACGCGTCGGATCGTGAACCTGCACCTGCCGGCTACGCCGGGATGACGCTCGACATGAGTCGCGGCGCTGGCGGGAGCGCTTCGTGCCGGTCTGACGCACGCAGGCCGTCGATCACGAGTGCGGCGTAGCGTCGTGCAGCTCGGACGCGCTCCGTCTCCGTCGTACGTGAGAGTCCGCGAGCCGCGAGCAGGACCACGAGGAAGTCGTCGAGGACGAAGTCCGCGCGCAGCGCGCCGGCGTCGATGGCGCGACGAGCGACGGTGGTGATCGCGCGCACGGCCTGTTCGCGCTGGGTCCGGAAGTCGACGGCATCCGGGTAGGCGGCGAGGAACGCGTCCGTGAACCCCTGGTTGCGGGCGTTGAGGACCAGGACCTCCTCGATGATGCCGCGGAAGGCACGCCAGGGGTCTGCGTCCGCGAGGGCGTCGACCACGATCGAGCGGCAGGCGCCGAGCTCGTCCACGAAGGCGGCCCTGACGAGATCGGCTTTGGTCGGGAACCGTCGGTAGAGGGTGGCCGGCCCGACACCGGCTCGGCGGGCGATCTCCCGCATCGTCACGTGGAGGCCGTCCGTCCCGAACAGATCGCGGGCTGCGGCGAGGACGCGGTCACGGTTCTCCTGCGCGTCGGAACGCAGGTTCTGAGGCAGTGTCGCGGACATGTGTCTCACATTACTCAAGTGGACGGGTGCGTCCGTTACGTTTCGGGAGGCGGGTCAGATCCCCCGCCGTGAAACGGAGTGCACCCATGCGCGCAGTGATCATCCGCACCTTCGGCGACCCGAGTGGAATGGAGGTGACGGACCTGCCCGTCCCCACGCCCGGGGCCGGTGAGGTCCTCGTTCGAACGGAGGCCGCCGGCGTCGGCGGGGTCGACGTCGTGATCCGCCGGGGAGGGATCGCCCAAGCCGCTCGCGACTCGGGGATGATCCCGGGGAGTGAAGCCGCTGGCGTCATCACCGCGACCGGGCCGGACGTCGATCCCGCGTGGGTCGGTCGACGGGTCTGGGCGTTCACGGGGACCTCGGGTGCGTACGCCGAGTACGTGACCGCGCGCGCCGACGAGATCGTCGAGCTGCCGTCCGACCTGACGTCCGTCCAGGCGGTCACGCTGGGCAGCGCGTTCCCGGTCGCGCACTTCGCGCTCGAACGCGCTCGCCTGACCGAGGGCGAATCCGTCCTCGTGCGCGGCGCCGCCGGGAGTATCGGCCTGGCCGGCGTCGAGCTGGCCGCTCGTGCCGGCGCCGGGGTCATCGCCGTCACCACGTCGTCCCCGGAACGCGGGGAGCGACTGCGGGCGTTCGGTGCAACCCACGTGCTCGACCGCTCCGGCGCGGGCGATGAGGACGCCCCGGTGGAGTTCGACGTCATCCTCGACATCGTCGGCGGCCCCGACCTCCCCCGGTTCATCGAGCGGCTCTCGCCGAACGGCCGCCTGATCGCCGTGGGCGTGGTGGGCGGGTTCCCGCCTGCCGACTTCGGCACGGCGCTGCTGGCCGGCTTCCGCCGATCGATCACCTTCGGAACGCTGAGCCTCGACACCGTGCCGCGCGAGGAACTCGCCCGGGTGCGAGCCGAGGTGTTCGACGACGCCGTCCGAGGCGCGCTCTCGCCGGTGATCCACGACACCCTGCCGCTGAGCGATGCAGCCGAGGCGCACCGTCTCATGGACGCCGGGGACGTGTTCGGGCGCGTCGTGCTCGTGCCCTGAGTCGGCTGACGAGGCAGGCACCGATCCGCCACCGCTACAGCCAGATCGTCGCCAGCCAGATCTCGACGGCGGCGAGCACGAGCAGGGCGGCGTTCAGCCCGAGGACCCGGAACTCGCCGCGACGCACGTGAACGGTGATGCCACCGATCTGCACGAGGACGAGGCCGACCGCGGCCGCGACGGTCAACCAGGTGAGGACGCCCACGAGCGGTGGCAGGATGAGGCCGACCACGCCCAGGATCTCGAGGGCGCCGATCACGCGGACGGTCCACAGCGGCATGGTGTCGACCCAGGCCATCATGGGGCGCAACTGATTCGCCGAGCGCACGAGCTTCATGCCGCCCGAGTACAGGTACAGGACCGCGAGCAGTCCTGCGACGATCCAGTAGGCGATGACCATGTGCAACCTCCGAGTGCGTGTGTGCGTTGATGGTTACGATAGGTAACCAACGCAAGTGTGGACCGGATCGGACCGGCGTACAAAAGGCACACGCGTGTGACCGAGCCGCGAGGGGTGCCGTGTTCCGCTACCAGAGGCTGTGTTCCGTCCGGGGCGACCAGGGCAAGGCCATCCGCTCACTGCTCGACCGCATCGCCGACAAGTGGGCGCTCCTCCTCATCGCGACGCTCCATGACGGCCCGTTCCGGTTCACCGAGCTCGAGCAGCGCATCCCGGGCATCTCCCGACGCATGCTCACCCTCACCCTCAGGAACCTGGAACGTGACGGCCTCGTCACCCGCACCACCTTCGCCGAAGTGCCGCCACGGGTCGAGTACGAGCTGACCGACCTCGCCGAATCGCTCATCCCGCACGCGGTGGCGCTCGCCGAGTGGGCCGGTGAGCACGTCCCGACGATCGAGGCGAGCCGCAGGGCGTTCGACGAGCGGTCCTGAGCGCCGGGCGGGGTGCGGACCAACGGAAAAAGTCCCGGAAACCAGATGGTTTCCGGGACTTCATGGTCGGGCTGACAGGATTTGAACCTGCGACCCCTTGACCCCCAGTCAAGTGCGCTACCAAGCTGCGCCACAGCCCGATGCCATCCCCGCGGGCGGAGAAGACAACTCGAACAGTCTAGCGGATTCCGAGAGCGCTCCGTGACACGACTCCGGGGACGGCAGATCGGCCCAGACAAGCCTCGGACAGGCCGCACTCGTCGGGTGGGAGGTCTCCCCTGCCCGCCCCCGGACGGGGCACGCTACCGTGACTCGTCCGCACCCGCGTGACAGGACGAACGGACCGATCCGGCCACCCGATGGAGGACCCCATGCGCTACAGCCACTACTGGAAAGAGGTCCGCGTCGCGGCCCTCACCGCCCTGCCCGTCGCGATCGGCTCCGGCATCGTCCAGGTCAGCCGCAACACGCCGATCGACGACGCCGTCATCGGCGGCGCCATCACCTTCGTCGCGCTGTCACTGCTCATCCCGGTCGTGCGCCACTGGCTGCACCCCGAGTCCCGCGGCTGACCACTGCGGCACGCCGAAGCACCCGCGGCACGCCTTGCATGACGTGCCGCGAGGACGGGCACGTGCCCGACGGGACCGCAGCGCTACTCGGCCTTGCGGTCCGCGACGAGCTGGTCGCGCACCTTGCGTCGCAGCACCTTGCCGATGAGCGACGTCGGCAGCTCGTCGAGCTGCACGACCCGCTTGGGCACCTTGTACGCCGTGAGGCGGGTCCGGCAGTAGTCGCGCAGCGAGCCGGCGTCGAACACCGTCCCGGCACGCATGACCACCGCGGCCGTCACGTCCTCGCCACCGGAGTCGCGCGGCAGGCCGACCACAGCGGCCGATTCGACGTCCGGGTGCGACAGGAGCGTCTCCTCCACCTCGGACGGGCTCACGTTGAACCCACCGGTGATGATGAGCTCCTTCACCCGGTCGATGACGGTCACGAAGCCGTCCGCCGACACCGTCACGATGTCACCGGTCCGCAACCAGCCACCCTCGAGCAACGCCTCGCGCGACTCGTCCGGACGACCCCAGTACCCCTGGAAGACCTGCGGGCCACGGAGCAGCAGCTCGCCCGACTCCCCCGCCGCACGATCCACCGCCGGGTTCTCGGGGTCGACGACGCGGATCTCCGTGCTCGGGAACGGCACTCCCACAGTGCCCGGCCGACGCGACGGACCAATCGGGTTGCCGAGTGCCACCGGCGACGACTCCGTCATCCCGTAGCCCTCGACGAGCAGACCGCCGGTCGCCTCCTCCCACCGCGTCACCGTCGACACCGGCAGGCTCATCGCACCGGAGATCGCAAAGCGCACACTCGTCAGGTCGACGCCCTTGCGGCTCGACGCACGCGACAACGCGTCGTAGATGGGCGGCACCGCCGGCAGGAACGTCGGCGGCGACTTCTTCGCCGCCGTGAGCACCAGCTCCAGGTCGAACTTCGGGAACAGCACGAGCCGCGCCCCGATGCTCATCGCGAACGTCAGGCACAGCGTCATGCCATAGGCGTGGAAGAGCGGCAGCACGCCGTAGAAGATCTCGCCACCCTCGCTCAGGCCCGGCACCCAGGCGCGTCCCTGCGCCGCGTTTGCCCGCAGGTTGCGGTGCGTGAGGATGGCACCCTTCGGCGCCCCCGTCGTCCCGCTCGTGTACTGCAGGAGCGCGGTGTCGTCGAGCGTCGGACGCACGACCCGCTTCGACAGCTTCCGTCCGCCGATCAGCCGCTCCCACGGAAGCACGTGCTTCGCCGACGGTGTCGCGGTCATCGCCGCACGCGACTCGCGCGCACGCCTCACCGGCAGCCGGAGCGCCAGCCGCTTGGACAACGGCAGGGCCTGGGTGATGTCGACCGAGACGATCCGCCCGCGCATCACGTCGGCCGGGAGGTCGGCGACGAGGTCGTAGACCTTGTCCCACACGATCGCGACGTGCGCACCGTGGTCCTCGAACTGATGCCGCAGCTCCCGAGCCGTGTAGAGCGGGTTGTGCTCGATGACCGTCGCGCCGAGCCGGAGCGCCGCGTAGAACGCGACGACGTGCTGCGGGCAGTTCGGCAGCACGAGGGCCACGCGGTCGCCCGGCTTCACACCGAGCTTGCGAAGCCCTTCGGCCGCTCGCGCGACCTGTTCGCCGAGCTCGCTGTAGCTGGTCTCCGCACCGAAGAACTCGAGGGCGATGCGATCACCGAAACGCTTGACCGAGGTGTCGAGCAGGTCGACGAGCGTCTCGGTGACCTCGTCGATGTCGGCTGGCACGCCACTGGCGTAGGACGACAACCACGGCCGTTCGGCCAGACGCTGACGCTGTGCCTCTCCGGCCTCGGTCGGCTCCGACGACTGCTCGCCCTCGCGCTGCTCGGCTGTGTTTCCTCGATGGTCCACGATGATCCTCCAGATGACACCGCGCGCACCGCACGCATGCCTCCACCCTAGGCGGGCGCGTATGCCCGACCGGGGATGCGACCGGACTGCTTGACAAGCTCCAAACCGACACCGGTGAATCGCCCGAGGAACGGTGGAACAACGCCAGGAGCCGGCCACCCGAAGGCGACCGGCTCCCGAGGATCGAACGACTCAGACGGCGTCGGGCGACGCGGGCGTCTTCGGCTGACGCTTCGCGGCCGCAGCGGCGTTGTCGGACATCGCCTGCTGGAGGTTCTCCCCCAGTGCGCCACCGGCGACCCCACCCAGGAGGGCGGACAGGTCGAGCCCGGTGATGTCCTTGACGACCTTCGGCACCTCGCTGACGACCTGGCCGACCGTCTTCGTGACGGCCGACGCACCCTCGGTCGAGATGACCGTGAGGTTCGAGATGTTGCCGAGCGGCTCGGACACGGCGCGCGTGATCTCAGGCAGACGAGCGATGATCTCGGACGCGAGTCCGGCCTCACCGTACTTCTTCAACGCCTCCGCCTTCGCGTCGATCGCCTCAGCCTCGGCCAGACCCTCCGCGGCCACGGCCGACGCCTTCGCGTCACCCTGGGCGCGGATACCCTCGGCCAGCGCGATCTGCTTGTCGCGCTCAGCGGTACCGGCGAGGCGCACGGACTCCGCAGCGGCCTGGGCGTCCTGCACGGCCGCGACCTTGTTGGCCTCGGCGATGGTCTTGCGCTTGAACGCGTCGGCCTCCGTCGCGGCATTGGCTGCGTCTCGGGCCGCCTGCGCGCGCTGGACCGTCGCGTAGGCGTCGGCCTCGGCCGGCTTGCGCACCTCGATGTCGAGGCGTTCCTGCTCCACCTTCGCCTTCTCGGCGAGCGCCTCACGCTCCTGCTCCGCGACCAGACGGTCCTGCTGCGCCGTGGCCAGCTGACCGGAGGCCTCGGCCTCGGCGTTCGCGCGGTCGGTCTCCGCCTTGATCGTCGCCTGCTTGAGGCTCAGCGCCTTCTGACGCTCCGCGACCTGCTCCGCCGCCTCGATCCGCGCGAACTCGGAGGCACGAGCGGTCTCGGCCTCCTTGATCTCGGCGTTCTGCCGGGCGAGCGCGTTCTCCGCGCGCCCGAGGTCGGCGAGGTAGTTGGTGCCCGGCGTCGAGATGTCGGAGATGTTCAGCAGGTCGACCTGGAGGCCCTGCTCGGCGAGATCCGTCTTGGTCGCCTCGACCACCGCTTCGGACAGGGCGTTGCGATTGGAGATGATCTCCTTGATCGGCATGTTGCCGATGATGGAACGCAGCGACCCTTCGAGGGACTGCTGGATGATCTGCGTCAGCGACCCCTGCTGGGAGAGGAAGCGCTGCGCGGCACGGCGCACACCCTCCGGCGTGCCGGAGACCTTGAAGTTCACGCTCGCCTGGATGGCGACCTTGATGAAGTTGGTGTCGACACCCTCCACGACGATGCCGATCTGACGCTGCTCGAGCGAGATCGGGAAGCCCTGCTGCAGGATCGGCCAGATGAACACCCGCCCACCGATGACGACGCGCTGACCGCCGTCGGGCTCACCCGTCTTGGCGCCGGCCCCCCGACCGACGATGACGAGCGCCTGGTTCGGCGGCACGCGCTTGATGCGTCCGGCGACGAACGCGACGATCGCGAGCGCCACCACGACGAGTGCGATCACGGCGATCACCGTGATGTTGGTGGTGATGAAGTCCATGGGGCAGGTGCCTTCCCCTCGAGGGCGTGCTGGTGGATGGATGGAATCAGGGCCGCGTGTCGGCAGCGGCTCCGCTCGACGCGGGTTCGACCTTCACGCGGGAACCCTGGAGCTCGACCACGCGGATCCGGCTGCCCGTTTCGATCCGCGTGTCGGAGAACGCGAGGCGCGTCTCGATCTCGTGCGGGCCGTCGAGGCTCACCTCGCCGAAGGACGCCGAGATGGTCGACCGGGCGACCCCGTAGAGACCGAGCGGTGAACTCGGCGTGCCGTCCTCCGAACGCTTGAAGCTCCGGATCATCAGCTGGACGCCGACGAGCACGAGGACACCGATGACGGCCGAGATGACGTAGGCGGACCAGACGGGCAACCCGTTCGCCAGCACGATCGCGCCGACGGCGCCGAAGACGGTGAACGCGCTCCCCAACGCGGTGGCCGAGACCGCCCCGTCCAGGAAGTCGAAGATCTCACCGAAGACCAGGGAGATGAGGACGATCACGAGACCGACGGCGCCGACGATGATGAACAGGGTCATGCCACCAACCCTACTGAACGCCCAGGCGACGTGCAGGAAAGCGGTCTCCCGTCACGGCGGCGACGGGCTGCGGGCCCCTGTGGAGCGACTGCAGCGGCCCTCAGCCCACTGCGTCGAGCAGCTCCGTCAGCCAGCCGGCGCCGCGCGTCGTCGCGCCCAGACGCTCGACGCGTTCGCGCAACCCGCGGTCCGAGGTGACCACGACGACCGCCCCGTCGAGTTCACGGACGACGTCCACGATCGCGTCGTCGCCACTCCCCGCCGCGTCGACGATCGAGACGCCGACCCGCAGTTCGTGCCCGGGCTCTCGTACGCTGTCATCGGTGTGGACGCCGCGGGCTTGTCCTTCCACGACGGCGACGTAGGCCGGCCACCAGCGGTTGAAGTCGAGGTCGAGCGCCTGGGCGTCGAGACCCTCGTGCGCGAGGCGGCCGAGGCGCGCGACGAACCGCTGTGCGGCACCCGCACGGTCCTTCCACCACCCGTCGGGTCGCGAGCCGACGACGTTCGCGACGTCGACGACGACCGTGACGCGGCGCTCGAGCTGTGACCGCAGGCCGGGCCACGAATCGGCGAAGCCAGGGTGCAGAGGCAAGGTCTCGACCTCGGCGAGCGGCACCCAGGCGAGAGCGATGCTCTCCGGGTCGGACACCACGGGCTCGAACGGCTCGACCGCCTCGACGATCACCGTCGTGTACGACCAGAACCCGAGATCGAGCACGGAGTCGAACCGCAGCTCGATCGACTCGGCGGGGACACCCGCCTCCTCGTGCGACTCGCGGACCGCACCGTCGACAGCGCTTTCGAACTGGTGACGCGCGCCTCCCGGGATGCCCCAGGTGCCGCCGAAGTGGCTCCAACCGGCCCGGTGCTGCAACAGCACGCCGCGCGCCCGATCGTGCACGAGGAGTCCTGCTGCACCGAACCTCCCCCAGAACTTGCGGCCGTCCCCGGATTCGACCCAGGCATCCCCGGCGTCCCGGAGGGGGCCGCCGGGAGGATGCGCATCAGTCATTGGACCAGCCTGGCACGAAACGCTGGGCGGCACCCCCTTGCCCACCGTCATCTCCACACCACGTGCAGAATATGTTATATATTGAACTCCAGTATTGCATCGGCAGCGCTCGCGCCCGCCGCACCGAACCCACGCGAAGGACCCTCATGGATGCACGTCAACGCCGGACGCGGGCACGGCTCGCGCGCACGATCCTGCAACTCGCCGCCGAACGCCCCACCTCCGAGATCTCCGTCTCGGAGATCGCCGCACGCGCCGGCATCAACCGATCGACCTTCTACCAGCACGCGGCGGCGCCGTGCGAACTGCTCGAATCGGTCCTCGCCGAGGAGCTCACGGAACTGAGCATGACCCACCTGGCGACCGTCTCCGCGGACGACGCCCCGGCGGCGATCACCAGCGCCACAGTCGCCGCGCTCCGCCACATCGACGAGCGCGCCGACATCTACCGCGTCGGTCTCGGCGACGACCTCATCGGTGCGAGTCTGCAGCCGATGCTCAACCGCGTCTTCACCTCGACGGTGCTCGAGATCTTCGAGCGCGGGGCGATCACCCTCCCCCACGCCGAATGTCTGAGCGAGGAGCAGCGCGAGCTGTTCACGCGATCGGCAGCGCACTTCGTCGCCGCGGGCTCCGTCGCGGCGTTCCGCGTCTGGCTCGACACCCCTGCACCACGCGACATCGCGTCGTTCCTCGAGGTCATCGGCGAGCTGCTCCCGAGCTGGTGGCCGTTCCAGGCCCAACACGAGCCCGCCTCGGCGCCAGCGGACGAGCCCGCCCTCGCTCGCCCCTGACCACGCCTCGACCAGGACGACGAAGGCCCGGGACCA